>NZ_JH815330.1:305105-1012110 GCF_000296615.1 Halorubrum sp. T3 | reverse complement strand
GCTGGCTCGCGGCCTCCGCTTCGCTCCGGCCGCTCGCAGGCGCGCCACCGCACCCCTTTTATAAGCGCTCGTCGCCGTCGCTCGTGGTTATTTAAACACCACATCGCGGCCACTGATCTGCGATACCTACTCCCGCTACCGATCAGGAAGCACCCTTCATTGACCAGCCGTTTCATCTGAGTATCTGTCTGAAGAATAGGATTTCAACAGAGCCGATCAGTTGTTTATAAATATCACCGTCGTCCGCCCGAACGACTGGCACTTGGACAACGTTCACGGGCGATCCAAACCCAACCGATTACGACTCGTACTCTGCCCAGATGTACCGCGTGCCGTAGCTCCGGTAGGGGCGCCACGTCTCGCCGATCTCGCGCATCTCCGCCCGGCTCAGCTCCGCGCCGTCGTTGTACACCTGCTCGATCCCCTTCCGCACCGCGAGGTCGCCGAGGGGAAGCACGTCCTCGCGGCCGAGCGCGAAGATGAGGTACATCCGGGCGGTCCACTCGCCCACCCCACGAATCTCGGTGAGCCGGTCGACGACCTCGTCGTCGCTCACGCCCGCCAGCCCCGCCCGGGTGAAGTCGCGCTCGTCGTCGCGGAACGCGGCCGCGACGTTCCGTAGGTACTCGACCTTCGTGCCGCTGAGGCCGGCCTCGCGCAACGCGTCCTCGTCGGCCGCGAGGACGCGGTCGGGCGTCGGGTCGCCGCCCAGCACGTCCACGAACCGCTCGCGGATCGCGTCCGCGGAGGCGGTCGAGAGCTGCTGGTTCACGATGGAGGTACAGAGCCGACCGAACTCGTCGTCCGCGGGCTCGACCGAGAGCCGTCCGTGCCGGTCGACGAGCGCCGCCATCGTCGGGTCCTCGCGCAGCGTCGCCGCGACGTCGTCGTCCATGTCCGGGAGACGGGACCGCACGCAGGAGTACGTTCGGTTCCGCTCCGACACGCTTCGGTTCCGACTCGACGCGCGGGGATCCGGCGTAGCCTACCCGAATAAACTAACGGTGCGTTTCGCGTTTGGAAGATGAAAACGTTCAACCATGACGGTTCCGACCGTTCGGGTATGCAGCTCGAAGACGTTCAGCGCGTGGCAGTGCTCGGTGCCGGAAACATGGGGCACGGCATCGCGGAAGTGGCGGCGCTCGCCGGCTACGACGTGTCGCTCCGCGACATCAACGAGGAGCTCGTCGAGAAGGGGTACGACCAGATCGAGTGGTCGCTCGGCAAGCTCGCCGAGAAGGACCGGATCGGCGACGACGAGGCCGACGCCGCGCTCGACCGCGTCGAAGCGTTCGTCGACCTCGAAGACGCGCTCGACGGCGCCGACGTCGTCGTCGAGGTCGTCCCCGAGAAGATGGCGATCAAGAAGGACGTGTACGACGAGGTCGTCGAGCACGCGCCCGAGGAGGCCGTCTTCGTCACCAACACCTCCAGCCTCTCTATCACCGAGCTCTCCGAGGTCACCGACCGCCCCGAGCGCTTCTGCGGCATGCACTTCTTCAACCCGCCGGTGCGGATGGACCTCGTCGAGGTCATCTCCGGGAAGCACACGAGCGAGGACACCCTCGAACTGATCGAGGGGCTCGCGGAGTCGATGGGGAAGACCCCGGTCCGCGTCCGCAAGGACAGCCCCGGCTTCATCGTCAACCGGATCCTCGTCCCGCTGATGAACGAGGCGGCGTGGATCGTCGAGTCCGGCGACGCGACGATGGAGGCGGTCGACTCCACGACGAAGTTCGGGATGGGCCTCCCGATGGGCTCGTTCGAGCTCGCCGACCAGGTCGGCATCGACGTGGGCTACCACGTGCTGGAGTACATGCACGAGGTGCTCGGCGACGCCTACCGTCCCTGCCCGCTGCTCGGCGAGAAGGTGGAGGCGGAGAACCTCGGGAAGAAGACCGGGAAGGGGTTCTACGACTACGAGGACGGCGACGGCGCCCAGATCCCCAGCGACGCGGTCGACGAGGACGTCCGCCGCCGCCTGCTCGCCGTGATGGCCAACGAGACGGCCGGCCTCATCGGCAACGACGTGGCCGACGCCGACGACATCGACGAGGCCGTCAAGCTCGGCGCGGGCTTCCCCGACGGCCCCGCCAAGCTCGCGGACGAGGAGGGGCTCGACGCGCTCGTCGAGACGCTCGACGCGCTCGCGGAAGAGACGGGCGAGGCGCGCTACGAGGCGACCGACTATCTCCGCGAGGCCGGCGAATCCGGCGGGTTCCGCGGCGGCGCGAGTGGCGGGAGCGGCGACGCGAGCGACGCCGAGGATGGCCCCGACTACGAGGTGCTGAACGTCGCGGTCGACGACCGTGTCGGCCACGTCGAGATCGACCGCCCGCACCGGATGAACACGATCAGCGGCGAAGTCCTCGACGAGCTCGCGGACGCGATCGACCGGCTGGACGACGACGACGAGGTCCGGGCCATCCTGCTGTCCGGCGCCGGTGACCGCGCCTTCTCCGCGGGCGCGGACGTCCAGAGCATGGCCGCGGGCGGCGCCGACCCGATCCACGCCGTGGAGCTCTCCCGACAGGGCCAGCAGACGTTCGGCAAGCTCGAGGAGTCGGACAAGCCCGTAGTCGCCGCCATCGACGGCTACTGCCTCGGCGGCGGGATGGAGCTGGCGACCGCCGCGGACATGCGGATCGCCTCCGAGCGCTCCGAGCTCGGTCAGCCCGAGCTGGACCTCGGCCTGCTTCCGGGGTGGGGTGGCACGCAGCGCCTCGCCCGGATCGTCGGTGAGGGGCGCGCGAAGGAGATCATCCTCACCGCCGACCGCTACGACGCGGAGACGATGGCCGAGTACGACTTCGTCAACGAGGTCGTCCCGGACGACGAGC
Organism: Halorubrum sp. T3; assembly: GCF_000296615.1. Lineage (NCBI taxonomy): Archaea > Methanobacteriati > Methanobacteriota > Halobacteria > Halobacteriales > Haloferacaceae > Halorubrum > Halorubrum sp. T3. The sequence goes on along the minus strand of NZ_JH815330.1, from coordinate 1,009,270 downwards.
TCGACGAGCGGGCCCGCGAGCTGGCCGAGCAGCTGGCCGGCGGCCCGCCGATCGCCCAGAAGTACACGAAGCGCGCGATCCACGCCGGCCGGACGGACAACGAGGCCGGGCTGGAGGTCGAGGCGATGGGCTTCGGCCACGTAATGAACACCGACGACCTCATGGAAGGGGTCACGGCGTTCATGGGCGACGGCGAGCCCGAGTTCGAAGGGAAGTAGAACCCCCGAGGCCGCCGCGCTGCCCGACTACAGCGGCGTGTCGGCCGCTTCGGCGACCTGCCGCCCGACGCTCGCGACGAGATACGTGACGGCTGCGACGAACAGCGCGACGCCGACGACGTCCGAGACGCCGGGCAGCGCGGACTCGACGAACGCGGGGAGCGAGGTCGCTCCGGACAGCGGGATCAGGAGGAGGGCGACGCCTCGACGGAGGGATCTGGTCGTCTCCGACATGGCGACCGGGACCGGAACGCGGAGGATAAAGGCTTTGACGGTCTCGCCGTCCGCCATCGCTCGCGCCGAGCCGTTCGGTCGGACGGGCCCTGCCTCAACTGACAGTAAGACGTACCCCTCCTCAACTGACAGTAAGACGTACCCCTCCTCGACGAGCAGTTAGACGTACCCCTCCTCGACGAGCAGTTCGCCGTTGAGCAGCGAGGCGCCGGCCGCGCCGCGGATCGTGTTGTGCGCGAGGCAGTTGTACTTCGCGCCGGCGTCCGTCGACTGGACGCCGCCGGCGACGATCCCCATCCCGTCCGCGTACGTGCGGTCGAGGCGGGGCTGCGGGCGCTCGGGCTCGTCGTCGCCGTACACCTTGATCAGCTGGTCGGGCGAGCTCGGGAGGTCGCCGGCACCCTCGAACGAGCGCATCGCCTCGCGGAGGTCCTCGGGGGAGGGGTCGTCGGCGAACTCGGCGAAGACGTTCTCCAAGTGACCGTCGAGCGTGGGGATCCGGTTACAGGAGGCCGCCACGTCGGCGTCGTGGAGACTGACCTCGGCGCCGTCGAACTCGCCGAGCAGCTTGCGCGACTCCGTCTCCATCTTCTCCTCCTCGCCGCCGATGTGCGGGATGGCGTTGTCGATGATCTCCATCGAGGTGACACCGGAGTAGCCGGCGCCGGAGACGGCCTGAAGCGTCGAGACGCGGACGCTCTCAAGACCGAACTCGTCGATCGCCGCGAGCGTCGGCACCATCGTGATCGTCGAGCAGTTCGGGTTCTTCACGAGGGCGCCGTCCCAGCCGCGCTCGTCGCGCTGGACCTCGATCAGGTCGAGGTGACCGGGGTTGATCTCCGGGATGGTGAGCGGCACGTCCGCCGCCATCCGGTCGTTCGAGGAGTTCGAGGAGACGACGTAGCCCTCCTCCAAGAAGGCGGGCTCGACCTCGGCCGCGACGCCCGAGGGGAGCGAGGAGAACAGGAGGTCGACATCGTCGTCCGCGATGCCCGCGGGCGTCGTCTCCGCGACCTCCATCTCGGCGACGTCGTCCGGGATGGGCGTGTCGACGCGCCACTTGGCCGCCTCGCGGTACGTCTCGCCCGCGCTCTCCGCGCTCGCCGTGACCGCGGCGAGGTCGAACGTCGGGTGGTCGTCGAGCAACTGGATGAATCGCTGGCCCACGGCGCCCGTCGCGCCGAGGATGCCGACTCGGACAGACATTGCGCGTGGGTCCGTGACAGGGACGTAAGTGCGTTCGGATACGCGTCGATTCCGCCGGCCGCGGTCCCGTCGCGCCCGCGGGCCGGTCGGTCCGGTCGCGGTCGTGCGTTCTCCGTCGCTCGGTGATACCTTTTAAATATGGGTGCGTGGTACTCGCACGCTATGTCCGAGTTCGGAGCGCTCTCGATCGTCCCGCCGCTGCTCGCCATCGCGCTCGCGATCGTCACCCGCAAGGCGATCCTCTCGCTGTTCCTCGGCATCTGGTCGGGCGCCGTGATCTACACGGGCGGGCTCGGGATCGTCCAGACGTTCGACTGGATCGTCGCCGCGATCATCGCCGACGACGGGTTCCAGGCGACGATCCTCGTGTTCACGCTCCTGCTCGGCTCCGGCGTGGCGCTGGTGTGGAACCTCGGCGGGACCTACGCGATCCGCGACTGGGCGATCGAGCGCCTCGACACGCAGCGCAAGGCGGGGCTGGCGGCGTGGGCGCTCGGGATCGTCCTCTTCTTCGACGACTACGCCAACACCGCCATCGTCGGCTCGGCGATGAAAGACGTCTCCGACCAGCTCCGGATATCCCGCGAGAAGCTCTCGTACATCGTCGACTCCACCGCTGCCCCGGTCGCCACGCTCGGGATCTCCTCGTGGGTCGCGTTCCAGCTGTCGCTGATCGACGAGGGGTACGCGGAGGCGGGCGTCGCCGAGGCGAACCGGCCGAGCACCTTCGAGGTGTTCCTCTCTTCGATCCCGTTCAACATGTACGCGATCCTCGCGATCGCGATGGTCGCCATCGTGGTGCTGTGGGGGCGCGACTACGGCGAGATGCTGACGGCGGAACACCGGTCGTGGACGACCGGGCAGGTCACTCGAGAGGGCGCGGAGCCGATGCAGGACGTGGCCGGCGAGCTGGGCGAACCGCCGGCGTCGACGCCTCGGCTGATCAACTTCTTCGCGCCGGTCGCGGTCCTGATCGTCGTCACAGTGGGGACCGCGTTCTGGTCCGGCGGCTTCGCGCCGACCGGGTTCCTCGCCGACTTCCTCGCGGCCGAGTTCGGGAGCGCGGGCGACCGCCTCTGGGAGGCGGTCATCAACGCTGACTTCGCGACCGCGCTGATGATCGGCGCGTTCGGCATGGTGCTGTCCGGGTTCGTCCTCGGGAAGGTCTACCGGGTCTTCGGCTTCGGCGACGCGACGGAGTACACCGTCGACGGGTTCGGAATCATGCTCACCGCGGTGTCGATCCTCGTGCTCGCGTGGGGGATCGGCGAGGTGATCTCCGCGCTGGAGACGGGCCAGTACGTCGCCGAGGCGACGGTCGGGACGGTTCCACAGGCCGTCCTCCCGGCGCTCGTGATGGTCGTCGCCGGCTTCATCGCCTTCTCGACCGGGACCTCGTGGGGCACGATGGGGATCATGACCCCGATCGCGGTCCCCATCGCCTGGGAGATCACCGGCGGCGGCGCGGAGGGGCACACCCTCGTCGCGGTGATGGTCGGCGTCATCTTCTCCGGGGCCATCTTCGGCGACCACAGCTCGCCAATCTCCGACACGACGGTGCTGTCCGCGACGTTCACCGGCGCGGACCTCATCGACCACGTCCGCACCCAGATCTACTACGCGGTCACCGTGGGGTTAGTCTCCGTGGCGCTGCTGCTCGTGTGGGGATTCCTCGGAATTACGCCGTTCGTGTTGCTCCCGGTCGGCGTCCTGACGCTCGTCGCGCTCGTCTACCTGCTCTCGGAGTTCGACGCCGGGCGCCGCGGGATCGACCCCGTCTCGGTCTCGGAGCCGCAGGAACCGGAAGCGGACACGATCAGCGTCGGTGGAAGCGAAAAACGAGAGTGACGGTCCCCCAGCGGACCTTTTAAACGCGCCGAGCGGCTACCGTCGAGCGCGCGCCATTAGTCCCCGCCCGAGTACTCCCCGATGGGAGCGATGACAGCGCGGAGAACCCAGGCGCGTCACATCGGTCGCTGACGCGACCCGCCCGTCGCCGCGCAGGCGACCGCCCGCCACGAGGGTTTCCCGGTCGACGCGGCACGCCGCCGGAGATGAGACCGGTCGTTAGTGTTGCGGGCGCACATTTCGGAATCAAAAAGCGGTACGCCGTAGAGTCGGGCATCGAACTGTTGACTGTCAGCATAATTCAAGGTGGAGCCTCCGACCTCAAGGAGCGAGTGTAGCGAGCGAGTAGGTCGGAGAGGAAACCGACAACCGACGACGCAACCGCCCGACAGTAGCTACCCGACTCCCAAGTATATAAGTACCGTCATGTAGTAATCTGAAATATGGAGGTGCGTCGAACCGCGCCGGTCAAACTCATCGTTCCCGACGAGCGGCGCGACGACCTCCACGAATCCGCGCGACAGTTCCTTCACTGCGCGAATCGTGCTGCCGAGTTCTGTTGGGACGACCGTTCCTACACGAACTGCGTCACGGCGAACTCAACTGCGCGAGACGCACTCTACGCGGAGCTGCGGGAAGAAACTGAACTCACCGCGAACCTCGTTCAAGAAGCCATCCGACGCGCCGTCCAAGCGACGAAAGGCGTCGTTGAACGGTGGAAACAGGGGAAGCGTGTGAGCCAACCGGAGTTCACGTCGTGGAGTATGCTCTATGACAAGCGGAGTGCGACGTTCTATCGGAACAAAGTTTCACTCTCAACCGTCAACGGGCGGGTTGAGTGCGAGTTTGAACTTCCGGCGGACAGCCTGACGCCCTACGAACAGTACGTTCTTTCGGACGAGTATGAGTTCCGGGCGAGTACACTCCAATACGACAAGGCGACTGACGAGTTCTACTTCCACATTACAACCCGGAAGGACGATGATGACGATAACGAGGTTTCGGCAGATACCGGGCACCAAACAGTCCTCGGTATCGACCTCGGCGTCAACAGCCTCGCCGTCTCTTCGACCGGCACGTTCTGGCAGGGAGACGAGTACGACCATTGGTGCCGCGAGTTCGAGAAGCGGCGTGGGGAGATGCAACAGCGCGGCACGCAAGCCGCACACAATGCCCTGCTTCGCCTCGGAAAGCGCGAAGAAGCCTGGCGGAAACAGTACATCCACACGGTTGCCAACGAGATCGTTTCGGAAGCCGTCGAACACGACTGCGACGTGATCGTGTTCGAGGAGTTAACGGACATCCGTGAGCGACTTCCATACGCGAAGTGGCACCACGTGTGGGCGTTCCGACGCCTCGCCGAGTATGTCGAGTACAAAGCACCAGAGCAAGGCGTCTCCGTGGAGCAAGTTGAGCCGAACCACACGTCCCAACGTTGTTCTCGGACGGACTGTGGGTTCACGCATGAAGACAACCGCCACGGTGAACACTTTGAGTGCCAGAAGTGCGGGTACGAGGTCAACGCGGACTACAATGCAGCGAAGAATATCGGGGTGCGATACGCCCGGAAACAGAGACACAGCCTCCGTTCCTCGCCCAAGTCGGGGAGCGGAGACGCACCAGTAGACGTGCGTGTGAATGGTGGAACGGTGAACGGCGAGAGTTACCAGCCTATTGCTGGCGACTGATTGCCGGGAGTCCACATCAAAGCCCTACCCTCAAGGACCGAGGCGCGTAGCGCCGAGGGAGTAGGGTAGGGTAGTTTACTCACCCGTGTAGCCAGTCGTACCACTCGTCGAGGTCAACGACCTCGTTTTCGATATCCGTCGCCCCGTACTGGGTGAACACTTCGTCCACGACTCGCGCTAGTCCTTCCGGATCCTCGTCGGGGCGGTTCTGATCGTAGTAGAGCAGTAGCCCTGCGTGGTCGATCTCCCGGTGTAGTTCCTCGAAGTCCCGCGCGTTGTTCGTCATCAGCGCGACGCCGTGCTCGCCGCACCACGCCAGTAGCTCCGCGTCCTCAGTGAACTCGCCGAACACGTCCTTCCCTGCTCGACCTCGTAGCCCCGCTCGCTGAGCACGCGCTCGAACACTCGCCCGACGTGCTCGTCCAAGAGAATCCGCGCTCCCGTCACTGAATCGTTTCCTTCGGCTTCAGCGATGACTCGTGAATTCGCTCGAAGGCAGCCTCGTTTTCACGCTCGAACTCACGCATTTCCTCGACGTGCGCGTAGTAGTACGAGAGCGCCTCGTACACCTCGGAGAGAGAGATTTCGAGTTGGTCTGCGACGTGTGCGGGTGACCGGTCGTTATCGACGACCCTGGCCGCGACGTGCCGGACGCCGACTCTCGTCCCCTCGATTCGGGGTTCGCCCCCGAGGACGTCCTCGTCGCGGGAGATACTCATACGTCGTCATTGGTCGCGTTCTCGTTTATATCTTTTCGGCGGTCACTCGTCGCTCACACGGCCGGTTCCACGTCCACCGAGCCTATCAGTAGATTCCCGCCCGGTAGTGTCTCGGACGACGTTCCGACGCGTCCGAGCGTCCCGCACGTTCGAGAGCGACAGCGAGCTCACTCCGAGTCGCGCAACACCAGCGGCCCGATGGCGAGCGTGCGCTTCGCGAGGGTGAGCACGCGGAGCAGATAGGAGACGAAAAGCGAGAACGGGAGCAGCGAGACGGCGAACGCGCCGCCGACGACGAGCGTCACGTGGTCGACGCCGAGGGTGCTCCCCGGGAACGTGCCGGCGTCGACGGCGGTGAGGGTGACGCCAGCGACCACCAGCGCCGGCACCGCGGCGTACAAGATCAGGCGCGAGAGGTCGATCAGCGCCCACTGGAAGTACAGCGTCTTGACGTGCTCGCGGGCGGGGCCGAACAGCGACAGCGTCTCTTTCAGCTCCCCGAGGCGGTTCCGCTCGTCGTCCGTGAGCGTCTCGTCGTGATCGGTCGTGATGCGCTCGATCCGGCCGATCTTCGGCCCGTAGTCGAAGTTGAGCGCGGCGAACACGACATCGAAGGAACCGAACTCGGCGCCGTCGAGCTGGCCGCGAACCGCGTCGGCGTTCTCGGTGAGTCCCGTCACGAGGTCGTCGACCTCCGCTCGGAGCGCGTCCCGGCTCGACCCGTCGGCGTCGTCTCCCTCATCGTCCACCGCGTCGCGGAGGTCACGGGCGCGCTCCGCCGCGGCGCCGAGGATCGCGTCGAGGAACGCGGCCGGGTCGGTCGGCGTCGGCCCGTCAGTGAGTTCCGCGATGTCGCCCCGGACCGCGAGCGTGTCGTCCATGCGCTCCTGCTGGTCGCCGAGCGGGCCGTTCTCCTGCGTGAGCACGAGCTGTCCGATCGTGACGACGAGCGTCGCCCCGGTGACGATCGCCGTGATCATCGAGGCGAACAGCGTCTCGATCGGGTCGCTCGACCCGACCTTCTCCGCGAGGGACGGCGAGAGGCCGACTGCGACGGCGACGAACGCGACGAAGACGGCGACCGTCAGGACCCCCGCGACGACGAGTCGGTTCGCGCGCAACAGCAGCCAGAGCTTGACGCGGTTCTCGCCGGCGCGCTCGCGCATCGTGTCGGCGGTGTCGGTGTCGCTCTCGGCGTCGGGGCCGTCAGGGGCATCGGAAGCGCTCGACGCCGTCTCCGAGTTCCCGCTCATCGCGGTTCGACGGTCACCGAGAGGTCGTCGACGTAGTGCGTCGCGTCTGCCTCCCAGATCACGGCCGTGCCGACGGCGAGGTACAGCGTGTCCGTCGACAGCTCCGGGGTCGTCCACTCGAAGGCGTACTCGCGCCAGCCGTCCGCGAGCCACAGCGCGTCGCGGAGCCCGCCGTACGGCGTCTCGCCGAGGTCGGTCGTGTTGAGCCCGGGCTGCGGGAAGTCCTCTTCCGTCTCCGGCAGCTCGGGGGCCAGCCGCATCAGCGCGTGCCGGATCGTGTTGAACGACTCCGACTCGCTCCAGAACTGCCCGCTCACCTCGATCTGATACGACTCGCCGGACTCGATCGGGACCGGGTGGACCGCCCACGTCACCCCGTCGTCGTAGTCGCCCTGGTTCCAGATCCGGAGCGAGCGCTCGCCCGCGACCGCCTCCGTCTCGGAGACATCGACCTCCCAGTCGAAGTCGTCGATGTCGACCTCAGGACCGATCGCGGCGCCCGTTTCCCAGTCGCCGAGCCCGTCCTCGAACCTCTCCTCGAAGGCCGGCTCGTCGCCGTCGGACCCCGAACACCCGGCGAGGGCGGCGACCCCGACGGCGCCGAGCCCGGCGCTCTTCCGGAGCAGCCCGCGTCGAGTCGCCGTCGCCTCACGTCTGTTCATGACGGTCGGTGTGACTCGCGAGCGACATATAAATACGCGGGCGATACGCCGCGGGTCGGACCGCGCCGGTTCGGCGGATCGGTTTTCCACCGCCGTTCGAGAGCGGCTACGTACGTGCTTTCGGGAGCGCCGATCGCCCAGCTCGCGGTCATCGCGGTCACCGTCCTCGGCCCGTGGATCGGCGCCCGCGCGCTCGTCGACTCGACGGTGCGGATCGCCCGGCGGTTCGGCGTGAGCGAGCTCACGGTCGGCCTGACGATCGTCGCGATGGGGGCCTCGCCCCGAACTGGTCATGACGGTGGACGCGGCGCTGTGGTCCGGGCGGCGGCTCTCGCGCCCCGAGGGCGCCTTCTTCGTCCGCTCCGAGGTGGCGCGGTGGGTGCTCGGGCTCCTGCGGACCTTCGGGTGGGCCGGTCGGATCTCCGAACCGTTATCCGACGACCTCCCGAAGACAGCACGTTCGACGCATGAGCCCGATATTCCTCGCACACGTGGCCGTGTTCGCGGCCGCCGCGGTCGCGTGCGTCGCGGCCGTGCCGCGGGCTCTGCGGATACGAGACGCCGAGACGCGGCAGGGGTTCGTCGCGCTCCTGATCGCGGTGACCCTCTGGGCCGGCGGCTACGTCGGGTACCTCGTCGCGCCCGGCTCGGCGGCGAAGGTCGGGTTCTACATCGTCGGGTTCGTGTTCGCGCTGCTGGCGGTGGGGACGTGGCTCTACTTCTGTGCCGCCTACACGGGGCGGTCGCCGCGACGCGCCCCGTATCGGCGGGCCGCGATCGGCGTCTTCGCCGCGACGGCCCTCCTGAAGGTCACGAACCCGCTCCACGGCCTCTACTTCACGACGGCGTGGCGGACGGAGCCGTTCCCGCACCTGGCGATCCAACATGGACCCCTCTACTGGGCGGTGCTCGGTCTGTCGTACGCGGTCATCGCCGTCGGCTTCTTCATGCTCTTAGAGCAGTTCTACTACACCGGGACCGACAGCCGGCCGCTGATCGGGCTCGTCGCCCTCACCGGGATCCCGACGGTCGCCACCGTCTTCGGCGCCGCGTCCCCGCGACTGCTCCCGCTGATGTACGAGCCGCCGGGCGTCGCGCTGTTCGCGCTCGGAACGCTGTTCGTCTACTTCCGCCGGTTCGAGACGATCCAGTTCGCCGCCGAGAGCGACGCCGCCGCGGTCTTCGTCGACCGGGCCGGCCACGTCCGCGATTTCAACCGGGCCGCCCGGGACCTGTTTCCGGAGCTGGGCGACGCGGTCGGCGACCCCCTGGAGTCGGTCCTGCCGAACCTCGCGGCAGACGTGGACGAGAACGGGCTCGTCCGCGTCGGCGAGGGGGAAGCACAGCGGTTCTATCGGGTCACTCGGAACGCGTTCACCTCCGGCGGGGCGATGGGCGGCGAGCTGCTCGCGATCGACGACGTGACCGACCGGGAGAGGTACAGAATCAGCTTAGAGGAGCGGACCGAACAGCTCGAGGCCCTGAACCGCGTGGTGCGCCACGACATCCGAAACGACATGGCGGTGATCCACGGCTGGGCCGAGACGCTCGAGGACCACGTCGACGACGACGGTCGGGACGCGCTCGAACGCGTGTTGCGGAAGTCGAGACACGTCATCGAGCTCACCGAGATCGCCCGCGACTTCGTCGACTCGCTCGCGGCGGACGTCGCGCCGGAGACGAAGCCGGTCGATCTCGGCGAACTGCTCGACGGCGAGATCCGGGCGGCGCGCGACTCGTTCCCCGAGGCGACCTTCGTCGTCGACGGCGACCTCCCGCCGGTCACGGTCCGCGCCAACGAGCTGCTGACCTCCGTGTTTCGGAACCTGTTGAACAACGCCGTCCAGCACAACGACACCGAGACGCCGACGGTCACCGTCGGGATGGAGGCCACGGCGGACCGCGTTCGGGTCCGCGTCGCCGACGACGGCCCCGGTATCCCGGACGAGGTCCGACCGAACCTCTTCGGGAAGGGTCAGAAGGGGATCGACAGCTCCGGGTCGGGGATCGGCCTCTACCTCGTCTCGATCCTGACGGCGCAGTTCGGCGGCGACGTCCGGGTCAAGGACAACGAGCCGCGCGGCGCCGTCTTCGTCGTCGACCTCCCGAGGATCGACGGCGATCCGCCGCAAGCCACAACTCCCGGCCCGCCATAGGACGCGCATGTCGACCGACGCAGGCGTTGACGTTACCCTCGTTCGCAACGCCACGGTCCTCGCGACCGTGGACGAGACGGCCTTCCTCGTCGATCCCCTGTTCGCGCCGCAGGGCGCGCTGCCGCCGATCGATAACACCCCGAACGACCGGAACAATCCGCTCGCCCCGATGCCGGACGTCGACCTCACGCACGACGCGGTGATAGTCACCCACCGCCACCCGGACCACTTCGACGACGCGGCGGCGGCGGAGCTCGACGCGGACGTGCCCCTGTTCTGCCAGCCCGCTGAGGCGGACGCGTTCGTCGACGACGGGTTCACCGACGTGCGACCGGTCGAGGATTCGGCGTCGTTCGACGGCGTCACGCTCCACCGGATGCCCGGCCGTCACGGACACGGCGAACTGGCCGAGCGGATGGGTCCCGTCTCCGGGTTCGTCTTCGAGGGCGAGGAGACGCTGTACCTCGCCAGCGACACGGTCTGGTACGAACCGGTCGCGGAGACGCTCGACGAGTTCGACCCCGACGCGGTCGTCCTCAACGGCGGTGCGGCGCGGTTCAACGAGGGCGAGCCGATCACGATGGGCGTCGACGACGTGACCGCCGTACGCGGGGCGACCGACGCCGCCGTCGCCGTGGTCCACATGGAGGCGATCAACCACTGCCTGCTCTCGCGCGAGGAGCTCCGGGCGGAGACGGCGGACGTGCTGGTCCCGGAGGACGGCGAGCGGATCGAGTTCTAATCGGTTCGTCGTCACGTTTCGCGAGAAGGTCCGGGTGCGAGAATCGAACCTCAGTCGCTCCGCTCGCGTTCGCTCGTGCCGCTCCTTGCTTCGATTCTCTGCGGAGCCTCGCGGCTCGCGGAGTTGCTCGCCGCGAGAAGGTCCGGGTGCGAGAATCGAACCCGCGTCTCAGCCTCCACAAGGCTGAAGGATAGTCCACTACCCTAACCCGGACACGCGTCGCAAAGTACCCCGCTTCGGTAAATAACGGTTACGACTCCCGGACGGGCGTGGCATGGAATGGCGTCCGGGACGAAGCGCCCGGGCGGGCCGCTGCTCGCGTCTCCGTCCACCGCGTCGTTTTTGAGGGCCGCGGGCGTATCGAAGCGTAACCGTGGCCTTCACCGACAAGATCTACGTGAAAAATCACCGGCAGCTCGCCTCCCAGCTGGAGGCGAACATCCCGAAGGGAGCGTTCGCCGGCGCCACCCTCGACCTGCTGTTCACCGGCGACGGCCTCTCGAAGCTCGACGAGACGACCCGCGACCGCGTCCTCGACTTCGCCGAGGACTTCCTCGACTGCGACTGCGACTCGAACCCCTACTGCGGCCATCCCGAGGAGAAGTTCATGCGCTACGTCCTCGAACTGCGCGCCGAGGGGCTCGGCCCGCAGGCCATCGTCGACGTGATGACCGACGACTACATGGTGTACGCGTACACCGGCGACGTGCTCTCGTTCCTTGACGACGCAGTGCGGAACCTCGAGGCCGTCGAGACGCTCGCGGACGTCGACGGCAACGAGGAGATGTCCGAGCGTGCGCGGACGGCGAAGCGCAATTTGTCCGGCTGAAATCGACGGTAAGGGGTTCGGTACCCGACTAGTCGTTTATAAATTGTTGTCGGGAATCAATAGAGAGTACCGCTGAAGTCTCAGCAGATCACTTATAAATAGATGCTCGCAGATCGACGGCGAATACCGTGAATCCCAGTCGCTGCCTTATAAATGAGTGATAGCTGATCGGCGGCGATCACCGCCGAAGCCCCAGGCGCGAGGACTCGGGGGCCTCGTTGCGCTCCTCAGTCGCTCGTTTCACTCGCTCCCTGTGGTGCTTACTTCGGCCACCTTCGTCCTCGCGCCTGCCCCTTCGAGTCCCGCCCCTCCGGAAGACGTTCCTGCTCGCTTCGCTGCGCGGGCTGCGACTTCCGTGCTCCCGCTCACTTCGCTCGCGGGAACGCACAGCAACCGCGCCTCACGCCTCCCCAACCTCGTCAGTCGCCGTCGCTTCGCTCCGGCGACTGACTCCCTCGCACGCGCTCTCGCCGGCGGCTGCGCCGCCGGCTGTCAGAGAGACCTTTGGTCTCTCTCTCCTCGCGGCCGCCGATGGCGGCCGCTCGGAGGCGCGCGCCAACCGCACCGTATTTATAAGAAACTCTGCCGACGGTCGGTCGATCGCTTCCCGTGCGCGGGGAGCGGCCGAACGGTCTAAGTGCGCGCGCGCCCGAAATCGGCCAATGAGTCTTCGGCCCGCGTGGCTAACGTTCAGGCGATACGCGGCGGCGACGACGGGAATGACACTCGTCCTCTTCTCGCTCGGCGTCTACACCGCGGCGACCGGTTCCGGGCTCGCGTGTCAGGCCCAGTGGCCGCTGTGTTCCGACCAGCTGATCCCGGCACTCACGATCAACCCGGACTTCATCGAGTGGTTCCACCGCGTGTGGGCGATGGTCACCGGCTTCCTCATCATCGGGGTCGCCGGGTGGACGTGGTTCGGCTCCGGCTTCGAGCGTCGGACGAAACTGGCGGCGACGCTGGCGGTCGCGATCCTCCCGCTTCAGATCACCGTCGGCGCGATCACCGTTACCCTCAGTGGACTCGTCCCCGGCGGGTACACGGTGTCGACGCACGCCGCACACCTGATCGTGGCGCTGGCGATTTTCACCCTGCTCGGGCTGGCGACCATCTGGGGCGGCGGCCGGGGGAACGTGCGGCTGCTCCGCGCGGCCGCAGGGGTCGCGGTCGCTGGCATCGTCGCCAGCGCGGTCTTCTCGCGGGCGGTGCCGTTCCTCACCTACGCGCCGCCCGCGCAGGCCGCCTTCTATATCACCGGGCTCGCCGGGCACCTCGGGCTCGTCGCGACGGTCGCGTACGCGACGGAGGCGACCCGGAACCGGTACGACGGGCTCGACGCCGGCACCGCCGCCACCGTCCGCGCGCTCGCCGCCGGGTCGATGGCCGCGCTCGTCGGGACGCTGCTTCTCGGTCGCGATCTCGTGTTGTACACCGCCACGTGGCAGGGGATCAACCTCGCCGCGCTGGGCGTCGCGGTCGCGCTCGCCGCGGGCGCGGCGTGGACCCTCCGCGGGACAGAGTCGATGCGCGACGGTTCCGTCCCCATCGGCGGCGACTGACCGGCGCCGCACGGCCGAATTTTTGTTAGCCACCCTGGCAAAGGCGGTGTCGGACCCCCAGAGACGGGGTGACCCTGCCCGAGGGAGGAAAGGTTGAAATCGCTCGCCGTACTCGCACGGGTATGACACGCCGCACGCACGCTGATGTGAGTCGTCGGACCTACCTGAAACTGACCGGCGGAACGGCCGCCGTTGGAGCCACCGGCCTCGCCGGCTGTCTCGGCGAGAGCGGGGGCAGCATGACGATCACGCCCGGAACCGCGCCCGGATTCCCGCCGTTCGAAATGCGGGAGGACGGCGAGCTAGTCGGGTTCGACGTCGACCTGCTCGAGGCGGTCGTCGAGGAGACGGAGTATGAGATCGACGAGTGGGCCACCTTCGACTTCGACGGGCTCATTCCCGCGCTCACGCAGAACGAAGAGATCGACGTCATCGCGGCGGCGATGACGATCACCGAGGGGCGGCAAGAGACGATCGCCTTCTCCGACCCCTACTGGGAGTCCGACCAGGCGATCCTCGTGCGCGAGGGCGGCGACTTCCAGCCGTCGGGATGGGCGGACTTCGAGGGTACGCGCGTGGGGGCGCAGTCGGGAACGACCGGCGCGGACGAGGTGGAGGCGAACCTTGTCGACGAGGGGATCATCTCGGAGGAAAACTTCTCGACGTACGACAGCTACGTCCTCGCGGTCGAGGACCTCTCGAACGAGAACATCGACGCGGTCGTCGTCGACAACCCCGTCGCGGAGACGTTCGCCGCGAACCGCGACGTGACGATCGCGTTCGTCGAGGAGACCGGAGAGCAGTTCGGCTTCGGGCTCCGCCAGGGCGAGTCGGAGCTCCAGTCCGCGCTCAACGACGGGCTCGCGACCGTCCAAGACGACGGGACGTACCAGGAGATAACGAACACCTGGTTCGGGCAGGAGTAGGATGTCGGTGGCGGGGTCGCTCGCGCCCATCGCGTCCGGGAGTCTCGACAGTCTGGGGTCTACCGCGGGGGCGACGGCGAGCGGTGCCGTTCGGTCGGTCGGCGAGTCGATCGACTGGTGGCTGGTCGGCGATCCCGCCGACTGGTGGTTCGTCGTCCGGAACGTCGACTACCTGGCCGGCGGCGTCCTGCTGACGGTCGGGCTCACCGTCGCGTCGATCCTGCTCGGGTTCCTCGCCGGCTTCCCCGCCGGCGCGGTGGAGGTGTACGGCGAGGGGCTCCCGAAGCGGCTCGTGAGCACCGCCGGCGTCGTCCTCCGCGGGACGCCGATCGTCGTCATCCTCCTCGTGATGTACTTCGTGATCGGCGTCCCGCAGGTGAACCTCGGCGTCGGGTCGATCTCACCGGCGGTCTCGGCGAGTATCTTGGGATTAGGGCTGCGGAGCGCGGCGTACCAGTCGCAGATATTCCGAGCGTCCCTGTCGAGCGTCGACGACGGCCAGCTGGAGGCGGGCCGATCCGTCGGGCTCTCGCGATTCGAAGCGATCCGCTACGTCGTCGTGCCGCAGGCGCTTCGGCGGTCGATCCCGGGGTTCCAAAACGAGTTCACCATCGTGTTGAAGGACACGAGCATCGTCTTCGCGATCGGGCTCGCGGAGCTTCTGACCCGCGGGTACGACCTGTTCACCCAAGAGACGACGGCGGTCCTCGAAGTCATCCTGTTCATCAGTGGCATCTACTTCGTCCTCACATTCACGACGAACCGCGCGCTCGATTACCTCGGTACCCGCTACGCGATCCCGGAGGGGGAGTCGGCGTGACTGACGGCGACTTCCTCCGGGTGAGCGACGTCTCGAAGTGGTACGGCGACGAGCAGGTGCTCGACGAGGTCTCCTTCGAGATGGACCGCGGCGACGTGACCGTTCTGATCGGGCCGTCCGGATCCGGGAAGTCGACCATGCTCCGCTGCGTCAACCGGCTCGCGGAGGCTCAGGAGGGCTCGATCACCCTCGACGGCGTGGAGGTGCTCTCGCCCGACACGGACGTCGACGAGCTCCGCCGGGAGGTCGGCATGGTGTTCCAGAGCTTCAACCTGTTCGCGCACCTGAGCGCGGTCGGAAACGTCGCGCTCGGGCCCCGTCGCGTCCTCGACCTCTCCGAGGACGAGGCCCGCGAGCGCGCCGCGAACCAGCTGGAGCGCGTCGGGCTCGCCGACCAGCTCGACTCGTACCCCGCGGAGCTGTCCGGCGGCCAACAGCAGCGGGTGGGGATCGCCCGCGCGCTGGCGATGGAGCCGAAGCTCATGCTGTTCGACGAGCCGACGAGCGCGCTCGACCCCGAGCTCATCGGCGAGGTGTTGGAGGTGATGCGCGCCCTGGTCGACGAGGGGATGACGATGCTCGTCGTCACCCACGAGATGAGCTTCGCCCGGGCGGTCGCCGACGAGGTCGTGTTCTTAGACGACGGCCGGGTCGTCGAGCGCGGGCCGCCCGAGCAGCTGTTCGAACGGCCCGAGAAAGAGCGGACCGGCCGCTTCCTCGAACGCATCGCGAGCCACGACTGATGGCGGGGGCGACGCGACCGCGGACGGTGGGCGAGCGCGTGGCCGACGCGGACCCGTCCGCGGGGAGGGTCCTTCTCGTCGCCGCCGGCGCGCTGTTCTGGGGCTGGCTCGTCGTCAGCTGGGTCAACAGATGGCTCGGCGGCGCCATCGCCCCGGTCGGCGAGCCGTTCGTCGCGCCGGACGCCGTCGAGAGCGCGTTCGCCGCGGTGCCGGGGCTCGCCGCGGTGGCGGCCGACGCCGCGTTCGTGGTCGAGCTCTCGCCCGTCCTCGCGCAGGGGACGTGGCTCACGGTCGTCATCACCGGCGTGAGCCTCGTCTGCGGCTTCTTCATCGCCGTGCCGCTGGCGGTCGCGCGGGTGTACGGCCGCGCCTCGGCGTGGCTCTCGCTGGGATACACCGAGCTGTTGCGCGGGACCCCTCTCCTCGCGCAGCTGTTCGTGCTCTACTACGGCCTGAACCTCGCGGCGTCGGTGCCCGCGGTGCTGTCCGGCGTGTTTCCGCGCGACGTGGTGTGGGTCGCAATCTTAGGGTTCACGCTCAACGGAGCTGCCTACCAGGCCGAGTACATCCGGGGCGCGGTCGAGAGCGTCGACGAGGGGCAGATCACGGCCGGACGGGCGATCGGGCTCTCGAAGCTGGAGTCGATCTACTACGTGGTGCTCCCGCAGGCGCTCCGCTACGCGATCCCCTCGTGGACGAACGAGTTCGTCTACCTGATCAAGTACTCGTCGCTCGCGGGCTTCATCACCGTCCCGGAGCTGTACTACCGGGCCAACCAGGTCGCGACCGACACGTTCCGGTACACGGCCGTCTTCCTCATACTCGGGGCGATGTACCTCGCGTTAGTGCTCACGGCGTCGAAGTTCATGGAGCGCGTGGACGCCCGGGTCGCGATCCCGGGACTCGGCGCGAACCGAGACCGGTGACGGTCACCCCCCGAACTCGGTGACGACCTCGACGCCCCGCACGTCGTACTCGTCCATGGCCGCGAGCCGGTCGGAGACCTCCGACAGCGACAGTTCGCGGGCGACCAAGTCGCCGGGGTCGATCCCGGTCGCCTCGATCAGCGCGAACAGGTCCGGGTAGCTCGTCGGCGGCATCCCGCGCGAGCCGAGGAAGGAAATCTCCCACCGGGTCATCCAGTCGGTCGGCAGCGACACCTCGCCGCGCTCGGCGTCCGTCGTGAGCCCGACCTGGACGTGCGTCCCGCGAGGACGCAGCGACCGGACGGAGTTGCGGCAGGTCTCCGCGATCCCCAGCGCGTCGAGCGAGACGTCGGCGCCGCCGTCAGTGAGCGCGCGGATCCGTTCGGGTACGGAGCCTGCCCCGTCCGACATCGACTCCGGGTTCACGGTCTCGACCGCGCCGAACTCCGTCGCGAGCGCGAGCGCCTCGTCGTCGACGTCGACAGCGATAACGCGGGCGCCGAGCGCCGCCGCGATCTGGACAGCAGAGAGCCCCACGCCGCCGCAGCCGTGGACGGCGACCGCGTCGCCGCCGCCGACGGTCGTCCGCTCGGCGAGCGCGTGATACGCGGTCATGTACCGACAGCCGAGCGCCGCGGCGGCGGTTGCGCCGAGCCACTCCGGGCGCTCGACGAGGTTGTAGTCGGCGGCCGGCACCGCCACGCGCTCCGCGAACGCGCCCGGGGCGGCGGCCTCGAATCCGAGCGCGCGCCCGTCCTCGCAGACGTTGCCGGCCCCGCGGCGGCAGTGCGGGCAGGTGCCGTCGCCGAGCGAGAACGGGACGACCACGCGGTCGCCCGGACGGAACCGGTCGACCTCGCTCCCGACCGCGACGACCTCCCCGGCCGGCTCGTGGCCGAGGACCTGGCCGCGCGGGACGCGGTCGTCCGCCCACTCGCCGTGGCCGGCCCACGCGTGCCAGTCGCTGCGGCAGACGCCGCAGGCGTCGACGCGGACGACGGCGCCGTCGGGGGCCGGTTCGGGCTCGGGCAGCTCGCGGACCGCGAGCGGCTCGCCGTACTCCCGGAGGATCGCTGCGCGCATACGGCGATCGATCGGCGGACGGGACAAAGGTCTCTCGGCGGCCCCGCCCCGCGTTTGATTATTCCGCGAGAATCTGACTTGATCTCAGCGTCTGACAAGTGATAGGCGAGTAAGGTTTATGCCGACAGGGTAACCTCCTTGACACGTGTCGCGAGCGATGGAACGGCGTCCCGGGATCGCCTACCGCCGCCCCGAGGGTGACCCCGCTCGGGTCGTGATCGAGGCGTCGGGAGAGACGCGGCTCGACGCGCCGGAGCGGCCGGACGGCGGCTGGCTCGACTGCGTGGCCGGCGAGGACCGCGACCGGCTCCGAGAGGCGCTCGACGCTGACCCCGTCGACGTCGTGTATCGGGTCGCTGCCGACGGGGAGCCGCAGTGGGTCCACGAGCGCGGGCGGACGACGGACGGCGGCGACGTGGTGGGGTACCTCTTCCTCGCGGACGAACGGGTCGAGCGGCGGAAGCGGCTGGAACGACAGCGGGAGCGGCTCGAGGAGTTCGCGAGCGTGGTGAGCCACGACCTCCGGAACCCCCTCTCCGTCGCGGTCGGAAACGTCGAGCTGGCCGACGAGCTCGACGGCGACGCGTCGAGCGAGCGGTTGGACCGCGCCCTCGACGCGCTCGACCGAATGGACGACCTCATCGGCGAGCTCCTGACGCTGGCCCGCGAGGGGAAGACGGTCGAGGCCGCCGAGCCGACCGCCCTGCGATCGGTGGTCGAGAGCGCGTGGGGGACGGTCGGCGAGCCGGCCGACGCCGCGCTCGTCGTCGACGGACCGCTCCCGACGGTCCGGTGCGACGCGGACCGGCTCCGGCAGGTCCTCGAGAACCTCTTCCGGAACGCGATCGTACACGGCACGCCCGAGGGAGACGGCCCGCCGGGTTCCGGTTCCGACGACGAATCGGCGCCCGGAGACGGCGTCGCGCCCGGCACGTTCGCGCCGCGTACGGGGTCGGACGCGGACGGCGCCCAGACGGACCCCGACGACGCCGCGGTGCGCGTCCGGGTCGGGGGGACGGACGAGGGATTCTACGTCGCGGACGACGGCCCGGGGATCGACCCCGACCAGCGGGAGGCCGTCTTCGAGCCGGGACACACGACGGCGCCGGACGGCACCGGCTTCGGACTGGCGATCGTCGAACGGATCTCGGAGGCGCACGACTGGACGGTGTCGGTGACGGAGAGCCGCCAGGGCGGCGCCCGGTTCGAGTTCGTCGTCGGCGAGTCGATCGAGGTCCCGGAGGCGAGCGAACGCGACGCCAACCCGAGCTCGGCTCCGGTCCGCGGCGGCGGAGATCGGTGATGCGCGACCGCGTGTAATTCACATAAAGTCGGTCAGCCCGGCCTGATCGTCGTCGTCTTCTCCGTCCGACGCGTCGGTCTCCGCGTCGGCGGCCTCCGCCGAGCCATCTCGGTCGTTCCCGGTAGCAGTCGCTTCGGAGCCGTCTCGGTCCGTCTCGTCAGTTGCGGCCGCGTCGTCTTCCTCGTCCTCCCGAGCCGCGCCGTCGAACGCGAAAGCGCCGTCGGCGTGCTCCTCGATCAGCTCGTCGCGGCGAGCCTGCGCGTCCTCGACGATAGAGGCGACCTTGTTCGTCGACTCGCCGGAGCCGGTGACGAAGGCGACGCCCGCCTCGTCGAGGTCGTACGCCGCCGCCATCGCGACGGTCAGCTCGCGGGGCTTACAGTGGTGGGTGACCGCTTGGAGGAACGGCAACACCTCGCGGCGAGCGGTCGCGACGCTACAGCCGCTCGCGGCCGCGATCTTGCCGACGACCTCGTCCGCGGTCGCGTCAGACGACGACCAGAACTGCGGGCGGCCGTACCGCGTCCACCCGCCCTTCTCGCCGTCGCGGGCGGCCGCGACGCCCGCGGCCGCGTTGTCGGTCGCGTAGCGCCAGTAGGAGTAGTTCTGCGTGGCGCGCACGCGGCCGAGCCAGACGTCCGCGTTCGCGAGGAAATCGTACGCGCGGACCGCCTCCGCCGGCTCGTACACGTCGAGGAGGTTGTTCTCGATCCAGCGCGAGAGGTCGTCCGGCGTCTCGTCGACGGCGTACGCGGACTGGAGCGCCTCCTCGGCGGACTCCTCCTTGAGGACCGCGTCGAGGAACGGGAACAGCCCGAGCGCCTTGTCGCGGTCACCGGTGACGACGTCCTCGACCGTGATCGAGTCGCGGCCCTGCGTCGCGGCCTGGAGGTCGTTGATCGCGCCGCGGAGGTCGCCGCGGTTGCCCTCCGCGATCCGCTGGAGCGCGTCCGACTCGAACTCGATCCCCTCCTTGCGGCAGACGTCGCGGAGGACCGGGACGATGGAGCGGGCGGAGACGTCGCGGAACTCGATCTCCTGCGTGGCGTTCCGGAGCCCGCGCGACATGTCGTAGAAGTCGTTGGCGATGAGCACGATGGGCTGGCCGGACTCCTTCACCAGCTTCGTGATCGCCGAGGCGCCGCCGCGGTCGTAGTTGCCGTGGATGTTGTCGGCCTCGTCTAAGATGACGAGCTGGCGCGAGGCGGTGTCGCCGCCGGCCGCGCCGCCGCCCGCCGCGCTCCCGCCGAGGGTGGCGTTGCGCGCGGCCCGCCCCGCGAAGCGCTCGATGACGTCGGCGGTGCGCTGGTCGGAGGCGTTGAGCTCGACGGTCTCCCACCCCATGTCGTTTGCGAGCGCGTGCGCCGCGCTCGTCTTCCCGACGCCCGGGCTGCCGTGGAGGACGACCGCCTCGCGGTGGTCGTCCCACGAGCGGGCCCACTCCGCGAACGCGTCGCGGGCCTTGTCGTTGCCGCGCACCTCGGAGAGCGTGCTCGGGCGGTACTTCTCCGTCCAGTCGGCCATTACCGGAGCAAGGAGCGAGCCGCGTTTAGTGGTTGCGGAGCGTCAGTCCACGTTCGGCTCCGTCAGGTCGATTCGCGGCGCGAAGCCGTCGTACGCCCTGTCGCTGGAGACGATCGGGTCCCCGTCCGATTCGACGAGATGGAGGGCGTCGAACGGCGTGAATCCGTGTTCCTCGACGTACGTCGCCGCCGCGACGACCGTGTCGACGTCGCCGCGGACCTCGACGAGATTCGCGGCGTTCGCGACGACTCGCTCCGTGTCTCGGTCCTCGCGGTAGGCGACTAAGAGCAGTTCGATGAGCGTGAACTGCGACGTCCACAGCTCGCTTCGACGGTCGCGGTACACCTCTTCGGCCGCCTCACCGAGCCAGTCCTCGTCTTTGATGAGCGCGAGGAGAAAGTCGGTCTCCGCGTACATTCAGCGCCCGGCCTCGTTGAACGCCGCCTCGCGTGCCTCCTCGCGAAGCTCGTCGGCCGTCTTCTCGACCCCCGCGAACTCGTCTCGAAGGGCGTCGAGGGGATCCTCCGCGACCGGGATCAGCTTGATCCCGTCGTGGACCTCGACGATGCGGTAGCGATCGCCGTAGCGCTCCCGCAACTCCTTCGGAAGCGTCATCCGGCCCCGATCGTCCAGCGTCGCCTCGGACATGCCCGAGTATAGTGTGGGTAGAAATAAAAACACACCCATTTTTTACGCCAGTGCCCATCGATGGATGTCAGCGGTCGTTCATCCGTCAGGTGTGTGGCCCCTACCGTTCAATTTTCGGCGCTGATATTCATGCCATTAAGTACATAAGCGCGGTCCTCATCTCTTTAGTTAGCCAGCAACCGATCGGAACGGACTTGGGAGCCACTTCGACCATGGCACACGAGGCTCCCACTCCCGTTTCTCGGTGAACCGCTGGGTTCAAACAATGAAACCACAGAACCAATCCAAATCGGACGACCGCGCGGTGAGCCCCGTTATCGGGGTCATCCTGATGGTCGCGATCACAGTCATCCTGGCCGCCGTCATCGGGACGTTCGTCCTCGGGCTCGGCGATCAGTTGGGCGACACCGCGCCGCAGGCGACCTTTACAATCGACGACAATAGCTCGCAAACGATCAACATAACCAAGACAGGCGGCCAGTCGCTTGAAGCGGGTGATCTAGTACTCTCCGTTGACGGTGAGAGAGTCAACACTTCCTTCCCGGGAGACACTTGGGAAACAGGCGAGCGGAAGGAGATTGGTAACGGAGATGGAGGTCTCAACGATTGGGATACCGGTGAGGCTACAGTTCGAATAATCCACGACCCGAGCGGAAACGCGATCTTCGAGCGGACGTGGGACTTCAGCTAATCGCGTAGCCCGGTTATCACTCCTGTCGTATTTTTGTTCCTGTTTAACACTAGCATTCAATAGCGTCGGTGTTGAACCGCTCGATCGTGCTGGTCGACATCGAACTCGTTGAGCGCGAAGACCGCGATATTGGGTCGGTCACGTGGAGATCTACTGGTCGATCATGACGTGGGGCCGGCTGTATCTGCGTGAGAAAGTCGATCCCGGACTCGACGTTCCTGATCCGGGTCTGCGGCCGACACCTGCTACGAGGCTGGGTGAGTGGGCGGGATTCTAATAATATTTCAGATCATGTTTGAAATTGTGTCTGAGGTGACTATCGGCCCTACAATTCAGCCGGTTACAGATCAACCAACCTCAGGATTTCCAGAATGGCTCAAAATAGCGGCAACGGTAGTTGGAAGTGGGTTTGGTGCTTATATTCTCCGACAGTGGTTTGAACGTGTCAAATTAAGAAGGGCTCTAAAATCAGAAATACGGCGAATGGAAGGACTGGAAGTATGTGCCAACTCAATGAGTGACAGAAAAAAGCCCTCTGCCAGTGTGGATATTGCTCCAAAAGAAGTTCCTCAGGAAGGTTCAATCCCTACAAGAGTCTACGAAAATAACCTTCAGAGGCTAGGCCTTCTTTCGCCAGAGAGTATAAACAAAATAGTGGAGTTTTATTCAGATGTGCTGCGGTACAAATCCACAATATCCAGAATACGAAAGGGAGAAGACGTGCCTGAACCCGACCAAAACGCCCTTTATGAGGACATAAACGACGTTGAGGAAACAAGACAAAATCTCTTTGGTAAGGACTGGTTGGAGGACTAGATTCACGACAGGGATAGCAGGTATTAAGATGGTAGAAGATAAGTGTCGCTACGAACGACAATCACGTCATAGTAGATTATTTACAATATGACAGAGTTGGATTTCTTAGATGTAAGCGGGCAAATATTTGCCTCTGAACAGAAGCTATTCAATTTCGTTGACGAGGAAGACAATCTTGAGGAAGTCGGTTCAAACGTCAATTTGATCGGTTCCGTTAATAATTACTCTACGAGATCAGAATTTTTCGACTCGATTGAAGGTAGTTTTGAGCGAATTTGGCAGGAGGATGAAGAGGATCTTGAGTTGTTAGCTGCCCATAGTGATGGCCAAGCAATCCCTTATTATGTGTACTACGACGATGACTTTCCCATATTCATAACTACAGCAAATATTTCTGACGAGATGCCAGATACGATAGAGAATTTCTTATCCACTGACGGCAACTTAGGTCGGTTCTGGATTTCTATGGAGGAAATGGATCGGATGAGAGCAAAGGTGGTTAGGCGGAATGACGATGTTATCATCCCGTTCTTTACTGGTCATCGATCTGCCTATTCAGATATTCCTTCAGATAAACGGGGAGATATCAAGCGAACAATGACGTATTGGGCAGAAGATGGAAGGGAGACATATAAAGAAATGAGGAAAAAGTATGGTATTCTCCCTACAAATATTCGATTTGAGCGGCCGGGTGAGTTCAAATTCGGTCTAAAACAAAAGGGGATTGTAAGCCATCAAAAAGGATCTATTTCAAACGCTTGGGATATTCTGAGCGGTGAAAAGGATCGCAAAAAGATGCTCAAGGACACAATCAATACTGGCGGTCCAAGCATATCTAAGAGCAATGTCTTTGAGGATCAAGATATTTCTGTCGCGAAGCCATGGGGAATTCAGTTACAGTCCAAGATAGACGAGCAAGCAATAAACACGTTCAAACTGCGACTGTCTGAAGATCGCTGGGATTTAGGGCTTTCTGAGTATCAAAAAGTAGGACCTTCCAGATTCTCAGCAGAGATCATCGATAACGAGATGTACGGCCGGACAGAGCTTGAGGGTACCAAAGAAGCGATTCAGGTATATCCGATAGATGGGAATGATATTGATCCACAGTTCCGTATTTACAATTTTGCGCAAGATCATTTTGATTCGGACTGTCAGCCAGCGAGGATTTAAACGATGGTCCGAGTATCTGATGTAGATTCTGACAACTACCTCGGGCGCCTAACAGACAACGATAAATCCCGATTTAAATCACAGTACAAGGATAACCGTGGTAATATCAATGATGAAGATGTTCTTGACCTTCTAAAGTCGGAATACCGATCAAATATACTACCAAAACAGAATGTATTTGAGGCTATTAAAAATGCGTTCCATTCCGACAATCCAGATGGTTTTAGGACTGAGTACGAACTTAGTTTCACAAACCCACTTTTTGAAATAGAAGAGAACCCGGCCGACATTCTCTTGACAGAAAGTAATCACCGGAGTGTCAACCTTTGTTTTATAGTTTGTGAGCCCAGCGGAGAGGACTATGTGTCATGGCCAAACAGGATCGGCGAGGTGAATGATATCGTCGTGGGGCACAAGGACTATATTCTAGATCAATTAGGTGCTGATGGAAAGAATATCAACCATATACAATATGTAACCGCCGTCCGGAAACAAGACTGTCGCGATATTGAATTTGAATATCTCTGGAAGGGGGTTCCGACCGGGCGAGGAACAGGCTATGCCCTCTGGAGTGTTGACGATGATTTTGCTGGAGAAAATAGCAAGGCAAAATCAGATGGGGGTAGTTCCGTTGATCCCCCAGTTCAGCTTACCGTAGAAGGAGGAGATATTATTCATTCCAAACTACAGGGTCCCGTAGAAGATGGTATAAATTATCTCCGAACCAAATATAAAGAGGTGTCTATTGCCCTAAGTTCACCGGATGTTGTCGCTCTTCAAGAGACTCTAATGAATCTAATAACCAAGCAGTATGGACCATCCGACCACCCTCGTGAATTTGATCGGTCTGATTTTCAAGATCAGTACGTTGATCTATGTGAGGTCGGCCCCTCCGGTGATAAGAAGCAAAATCTTCTGGAAGAAAAGGCAAATAAACTACTGGAATTAGCAAAGAAGTCGGATATATTGTACCACGGAGATCACAACCGAATTAATGGTAGCAACGACTTCCGAGTTCGGTACCAGGGGTCGGTAACAGAAGGATTAAAGAGTACTGTGAAATCAAAGATTCTGAAATCAAAGATCCCACAGAAAAAAGCGGAAATGGCGTATGAGAACACGAGAAACACATTTAGTCCAGAAGACAGTGTTCAAGCTAGAGCAGATAGTATTGACGGGTCTGACTAGCGTATTTGTTAGCGTATCGAGCGGCCTGCTCGCTTACTCGCTAACAGCC
The DNA here is from genome assembly GCF_000296615.1 of Halorubrum sp. T3. NCBI lineage: Archaea > Methanobacteriati > Methanobacteriota > Halobacteria > Halobacteriales > Haloferacaceae > Halorubrum > Halorubrum sp. T3. Next base: position 984,266 of record NZ_JH815330.1, on the reverse strand, counting down.
TCCTCAACGATCTTGATCTCTTCGTCGGTCAGCTCGTACAACTCATACACGAACTCGTCGATAAGCTGGTCCGTTCGTTCGATCTCCGCGTTGAGCTCCTCGGCGCGCTCTTTCGTCTCCAGATAGTTCTCCAAGTCGTCGGCCGCGTCGTCGACGTCGGGCAGTTCGATCGCCTTCAGCCGGTCGATCAGCGAGTTCGTCTTCGTCGCCGTCTCGCAGACGTTCGCGAAGCCGCCCGCCTCGTTGACAGCGATCGGAACTGATCTCGCGGCGCCGCCTCAGTCGCCAGCCAGTGCGCGCCGATCAGGTCCGTATCGACCTGATCGCGCGTTTCGATCACGAGTTTCAACCCCACTCGTTGAGGTTCACGATCGGAGGCAGGTCGGTCGGCTCCGGCACCAATTCAACCACCTCCGCGACGCGGTCGGCGATCGCGTAGGTGTCCAGCGTATCGTCGGCGTAGTAGAGCACCGGCACGTCGCCTCGCGTCTCCGCGTCGAGAAAATCGGTGTCGTGCGTGAGGACGGCGTAGCCGCCCTCACGAGCGAGCGCCGCGATCGACTCGTCGTCGACGCCCTCGGAAAGCGCCTCGTGGACGTGGTCCGCGGCGATGCCCTTTCCCCGGAGCGTCTCCGCGACCCGCGGACTCGTGTTCTCGTCGACGAGGACCCGATACTCCATCCAGTTACGCGCTCTCGTCGTCTTTCAGCTCCGACAGCGACACCGCTCCGGCCTCCCGCGCCGCGGCCTCGCGTTCCGCCCGCTGGCGCTCGACCGCCGCCATCTCGTCGGGGTGACTGTGGTAGTACTGAAGCGCGCCGTACACGTCTGCCACGTCGAGGTCGAGCTGCTCGGCCACCTCCTCCGCAGACTTTTCGGCCCCCTCGACGAGCCCCTGAATCCGCCGGACGGTCACGCGCCGCCCCTCGATATGCGGCTCGTCGTGAACTTCGGTCACGATCCGAACCGACGACTGTGCCATATCCACGCGTACCAGCCGAGAAAAGATAAAACGTCGCTCTAGCGGCCATCGCTGGCTTCAGCGAGTACTATTCGGTCTCTGTCAGAGATAGCATCACCACAGTACCGGCACTGCCGGTTTCGTCGGAACCGCCGATTTGGCGGTTCATAGCGCACCCCCGAATGCGGGTCTCGGGCGTTAGAAGGTGTTGAGACTGCCGATAATGCCAATCTGTAAAGAATTTCATGGGACCGCTGAGAGTCGAACTCAGGTCATACGGACCCCATCCGCATAGGATACCACTACCCCACGGTCCCTGACTACACGCTGAAAAACGACGGTCCGGTAATTAAGGACTTCGCTTCACTCCTCGTCGGCGTCCCGCGGGACCACGAGGTCGCCGTCGTCCCGCACCGCGAGGCTGCCGATCGGGTCGCCCTCGTAGACGGCCAGCCCCTCGCACCGACCGAGGACGTACCCGTCGCTGTCGGCGCGGACCGTCGCGCGCTCCTCGCCCGCGGCGTCAACCACGCTGGCGAGGACGTCGCCCTCGCCGAACGCGTCGCCGGCCGCGACGCGGTGCCGGACGACGCCGGAATCGTCGGTCGTCGGCCCGCGGAAACGCCGCACGGGGAAGTCGACGGGCGCGGGATCGACGCCGACGCCGAGCTCGGCGACCGACTCGGGCACGTCTCCGGGGGCCAGCAGCCCGAGCTCGACTGCGACGCCGAAGACGCCCGCGACGCCCGGCTTGAGGAGGGCGTCGTCGACGACGCTGTGCGCGCCTAACTCCGCCGTGAACGCCGGGATTCCAGCCTCGTTGAGCACGGCGCCCGCGGTCGAGCGCTGGAGGTTCTCCTCGACGTACTCGGCCGCCGGGTACTCCCGGACGACCGGGAGGCCGAACGCGTCGATCAGCCGGCCGAGCTCCGCGGAGAGCGCGGCCGCTTCGGACTCGTTCCGGCGGTCGCCGTAGAGGACGCGGTCGCGGATCGCGAAGGGCTCGCTGCCGACGCCGGCGGTGTGGCAGTCGATCAGCGCGTCCGCGGCCGCGTTCGTCCCGACCGTCTCGACGGCGAACTCGGTCGAATCGTCCGCGGGCTCGCCCGCGTCGTCTGGGGCCGCACCCGTGATCGCCGCGTACAGGCGGGCGTCGATCCGCTCTTGAAGCTTCGGCGGGCGTGCCGACTCCGCGTCGGCGTCCGGGAAGTGACGGTTCGGGTCCTCGTCGGCGTAGTACGTCTCCCGCGCGTTCCGCCGCAGTCCGGCGGGGGAGACCACGGGCACCGCGACGACCGCGCCCGCGAGGTCGGCGAGGCAGTCGCCGAGGGCCGCGACCGCGTCCTGAACGACCGCGACGCCCGTCGCCTCGTCGCCGTGGACGCCGCCCGTGAGCCACAGCGTGGGTCCGTCGCTGGCGCCGTTCGCGACGACGACCGGGAGCCGCTCCGCGCCTCCGGTCGGGAGCTCCGCGACGGGGAGCCGACCGCGATCGAGCGTCCCCGGCGTCGCGCTCGCGCTCCCGAGTGCTATTCGTCCGTCCTCGTCCGCGGCCCCGCCTTCGTCCGACTCGTCCATACTCGAACCCGGGGCTGGCGGAATTATAAAAGAACGCGCTCTAAGTCGACGACCGTCCCGCCGTCGGCGTCCGGATCGCCGACGACGCGCCCGAGACAGACCGCGACGCCGTCGGGCGTGAAACACGCGACGAGCGGCGGGTCGTCGTCGCCGTCGCGGACCGGCCGGGTGGCGTCCTCGTCGACGTCGATCACGCCGGGCGCGTAGACGGGCGCGCCGGTCGCGACGCTGCGCGCGGCGGACCGCGCGATCGTCACCGCGGGGAGGTGCGTCAGGGCGTCCTCGGCCGGCCGGACCACCTCGCGGAGGAGCGCGTCGTCGCCGTCCTCGGCCCACGCGAGGGCGTCCACGAGGTCTTGGAGCGTGTGGAGGTCGCGGTCGTCGAACGGGTCGGTGGCGGTCCGGCGGAGGTGGCCCATGTGCGCGCCGACCCCCGTCGCGAGCCCGACGTCGTGACACAGCTTCCGGACGTACGTCCCCGACTCGCATCGGATCCGGAGGAGGGCCTGCCGGCCGTCGACCTCCAGCACGTCGAGGTCGTGGATCGTCCGCGTGCGGAGCCGGCGGCTCACGGCGCTCTTCCGCGGCGGCTTCTGGTAGATCTCGCTCTCGAACTCGGCGACGACCTCCCGGAAGTCGGCCGGAGCCGAACCGTGGAGCTCCAGCACCGCGACGTACTCCTTGGTTCCCTCCAGAAACACCTGCGCCATGCGCGTCGCGTCGCCGGTCAGGGTGGGAAGGCAGCCGGTGACCTTCGGGTCGAGCGTGCCCGAGTGGGCGACGCCGCCGGTGGGTGGGCCCTCGGGGTCGAGCGCCGCGAGCGTCTCGTCGACCGCGTCGCGCACCCACGCGGACACCTGATGCGAGGAGGGGCCGGCGGGTTTGTCGAGGTTGACGACGCCGAACCGGAGGAGCTCCGGCACCGAACGCTCACCGGGCGGGGCTCTGAGGGGGTCCTCACCGTCGGCGGAAGCGTCGGCGTCAGCGTCGGGAGCGTCTGTCATGCGGGTCGGTGGTCGGTGGATTCAGAAGTCGTAGACGACGCCCTCGACGGGCGCTTTCCCCTCGTCGTCCTCGGGGTCGTACGCCTCGACGGTGGCGACGAGAACGTCGAGGAACTTCTCGGGGCCCCAGCGGGCAGTGTTGTACGCGGCGTCGTAGATCGACAGGTCCTCGATGTCGATGTTGTAGTACTCCTCGTACCGCTTGCGCTCGGAGGCCTCGCGGCGCTCCGTCTCCGTTCGCGCGCGGTCGACGTCCTTCGATTCGCGCTCCGCGATCCGCTCCGCGCGGACCGACAGCGGCGCGTCGAACCAGAACCGGAAGTCCGCGTGGTCGGCCGCAAGCCACCCCGCGAGCCGCGATTCGAGGACGACGTCGTCGCGCTCGACGGCGATCTCGCGGAGCCGACGGTCGAGGTCGCGGTCGATCTGCGGGTCCTCCTCGGCGAACTCGTTGAACTCGACGGGCGTCATGTCGCGTTCGGCCGCCATCTCGCGGAAGATGTCGCCGCCGGAGACGTGCCCGAGACCGAGCGCGTCCGCCAGCTGGACGGCGTTAGTGCTCTTCCCGCTGCCGGGCGGGCCGGAGACGGTGATCAACATATCACCACTGCGCGGGTGTCGTTCAAAACGGTTGTCGTTCGCCGGCGCGACACGGCGATCTGACGGAGGCGACGCCGGCCGCGGTCAGGGCTCGTCGTCGGCCGTCGCGGCCGTCATCGACCAGACAGCGACGAGGCCGAGGAGGAGCGCGGGGACGAGCGGGAGCGCGAGATACGTCGCGAAGAAAGGGAGTCCGAACCAGCCCGCGGCGTACGGGTAGACGTAGATGATCCCCGGGATGACGAGCGCGCAGACGAATATCGCCGCCGTCAGCGCCCACCCCTTTCGACCGAAGCCGTCGGCGGCGGGTTCGTCGGCGTCGACCGTCGGGCCTCCCGAGCCGTCGCCGCCGCTGTCGGTCGCGTCGGCACCGTCGTCGGTGTCAGGGACGTGGACGTAGCCGCCGTCGGTGGTGCCGTCGCCGGTGGTGTTCGCGGCGACGTCCGCGTCGCGGGCGGACGCATCGTCGGCGGCCGCGTCGGTCTCAGAGCTCACTGTCGGGTTTAAACACCACTTTGCCAAAGCCCTCACGGTTCTCGATCATCTCGTGTGCGCGTGCGGCCTCGCTCATCGGGAGGACCTCGCGGACGCGCGGTTCGAAGGTGCCGTCCCAGACGAGGTCCAGGACCTCGTCGACCTCTCCCGGCGTCGCCATCGTCGAGCCGAGGATCGAGAGCTGGTTCCAGAAGATGCGGTTGAGCCCGGCGCCCGGGTTCGGTCCGGTGGTCGCGCCGCAGGTGACGAGCCGGCCGCCCTTCGCCATCGACTTCAGCGAGTTCGGGTAGGTGGCCTCGCCGACGTGGTCGACGACGACGTCGACGCCGCGCTTGCCGGTGAGCGCGTCGATCTCTTCCGCGAAGTCGTTCGCCTCGTAATCGATGACGTGGTCGGCGCCGCAGTCCTCGGCGTGCGAGAGCTTCGCTTCGGTGGAGGCGGTCGCGAACACCTCACAGCCGGCGTGGTCGGCGATCTGGACCGCGGCGTGGCCGACGCCGCCGGAGGCGCCGAGGACGAGCACCTTCTCGCCGGCCTCGATGTCGGCGCGCGTCTGGAGCATGCGCCACGCGGTCTGGAAGACGAGCGACGCGGAGCCCGCGACCTCCCAGTCGACGCCGGACGGGACCGGGACGAGGTTCTCGGCGGGAACCGCCGCTTTCTCGGCGTGGACGCCGCGGACGTGCTCGCCGATGATGTGGAAGGAGACGCACAGCGACTCCTCGCCGTTCCGGCAGAATTCGCAGTTTCCGCAGGAGACGCCCGCGCTCACGGCGACGTGGTCGCCCGGCTCGAACCGCGTCACGCCCTCGCCGACGGCCTCGACGATGCCCGCCGCGTCGCTGCCCGGAATGTGCGGCATCTCCAGGTCGATGCCGGGCATCCCGCGTCGGGTCCAGATGTCGAGGTGGTTGAGCGCGCCGGCCTTCACATCGACGAGCACCTCGCCGCGGTCGGGCTCGGGGTCGGGGAACTCGCCGTACTCGATCACGTCGCGGTCGCCGTGGTCGGCGAACTGAACGGCTTGCATACGCGGACCCTCCCGCGGGACCCACTAAACAGTACGCCTCACGGAAACAGTTCGCCTCGCGGAAACGGACGGCGCGCCTCGACGGCAGCGATTATTTATAAATAACAGTGCGGTGGCGCGTGCCGGCGAGCGGCCGCCCTCGGCGGCCGCGAGTCGCACGCGCGAGGGAGTCGGGCGCTCCGAGGGCGACCGAAGGGAGCCCGAAGGACGCGCCCGACGAGGTTGGGGAGGCGTGAGGCTGCGGTGCGGTCGCGGTCGGGTGGGACTCAAAGGGGCAGTCGCGAGGCGGGCGCAGGCGAAGTAAGGACCGCAAGAAGCGAGCGAAGCGAGCGACTGAGGACCGCAGCGAGCGTGCGCCCGCCTCGCGGCTGGGGCTTTGGAGGCCTCCACAACCAATCCGCGGTTTACTATTTATAAACAATGGCTGGAACTTTGGAGAACTTCCATTTATGTTATATCTGAAACATATACTCTATTAGAATTCTCAGGCGGTCAGTATAGTCGAGATACTAAGCGTTCAATGTAGTCGGGAGTTCGAATTTAGAACTGATGTTGGAAAAATGTAAAGTAAGCGCTCATGAATTGGTAGTCTCGTATGGTACAAAAGCAAACGAGAGATCACGAAGGTATCGTCTTTGAATGTCAGAATGAACCCGCTGTCGCAGATGACCAACGAACGAGATTAACAGTTAATGGAATTGCTGCGATTGATTGGAACACAGGCTGGAGTTGGGATATAACCGGAGTAAAATCAGACAGTAAGAATCAGGCGAAACGAGCGTTCGAACTGACGAAACAATTGGATGCGTATGGGGGATACGGCATAGTGTATACTGAAGGTTTCAATGACATCGCAATCGGTCGTGTGACGCCCAACTGTATTTACTATGATAAAGTTCGAACTGGCCCCGGAAATGATGACCTGAAGAAGTTCAAGACGATTCGGTTCGACGAGTGGGCCGTGATGGAAGGTGACGAATTTAGGCAGGATTTCGGTGATGTTCATCAGGCGTTTTTGAATCAGGAAGGCAGCCTACATCCAAGCCACATCAAGACGATGGAAACCTTAGAGAATATAACTGCCGTAACTGAGGCATTCTGCCGGCTAGATCTTGAAGGACGACTTCAAACGAGAAAATAAATTTGTTCGGTAAATAGACAACTCTCAGCGACCAGCTGTTTCAAGAGGAAATTTGTCTGAAGAATCAAATTTAAACAGAGCCGAAAAATATGGCTTAATTGGGCCTCTTCGACAGATTCTTCGCCTCCTTCGCGACCCCGTCGCCCCCAAATACTCCCGACGCGACGACCGTGCGAGACCCCCACAGCGACCCGGCCGTTTCGTGATGTTTAAGTACCGAAAGCGGGAGCATACGAACGCACGAACTGCAGGGGCGTCGGGCCCCGAGTCCGAGAGGGCGATGATACAACGCGGGTTGCGGTAGCCAAGCCTGGCCCAAGGCGCAGGGTTGCTAACTCTGTGGCGTCACTGCCTCCGGGGTTCGAATCCCCGCCGCAACGCTCGAACGGACGAGTACCGCCGGATTCGCGCCGGTAGGGCTCACCACAACCAACACATGAGCACGGAAGAATCACAGGACGACTCGCCGGAGGAGGAGGAAGACCTCCAGTACTTCGTTCGGATCGGGGGCGCGGACCTCGACGGGACGAAGACGGTCGAGCGAAGCCTGTCCGAACTCGACGGCATCGGCACGCGCACGGCGCGGCTGGTCGCCGAGAAGGCCGACGTGGACCGAAACGCCACGTTCGGGCTCCTCGACGAGGATGACATCGACGCGGTGGTCGACATCGCCGAGAACCTCGAAGACCACGTCCCGTCGTGGATGACGAACCGACAGAACGACTTCTTCAGCGGAGAGACGACGCACCTCGTCGGCACGGACGTCGACGAGAAGCGCCGTCACGACATCAACCGCATGAAGATCATCGAATCGTACAAGGGCGTGCGCCACAAGCGCGGGCAGAAGGTCCGCGGCCAGCGCACCAAGTCCACGGGTCGCTCGGAGGGGACCATCGGGGTCAACGTCGAGGAGATCCGCGAGGAGATGGCCGACGAAGAAGCGGGTGACGAGGAATGAGCACCGGCAAGAACACTAAGGGCTACGAGACGCCGAACCACCCGTACCAGGGCGAGCGCATCGCCGAGGAGTCCGACCTCCTCTCGCGGTACGGCCTGAAGAACAAAGAGGAGTTCTGGCGCGCCCAGTCCGAGCTGCGCAACATGCGTCGGGAGGCCCGACGCCTGCTCGGCGAGGCGCAGGGTGACGTCGAGGCCGCCCAGGACGCCGGCGCGGAGTTCGTTACCCGACTCCGCCGCATCGGCATCCTCGGCGACAACGACGACATCTCGGCGGTCCTGTCGCTCGACGTGACCGACTTACTGGAGCGTCGCCTCCAGACGGTCGTCTACCGACAGGGCTTCGCCTCCTCGACCCAGCAGGCCCGCCAGTTCATCGTCCACGGCCACATCACCGTCGACGGCGCCCGCGTCACGCGCCCGTCGGTGAAGGTAGACGTCGACGACGAGGGCGCCATCGCCTTCGACGAGACGAGCCCGCTCGCGGACGATCTCCACCCCGAGCGCGCGGAGTCACAGGAGTAACCAACCATGAGTGAATCCGAAGACGGAGGAAAGTGGGGCATCGCCCACGTGTACGCGTCGTTCAACAACACGCTCATCACGGTCACCGACGAGACGGGCGCCGAGACGATCGCCAAGTCGTCCGGCGGCACCGTGGTGAAGCAGAACCGCGACGAGGCGTCGCCGTACGCCGCCATGCAGATGGCGGAGGTCGTCGCCGAGCGCGTCAAGGACGCCGGCCTGGAGGGCGTACACGTTCGCGTGCGCGGCCCCGGCGGCAACCTCAACAAGTCCACCGGCCCCGGTGCGCAGGCGACGATTCGCGCGCTTTCGCGTGCGGGCGTCGAGATCGGGCGCATCGAGGACGTCACGCCGATCCCGCACGACGGGACGAAGGCGCCGAAGAACAAGCGAGTCTGACATGACCGAAGACGAATTCGACGTCCAGTACGTCGAACGGGACGATCGCAGCGCGCGGGTGCTGATCCGCGGGCTCACGCCGGCGTTCGCCAACGGCATCCGCCGCGCGATGATCGCCGACGTCCCGACGTTCTCGATCGACACCGTCCGGTTCGTCGAGAACTCCTCGGTCATGTTCGACGAGATGATCGGCCTACGTCTGGGGCTCGTGCCCCTGACGACGCCGCTCGACGACTTCGAACTCGGCGACGAGGTCACTCTCGCGCTCGACGTCGAAGGCCCGGCGACGGCGTACTCCGGCGACATCGAGAGCAGCGACCCGCTCGTCGAGGTCGCCGACGACAACGTCCCGATCATCGAGCTGAAGGAGGGACAGCGGTTGGAGTTCGAGGCCGACGCGGTCCTCGACACCGGCAAGGAGCACGCCAAACACCAGGGCGGCGTCTCCGTCGGCTACCGCCACCTCCAGCGCGTCTCGGTCGAGGGCGACCGCGGCGAGTTCGACGACGACGAGCCGAACATCCTCCGCGGCGTCATCGAGACGCCCGACGGAGAGATCGAGCTCACCGACGAGTTCGACAACGACCTCTCGGAACGGTTCCCCGGGAAGGAGGTCGCGGTCGAGGACGTCCCCGGAGCCTTCGTCTTCCACATCGAGACGGACGGCTCGTTCGACGTCGAGGAACTGCTGCTCCGCGCCATCGACACCATCGAGGAGCGCGCGGACGAACTACAGACGAAAGTCGCAGTATAAGGAAATGACGGCCCTTCGAACCAACCCCCTGACCGTCGCCCCCGCAGACAGCCGCGGCGCCGCTCCGACCGACGGAGCGCCCGCGACCGACCGCGGGGACGCCGGGACCGAAAGTGGTTTGAAGGGAGCCGGAATACGGTGGAGTGCACGCAGGGATAGCCAAGTCAGGCCAACGGCGCAGCGTTCAGGGCGCTGTCCTGTAGAGGTCCGCAGGTTCAAATCCTGCTCCCTGCACTCCGTTTTCCACGAACTCTCCACTCAGGAGGGACAGCTATGAGTAGCAAGACGAATCCGAAACTACAGAACCTCATCGCCGATCTGAAGTCGGTCTCGCGCGACTCCGGTGCCAACGTGTGGCAGGACGTCGCCGACCGATTAGAGAAGCCACGGCGCACGCACGCTGAGGTCAACCTGGGCCGTATCGAACGATACGCGCAGGAAGACGAGACGGTCGTCGTCCCCGGCAAGGTGCTGGGCAGCGGTGTGCTCGAAACGAACGTCACCGTCGCCGCCGTCGACTTCTCCGGGACCGCCCGGACGAAGATCGACCAGGCCGGCGAGGCGGTGACGCTGGAACAGTACGTCGAACAGAACCCCGAAGGAAGCAACGTGCGGGTGATCCGATGAGTCTCGCAAAGATAGACGCGGACGTCGTCGTCGACGCCCGCGACTGCATCCTCGGTCGCGTCTCCTCCGAGGTCGCGCAGCGCGTCCTCGCCGGGGAGACCGTCGCCGTCGTCAACGCCGAGCGCGCCGTCATCACCGGCAACGAGGAGGCGACGATGGAGACGTACCACAAGCGCGCGGAGCTCGGCTCGGACAGCGGGCCCTACTACCCCAAGCGTCCGGACCGGATCTTCAAGCGCGCCATCCGCGGCATGCTGCCGTACAAGTCGGAGGACGGCCGCGAGGCGTTCTCGAACGTACGCGTGTACGTCGGGAACCCCTACGAGCGCGACGAGGACGTCGACAGCGTCGTCCTCGACGGCACCTCGCTCGACCGCCTCTCGAACATCAAATTCACCACGCTCGGGGAGATCTCCGAGTCTCTGGGAGCCAACGTCACATGGTAACGAACACCTCAGGCAAGAAGAAGACGGCCGTCGCCCGCGCCACCGTGCGCGAGGGCGAGGGCCGCGTGCGCATCAACTCCCAGCCAGTCGAGCTGGTCGAACCGGAGCAGGCGCGGCTCAAGATGTTAGAGCCGTTCCGCATCGCCGGCGAGGAGCTCCGCGACGGCGTCGACATCGACATCGACGTCGAGGGTGGCGGCTTCAGCGGCCAGGCGGACGCGACGCGGACCGCCATCGCCCGCGGCCTCGTCCAGCACCTCGGCGACGCCGAGCTGCGCGACGCGTACATGAACTTCGACCGCACCCTGCTGGTCAACGACGTGCGCCAGTCCGAACCCAAGAAGTGGGGCGGACCCGGTGCGCGCGCTCGCTACCAGAAGTCCTACCGCTGAGGTGATCCAGTCATGATGATCCCCGTCCGGTGTTTCACGTGCGGCAACGTCGTGGGTGAGCACTGGGAAGAGTTCAAAGAGCGGGCTCGCGAGGGCGACGAGGACCCCGGCAAAGTCCTCGACGACCTCGGGGTCGACCGGCACTGCTGCCGGCGCATGCTGGTGAGCCACCGCGACCTCGTCGACGTCGTCTCGCCGTACCAGTAACCATGTCAGAACAGCGATACAATCGATACGAGAAGGCACGCATCCTCGGCGCGCGAGCGCTGCAGGTGTCCTACGGGGCGCCCGTGCTGATCGACACGGACCAGACGGAGCCGATCCTCGTCGCCGCGGAGGAGTACGACGCGGGCGCGCTCCCGTTCACGGTCCGGAGGGAGAGCTGATGACGCGGATCACCAGCGTCTCGCTGCGTCGCGTGCTCGACTCGCGGGGGAACCCGACGGTCGAGGCCGACGTGCTCACCGAGTCCGGCGGCTTCGGCCGCGGGGCGGCCCCCAGCGGGGCCTCGACGGGCGAGTACGAGGCGATCGAACTGCCCGCGAGCGAGTCGATCGCGAAGGCCCGCGAACACGCGGTGCCGCGCCTCGAGGGCATCTACGCGGGCGACCAGCGCGCGGTCGACAACGCGCTGCGCGCCGCCGACGGCACGGACGACTTCTCCGCCATCGGCGCCAACAGCGCGGTCGCCATCTCGATGGCGGCGGCGAAGGCGGCCGCCGACGTGCTGGGCGCGCCGCTGTACCAGCACCTCGGCGGCGCGTTCCGCGGCGAGAGCTTCCCCATTCCGCTCGGCAACGTCGTCGGCGGGGGGGAGCACGCCAAGGAGGCGACCCACATTCAGGAGTTCCTCGCGGCGCCGGTGGGCGCGCCCAGCGTCTCGGAGGCCGTCTTCGCGAACGCCGCGGTCCACGCGGCGGTCGCGGACGTGCTCGACGAGCGCGGCGTGCCCGCGGCGAAGGGCGACGAGGGCGCGTGGGCGCCCCCGATCTCGGACGCCGACGCGTTCGAGGTCGTCGACGAGGCGGTCGACCGCGTCGAGGACGAGGTGGGCTTCGAGATCCGCTTCGGGCTCGACATGGCCGCCGCCGAGCTGTACGACGACGACCGAGAGGCGTACGTGTACGGCGACGAGACGAAGTCGGCCGACGAGCAGATCGAGTACGTCGCCGGCCTCGTCGACGAGTACGACCTCGCGTACGTCGAGGACCCGCTCGACGAGAACGACTACGCGGCGTTCGCGGAGCTGACCGACCGGGTGGGCGACCGGACGCTGATCTGCGGCGACGACCTGTTCGTCACCAACGTCGAGCGGCTCCAAGACGGGATCGACGCGGGCGCGGCCAACAGCATCCTGATCAAGCCGAACCAGATCGGGACGCTGTCGGACGCGTTCGACGCCGTCGAGCTCGCCGCCCGCAACGGCTACGAGACGGTCATCTCCCACCGCTCGGGCGAGACCGAGGACACCACCATCGCACACCTCGCCGTGGCGACCGACGCCGGCTACATCAAGACCGGCACGGTCGGCGGCGAGCGCACCGCCAAGCTGAACGAACTGGTCCGCATCGCGGACGACGCGGTATGACGGACCGACACCACGCATGAGCGAAGACAACGACGCGGTCGAACTCGACGACGACGCGGAGACCGAGGCGGTCGACGCGGGGGTCGAGGAGGAGGCCGACACGACCGAGGAACCGACCGCCGACGCGGGAGCCGAGGGGGCGTCCGCCGACGCCGAAACTGGGGCGTCCGCCGACGCCGAACCCGAAGCATCCGCCGACGCCGAGAGCGAGGCCGACGAGGAGGAGGGCTCCCCGTTCGACGATGACGTCATGCCCGACGACGACGTCGACCTGCTGATCCCCGTCGAGGACTACCTCTCCGCCGGTGTCCACATCGGGACCCAGCAGAAGACGAAGGACATGGAGCGGTTCATCCACCGTGTCCGCGACGACGGGCTGTACGTCCTCGACGTGAGCCTTACCGACGAGCGGATCCGCACGGCCGCGGACTTCCTCGCGAACTACAACCCCGAGCAGATCCTGGTCACGTCCTCGCGGCAGTACGGCCGGTTCCCGGCCGAGAAGTTCGCGGACGCCATCGGCGCCCGGGCCCGCACCGGGCGCTTCATCCCGGGCACGCTGACGAACCCCGACTACGCCGGCTACATCGAGCCGGACGTCGTCGTGGTAACCGACCCGATCGGCGACGCGCAGGCCGTCAAGGAGGCCATCACCGTCGGCATCCCGGTGATCGCGATGTGCGACTCCAACAACCAGCTGTCGAACGTCGACCTCGTCATCCCGACGAACAACAAGGGTCGACGCGCGCTGTCGGTCGTCTACTGGCTCCTCGCCAACGAGACGCTCGACCGCCGCGGCGCCGACACGGTGTTCGCCCTCGAGGACTTCGAGGACGAACTCTAACGCGGTCGTTTTCCGAGTTCACTTTCGTTTCGCCTCTCTCACCGACGAGCCGTCGGTACCGCGATTCGGAGGGCGGTGCGCTCAGACGATATCCGGCGTGTAGGGGTACGAGTACACCTGTCCGTCGTTTGCCTTCACCGTGGCGATGAGCACCAGAACCAGGTCGACGATCCCGATGATCGGGAACAGCAGGAGCCCGATGAACACGAAGCTCAGGACGGCGGCGAGCATGAGCGCGGCGAAGATCACTATCTGGAAGTTCAGCGAGTTCTTCGCGTTCTGCTTGACGAGTTCGTCGTCGTCGTCCGCGAGGACCAGAAACAGGATTGGTCCGAGGAACGACGCGAAAAGCGCCGACGCGTGCGCCAAGGCTGCTAGCGTCGTGTCGCCATCGACGCGCCCGCCGCCGGTCTCGGTTGCGGTGGTAGACATAACGGGAATGAGAATTCGGAGCGGATTGATAAGCTTTGGGAGGACGGGTCGGTTCCGGGTCCCGGTCGTCCGCCTCTACCCGCGTTCAGCCGGCCGACGACGGCTCGTCGACGGCCGTCGCATCTTCTGCGCCGGCCGCCGCCTACTCAGGCACGTCGTGTGTCCACCGCGGCTCGATCTCGCGGTTCGCCATCACGATCCGGTCGCCGTTGTCCGCGTCGATCCGCGTCTTCCGGAGTTCGATGGCGGCGACGGTGCCGGTGACGCCCTTGGCCTCGACGCGGTAGCCGACGTTGAAATCCGGGTCGCGGAGGAGGTAGACGCCCGCGACGGTGTCCTCGATCATCTCGGAGAGCGCGTAGGAGACGCCTAAGGCGATGAAGCCGACGGCGGTGCCCAGACTCGCCGCGATGTCGCCCATCCCGACGACCTTCAGGAAGGTGAGCGCGACGCCGAACCACAGGAAGATGGCGACGAGCGTGACGATGAGGTCGCCCACCAGTTCACGATCGCCGACGTACAGCCGCTCTATCGACGACCGGACCAGCGCGAGGACGACCCGCACCGTCGCGTACGCCAACGCGAGGAAGATCGCCCCCGAGAGCAGCCGCGGGATCGCGACGGCCAGCCCCTCGACGAAGTTCGTGAACGACTGTCGCAGAAGCGACGGGAGCGCGGTCATGGCGCGCACGAGGGGGGCCGGTAGTGAAAAGCTGGCGGGGGCGGAGCCGTTCGCCGTTCCGGTTCCCGCCGCTCGCCCCGCCCACAAGCGCAACGCCTGTAAGCGCGCGGGGAGAGGGAGTTCGTATGACCGTTTGCGAAGCGCCGGGGAAGGTGTACCTCTTCGGCGAACACGCCGTCGTCTACGGCGAGCCGGCGGTGCCGGCGGCCATCGAGCGACGCGCGACGGTGACCGCCGAGCCGCGCGAGGACGACCACGTGCGCGTCGAGGCCGAGGACCTCTCCTTGGACGGGTTCACGGTGGAGTACGCCGGGGGTACCGGCGACCGCCCGGACGTCGACGTGCCGACCCCGCTCGTCGAGGCCGCGATGGGGTACGTCGACGCGGCCGTCGAGCAGGCGAGGGACGCCGCCGGCGCGCCCGACGCCGGCTTCGACATCACCGTCGAGAGCGACATCCCGCTGGGCGCGGGGCTGGGGTCGTCCGCGGCCGTGGTCGTGGCCGGTATCGACGCCGCGACGCGCGCGCTCGGCGAGCCGCTGGACCGCCGGGAGCTCGCCGACCGGGCGTACCAAGCCGAGTTCGAGGTCCAGGACGGACAGGCCTCCAGGGCCGACACCTTCTGCTCGACGATGGGCGGCGCGGTGCGCGTCGAGGGCGACGACTGCGAGCCGATCGACGCCCCGAACCTGCCGTTCGTCGTCGGCTTCGACGGCGGCGCCGGCGACACCGGCGAGCTGGTCGCCGGCGTCCGCGCGCTGCGCGAGGAACACGGGTTCGCCGCGGACACGGTCGAATCGATCGGCGACCTCGTCCGAACGGGCGAGGACCTCCTCGCGGACGCGGACCCTGATACGCCTCCGACGCCCGATCTGCTCGCGGAGCTCGGCGAGCTGATGGACTTCAACCACGGGCTGCTCGCCGCGCTCGGCGTCTCCGGCCGGTCGCTCGACGCGATGGTGTGGGCCGCGCGGGACGCTGGCGCGCACGGTGCGAAGCTCACGGGCGCGGGCGGCGGCGGCTGCATCGTCGCGCTCGACGAGAGCGACGCGACGGAGACCGCGCTGTCCTTCACGCAGGGCTGCGAGGAGGCGTTCCGCGCCGAGCTGGCGACCGAGGGCGTCCGGGTGGTGAAGCCGTGACGGGCGACGCGGCCGATCTCGACGCCGACCCCGCTGACGACGCCACACCCCCCGTCGTCCTCAAGCTCGGCGGGAGCCTGATCACCGAGAAGGACAGCCCCGAGACGCTCGACGACGCGGCGCTCGACGCGGCCTGCGACGCGGTCGCCGACGCGCTCGCGGCGGGCGAGGTCGACCGGCTCGTCGTCGTCCACGGCGGCGGGAGCTTCGGGCACCACCACGCCAGCGAACACGGGGTCTCGACGACCGACGGGACGCGCGACGCGGACGCGGTGGCCGCGGTCCACGGCGCGATGAAGCGGCTGAACGCGCAGGTGCTGGAGCGGCTGCGCGAGCGGGGCGTGCCCGCGGTGCCCGTCCACCCGCTGTCGCTCGCTGCGCGGCCCGAAGGAGCGGACGGCGGGCTCGACCTCCCGCTCGGGTCGACGGCGACGCTGCTCGGGGAGGGGTTCGTCCCGGTTCTCCACGGCGACGGCGTGGCGACGGCGGGCGACGGGGTGACGGTCGTCTCGGGCGACGAGCTGGTCGTCGAACTCGCCGCGGGGGTCGGCGCGCGACGCGTGGGCGTCTGCTCGACGGTCCCCGGCGTCTTCGACGGCGAGGGGGACGTGATCGCCGAGATCGACGACTTCGACGCGGTCGCGGACGCGCTCGGCGCGAGCGACGCCACCGATGTCTCCGGCGGCATGGCCGCGAAGGTACGCGAGCTGCTCGCGCTCGACGCGCCGGCGTACGTGTTCGGCGCGGACGGGCTGGCGCCGTTCCTGCGCGGCGAGGGCGCCGGAACCCGAATCGACTGATCGGGGGACCGCGGACGCGTCGGGAACGGTGGGGCGCCCGGGTACAGAACCCTTATTCGACCCACGGCCCTCCCCTCGGACATGAACGAATCGGACGTGCGGGAGCGGCTCGCGGACGTGCGGGACCCCGACCTCGGCGACGACATCGTCTCGCTCGGCTTGGTGAACGACATCGAGGTCGACGAGGGCACGGGGACGGTCCGGGTGTCGCTCGCGCTCGGCGCCCCCTTCTCGCCGAACGAGTCGGCCGTCGCGGACGACGTGCGCGAGGCGCTCGCGGACACCGGCCTCGACGTGGAGCTGTCGGCGTCGATTCCGGACGATCTCTCGACGGACGAACAGGTCCTCCCCGGTGTCCAGAACGTGATCGCGGTCGCCTCCGGCAAGGGAGGCGTCGGGAAGTCGACCGTGGCGGTGAACCTCGCCGCCGGGCTCTCCCAGCTCGGCGCGCGCGTCGGCCTGTTCGACGCCGACGTGTACGGGCCGAACGTGCCGCGGATGGTGTCGGCCGAGGAGCGCCCCGAGACCGACGGCGAGACGATCGTGCCTCCCGAGCGGTTCGGCGTGAAGCTGATGAGCATGGACTTCCTCACCGGCGAGGACGACCCGGTCATCTGGCGCGGCCCGATGGTCCATAAGATCATCACGCAGCTGGTCGAGGACGTGGAGTGGGGGGAGCTCGACTACCTCGTGATGGACCTCCCGCCGGGGACCGGCGACACGCAGCTCACCATCCTCCAGACGCTCCCGCTGACGGGCGCCGTCATCGTCACGACCCCGCAGGAGGTCGCGCTCGACGACGCGGTGAAAGGGCTCCGCATGTTCGGCAAACACGACACGAACGTCCTCGGCATCGCCGAGAACATGGCCGGCTTCCGCTGTCCCGACTGCGGCGGCTTCCACGAGATATTCGGCTCCGGGGGAGGGAAGGCGCTCGCGCAGGAGCACGACCTCCCGTTCCTCGGCGGGATCCCGCTCGACCCCGAGGTGCGCACCGGCGGCGACGACGGCGAGCCCGTCGTCTTAGAGGACGGCGAGACCGCGGACGCGTTCAAGGTGCTCGTCGAGAACGTCGCGAACAACGCCGGCGTCGTCCGCCGCCGGGGGGTGAGCGAGGGGCGATGACCGACGCGGACGACGAGGCCGGCGAGTCCGGGCGCGCGGAGAGCGCCGACGGCGACGAGCGCGAGGACCCCCTCGCGGCCGCGGGCGTCGACCCCGTCGTCCCGGAGGACGCGTCGGACGCGGAGTTCCCGGTGGACGACGAGGTCCGGGAGTTCCTCCGCGACGTGGCCGAGGACGTGCGAGGCGACAGCTCGGAGAGCAAGCAGCTCTCGGCGGTCCTCTACCGCGTCTCGGACCTGTACGACGAGGGGGAGGAGACGTCGCCCGAGGAGATATACCTCAACGTGCGCCACATCATGCGGATCAAGTCAGAGGGCGGACTGCGCCGCTGAGGCGCTCGGAGGCGGACTCCGGGCAGCTCTCCGTCGCTGCGGTCTGCGGTCAGCCGTCGGACTCGGCCGGCGCGGCGGGGTCGATAGCGCGCCCGTCCAGCGGGGTCGCGTCGTCGACGACGTCCGCGAGGCCGAGCCGGCCGAGGCTCTCCGGCGTCGGGAGCCCGCGGTCGCCCCACCCGCGCGCCGCGTAGTACCGGTCGAGCAGGCGGTCGAACGCGTCGGCGTCGACGCCGGGCGTGCCGTCGGCCGCGGACGTGCGAAGCGGCTCGGGGAGCGCGTCGTCCGCGCGGTCGAACCCCTCGCGTGCGTTGAACAGCCGCGTGAGTGTCCAGATCCGCTCGCCGGTCGTCGCGAGCGCGTCGACCGGATCGCCCGGCGTGGCGGTGCCGGTCTCGTCCTCGGTGCCGCCGCGGTCGACGCCGGCGACCGCAGGATGGTCGACCGCCGCGAGCCACTCCGCGCCGAGGTCGGTCCAAGCCGCCTCGCCGACGAAGTCGTCGACGACCAGACTCCACAGCACGGAGCGCGCGTTCTGCTCGCCGACCACGTCGCGCACCCGGTCGGCGGGAGACCGGTCCGGGCGGGCGAGGGGCTCGGTGTCCTGCGGCCGCGCGCGGCGGTGGCACGCGCCGCGGTCGCTCGTCGCGTACGCGAGCGCGACGCCGACAGCCGCCCGCGGGTCGAAGCCGGGCAGCGCCATCGACTTCACCGTCGGCACGAGGTCCGCGCCGCCGAACCGGTCGACCGCGGCGTCGACCCCGTCGGCGAGCGCGTCCGGCAGGTCCGGGTCGACGTCGAGGTCCGGCGGGGTCTCGCGGGCCGCGATCGCTTCCAAGAGTCGCTCTGCGCCGTCGGCGTCCCCGAACGAGACCGGACAGTCAACGATCCCCGCCTCCCCGGCGCGGACCGCCCACGCGACCGCGTTGCCGGCGCCGATCACGTCGAGGCCGAGTCGGTCGCAGACGCCGCAGAGCTCGACGACGCGGTCGAAGTCGTCGATCCCGAGCCCGGCCCCGAGCGTGATCGGCGCCGCGCCGCGCGGGACCACCTCGCCGTCGGGCGTGTCGATCCGGAAGCCGCCGGGGACGGTCTGATCCTCGCCCTCGCGCCCGGTCGCGCGCTCCAGCGCGGCCTCGACGCCGATGTCGTCGGCGCCGTCGAAGCCGATCTCCGTCCACCCCTCCGCGGCGAGGATCCCGACTTCGTCCGCGTAGTCGACCGTCTCGACCGTCTCGCCGGCGGCCTGCCACTCGCCGGTCGGGTCGCGGCCGTAGGCCGCCGCGTCGCGGTCGCGGAGCGCGGCGAGGTCGTCCGGGACCGCCGGCGGGGGGTCGCGGGCGACGACCGTCTTCAGCCGCTTCGATCCCATCACGGCGCCGGCGCCGCCGCGGCCCGCGTGGTGGGCGCCGCCGTCGCTCGCGACCGTCGCGTACGCCGCCTCGCGCTCGCCCGCCGGGCCGACGCAGGCGACGCCGGCGTCCGGGAACCGGTCGGCCGTCTCGGCGGCGTCGTCGCCCCACGCGTCGCTCGGTTCGATCCGCACGCGGCCGCTCTCGACCTCGATCCGGACTGGTCGGTCGGCGGCGCCCGTCACGAGCAGCCCGAGGCAGTCGTCGAGCGACCCCGCGAGCCGGTCGGCGAACTCGCCGCCCGCGTACGAGTCGAGGAAACCGCCGGTGAGCGGGGACTTCGTCACCGCGGCGTAGCGCGTCTCGCCGGGGAGGTAGCCCGCGAGCGGCCCGACGAGGAGCGCGAGGAGGTTCTCGGGCCCCGTCGGGTCCGTTCCCGGCGACAGCTCCTCGTAGAGGTAGCGCGCCCCGAGCCCCTTCCCGCCGACGTAGTCGCGTCGCCAGTCGCGGGGGACGCGCTCGCGGGCGGTCTCACCCGTCGAGAGGTCGACGCGGAGGACGTGGGTACGGCGCCGACTCATTTGGATGCCCTGCGCGGCGAGGACGTATCAATCTGTTCGCCGCGGAGGTCGGCGCCCGCGCGATGCCCCCTCCCGCGAGGATCCGACCGTTAGAGTGAGGCCGCCGGCGACCGAACGCCCGGGCATGGACCTCACGACCGCGCTCGACGCCCGCGACGCGACCGTCTGCGTCGTCGGCGCGGGCGGCAAGAAGTCGACGCTGTTCGCGCTCGCCGACCGGCTCGATCGCTCGGTCGTGACCGCGAGCGTCCGGATACCGATATTCGACGACCGGGTCGCCGCGGTCCGCGTGACCGGTGACCCGGTGGCCGCGCTCGACGAGGCGGACGAGGGCGACTGGCCGCTCGGGCTGGTTCCGGAGCGCGAGCGGTCGGACCGGTACCTCGGGTACGACGTCGACACCGTCGCCGAGATCGCCGACGCCGCGCCCGGCGCGACGCTCGTGAAGGCGGACGGGGCGCGCCTCCGGGATTTCAAGGCGCCGGGCGACCATGAGCCGCAGATCCCGGCAAACGCGGACGTCGTCGTCCCGATCGCGAGCGCGCACGTCGTCGGCGAACCCCTCACCGAGGAGCTCGTCCACCGGCCGGAGGAGGTCGCCGCGATCACGGGCCGCGAGATCGGCGACGAGCTCCGCCCCGCGGACGTCGCGACGGTCCTGGCGAGCCCCGCGGGCGGGCTGAAGGGCGTGCCGGGCGACGCGACCGCGATTCCGGTCGTAAATAAGGTCGACGACGAGGCCGACGCGGACGCGGCCCGAGCGATCGCCGGTGAGATTCTCTTCCGCGCGAACGTGCCGCGCGTCATCCTCACGCGCCTGATCGCGGACGATCCGGTCGTCGAGGTCGTCGAGTAGATCCCCTACGAGTCCTCCCTCGGAACCTCCTCGAACGACCGCCACAGCGCCCGGTACAGCGTCCACGCGTCGACGCCGGTCCGGTCCATCACGGCTCGACAGGCGTCGTCGAACCGCCGGTAGTCGGCGGCCGACGGCGGGTCCGGGTAGGCGTCGTCAAGCTCGCCGGCCGCGGCCAAGACCGCCCAGGTTCGGCGGTCTATCGCGACGAACCGCGACGGGGCGAGGAACTGGAGAAATCCGGACGCGACCGCGACGTCGACCCCGTCGAGCGCGGTGAGCGCGTCGAGGGCGTCGTCGACGTTCGCTGAGTCGTCGTTTTTTACGCCCACCGCGTCGACGGCGGCGTCGAGGGCGTCGATCACGTCGTCGAACTCGTTGTCGCGGAACGCCTCCTCCCGCTCGCGCCGCTCGCGGTCCGGGTACTCCCCGAGGTACCGCCGGAAATACCACCGGACGATCCACTGCGCGTCCCGGCGCCCGTACTCGTCGCCGGCGAACGTCTCTGGGACCGTCTCGACGTGCTGGCGCTCCACGTCGTACAGCGGTTCGGTCTCTGTGTACGCCCGGGCTCGCTCCCGGACGGTCGACTCGCTCAGGTCCATCGCCTCGCGGTACGGCGGTGGCACGGATGAACGTTCGTCTCGATCGTTCCGATCGATCGTTTCATACAGACGTGGGCACTGGTGACACACATGACAGACGACCGGATCCCGGTCACGGTCCTCAGCGGCTACCTCGGCGCCGGGAAGACGACATTGGTGAATCACCTGCTCGCGAACCCCGGCGACAGGCGCATCGCGGTCATCTTAAACGACATGGGCGAGGTGAACGTCGACGCCGAACTCGTCGCCCGCGAGAACGACGAGGAGGGCGTCGTCGACCTCTCGAACGGCTGTATCTGCTGCCGGCTCCAGGACGACCTCCTCTCTGAGGCCGCGGCGCTCGCCGAGTCCCGCGAGTTCGACTACCTCCTCGTCGAGTCGTCGGGCATCTCCGAGCCGATCCCGGTCGCCCGGGCGTTCACCGAGGGGACCGAGGACAGCGAGGTCGACCCGACCGAGCGTTTCCGGCTGGACACGATGGTGACCGTCCTCGACACCTACGGGTTCTGGAAGGAGTTCGACGCCGGCGAGAGCCTCCCGGGCGACGGCGAGCCGGCGGCCGACCGGCCCCTCGCGGACGTGCTCGTCGAGGGGATCGAGTTCTGCGACGTGCTCGTGTTGAACAAGACGGACATGGTCCCCGACGACGTGCTCGACGAGATCGAGTCGGTCGCCGACCGGTTGGGGCCGCGCGCGAAGCGGATCCGGACGAGCTACTCCGAGGTCGACCCCGGCGACGTGCTCGACACCGGGCGGTTCGACTTCGAGACGGCAAAGCGGTCGCCGGGGTGGAAACGCGAGATCGCCGCGAGCGAGGGCAGCGCGGCGGGTGAGGGCGACGCAACGGGCGAGGGCGGAGAAGGAGGAAGCGGCCACGCGCACGACCACGACCACGCCGAGGGGGCCGCCGCGGCCCACGGGGTCGACTCGTTCGTCTACCGCTCCGCCGACGCGCTCGACCCGGAGCCGTTCGCGGACTGGCTCGACGACTGGGACGGCGCCATCGTGCGGGCGAAGGGCGTCGCGAACGTCGCGGGCACCGACGAGGTGATCGGCGTGAGCCAGGCCGGCCCCTCGGTACAGGCGGGCCCGATCGGCGAGTGGGGGCCCGACGACGACCGCCGGACGCGGCTCGTGTTCATCGGCAGCGAGATGGACGAGGGGAAGATTCGCGGCGAACTCGACGCCTTGGCGACGGCCGGCGCCGACGAGAAGACGGCGACCGTCGAGGAGACAGCGGCGGACGCGTTCCCGCTATGAGGCCGACGAGTCAGATCCCGAGTTCCGCCTGGAGGTCGTCCCACTCCTCGTGGAACCCGTGGGTGGACTCCGTCTCGCCCCCGACCGCCGACTGGTAGACGTCGTCGTACTTCAGCAGCTGGCCCCACTCGTCGTGGAACGCCCAGTTACAGTACTTACACATACGAGCACCCACGAGAGGGATCGACATACCGGTTTCGGCGGGAGCGGCGGGCGGGAGCGGTGAGGGGGGTACGACGAGGAGGGAGCGACAAGGAGGGTACGACGGGGCGGGATTCCCGCGGTCGCCGCCGCGCGTCTCGACCGCCGACAGAGTGAACCCCGTCCGTGTCGTACGCTACCTATCGACGCGGACCGGCCGCGGCGGGAATCTCATCATGGTCACGTACAGACGCGGCGGACACGTTCAGGGCGGCGACGAGGCGGTCGAGCGGGGGTGCGACCTCTGCGAGTGGCACTGCGTCGCCGACGGGTATCCGGAGCTGATTTCGCGGTACCAGTCGCATCTCCGGGCGGAACACCCGAAGGCGTGGCTCCGGGCCTGACGCGTCAGGAGCGAAAAAATCGGAACGCCGGGAGGGGTAGTTCGGGAGTTAGGGCTCCAGCAGGACCTTCGTGACGCCCTCCTCGCGGGCGTCGAACGCCTCGTACATCTCGGGCGCCTCGTCGAGGTTGACCCGGTGGGAGACGACCCAGCTCGGATCGGCTCGGCCCTCGATGATCATGTCGCGCAGGTAGCGGTTGTACTCCTTCACGTTACACTGCCCGGTGCCACACTTGAGCCCCTTCTCGAAGAACTTCCCGAAGTCGATGCCGAGGCGTCCCTGCGCGGCCATGTCGTCGGGCGCGCCGGGGTCCTCGGGGACGTAGAGGCCGGGAATTCCCAGCTCGCCGGTCGGCCGGACCACGCGGATGAGGTTGTTGATCACGACCGCCGGGTTCTCCTTGGCCGGCTGGTAGGAGTAGTCCTCCGTCTCGGTGTCGACGTCGTCCGGGTCGGTCGCCTGGTAGCCGACCGCGTCGACGCCCTTGTCGACCATCCCGCCGTGCTCCTCGATGATCTGGTCGACCGGATCGCCCTCGGAGAAGTCGATGGCGTGGGCGTCGCAGTACTCCTCGGCCAGCTCCAGTCGGCTCGGCACCTGGTCGACGATGTAGATCTCGGCCGCGCCCTTGATCTTCGCGCTGTAGGCGGCCATCAGCCCGACCGGCCCGGCACCGAAGATGGCGACCGACTCCCCGGGCTGGAGGTTGGCGAGTTCGGTGCCGTGCCACCCCGTCGGGAAGATGTCCGCGAGCAGCGAGAACGCGTCCTCGTGTTCGCGGCCCTCCGGCAGCTTCAGCGCGTTGTGGTCGGCGTACGGGACGCGCAGCTTCTCCGCCTGTCCGCCCGGATACGGGCCCATGGCGACGTAGCCGTACGCGCCGCCCGCGAAGCCGGGGTTGACGTTGGTACAGAAGCCGGTGTACCCCTCCTCGCAGTTCTGACAGAAGCCGCAGGAGACGTTGAACGGCATGACGACGCGGTCGCCCTCCTCCAGCGTCGAGACCGCCTCGCCCACCTCGCTGACGATCCCCATGTTCTCGTGGCCGAAGACGATCCCCTCCTCGGCCGCGGTTCGGCCCTCGTACATGTGGAGGTCCGACCCGCAGATACAGGACGTCGTGATGTCGACGACGACGTCGTTCGGGTGTTCTATCTCCGGTTCCTCTACGTCTTCGACGGCCACGTCGTACGGGCCTTGATAGACAACAGCTCTCATGTTGATTCCGATTGTATCGTGTTAACAAACCATAGTAAATGTTTTTCCATTATATTTACCCTTAACAATCAGACGTTCGCCGATGTTAACAGATCTGTGCGCGGAGAGCCGTGCCGCCTCGACGCCGACCGCGAGGGCCCGAAGGTTCGCGGACCTCCCACTCGCTTCGCACCGTCTTCCCACTCGCTTCGCACGGTCCTCCCACTCGCTTCGCACGGTCCTCCCACTCGCTTCGCACCGTCTTCCCACTTCGCACGCTTCGACGCTCGTGAAAGGCCCCGTTGAAATCTCATTCTTCACATACATAATCGCCTGAACAGCGGTTCGCTGAAGCGTACCTACTGCTTGCTACGGTTATGGCAGAGAAACTACGGAAGATCGAGGTTCCAATTGGACACCGAATCAGTCGGATCTACCAGAGTCTGTCTGCGTTTTAGAATCAGCTTGCTTGACGACGACAATTAACGACATAACGAGTGATCCGACCACCAATCCACCGAGGACGACGACCAGGGCCGCTACCGTCGTCTGGGGGGAGACCTCCGCCATCGGGACGAACAGCCGCAGGTCGGCAACGAGGACGAGCACCGCGCCGACAACGTCGAAGAACAGGTCCAAGATCGTATCCTGTCGGCCATAGTGATCGAGTACAGGTGGGAGGTCAAACTTCCGTCCGAAATCCCGCGCGAGAAGTTCGATCAGCTCCCAGAACACCCCTGACAGGAGCGTAACCAACACCACCGTGGCCCATATCAGACTAGTACCGGCCGGAACTAGTGTATACTCGACGGCGACTATCACTACAGCGTACAGCAACGCTGCCACGAGCGCCGCCGACAGCGTATGGGTGAGGTGGTCCCACCAAGAGATCTCGTCGTATGGGCCGAGCATACCGTAGGAGTGAAACAGACCGGTGACGGCGATCCACAGTGGAAGTTCCGGGGTAAGTCCCACTCGGATTCCGTAAAACCAGTTGGCAAGGGCATCGACGAGAACCGGAATGAACACCAGCAGAAACGACACACCCGCGTTGATTACTGCGGGAGCGTTCCTCTGCCGGACAGCGGTATGGAAGATAACTGCGATGCCCGCTAAACAGGCGAAGACACCCAGAAACAATAGCTCCTCCATCTGAGATAGTACACTGGCATAGGAAATTAATCACTTCGATTCCTGTCCCGATAACGAAAGGTTTCGGCAGATTTCCATCCCGAAATATCAGGTGAGTGATCTATAGCGGCGTGCGAGCAGTCGATTTGAACCGTAATCGATTCGCCGTCCGTGTTCGAAATCTCTTCATTGCCCGCTTGATAGGTAGCGACATCTCGTCTTCTCGGCCGTATTTGAATTCGTTCGGTGAGCAAACTGTATTGACCGCAACCGGGGCGGAATACATCACTTGCTGAGGGTTTCAACGGGGCCCCGGGAAACCACCGGTACACTGATAGACGGTGACGATAGATCATGCGGTATGAGTACACACGGGGGCGGTGAGACCGATGTCCAGTGAGCCGGACGACGCGACGAAAACGATCTGCCCGTACTGCGGCGTCGGCTGCGGGATCCGCGTCCTCGAGGGCGACGAGCCCGGCGAGATGCGGTTCATGCCGTGGGGCGACGCGCCGGTGAACGAGGGGAGCGTCTGTATCAAGGGCGGCGCGGCGACGCAGGTCGTCGACCACGAGGACCGGCTGACCGAGCCGTTGATCAAGGAGGACGGCGAGTTCCGCGAGGCGACGTGGGACGAGGCGCTCGGTCGGGTCGTCGACGAGATGGAGGGGATCCGCGAGGAGCACGGCCCGGACGGGATGGGATTCTTCGGCTCCTCGAAGACGTTCAACGAGGAGAACTACCTGATCCAGAAGTTGGCGCGCCGGTACGGCACGAATCAGGTCGACAACTGCACGCGGATGTGTCACGCTTCCACCGTCTGGGCGCTGCGCACCAGCCTCGGGATGGGCGCGATGACGAACAGCATGGCCGACTTAGAGGACTCCGCAGACGTGCTGTGGATCCAGGGCGCGAACCCGGGCGAGCAGCACCCGATCGCCAACAGCCAGTACTTCCGACAGGCCGTCTTAGAGGGCGCGACCGTCATCCAGGTCGACCCGCACGCGAACAAGACCACCCGGTCGTTCGAGATCGACGACACCGACCGGCACATGCACCTCCAGCTGAAGCCCGGCACGGACATCCCGCTGCTTAACATCGTTCTCAAGACGATCTTAGAGCGGCACGAGGACGAGCCGGACGCGGGCTGGATCGACGAGGCGTTCGTCGAGGAGCGCACGAAGGGGATCGACCACCTGAAGGAGACGCTCGCGGACTTCGACAAGGAGGCGGCCGCCGAGGAGTGCGGCGTTCCGCTGGAGGACATCGAGCTCGCCGCCGAGAAGTACGCGATGGCCAACGACGCCGCCATCTTCACCGGCATGGGGATGAGCCAGCACACGTGCGGCGTCGACAACGTACAAAACGAGATCAACCTCGCGCTGATCACGGGGAACCTCGGCCGGCCGGGCACGGGTGTCAACCCCCTGCGCGGGCAGAACAACGTCCAGGGCACCTGCGACGTGGGCGCGATGCCGAACGTCCTCCCGGGGTACCAGCTCGTCGACGACGACGAGGCGCGCGAGAGCGTCGAGGACGTGTGGGGGTTCGAGATCCCCTCGGAGCCCGGGCTGACGAACGTCGAGATCTCCCACGCGATCGGCGACACCGTCCACGGGCTCTACGTCATGGGCGAGAACCCGATCATGAGCGAGCCCGACGGCAACGAGACCGAGAAGCGGTTCCGCGAGGACTTGGACTTCATGGTGGTCCAAGACATCTTCATGACCGAGACCGCCGAGCTCGCGGACGTGGTCCTCCCGGCGACGACGTGGGCCGAGCGCGACGGCACCGTCACCAACACCGACCGGCGCGTCCAGCGCATGCGCGGCGTCCACAAAGTTCACGAGAACACGCGCCACGACCTCGACATCCTCTGTGAGGTGGGGACGCGGCTGTTCGGGGGCGGCGAGGAACGGAGTTCCTCGGAGAACCGGGCGGAGCCCGGTGGAGCCTTCGACTTCGACGGTCCCGAGGACGTGTTCGAGGAGCTGCGCGAGGTCTGCCCGATCATGCACGGGATGACCTACGACGCGCTCGGCGAGACGGGGCTCCACTGGCCCTGCTACGAGGAGGGCGACGAGGGCGACCCGTTCCTCTACGAGGACGAGTTCGAGACCGAGGACGGCCTCGGCCGCATCGAGGGCGTCGTCCACCAAGAGCCGAAGGAGGTCCCCGACGAGGAGTACCCGCTCGTGTTGACCACGGCGCGGCTCGAAGAGCACTACAATACGGGGACGATGAGCCGGCGCTCGCCCACGCTCTCGAAGCAGCACCCGGAGAACTTCGTCGACGTCCACCCGAACGACGCCGAGCGGTACGGCATCGAGGACGGCGACGACATCGTGCTGAAGTCCCGCCGCGGCGAGATCACCGTCCGCGCCGACGTCACCGAGGACATCAAGGAGGGCGTCGTCTGGACCACGCCGCACTTCGCGGCCGCCTCCGCGAACCGCCTCACCAACGACGTGCTCGACGAGCGCGCTAAGATTCCGGAGTACAAGGCCGCGTCCGCGGAGATCGAGGTCGACATCGAGGCCGCGGGCGACGACTCGCCGGCTTCGGCAGACGACTGAGCGTCGTCGGCTCTTTTATACGCTCTCTTCGAGCACCGTCTCCTCGCCGTGGCGGACGACGACGCGGTCCGGTACGGGGGCGTGGGCGAACACGACGGCGACCGAGTACGGGTGTGGTTCGGCGATGTCCGAACACCGGTCGACGTCCGAGTCGGGGTCGTCCTCGGAGCGGAGCCGGAGGCGGAGCGTTCCATCGTCGAGCGCCGCCTCGAACAGCGTGACCCGATAGCAGCGCCGGGGGCCGTCGAGGAGCGATCCCGCCACGACTATTCGCGGCGGGTCCTCGTCGAGGCGGCGGCGCACCTCGGCGACGTCGTTCCCGCCGGAGCCCGTGACGTCGAGGTCGCCGTCGTACTCGCGGCGGAACGTCACCTCGGCGCCGTCGATTTTCGTGGGGTCGTCGGTCCACGGCGGCGTCGGACAGCCGGCGAGCGAGGCTGTCGAGACGGCGGCCGCGGACGCGAGGAGGGCTCTGCGGCGCATACCGGGGGCCACGCGGACCGGTGTGAAGTGTCTTGTGCGGCGGTCGGCGTGTGATTGAGCAGGTCGCAGCACGCGGTCGGCCGCCACCGCCGCATCCGAAACCACTATCCCCGATCCGGCGAATCCCCAGACATGGACTGGCCACACGACCCCGACGGCGAGCAGGGGAGCGAGGGCATGCGGCAGTACGGCCACGCCGTGCTCGCGAAGAAGATCGACGAGGAGGAGGACTTCCCGCTCACGGCTGAGGAGTACGTCGAGCAGTACGGCGACCATCCGATCCGGATCGACTTCGAGACGGTCGTCTCCGTCGAGGAGATCTTCGAGCACGTCGAGCAGGAGGAGTTCGCGGACTTCGTCGAGTTCCACCAAGAACTCGGCCGCGCGATGCGCGAGAACGGCTACTGGTTCTACGAGGGCGCCGACCAGTTCGTCGACGGCAGCGCTTGATACGCGTTTATAAATAGAACCGTCGGAACGGCGGGACGTCTCACTCGCGCTTGGGCCGCTTATTTATAAGTATTTGACGGGGAATCACCGGCGAACACGTCCAAAGCCCCAGCCACTCTTTTATAAATGAAAGGCTGCGGATCGACAGCGAACACGTCCAAAGCCCCAGCCGGGAGGCGGGCGCACGCTCGCTGCGCTCCTCGGTCGCTCCGCTCCCTGCGGTGCTTGCGTCGCCTGCGCCCGCCTCCCGGCTGCCCCTTTGAGTCCCGCCCCGCACCGCACGGCACCGCGCCTCACACCTCCCCAGCCTCGTCAGTCGCCTCCGCTTCGCTCCGGCGACTGACTCCCTCGCGCGTGCTGCTCGGCCGCGAGGCGGCCTCGCAGGCACGCGCCACCGCAGTTCGTTTATAAAGAGCAAGGAGAATACCCGCGCCTTTAGGCGCGGGATGAATCCAACACTCTAACCGATAATCCACCGACAACGTTCCAACCGGATATTCCACGTCCAGTCGTTAGTTTTATAACTCATACTTTCATAACGTATTATGGACGTAGCACGATGCTGGAGACGACCCGCACCTACGTCGCACGTATCACGAACCACCAACAGGTCCGTGACGACCTTGACCAGTGCGGGTTCTCCGTCTCGAAACTGTGGAACGTCGGACGCTACCACATCCAACAACGATGGGACGAAACCGGTGAGATACCCGGGGAAGCCAAACTGAAATCGGAGTTGAAAAACCACGAACGCTACAATGACCTCCATTCGCAGTCAAGTCAGCGAGTTCTCGAAGAACTTGCTGAGGCGTTCACCGGTTGGTACAATTCCGACAACGGCAACAACCCACCGGGCTACCGGAAACGTGGCGACCGACACCCACGCTCCACCGTCACGTGGAAGAAACGAGCCATCAAGCACGACACGAAGCACGGCCAACTCCGTCTTTCGAAAGGTTTCAACCTGAAAGAGAGTCGGTCTGACTTCATCCTCGCGGAGTACGAAACCCGACCCGACGTAGAAGTTGAGAACATCCAGCAGGTGCGTGCCGTCTGGAACGGAGACAAGTGGGAACTCCATCTCGTTTGTAAAAAAGAAATTCCCGCCGAAGACGCACCGGGAGACAAGACGGCGGGAATCGACCTCGGGATCAGTAACTACCTCGCCATCGACTACGAGGACAGCTCTGCGGAGTTGTATCCGGGGAACGTGCTGAAGGAGGACAAGCACTACTTCACCCGCGAGGAGTACCAGACCGAAGGCGAGAACGGCCCGTCAAAGCGTGCGCGGAAGGCTCGCCAGAAACTTTCCCGACGCAAAGACCACTTCCTCCACACCCTGTCGAAACACATCGTTGAGCGGTGTGTCGAAGAAGGTATCGGGAAGATAGCGGTTGGCGATCTCAGCGACATCCGCGAAGACGAGAACGGCGACTCGCGGAACTGGGGTGCGTCGGGGAACAAGAAACTCCACGGGTGGGAGTTCGACCGATTCGCTCGTCTTCTCGAATACAAGGCCGAAGAACACGGCATCCTCGTTGACCGCGTAGACGAGGAGAACACGAGCAAGACGTGTTCGTGTTGCGGACAGATCCGGGATAGCAACCGCGTGAAACGCGGTCTGTATGTCTGTTCGTCGTGCGAGACGACGATGAACGCAGACGTGAACGGTGCGGTGAACATCCGGCGAAAGATAACTCAGAGTCCCCCGACGGGGGATATGAGTAACGGCTGGTTGGCACAGCCCGGAGTCTTCCTATTCGACCGCGAGAGCGGGTCGTTCAACACGAGAGAACAGGGAGACTGCAAACCCTAATATCCCAACGCTCGGGATTCCTCCGGCTTTAGCCGGAGGAGGATGTCAAAAATGCCGCCGCGATCGTTCGGGTCTCGGCCGACCCTCGACTCATTTAAGAACTCCCGGGGCGAGCGACCCACCATGGACCACGAGCGGATCGCCGTCCTCGCCCACGAGAAGTTCCCCGACCGCGCGAAGACCGCGCTCGGCGTGCTGCGCTACGGCGACCAGGACGTCCGGGCTGTCCTCGACCGCGACCGCGCCGGCGACCGAGTGAGTGACCACGTAGCGGAGGTTTCGGACGCGCCGATCGTCGACTCGTTCGGGGACGCGCACGCGGCCGCCGACGGCGAACTCGACGCCTTATATATCGGGATCGCGCCCATCGGCGGCGGCTTCGACGAGTCGTGGCGCGCGGACGTCGAGGCCGCGATCGAGGCCGGCTGCGACGTGGTGAGCGGCCTCCACTACTTCTTAAACGAGGACGAGGAGCTGGCCGCGCTGGCCGACGAACACGGCGTCGACCTCGTCGACGTCCGGAAGCCGGACGACGACCTCACGGTCGCGTCGGGGGCCTCGGGCGACGTCGACGCCGACGTGGTGCTCACGGTCGGCACCGACTGCTCGGTCGGGAAGATGACCGCCTCGCTGGAGATCGTCGCCGCCGCCCGCGAGCGCGGCATCGACGCCGCGTTCGTCCCGACGGGACAGACGGGGATCATGATCGCGGGGTGGGGTAACCCGATCGACCGCGTCGTCTCCGACTTCGCGGCCGGCGCGGTCGAGGAGATGCTCGTCGAGGCCGGCGACGACCACGACCTGCTCGTCGTCGAGGGGCAGGGGAGCATCGTCCACCCCGCCTACTCCGCGGTCACCTGCGGCATCCTCCACGGGTCGATGGCGGACGGCCTCGTCCTCTGTCACGCCGCGGGCCGCGAGGCCGTCCACGGCTACGAGTCGTTCGATCTCCCGCCGCTCGCCGACTACGTCGACCTCTACGAGGACCTGGCGGCGCCGGTCCACGAGACGAGCGTCGTCGCCGGCGCGCTCAACACGAAGGACGTGGCCGACGACGCGGCCGCCGCAGACGCCGTGACCGACTTCGGCGATGAGGTCGGCGTCCCGGCCGCCGACCCGGTCCGGGACGGAGCGGCCCGCAT
This sequence comes from Halorubrum sp. T3, assembly GCF_000296615.1. Lineage (NCBI taxonomy): Archaea > Methanobacteriati > Methanobacteriota > Halobacteria > Halobacteriales > Haloferacaceae > Halorubrum > Halorubrum sp. T3. The sequence goes on along the minus strand of NZ_JH815330.1, from coordinate 952,418 downwards.
CGTGGACGGGATCGTCGACGCGGGGCTGGGCGGCGAATGAGCCTCGACACCGAGTTCGAGCGGGTCTCGCTCCCCCTGGAGAACCCATTCACCATCTCGCGGGGCACGCAGACGGCGGCCGAGAACGTGATCGTCCGCGTCACCGACGACGCGGGGATGACTGGGATCGGCGGCGCAGCGCCGTCGGCCCACTACGGCGAGACCGCCGACACCGTCGCGGCGGTGCTGCCGGCCCTCCTCGACGCCGTCGAGCGCGTCGGCGACCCTCACGCGATACGCGAGATCGAGGCCGAACTGAAGGGGGTCGTGAACGGCAACCCCGCCGCCCGCTGCGCCGTCTCGATCGCCGTCCACGACCTCGCGGCGAAGCGGCTCGGCGTCCCCCTCTACCGCCTGTGGGGGCTCGACCCGAGCGACGCGCCGAAGACCTCGTTCACGATCGGCCTCGACGAGACCGACCGCGTGCGCGAGAAGGCGGCCGACGCCGTCGAGGCCGGCTACGACGTGTTGAAGATCAAGCTCGGCACCGACCGCGACCGGGAGCTGATCGACGCGGTCCGCGACGCCGCGCCCGACGCGCGGCTCCGCGTCGACGCCAACGAGGCGTGGACGCCGAAGGAGGCCGTGGCGAAGAGCGCGTGGCTCGCGGACCGCGACGTGGAGTTCGTCGAGCAGCCCGTGCCCGCCGAGAACCCCGAAGGACTCCGCTACGTCTACGAGCGGTCCGCACTACCGATCGCCGCCGACGAGTCATGCGTGACGGCCGCGGACGTGCCCGCGGTCGCCGACCGCTGTGACATCGCGAACCTGAAGCTGATGAAGACCGGGAGCATCTCCGAGGCCCGGCGGCTGATCGCCGCCGCGCGGGCGCACGGCCTCGAAGTGATGTGCGGCTGCATGATCGAGTCGAACGCCTCCATCGCGGCGGCCGCGCAGCTCGCCCCGCTCCTCGATTACGCCGACGTCGACGGCTCGCTGCTGCTCGCCGAGGACCCGTACGAGGGTATCGAGCTCACCGACGGCGAAATTCGGCTCGCCGACCAGGACCGCGCGGGGACCGGCGCGCGGCCTACCTCGGAGTGAACTGATCGGAAGCGGGAACGGAGAAGGGCGGGGACCGCTGGGACCGGACCCGACTACGCTCGATCCGATCAGTTCCGTTTCTCGTCCGCGTCGGACTCCGACTCCTCTAGCTCGACGTCGAGCTCCTGGTCAAGGTCGGCGTCGTTGCTCTCGCCGTCGCCGGACTGCGTCCGGCTGCCAGAGGCGCTTCGCGCCTCGCTGTCGAGGTCCGATTCGAGGTCGTCCGCGTCGATCTCCGACTCGATGTCCTCCAGTTCGGCGTCGACCTCCTCGTCGCTGACGGCGGCGTCGCCGTCGTCGGCCGACTCGCCTTTGCCGAGTTCCCCTTTCAGCGTCTCTAACTCGGCGTCGACCTCGCTGTCCGTCGAGAGGCTCTCTAACTCGCGGTCGATGTTGTCCTTGTCGGAGAGCGCGTCCTCGAACGCGCCGGAGTCCTCCAGCTCGTCCATCGCCTCGGAGCGCGCCTCCATCTCCTCGGTCCGCTCCTCTGCGCGCTCGATCGAGCGGCTCACGTCCTCCATCTCGTCGCCGACGCCCGTCATCGCCTCGGAGACGCGGGAGGACGCCTCGGCCGCCTCGTAGCGGGCCTTCATCGTCTCCTTCTTGGTGCGGAACTCCTCGATGCGGTTCTGCAGCTTGTTCTTCTTCTCGACGAGCTGCTCCTGCGTGTTGTTCAGCTCGGCGATCTGGCCCTCTAACTCCTCGATCTGGCTCATCTTCGACTTCTTCTTTTCCAAGGCCTTCCGCGCGAGGTCGTCGCGGTCCTGCTGGACCGCCTCGCGGGCCTGGCGGTTGTGCTTCTCGACGTTCTCTTCGAGCTTGCGCTTCTGGATCTCCAGGCGCTTCTTCTGGGTCGTCAGGTCCGCGATCCCCTGTTTGACGTCCTGGAGCTCGTCGCGCATCTGTTCGTACGAGTAGTCGAGCGACTCAGTCGGGTCCTCCGCTCGGTTCAGGAGGGCGTTCACCTTCGAGCGGATGACGTAGGAGGCGCGCGAGAGGATTCCCATACCACGTCGTACGCGTTCCACCCGTTAAAACCTCATGCGGTTCGCGGCGCGGAGCGGCCCGGATCGCGGCGGGAACGCGCGGCCGCGGACGAGCGTCTCGGATCCCCGGATCGATTCGACCGGCGTCCACGCCGACGCTTCCTGAAGGCTTATGCGGCGCGTCGGTGTAGCCCCGCGCATGGACATCGGCGTGTTAACTGTTCCCTTGGGCGACGAACCGCTCGACGACGCGGCCGCGTACCTCGACGGGATCGGCGTCGACGCCGTCGAACTCGGCGTCGGCGGCTGGCCCGGCGAGGACCACGTCGACCGCGAGCGACTCCTCGACGACGCTGGCGCGCGCAACGAGCTGCTCGCCCTGCTCGACGACCGCGGGCTCCGGATCTCCGCGCTGGCGACGCACAACAACCCGCTTCATCCCGACGAGGAGCGGGCCGCGGCGGCCGACCGGGAACTGCGCGAGGCGATAGAGCTGGCCGACCTGCTCGGCGTCGACGCCGTGACCTGCTTCTCCGGGCTCCCCGCGGGCGCGCCCGGCGACTCGACGCCGAACTGGGTCACGGCGCCGTGGCCGACCGAACACGCCGACGCGCTCGACTACCAGTGGGACGAGGTGGCGATTCCTTACTGGCAGGACGTGGCGAAACACGCAGATCACCACGGCGTCGACGTGGCGATCGAGATGCACCCGAACATGCTGGTGTACGAGCCGACCGGGATGGCCGCGCTCCGCGAGGCGACGAACGACCGGATTGGGGCCAACTTCGACCCCTCGCACCTCTACTGGCAGGGGATCGACGTGACGGAGGCGATCCGGTTCCTCGGCGAGCGCGACGCGATCCACCACGTCCACGCGAAGGACACGAAGGTGTACGACGCGAAGGCCCGCGTGAAGGGCGTCCTCGACACGACGGGCTACGCCGAGGAGGCCGACCGCTCGTGGCTGTTCCGCTCGATCGGCTACGGCCACGACGAGGGGCACTGGAAGGACGTCGTCTCGACGCTCCGGATGGTCGGCTACGAGGGCGCCCTGTCGATCGAACACGAGGACTCGCTCACCTCCTCGCGGGAGGGGTTAGAGAAGGCGGTCGACGTGCTGGACCGCGCGGTCTTCGAGACAGAACCGGGCGACGCGTACTGGGCGGAGTGAGGCGGCGGCGACCGCGGAGTTCACCACAATGACAGACGAACCACTGAAGATCGGCGTTCTGGGGTATCGATTCATGGGCAAGGCGCACGCGAACGCGATGGCGCGGCTCCCGATGTTCTTCCCGGACGCGCCCGAGATCGAGCGCCACACGCTCGTCGGGCGCGACGAGGAAGCGCTGGCCGACGCGGCCGAGCGGTTCGGCTTCTCGCACACCGCGACCGACTGGGAGGCCGCGCTCGATGAGGTGGACGTCTTCTACAACCTCGGGCCGAACCACGTCCACGCGGAGCCGTCGATCGCGGCCCTCGAAGCGGGGGTCCCTGTCCTCTGCGAGAAGCCGCTCGCGCCGACGTTAGAGGAGGCGGCGGCGATGCGCGACGCGGCGGCCGCGACGGGCGTCACGGCCGGGACCGCGTTCAACTACCGCTTCGTCCCCGCGATCCGCTACGCGAAGGAGCTGATCGATGACGGGGAGCTCGGCGAGATCCGACAGGTGCGCGGACGGTACCTCCAGGACTGGCTCGTCGACCCCGAGGCGCCGTGGGCGTGGCGGATGGACGCCGAGATGGCCGGCTCGGGCGCGCTCGGGGACCTCGGCGCGCACACGGTCGACCTCGCGAACTTCCTCGTCGGCGACCGGGTGGGCGGGATCGACCGCGTCTCGGGACAGCTGACGACGTTCGTCGACGAGCGCCCCGTCTACGACGATGAGGGGCAGATCGAGGAGTACCGCGACGTGACGGTCGACGACGCGTACAGCGCGCAAGTCGCCTACGAGTCGGGCGCGACCGGGAGCTTCGAAGCCAGCCGCGTCGCCGAGGGGCACAAGAACGACCACACGATCGCGGTTCACGGATCGAAGGGGAGCCTGAAGTTCTCTCTGGAGCGGCTGAACGAACTGGAGGTGCTCCGGGAGGGGAACCGCGGCTACGAGACGGTGTTGGTGACCGAGGAGTCGGACCCGTACGTCGACCGCTGGTGGCCCCCCGGCCACGTGATCGGGTGGGAGCACACGTTCGTCCACGAGGACTACGAGTTCCTCTCGGCGGTCGCCGAGGGCGAGTCGTTCGAGCCGTCGTTCGAGGACGGGTACGAGGTCCAGCGCGCGCTCGCGGCGATCGAGCGATCCGACGAGCGCGGCGAGTGGGTCGCCGTCGAGTGAGGGCTCGCTGCGGGGGGACGTCACCCCCGACCGCTCGTCCGTCCGACCTCAGACGCCGACGGCGCCGCCCGGGGTGCCGCCGCCGCTCTCCTCGCTCCACTCCTGGATCGCGGAGTCCTCGCCGTCGTAGCTGCCGAGCGTCTCGCGGGTGTCGAACGCCACCGGCTCCCAGACGACCTCGAAGTTCTCGTTGCCGGTGGCGTTGGGCACGACGACCTGATCGCCCGGTCTGACGATGCCGTCGCCCGGCCACGCGCCGAACTGGACGTTCCCGTCCGGGTCCTCGCCGCGGACGTACAGCTCCTCCGCCGGGACCGGCTCGGGGCCGAGCGCGACGACGACGAGGTCGCCGCCCTCCTGTTGCCCCTCGAACTCGGCGTCCGGCGGAGCGACGCCGTCGATGAGCCCGAACACCGCCGCGCCGACGAGCGCGAGCAGCAACACGACGACCCCGACGAGCAGCCCCGTCCCCGCCAGCGGGGTGAACCCTCGCTCGTCGTTCCGGAACTCAACCATTCGACCGTCACTCAGACGGGACCGATATAAGCGTTTGCGCGCCGCGTATCAGCGCTGATAAGTTTGGAAGGCGGGGTCGAGCGACCGGACCGAGTTCGGGCCCCCGCGCACCGAACCGGAAACGGGTTATTCCGCGCGGCCGAACTCCGACCGTGACGTCTCGGATGAAGGATTCGGCGGGCGGACGCCCCCGCGGCCTCCGCGGCATCGCGCGCACGTGGGCCGAGGTCCTCGTCCGCCCGCAGCGAGCGTTCGCCAACGGGGTCACGCCCGGCGATCAGGCGCCCGCGCTGACGTTCGCGGTCGCGGTCGCCGCGGCGTTCACGCTCGGCTGGATCGCGTCGGACCCCGCGGCGATGCCCGTGGTCGTCCCTTCCTCGCGGCTGCTGTCCGAGGCCGTGGTGTTCCTCGTCGTGGTCGCGCTGGCGGCACCGGTCGGTCTTCACCTGACCGCCGCGGTCGCGACCGTCTCGGTCGTGCTAGCGAGCGTCGAGTTCGACGGCGGGTTGGGGCTTCGCGACCGCGGCGGGGTGAGCGAGACGGTCCAGGCCGTCGCGTACGCGAGCTCGCCCATGGCGCTGGCCGGACCAGCGATCCCCGAACTCAGGGTCGTCTGCGGCGCGTACGCGGCAATCCTTCTGTTCGTCGGCCTCCGCACGGTTCACGGGCTGGGACCGGTCCGGACGGTCGCGGCCGCGCTCCCCCCGGCCGCGCTCGGCTACGGCGTGGGTTACCGCGTCGTGGCCGCGGCGCGGACGCTTCTCGGCGCGTGACGCGCGGGGCGCTCGTGGCGCGATGGCCGAGCGCTCGCCGCGTTCTCGTCGAATCGGCTAGCGGGCTTTCGACAACCGTTTTAGGCCCGAGACTCTCGGTGTACTCAAATGGGATCCTGTATCATCTGTGGCACCGACGTCGGGGGCGGTCGCGTCTGCGACTCGCACCAGGAGGACGTCGTGTTCGACTTCCGCGGCGACTCACCCGACGATCTTGTTCCGAGCCGGTTCTACCGAGGCGTCGTCGACGGGTACGCCGAGTTCGGCGTGTTCGTCGACCTCGCGCCGGGGGTCACCGGACTGCTCCACCGCTCCGAGCTCGACCGCCGCCTCGACAGCCTCGACTGGGAGCCGGGCGACGACGTGTTCGTCCAGGTGAAGGGCGTCCGCGACAACGGTAACGTCGACCTCGGCTGGTCGATCCGACAGGCCGGCCGCGAGTTCCGCGGCGTCCTCGTCCAGGAGTCCGACGGCGAGCACCTCCCCGACGAGGAACCGGGCGGGGACGACGCCGACGAGCCCGAGGAGACGGCGAGCGGGACGTCCGCCGAGCCCGAGGCATCGACTCATCGGGACACCGACGACGACGGGGAATCCGAGGAATCGGCGGACGAGACCGCCGCGGGCGACGCGGAGCCCGCCGACGTCGAGGAGACCGACGAGCCCGAAGCGGCTCGGAACGACGGCGAAGCGTCCGAGCCCGCCGAGAGCGAAGCGGCCGCGCCCGGAGACGACGAGGAAGTCGGGGCGTCCGAGGAGCCCGAAGCGACCGAGGGTGACGAGTCCGACGCGGAACCCGAGCGCGCGTCCATCGAGACGCTCGGAGACGCGGTCGGCGAGTCGGTCCGGATCGAGGGCGAGGTCGTCGGCGTCCGCCAGACCGGCGGCCCGACGGTGTTCGAGGTCAGCGACGAGACGGGCGCGGTCGACGTGGCCGCGTTCGTCGAGCCGGGCGTCCGGGCGCACCCCGACGTCGAGGTCGGCGACGCGGTGCGGGTCGACGGCGAGGTCGAGAGCCACCGCGGCGACGTCCAGGTGGAGTCCGAGGCGCTGGTCCTCCTCGACGGCGAGGCGGCCGAGACGGTCCGTCGCCGCATCGCCGAGGCGCTCACCGACGAGGCCCGTCCCGAGGGGCTCCAGCCGCTCGGCGGCGACGAGACGGTCGCCGAGCTCGCGGACGGCCTGCTCGACGCGGCCGAGGCGGTCCGCCGCGCGATTCTCGAATCCCGGCCGATCGTCGTCCGCCACCCGGCGACCGCCGACGGCTACGTCGCGGGCGCCGCGGTCGAGCGCGCCGTCCTCCCGCTGATCCGCGACGAGCACGCGAAGAGCGACGCCGAGTACCACTACTTCACCCGCCGCCCGCTCGACGAGCCGGTGTACGGGATGGACGCGGCCACCAACGACGCGACGCGGATGCTCCAGGACCGCGACCGCCACGACGAGAAGCTCCCCCTGTTCCTGCTCGTCGGCGCCGGCTCGACGACCGAGTCCGCCGACGGCATCGACCTGCTGTCGGTGTACGGGGTCGACGCGGTCGTCGTCGACGCCGCGGTCGCCGACCCGGAGACCCGGGACGCGGTCGACACCCTCGTCTCGCCGGAGCTCGAAGACGTCGGCGGCGACGAGACGCTCTCGACCGGCGCGCTCGTCGCCTCGCTGGCGTCCGCGATCAACGACGAGGTCCGCGCGGACCTCCGGCACCTGCCGGCCGTGAGCTACTGGGCGGACGCCCCCGAGCGGTACGTCGACCTCGCGCGCGACGCGGGCTACGACGCCGAGCGCGTCGCTGAGCTCCGCGAGGCGGTCGCGCTCGAGGCGTACTACCAGTCGTATCAGGACAAACGGGAGCTGATCGCGGATCTGTTGTTCTCGGACGGCGGCAACCTCGCGGCGCACGTCTCCGAGCAGTTCCGCGAGAAGTTAGAGACCGAGATCGAGACGGCGGACGCGAACGTCGTGACCGAGGCGGTCGACGGCGTCGAGTTCGCGCTGCTCGACACCGACGGCTACACCCACCGGTACGACTTCCCGCCGACGCCGCTCCTGCTCGACGACCTCCACCGGCGCCGCGCGGACGGCGAGCCGTTCGCGACGGTCGGCGTCGGCACCGACGAGCTGTACGTGCGCACGACCGCGGACGTCTCCGTCCGCGACGTGGCCGAGCGCGCGGCCGAGCTCGCGCCGAACGCGGACGTCGCCACCGCAGGCGTCCGCGAGGGGAAAATCGAGTTCCTCTCGGGCGAGCGCGACGCCGTCGAGGACGCCGTCGTCGCCGCCGTCGCCGAGGCGTTCTGATCGGCGATCGACGCCGAGGCGTCCTGATCGGCGGCCGGCCGCCGCTTCCGGTGTGAAGTCGTTCGAAGAATCTTTTCGCGGACGCTCTGTTTCGACCCGATCAGCGTGATGGTTCGCCGCTCACCGTCGGGTAAACGGCCCGGGCGGGAGGATGAGGTCGTCGAGCTCAGGCCGCTGTTTCACGTTGAACACGACCGACAGCTCGTCGGTCAGCGGGTAGCCGTTACAGGAGAGGCGGAACCCTCGCTCGGCGAGGTCCTCGGGCATGATGTGGTCGGTCGGCTGGGAGAGCTCGCCCTCGGCGAGGTACACCGCGCAGTTCGCGCAGGCGCCGCCGCGACAGGAGAAGGGCCACGCGAAACCACTGCGCTCGGCGGCCTCCAGCAGGCTCTCGTCGGGGTGGACGAGCAGGCGACCGTGGGCGTCGGGACCGAGGTCGGCGTGGGAGGCCTTCCGGAACAGCTCGTCGTCGTCGAGCGACCAGCCGTAGTCGACGACGGCCTCGTAGTCGAGGAACTCCACGCGGGTCGACTGCGGCTCGCGCGCGTCGTCCCCCTCCGAGAGGTCGACGTCCGCGGGGTCGACTCCGTCGTCGCTCCCGTCGCCGTTGTCGTCGCGCGCTTCCAGCTCTCGGTAGGCGCGGCGGACGAGCTGGAACTCCTCGATCGAACCGCCCTGGTCGGGGTGCGCGCGCTTCACGCGCTCGCGGTAGGCCCGTTCGATCGCCTCGTCGTCGGCGTCCTCGTCGACTTCCAACACATCGAACGGGGAGACCATTCAGACGGGGACACGTACGCGCGTGACGCACATAAACTGCCCAGAAGTCGGCAGGGAATCGCGGGGGACTGCCGAGAGCGACCGCCGCCCGCCACCGGACCCGTGAGCGTTTAAGAGCGGCGCGCCCCAGACTCCGACAATGGGAAACGCCGACCTGCGCGACCTCGCGTCGATCCGCGACGTCCCCTTCGAGGAGATAGAGGGGAGCGTCGTCGCCGTCGACGCGCACAACTGGCTGTACCGCTACCTCACGACGACGGTCAAGTGGACGAGCGACGAGAAGTACACCACCGCCGACGGCACCGAGGTCGCGAACCTGATCGGGGTCGTCCAAGGGCTCCCGAAGTTCTTCGAGCACGACCTGATCCCGGTGATGGTGTTCGACGGCGCCGTCACCGACCTGAAGGCAGACGAGGTGGCCGAGCGCCGCGAGAAGCGCGAGCAGGCCGAGGAGCGGCGAGCAGCGGCCGAGGAGCGCGGCGACGCGGTCGAGGCCGCGCGCTTAGAGGCCCGCACACAGCGGCTCACCGACACGATTCAGGAGACGACCCGCGAGCTGCTCGAACTGCTCGACGTGCCGATCGTCGAGGCGCCCGCGGAAGGGGAGGCGCAGTGCGCGCACATGGCCGCGACCGGCGCCGTCGACCACGCGGGCAGCGAGGACTACGACACCCTGCTGTTCGGCGCGCCGACGACGCTCCGCCAGCTGACGAGCAAGGGCGACCCGGAGCTGATGGACCTCGCGGCGACCCTCGAAGACCTCGACCTCGACCGTCAGGGGCTCGTCGACGTCGCGATGCTCTGCGGCACCGACTTCAACGAGGGCGTTCGCGGGATCGGGCCGAAGACGGCGGTAACGGCGGTGAAAGAACACGGCGACCTGTGGGGCGTTCTGGAGGCCCGCGACGCCGAGATCCCGAACGCCGAGGCGATCCGGGAGCTGTTCATGGACCCGCCGGCCGAGGACGTCGCGGTCGACGCCGACGTGAACCCGGACGTCGAGGCCGCCCGCGCGTACGTCGTCGACGAGTGGGGCGTCGACGCCGACGAGGTCGAGCGCGGGTTCGAGCGCATCGCGGAGTCGCAGGTCCAGACCGGGCTCGACCGGTGGACCTGACGGGGCGCGCCGAACGGTCGTCCCCAGCCGCGACCGCCGCGAACACACCTTTTATTTCCTCGTCGTCAGAAGGGTCAATCACACGTGTCGCGGGCCGGATCCCGAGCGGACCGCGGCGACCCTGACCAATGAGCTTCGACGTTCCCGACGACAGACGGTACCTGGAATCGCACGAGTGGGCGACGACCGGCGGCGACACCGTTCGGATCGGCGTCTCCGACTTCGCGCAGGACGAGCTCGGCGACGTGGTGTTCGTCGAGCTCCCCGAGGTCGGCGACGAGATCGCGGCCGGCGAGTCGTTCGGTGTCGTCGAGTCGATCAAGGCCGTCTCGGACCTGTACGCGCCCGTCTCGGGCGAGGTCGTCGCGGTCAACGAGGACCTCTTCGACCGCCCGGAGCTCGTTAACGAGGACCCGTACGGCGACGGCTGGATGCTCGAGGTCGAGCCCGCCGACGGCGGCGACGCCGAAGGGCTCCTCGACGCCGACGAGTACGACGGCCAGATCGCGTGACTGCGACGAGTCGACCCGACGCGGGCGTGCTCCCAACGCCGGGCGCGCTCCCGACGACAACCCTCCACCGGACCCGAACATGACAACGCCACGTTTCGACCGACGAGCCGCGAACCGAGGAGCGAACGACCGCGAGGCGACGGCCCGCGGACGCGGAGGAGCGACCAGATGAGCCGGGCGAACGGCACGCCGTACGCGCCCCACACCGACGACGAGACCGCGGCGATGCTGGCGGCGATCGGCGTCGACGACGAGGAGGCGCTGTTCGACATCCCCGAGGCGGTCTCCTTCGACGGCGAGTTCGGCATCGACGCGCGCACCGAACGCGGGATCCGCGACGAGTGCGCCCGGATCTTCGCGCGCAACGACGACCTCACGGAGTTCCTCGGCCGGGGCCACTACGGCCACTACGTGCCGAGCGTCGTCGACCACCTCGCGGACCGCGCGGAGTTCCTCACGAGCTACACCCAGTACCAGCCGGAGGTCTCGCAGGGGTTCCTCCAGGCGCTCTTCGAGTACCAGTCGATGCTGGTCGAGCTGACGGGGCTCGACGTCGCGAACTGCTCGATGTACGACGCCGCGACCGCGCTCGGCGAGGCCGCGACGCTCGCCGACCGCGTCCGGTCGACCTCGGGCGACACCGTCCTCGTCCCGGAGCAGCTCCGCGAGGGGAAGCGGGCGGTGTTAGAGAACTACTGCGACGGCGCCGACCTGACCGTCGAGACGTACCCGATGGCCGACGGGACCGCCGACGTCGACGCGCTCGCCGACCGCGCCGGCGACGACGTCGCCATGGTGTACGCCGAGAGCCCGACGGTTCGGGGGTGTATCGAGGAGCGGCTCGCGGCGATCGGCGACCTCGCCGACGAGACGGACGCGCTGTTCGTCCTCGGCTCGGACGTCGTCGCGCTGTCGGTGCTCGAATCGCCCGCTGCGGTCGGCGCAGACGTGGTCGTCGGCGAGGCCGGCTCGCTCGGCCTGCCGACCGCCTACGGGATGGGGTTAGGGATCTTCGCCTGCAGCGACGAGTTCCTGCGGCAGGTGCCCGGCCGGCTCGTCGGCGCGAGTGAAGACGCGAACGGCGACCGCGCGTACACGCTGACGCTCCAAACCCGCGAACAGCACATCCGGAAGGAGCGCGCCACCTCGAACATCTGTACGAACCAGGCGTGGGTCGCGCTGCGCGCGGCGATCCACGCGGCGACGCTCGGGCCCGACGGCCTCGTCGACCTCGCGAACGACTCCGTCCGGGAGGCCGAGGCGCTGGCGTCGCGGATCGACGAGCTGTCCGGCGCGGCCGCACCCGTCCACGACCGCCACCACTTCCGCGAGTTCGCGGTGCGCGTCGACCAGCCGGCCGAGGCGATCGCGGCCGACCTCGAAGGCGAGGGGTTCGCGGTCCACGCGATCGACGACCACCTGCTTCAGGTGTGCGTCACCGATCTCAACGCGGGAGAGACGGACGGGCTCGTCGCCGCCTTCGAGGAGGTGCTCTGAGATGATCCACGACCAAGCGAACTACGAGCGAGAGGGGGAGAACGTCCGCGAGCCGCTGCTCTCGGAGAAGGGCCAAGAGACCGTCGACGTGCGGGAGGACTCCCCGCTGCCCGACGACCTCACCCGAGAGGAGCTGACGCTGCCGAACCCCTCGGAGCCGGAGACGGCGCGCCACTACACCCGGCTCTCGCAGATGAACTGGGCGATAGACTCGGGGCCGTACCCGCTGGGGAGCTGCACGATGAAGTACAACCCCAAGTTCACCGAGGACGTGGCGGCGGACACGAACGCGGCGATCCACCCGGACCGCTCCGAGCGCTCGGCGCAGGGGAACCTGGAGCTCCAGCACCGTCTCCAGGAGGTCCTCGCGGAGATTGGGGGCATGGACGCCGTCACGCTCCAGCCGCCCGCGGGCGCCGCCGGCGAGCTCACGGGGATCCTCGTCGCGAAGGCGTACCACGAACACCACGGCAACGACCGCTCGGAGGTCGTGATCCCGGCGTCGGCCCACGGGACCAACTTCGCGACCGCCGCGACCGCGGGCTACGACGTGGTCGAACTCCCCTCCGGCGAGGACGGTCGGGTCGACCTCGAAGCCTTGGAGGCGGCCGTCGGCGACGACACCGCCGCCCTCATGCTCACGAACCCGAACACGGTCGGCCTCTTCGAGCGCGACATCACCGAGATCGCCGACATCGTCCACGACGCCGGCGGCCTGCTCTACTACGACGGCGCGAACCTCAACGCGCTGCTCGGCCGCGGCCGTCCCGGCGATATGGGGTTCGACGTGATGCACTACAACGTCCACAAGACGTTCGCGACGCCTCACGGCGGCGGCGGGCCGGGAGCCGGCCCGGTCGGCGTCGTCAACGAGCTGGCGCCGTTCCTCCCGACGCCCCGGGTCCGGGAGGCCGACGAGGGATCGGGATACGAGCGCTTCGAGCCCGAGCACACGATCGGAAAGGTCCACGGGTTCGCCGGCAACTGGCTCGTGTCGATCAAGGCGTACGCGTACATCGCCCGCCTCGGCGACGAGGGGCTCGCGGACGCGGCCGCGAAGGCCGTCCTCAACGCGAACTACCTCGCCGAGCGGATCGACCTCGACGTGCCGTTCGGTCCGTTCCACCACGAGTTCGCCGCGACCGCGGGCGACCGCGACGCCGCCGACGTCGCGAAGCGCATGCTCGACTTCGGCGTCCACCCGCCGACGACGAAGTGGCCGGAGATGGTGCCGGAGGCGATGCTGACCGAGCCGACCGAGATCGAGGGGCAGTCCTCGCTCGACGACCTCGCGGAGGCGTTCAACCTCGCGTACGCCGACACCGACGAGGCGCTCGACGCGGCCCCGAACCGGACCGCCGCGGGCCGGATCGACCAGGTCGGCGCCGCGCGGAACCCGCGGCTCTCGTGGCAGGCGCTCGACGGGGAGTAGGCCTTCGAACCGCCGCCCGCCGCGGCGGTGTCAGGGCTCGGTCGCCGCGGACCGCACCGGCTCGTCGCCGTCCGCGTCGAGGTCGTCCGCGTCCGGACCGTCGGCGTCGCGCTCGTCGAACGCTGCCGTCTCGGAGAACGCAGTCCCGGCGGCCGCCGTACCGACGCGGTCCGACGCCGAGTCGAACCGGCCCGTCCCGTCGACGAACCGCCGCATCACGCGACCCTCCGCGCGGTGGAGCGTCTCGCTACAGGTCGACTTCGCGATCCCGTTCGCCTCGGCTAACTCCGTGAGCGTACACCGGCGCGGGGTGTCGTAGTACCCCGACCGGACCGCATCGAACACGAGGTCGCGCTGCGCCTCCGTGAGCGTCCGGTCCGGGCCGTCGACCCCGGTCGCGGCGACGCCGACCGTCACTCCCTCGCCCGCGAGCCGGCGCCCGAACGCCTCGACTCGGTCCCGGTCGCCGACGACCGTCACCGTCGCCCGGCCGTCGACGACCTCGACCGTCGACGCCATCGGGAGACCGACCGCCTGCGCCGCCGGGAGGTACACGGGGGCGCGGCAGACGACCCGAAGCGTGCGGCCGTCGCCGCGGCGCTCGACCGTCGTCGCGCGCGCGACGCGGTCGTGGCCGCGGAGCGCGTCCTCGACGCGGTCCCTGTCGGCGCCGCCGATCAAGACGGTCGCCGCCACGTCCGAGCCGTCGTCGTCGAGCGCCTCCGAGCCGTCATCGTCGGCCGGTCGCCGAGCGTCGTCGTCGAGCGCGATCGTCTCCGCGACCCGGATAGTCGCCGAGGGGACGCCCCGCGAGACGTCGCCGAGCCACGACCCTGCCGGGAGGTCCAACCGAAGCCTCGTTCGGCTCATCGCTTCCACCCCGGTGCTCCCCGCGAACCGGCCGTCCAGGCCGTCGCTGATGCGCGCATCTCCATTGTACGCACGACCCCGGCGCCCCTCGGCGCACCGCTTCATACGTTTCGAACCTAAGTACCCCGGAGGGGTGCGGACGAACGGCAGCCCCCTCGTGGGCGGCTCGGGGCGATCGCCGCGACCGCAGCACCGAAGTCCCCGGCACGCGACCGCGGTCCCATGGAGACGACAGAGGCGTTCGTCGGCCTGACCTGCGTCGACTGCGGGGAGACGTTCGACGCGGAGGCGGCGACGCACCGCTGTCCCGACTGCGGCGGTATCCTCGACCCAGAGTACGACTACGACCGGATCGGTCTGACCCCGGAGACGCTCGACGCGCGCCCCGACGGGTCGATGTGGCGGTACGACGAGCTGCTCCCGTTCCCGGCTGAGACGGCGGTGTCGCTCGGGGAGGGCGCGACGCCGCTCGTCGAGTGCCCGGCGCTGGCGGACGCGATGGGCGTCGGCCGCGTTCTCCTGAAAGACGAGGGCGCAAATCCCACGGGGACGTTCAAGGACCGCGGGCAGGCGGCCGCGATGACGGCCGCGCGCGAACACGGCGCGAGCGAGGTCGCGCTGAACAGTGCCGGCAACGCGGGGCAGGCGGCCGCGGCGTACGCGGCCCGCGCGGACCTCGACGCGCACGTGTTCCTCCCCTCGCGGGCGGGATTCACCCAGAAAGCGATGACGGAGGTTCACGGCGCGGACCTGACCGTGGCCGACCCCGTCGACGGGAACTCGCAGATCGGCGACGCCGGGAAGGCGTACGCCGAGGCGATGGAGGAACATCCCGAGTGGTACTCGACGAAGACGTTCGTCACGCCGTACCGCCACGAGGGGAAGAAGACGATGGCGCTGGAGCTCTTAGCGCAGCTCGACTGGGAGGCGCCCGACGGCGTCGTCTACCCGACCGGCGGCGGCGTCGGGCTCGTCGGGATGCACAAGGCCGCCCGCGAGGCGAGGGAGCTGGGGTGGACCGACGAACTCGTCCCGATGTACGCGGCGCAGGCCGCGGGCTGCGCCCCGGTCGTCCGCGCCTACGAGTCGGGCGCCGACCGCCACGAGCCGCTCGCAGACGACGAGGTCGACACGGCGTGTAACGGGATCGCGATCCCGGACCCGGGCGCGAGCCACCTCATCTTGGAGGCGGTCCGCCAGTCCGACGGCGGGGCGGTGGCGACGACGGACCGAGAGATCCTCGACGCCGCCATTGAGGTCGCCCGCGAGGAGGGGCTAGAGGTGGGCGCCACCTGCGCGGCCGCCGTCTCGGGAGCGTTCGCGCTCGCGGAATCCGGCGAGTTCGGCCCCGACGACACGGTCGTCCTGCTGAACACCGGCGCGGGAAACAAGGACGTGGACGCGCTCCGCGCACACCTCGGCGAGCGGGAGGTCGAGGCGGAGGCGCGAGCCGACGAGTAGCGGGGGGCGCGGAACCGGAACCACTACGGCGGCCGGTCGCCACCCCTCGCGCATGGAACTCGGGGTCATCGGACTCGGGCGGATGGGACAGATCGTCGCGAACCGGTCGCTTTCGGCGGGCCACGACGTGGTCGCGTTCGACCTCTCCGCGGAGGCGACCGCGGAGGCGGCGGAGGCGGGCGCGGAGCCGGCCGACTCGGTGGGCGACCTCTGTGACCGGTTGGGGGGCGAAAAGCGGATCTGGCTGATGGTGCCCGCGGGCGACGCCGTCGACGCCACGCTCGCTGACCTGGAGCCGCACCTCGACGACGACGACGTCGTCGTCGACGGCGGCAACTCGCACTTCGAGGATTCGGTGCGCCGCGCCGAGGAGACGGACGCCGCGTACCTCGACTGCGGCACCTCCGGCGGGCCCGCGAGCGCGGAGGCGGGCTTCTCGCTGATGGTCGGCGGCCCCGAGTGGGCCTACGAGGCGCTCGTGCCGGTGTTCGACGCGGTCGCGACCGGGCCGGACGGCCACGATCGCATGGGCGAGTCGGGCGCGGGCCACTACGTGAAGATGGTCCACAACGGCGTCGAGTACGCGCTGATGCAGGCGTACGGCGAGGGGTTCGAGCTGCTCGCCGACGGGCGCTACGACCTCGACACCGAGTCCGTGGCGCGCACGTGGAACAACGGCGCCGTGATCCGGTCGTGGCTCTTGGAGCTCTGCGAGGAGGCGTTCCGCGAGGAGGGGTCGGACCTGGGCGACGTGGCGGACCACGTCGCGGGCGGCTCGACGGGCACGTGGACGGTCCAGGAGGCGCTCGAACAGGAGGTGCCCGTCCCCATTATTTATCAGGCGCTCGCGGAGCGGTTCGACTCGCGCAACGAGGGACGCTTCTCGCGCCGACTCGCGAACCGCCTGCGGTACGGCTTCGGTCGACACGAGGTCGCGCGGCGGTCCGACGGGGAGTGAGAGGACCCGGGGCTCCGCAGGAGGCGTGAGCGGACCCGGGGCTCCGACCGGGGCCGGAGCCGGGCGATGACAGTCTTCGCCGAGCGCGGAACGCCGTCGACTCCTCGGAGACCGGCGGGGATCGGGAGACGGGGCCGACGGACGAACCTCGGCTACCCGCCCCACTCTCCGCCGATGTCGTCTCGGATCGCCGCTCGCCAGGCCTCGAACCGCTCCGCGCACTCGGGGGCGTCCGACACATGGTCGATGAATCCGATTCCGCCGTCCGACAGCGTGGCACCGCAGAACGGGCACAGGTCCGGATTGTCCCACTCCGGGGAGTCGCGCGGCGGGTGGTCGTCGGACATGCGGTTACTCCTCCAGGTAGGCGTACAGAGCGTTCCCGCCGGCCCCGCAGTTCGGGCAGCGGTCGGGGACCCGGTCGACGTCGCCCGACTCGCCGCACTCGCTACGCCGCCGCACAAGGTACCCCTCTCCGAGATTTACGCCGGGGGACTGCCGGAGCGATAGGGTCTCGACGTCTCCGAGGGTGTTGACCTCGACGCCGATGTCCGTGATGGCTCGAATGACGCCGACGACTCGGCCGTTCTCGTCGTACGCTCGCTGTCCCGGTTTGAGCACGCGGTCCGCGGACGCGCCCTCGCTGTCCTCGTACATACGCTCCCGTTGAACCGGGCAGAACCTAGCTCTTCTCCCGTGCCCGCTCGCCCCCTTCGACTCGGAAGGGGACGCCGGGCGTACGCGACACCGCCGGACGGACTGCCCTCGGAACGGAAGACGACGCGCGCGAGGCGCCTCGCGCGGAGCCGCCGGCGGTGCTATTACGACTGGGCGCGTTACTACGTCACATGGAACCGATACCGTCCGAGACCGGGATCAGCGACGAGACGGCCGACAGCATTCTGAGCGCCACCCGCACCAGTCTGGGCGACGCGCTCCGGAGCGTCGTGTACTTCACCCCTTCGTCGTTCGATCTGCTGTACGTGCGGAAGGACCTCTACCCGTCCGACGAGGCCGCCAGAGCGCGGAAGGCGCAGCTGGTCCAGCTCGAACGCGTGGGGTTCGCGGAACGGTCGGCGCGGACCGAGATCGCACACGGCGGCGACGGTCCGGACATCGGGCCGTACGACTTCACCGTCCGGTTCCACGAGGACGGGTTCGTCGTCAGGGCGCTCGAGGGCGATGCCGGCGTCCTCTTCACCGCCGACTCCATGGACGTCGGCGCGTTCAGAGAGACGGTCAGTGCGGTCCGCGGAACGCTCCGGGGCGAGTGATACGCGGGAGGCCGAGCGCACGGACGCGGAGCGGCCCGCTCCGCGCGTCGATCGCTTCGACTCGTGTCGGCCGGTCGGACGCGCCGAACGGTCCCGGCGATCGGCCGCGTCCGAGAAAGGCTTATATACGGTCATGGTAGAGGATATCACGCATAGAATGTTCGAGCGATTCTCGAGCGGTTACTACCTGGGGGAACTGTACGTGGAACCCCGCGACGGCGAGCGCGCCGTCATCCAGCGGGCGGACCACGAACGCGTCAACGAGCAGCTGTACGCGGACGGCGAAGGGGTCGAGCGGCTCGACGCCCCGCTCGTGATGAAGGTCGACGGCGGCCACATCCCGGTCGGCGGCGACGACGACGTACCCAGCGGCACGCTCGCGATTCCCCAGGAGCTCGCCGACGAGACGCTCCCGGACCACCGGAACGTGCTGTTGGCGGACGCGGACCGAGCGGAGAAGCTGTTGCGCTGGGAGGGGTGGGAGCCGTTCGTGAACGCGTGATACGTGGAAAGTGGCTCCGTATTTCCCGTCGATTGTCGCTGCTATTTATAAATAACCAGTCGGGCACGGATTGAGAGCACTCCCGAACCCCCAGTCGCTCGTTTATAAATGACTGCTACCACCGCGGTGAACACCGCCAAAGCCCCAGCCGCTCGTTTATAAATGGCTGCTGTCGGTGAGTCGGTGAACACCGCCAAAGCTCCAGCCGCTCGCTTATAAGTCGTTGATTCCGGATCGACGGCGAACACCGCCAAAGCTCCAGCCGCTCGCTTATAAGTCGTTGATTCCGGATCGACGGCGAACACCGCCAAAGCCCCAGCCGGGAGGCGGGCGCACGCTCGCTGCGCTCCTCACTCGGTCGCTACCGCTCCCTCGTTGCGGTGCTTGCGTCGCCTGCGCCCGCCTCCCGGCTGCCCCTTTGAGTCCCACCCCGCTCCGCACAGCACCTCACACCTCCCCAGCCTCGTCGGCCTCCCTCCGCTTCGCTCCGGTCGGCCGACTCCCTCGCGCGTGCGACTCGCGCCCTATCGGGCGCTCGTCGGCACGCGCCACCGCACGGCATTCATTTATAAATGAGTTCGACCACGTCGCCGCCGCAGACGCACCTTTTAGGTCGCAGGGGGTCGCGGATTCGGTATGATCGACAGGCTGCTCGGGCGCGCTGAGCTGAAAGAGCGGATCGAGGAGCTCGAAGAGGAGAAGCGCCACCTCGAACGCCGCGCCGAGGCCGAAGAGGAGCGGCGCTCCGACGCGGTCGCCGACCGCCAGCGCGCCGAGGAGCGCGTCAACGAACTCGAACACCGGATCGAGTCGCTCGAAGAGCGGCTGGAGCGCGCGGAAGGGGCCGAGGCGTCCGTCGAGTTCCGGCGCGTGAGCGACCGCAGCGGCTCGCGGCTGGCCGACGTACTCGACCGATTCCGGGCCGTCGAGAGCGACGACCCCGAGGGACTGCTCACGGCGTACGTCCCGGACGCCGACTCGGTGCCGGCGACCGTCTCGGAGTGGTTCGGCGACCGCACGGAACTGGTCCGGCGCGCGGCGCCCGCGGTCGTCCTCGCCGACGACACCGGCGCCGTGAGCGCGGCGCTGACCCCGCCGATCGAACCGGAACCGTTCGACCGCTGGAGCGACCGCTTCCGGCTACCGGATGCGTGGTTCCGGCCGACCGGTCGGTTCGCGTTCGCCCTCGTCCGCTCGGACGTCTTCGCCGTCGGCACCTACGAGGACGACGAGCGGGTCGCCTTCGAGGGGTTCACCAGCGACGTGAAGGAGGCCCACTCGAAGGGCGGCTTCTCGCAGGGGCGTTTCGAGCGCCGCCGCGAGGGACAGATCGACGACCACCTGAAGAAGGCGAACGAGGCGCTCGCGGAGGTCGCGGACGCGGAGAACCTCGACCGCATGATCGCCGTCGGCGAACGCAGCGTCCTCGGCCGGGTGCGCGACCGCACCGATGTGACGGACGTCTCCGACGCCACCGGGAAGCCGGAGGCGGCACTCGACGACGCGTTCCGCGACTTCTGGCGGGTCCGCGTCCGCGCGATCTGAGCTATTTAAAAGGGACCGCCCCGCGTCAGAAGGGAGATTCTGGCCCCTCGTCGGCGGCGTCCTCGGCCGGTTCATCCGACGCCGTCAGCTCGCCGATCTCCTGCTCCCACGCCTCGATGCCGCCGCGGAGGCTCTCGACGCGCGCCTCCTGCGTGCCCTCGTAGCTGCCGATCAGCTGGGCCGCCTGCTGGCTGGCGACGCCGTGCGGACAGACGGTGACGATCCGGTCGGACCCCTCTAACTCCGCGATCCGGCTCGTCAGTTCCGGGAACGGGATACACTCGCTGTCGGGGAGGTGGCCGCGGTCGAACGCGCGCTGGTCACGGATGTCCACGATGCGGAGCGATTCGGATTCCTCGGCGTTCCCGTCGGCGCCGGCGACGTCGTCTCCGGAGTCGTCGCGCTCATCGAGCAGCGCCGACAGCTCCGCGGGGTCGATTTCGCCGTCCATCAGGGGAGGGGGGCGAGAGTGGCCGTGAGTACGGCCCGCTCGTCGGTGTCGTTGCGGGCGCCGTGGACCGCGCCGCGCTCGTTCGACACCACCGCGGGCGCCGCGAGCGCCGCCTCCTCGTCGTCGCGGACCACGGTCGGTTCGCCTTCGAGGACGTGGAACACGTTCGTGGCGTCGGCGTGTTCGTGGGGGTCGACCGACGCGTCGGGGCCGAGGACGAACGCCTTCACGAGCACGTCGTCGGTGACGACGAGCTCCGCCGTCTCGACCTCGCCGGGTGCCGGGTCGAGACCGGAGACCGCCGCCGCGTAGCTGTCGAGCGTCATACCCGCATCTCGCGCGGGACGGGGAAAAATCGCGCGCTCGGGAGCTGGGCCGCCCCCGCCGGTCGAAACGGCGCGGGCTCAGTACGAGGGCGACTCCTCGGGCTCGCCGTCGCGCGCGTTGACGACCCTCCCGAGGGTGAAGAGGAGGTCGGAGAGCCGGTTGAGGTAGGTGACGACGGCCTCGTTTATCGGCTCCGAGCGCGCGAGGTCGACGACGCGGCGCTCCGCCCGTCGCGCCACGGCGCGCGCGTGGTGGAGCGCCGCCCCCGCCTCGCCGCCGCCGGGAAGGATGAACGACGTGAGCGGCTCCAGCTCCTCGTCGAACGCGTCGATGTGCTCCTCTAACTCCTCGGTGTGTTCGCTCTCGACCTGCGGGTCGTCCGGGTCGGGGTCGGGGTTCGCGAGGTCCGCTTGGACGACGTGGAGGTGGTTCTGGATCGTCTCCAGCAGGTCGTCGACGTCGTCGTGGCCCGTCGGACGGACCGTGCCGAGCAGCGCGTTCGCCTCGTCGACGGAGCCGTACGCCTCGATGCGGTGGCTCGACTTCGACACCCGGCTCATGTCCCGGAGGTCGGTCTCGCCCTCGTCGCCGCGGCCGGTGTAGATGCTCATGCGAGGGTCCTCTCGACGTACTCGACGATGTTCGCGCTCTCCGACATCGTCACGCCGCGTTCCTCGTCGACGAGGACGGGGACGCCGCGCTGGCCGCTGACGCGCTTGACCTCGTTCCGGTCGGAGTGGAGGGCCTCCACCCACTCCGTCTCGTAGTCGACGCCGGCCTCGTCTAAGGCGTCGGCCGCCTTCTCGCACCACGGACACCCGTCGAGGGCGTACAGTCGAACGCTCATACCGATCGATCCGTCCGCGCCGTCAAGAAGGTGTGCGTCCGCGCCTCCCCCTACCCCGACCGCGGCACGGAGCCTCGCCCCAGCGCCTCACAGGTCGTGGTACGACTCCATCGCGGCCCGGTGTTCCTCCGGGATGGGTGCGGGTTCCCCCGTCTCCGGGTCGAGGGAGACGAGCGTCGCCTCGGCCTCCGCGGCCGCCTCGCCGCCGGCCCGGATCTCGTGGGTCATCGTCGCGCTCGACCGCCCGAGGTCGGCCACGTCGACGGTGACGGTGACCTCGCCGTCGGACAGTTCGATCGGGCGCCGGAAGTCGATCGAGATCGACGCCAGCACGGTCGACACGCGCGAGAGGTCGGCGTCGAGGACGTCGCTGAAGTACCGCGTCCGCGCCTGCTCGATGTACGTCGCGTAGACGGCGTTGTTGACGTGGCCCATCGCGTCGATGTCGCGTAACCGCACGTCGATGTCCGCGGTGTACGTACCCATATCCGACCCACTGGCGGGGATCGTATGTAGGCGTCGGGATCGGGACGACCGCGGCCGAAAACGCGGAGTTGGCGGTCTCGACAACGTATAAAACGGCCGCGCGTCTATCACCGCGGTATGGGCAACGGCGCGATAGACGACGTCGACAGGGCGATCCTGTACGCGCTACAGGAGGACGCACGGAACACGTCGTCCGGGGACGTCGCGGAGCGGACCGGCACCTCGGACAGCACCGTCCGCAAGCGGATTCAGCGGCTCGAATCCGAGGGGGTGATCAAGGGGTACAGCGCCAGCGTCGACTACCAGCGGTCGGGCTACCCCCTCCGGATGCTGCTCTACTGCACCGCGTCGATTCCGGAGCGCGGCGAGCTCATCCCGGACATCCTCGACATCGACGGCGTCGTGTCGGTCCAAGAACTCGTCACCGGCGAGCAGAACCTCCTCGTGACCGTCGTCGGCGAGTCGGACGATGACATCACGCCGGTGGCGCAGGCGCTCCTCGACATGGGCGTCACCGTCGCCGACGAGGTGCTCGTGCGGACCCACAAGACGACCCCGTTCGGTGAGTTCGACGTCGAGCGGAACGGCGAGGATTGATCGAGGCGGGACGGGCCGGAGAGGCGGTCAGACGAGGACGCGCTCGACGTCCAGCGCGGTCGCCCGCCGAACGACCGCTGCCACCGGATCTTCGGTGCCGGAGAGGTTGTCCGAGTCGCCGTCGAGGACGAGGAGCGCCGCCCGCCGGCCCGGTTCGACGACCCCGCAGTCGAGGCCGCCGATCTCGGCGCCCGCGGCGGTCGCCATCCGCAGCACCTCGCGGTCGGTTACGTCGAACCGCTTCGCCGCGGTCGCCATCTCCCGGAACATCGACGGTTGGTTCAGCATGACGTTGTCCGTGCCGAGCGCGACCGTCGTGTGATCGAGCAGCTCCCGAATCGGCGGCGTTCCGACGTCGAGGACCGCGTTCGCGCGCGGACAGACCGCGACCGGAACGGACTGGTCCGCGACGCGCTCCAAGTGCTCCCGCTCGGCGTGGACCATGTGAACGAGCAGGTCCGGGTCCAGATCGAGCGCCGGGTGGATGTCAGTCGCGTCCGGCTCGCCCGCGTGGATCGCGAAGGGCCGGCTGCGCTCCTCGCAGGCGGCGCGCTCGGCGGCGAAGTCGTCGTCGTTCGCGCCGGAGGCGCCGTAGCCGTCGGCGACGTCGAGGACGGACGGGTCGCCGCTCCCGAAGACGAACGGGTCGACGCCGGTGTCCGCCGCCGCGTCGCGGAGCGCCCGCGCCCCGGCGACTCCGGACTCGCGGAAGTCGAGCGTCGAAACCGTGCCGGTCCGCCGCATGAATCGGAGCGTCCGCCGCATCGCTGACACGAGATCGTCGCGGTCGGCGGCCGCCAGCCGCCGGTGTTTCAGGCTGTCCGGCGGCGCCACCGCCTCGTCGAGCGAGAGGCCGACCGCCGCATCCTTCGCGACGGAGTCCCCGAGATGGGTGTGCGCGTTGACGAACGCCGGCAGCACGATGTCCGTCGAGTCGGTGTCCGTCTCCTCGACCGCCGCAATCCGCCCGTCTTCGACGATGACCCGCCCTCGCACCGGCGCGAACGACTCTCCGGCGAGGACGGTTCCCGAGAGTTCTTCCATACCGGCCCTCCGGACCGGGAGAGGTTATGGTTTCCTGAGTGGCGACGCCGAACGGGCCGGAAGCGGCCGTCGCCGCGAGGCTGGCCGAGCCCGATCGGATCGCGGAGCCGATAAACATAATGTTCTATAAGTCGATTTAGCCGAACGAATTGTGAATACAGACAGATTTAATAGCTATTCCGTTCTCGAAAGCGATGAAAACCGACCGGAACCGGACCCAGCGCCCGCGCGGTCCGACCCCGGTCGCGTGGTCGCTCGAACGATGTCAGGACGCACCTCGAACCCGACGGTCGGAGCGCTCCGGGAGACGGCCGAGTCGTCGACCGTTCCCGTCGCACTAACGCGGCTCGCGTGGACGCTGTTCGCCGCGAGCCTCGCCGCGCTCGTCGCCCACGTCCGACTCGGCGGGCCCTGGGAGGTCTCCGACGCGATCGCCGTCGACGGGCTGACCGTCCTGCTGTGGGTCGTCGTGACGTTCTTCAGCGGGATCGTCCACAGCTACTCGCGCCGCTACATGGCCGGGAGCGCCCACGAGACTGACTTCTTCCTCGGCGTCTCCGCGTTCACGCTCGCCGTGATGGCGCTCGTCGCGGCCGACCACGTCGCGCTGTTCTGGTGCTTTTGGCTGGCGATGGGGCTCCTGATGGCGCGGCTCATCGGCACCGTCGACGGCTGGCCGCAGGCCCGGGCCGCCGCGAGCGTCGCCCGTCGGTACTTCCTCGCCAGCAGCGCGCTGCTCGGCGTCGCCGTGACGGCGCTGTGGTGGGCGACCGGCGCGACGACGGTCTCCGGTATCGCCGCGAGCGCCGACTCCCTCGGGGGGCCCGCGTGGCTCGTCGCGGGCGCCGCGCTCCTCCTCGCGGCGATGATCCAGTCGGCGCTCGTCCCGTTCCACGGCTGGCTGCTCTCCTCGATGACGGCCCCCACGCCGGCCTCGGCGCTGATGCACGCCGGCTTCGTCAACGCGGGCGGCATCCTGTTGACCCGCTTCGCGCCGGTCGTGACCGTCGAGACCGGGCTCATGCTCGCTATCGTGGTCGTCGGCGTCGTCAGCGCCCTCAGCGGGAAGCTGCTCAAGACCGTCCGGGCGGACGTCAAGGGCGAACTGGGCTGCTCGACGGTCGGTCAGATGGGCTTCATGATCGTCCAAGCCGGGCTCGGCTTCTTCGGTGCCGCCGTCACGCATCTCGTCTTACACGGGTTCTACAAGGCGTACCACTTCCTGAGCGCGGGCGGCGAGGTCGAGCGCGCGGCCCCGACGGAGACCGGGCCCGAACCCGAGGGAACGGGCGTCGCCGGCGCGGTCGTCGTGCTGCTGACCGGGCTCGCTGGCGGCGCGACGTTCGCGCTCCTGACCGGGAAGGGGACGAGCGTCGACACCGGGCTGCTGCTCGCCGGGTTCGTGACGCTCACGACGCTCCACGCGGCCCGGAGCGCCGTCCGGCGGACCGCCCTCTCGACGGCGGCCCGCTACGGGGCGGTCCCGCTGGTCGCGCTCCCCGCCATCGCCGTGTACGCGCTCGCGTACAGGGCGGTCTCGGGGCTGCTCGCCGGGCTACCGCTCGTCTCCGCCCCGACCGAGCTGACCGCGCTCCACGCGCTCGTCGCCGTCGCCTTCCTCGCGGCGTACGTCGCGATCGAGACCGGCGTCCACGAGCGGAGCGAGCGCCTCTACGTCGCGCTGGTGAACGCGGGCCAGCCCGCTCCGACCACTGTTCTAACCGCCACGGAGGAGTACGATGACGACTGAAATCGGTATCGACGACGACGCTGACGGCATCGAAGACGACACGGGCGCGATCGAAGACGAGGTCGACGCGGCCGCGACCGCGGTCGGGTCCGTCTGGCCGGTCCACTCGTTCGTGACCGCGAACCCCCTCGCCGGCTTCGAGGACCGGCCGTTCGACGAGGCCGTGAGCCGGGCGGCGGACCTCTTCGGCGGCCGCGGCTACCCGCGCGCGGAGACGTTCCGGGCGGCCCTCGACGAGGGACGTATCGACCCCGACCTGCTCGACGCGGAACTGACCGACCGGGGCTACGATGGCGACCCCGAGGCCCTGCTGGAGCGGCTGGAGACCGCCGAGGAGACGGTGGAAACGAGCGGCTCCGGCGGGGCGGAGGCGGCGGACTCCGACGCCGAGCGCGTCGACCGCGTGCTGACGAAGTGGCTGTCGGCGTTCCTCGACGAGGGGCAGGCCGAGTGGTCGATGCCGAACCGCGAGGCGGGGTTCTACGACGCCTTCCGGTCGGTGGCCGCCTACGACGACGAAATTCCGAATACGGGACTCGTCGCCGACCTGCCGCCGTCGCCGACCGAAGCGATCGAGGCCGCGCTGGAGCCGTACCCCCGTGACCGGTGGGAGGCCGTCTTCGAGTCGCAGTTCGCCGCGCTCCCCGGGTGGACCGGGCTGCTCAAGCGGCGCGCCGACGACGGCGGCGCGTGGCAGTCCGCGCACCCGATCACGCCGACGGGCTACCTCGCGGCCCGGCTCGCGTTGGCGGACGCCTTCGGCGTCGACCTCTCGCCGCCGGAGGGGTCCGACGGGCCGGCGGTCGACCCGAGCGACGAGATCGCCGACGCGTTCCTGAGCGCGTGGGAGGGCACGTACCGCGACGGGCTCGTCGAGCGGGTCGCCGCCGAGAGCGAGGCGCGCGACGGAGGAACCGAAGCACGCGAGGAGGACGGGGCACGCCCCGACGGCGGCGCGTCGGGGCGCCCGGACGCCCAGTTAGTCTTCTGTATCGACACGCGCTCCGAGGTGATCCGCCGGCACGTCGAGGCGACGGGCGACTACGAGACGCACGGGTACGCGGGCTTCTTCGGCGTCCCGATGGAGTACACCGGGTACGACGCCGAGGCGTCCGTCGAGGCGTGTCCGCCGATCGTCGACCCGCAACACCGCGTCTCCGAGGTCCCGGGCGACGACGACGCGCGGGCGAGCCGCGACCGCTGGGCCGACCTCCGCGAGGCCGCCGGCGAGGTGGTCGAGACGCTGCGGTCGAACCCCGCCACCGCGTTCAGCTTTGTCGAGGGCGCCGGGAGCGGGTACGGTCTCGCGCTCGCGGCGCGCACGCTCGTCCCCGGCCGGGTACGCGACCTGCTCGACGGCGCCGACGACGCGGTGCCGGCCGACCACGAGTTCTGCGAGCCGGGCGTCCACGAGCACGACGACTCCGGCGAGGGGCTTCCGACGGGACTGACCCGCGACGAGCGGGTCGAGTACGCCGCGACCGCCTTCGAGCTGATGGGCTGGGAGGCGTTCGGTCGCCTCGTCGTCTTCACGGGCCACGCGGCCGAGACGGCGAACAACCCCTACGACTCCAGCCTTGACTGCGGCGCCTGCGCCGGCAACCCGGGCGGGCCGAACGCCCGCGCGCTCGCCGCGATCTGTAACGACTCGGAGGTGAAGGCGGGGCTGCGCGAGCGCGGCATCGACGTGCCCGACGACACCGTCTTCCTCGCGGCCGAACACAACACCACGACCGACGAGATCGAACTGTACGACGGCGACGTGCCGGAGTCGCACGCCGCCGACCTCGAACGGCTGCGCGCGGACCTCGACGCCGCACGCGGGCGCGCCGCAAGAGAGCGCACCGGGCAAGAGGCCGAGGAGTCGGCCGTTCGTGAGACCGAGCGCCGCGCCGCCGACTGGGCCGAGACGCGCCCCGAGTGGGGGTTGGCGGGCAACGCCGGGTTCGTCGTCGGCCCCCGCGAGCTGACGAGCGGCCTCGACCTCGACGGGCGCGCCTTCCTCCACTCGTACGACTGGGCGACGGACCCGGACGGCGACGCGCTCGAAGCGATCCTCACCGGGCCGATGGTCGTCACGCAGTGGATCAACGCGCAGTACTACTTCTCGACGGTCGACAACGCGGCGTACGGGAGCGGGTCGAAGGTGACCCACAACCCCGTCGGCAACGTCGGCGTCTACCAGGGCAACGGCGGCGACCTCATGACGGGACTCCCGCTCCAGTCGGTCAAGGCCGCCGCCGGCGAGCCGTACCACCAGCCGCTCCGGCTCTCGACGGTCGTCCACGCGCCGGTCGACCGCGTCACCGAGATTCTGGCCGACAACGAGGCGGTGACCGGGCTCTTGGACAACGACTGGCTCTCGCTGACGGTCGTCGACCCGACGCGTGACCACCGCGCCTTCCACTACGAGGGGGACTTAGCGTGGGCGCCGACGCCCGAGGCGGTCGAAGCGCACGCGGAGCCGCGCACGGCCCCCGCCGTGGCGGACGACTGAGGCCACAGCCCGCTCGACGGGGGTGCGCCGCCGATACCCCTCGCTCCGATTCCGGCACTTTAGAGCCGTTTGGCCCTGTTGAAACCCTATTCTTCAAATATAACTTGGGATGAAAAACCCGGTCGCTGAATGGTGCTTCTTGATCAAGTGCGGAGTGGGTAGCGCAGATCGGCGGCCGCGATGTCGTATTAAAAACCACGAGCGACGGCGACAAGGGTTTATAAAAGGGGTGCGGTGGCGCGCCTGCGAGCGGCCGGAGCGAAGCAGAGGCCGCGAGCCAGCCCGCGAGGGACGCGGTGAGCGCTCGCAGAGCGCGAACCGCGAGGCTGGGGAGGCGTGAGGTGCGGTCGCTGTGCGGTGCGGGGTGGGACTCAAAGGGGCAGTCGCGAGGGCGAAGCACGCCGCAGTAAGCACCGCAAGGAGCGAGTAAAACGAGCGACTGAGGAGCGTGGTTCGAGACGCCTCCGGCGTCTCGTCATCACGAAAGGCGCGTCGCGCCTTTCGAACGACAGCAAGGCGCGCGAGCCGTCGCGACTGGGGCTTTGGAGATCGCCATCCCAGCAGCGTCAGTCACTTATAAACAGCCGACAGCAACACCGCGCTCTGGTTTATAAACAACCTCGCTCACGATGTACTACACTTACTCCCGAAATCGCTCGCCGCTACCCCTGTACTGACCACGCCCGGTCAGAATGTAGCACTTCCGAAGGATTTCGACAGAGCCTGCCGTTTAAATCTCCGATACAGCCGGGTTCGTGGTTCGTAGCCGCGGGCCCACGTCCGGTCCGAAGACGTGCCCGAAGTTTTTATTAATTCGGGCAGTTTAGTTATTACTGTACAATAGTGACCGGAGAACACCTCTCCCAAGCTGCGATGGATCGATCGACGGCCGGCCGGGAACGAGCCGTCGGAGCGGCCGGACTGATAGCACTGGTACTCCTGTCGGTGGCGGCGATAGCCGACGGGGTTAATTGGAAGCTCGTAGCGGTCTCTTGGACCGCGTTCGCGGCGATGGCGGTCGGCGCACCGCTCGGCGCGCGTGCGGTGCGGAGCAGCCACCCCTTGGAGCCGGTCTGGGGGTACGGGCTGGCCAGCGGCGCGATGGTGACCAGCGCCGCGCTCTTCTTGATCCCGCAGGCGCTCGGCCAGCACGGTCGACTCGGCAGCCTCGGCATCGCGGTCGGCTTCCTGGGCGGGTACGCCGGTCACACGGTCGGACACCGGTTCACCCATCTGGATCTCCCCGTCGATCGAACGACGGCCGAGCTGACGGTTCACGCGCTCTCGGCCGGTGCGATCATCGGCGCGATCTACACGGCGATGCCCTCGCTCACCTCCGTCCTCGGGGTCGCGCTCGTCTCGCACAAGGCGCCCGCCGGGTACGCCGCGGCCCGTCGCCTCGCCGAGCGGGGGCAGTCCGTCGTCACCCTGCTGTTGCCCGCCGCGGCGGTCGGCATCGTGGCCCTCCCGGTCGGCATCGCCGGGCTTTCGCCGGAGAGCGGACCTCGCGGGCTCCTTTTCGGCATCGCCGCCGGCGTGTTCCTTCACGTCGCCGTCGATCTGCTGCCGGAGTGTACCACCGGGAGCGAGACGTGCCCGGTCGACGCCGCGGACCACGACGCCGACGGCCACCGATTCCGGGACCGGCTCCGCCGACACGCCGTCCTGAGCTCGATCCTCGGCGGCGTCGCGGTCGCCGTGGCGTGGTGGGTCGCGGTCTGACGCGCACCGCGTCGCCGCGGGCGCCGTGACGAGCGGTTCACACGCCGGGGACGCCGAACGCGCTGATTCCGAGACCGAGAACGCCGTTCAGGACGGCGATGACGACCAAGGCGGCCGCCCACGCGACGAGCCCCATGATCGCCGCGTCCTTCCAGCCGCCGGGGTAGCGCCACTTGATGACCCACACCCACGCGACCAGCGCGACCACCGACCCGATCACCGGGATCAGCGATCCGATCGCCCACGCGAGGGCGCCGAGCAGCGCCGTGATAACCGCGTGCGAGTAGTCGTTGACGCCCGCGACGACGCGTCCGCTGACGTAAATTCCCAATCCACCGACTAACAGCGCGACGACGAACGAGACGATTGCTCCGAGAACCATGTGTACGCCGTCTCCGGTCGGAGGGATATAAGCCGGGGACAGCGTCACGCTCGGTGACACGTCGCGGACGGCCCGCCGACGCGGCGAGTCCTCGTCCCCGGTCGGTACAGACTCAGATCAGTACAGCAGCTCGTCGTCGTTCTCGATCATGTACAGCGACCGGGCGGCGATGTTCACCGCGTGGTCGCCGACGCGTTCGAGGTCGCGGATCGTGAGGAGGAGCCGCGAGACGTTCCGCATCGTCCCCTCCACGTCCTCCTCTTCGCGGAGTTCGTCGCGCTCGATGAGGTCGCGGACGACGAGCTCGCTCGCGGCCTCGCAGGCGGCGTCGAGGTCGTCGTCCGACTCGGCGACGGCGTAACAGCGCTCGGGGTCCGACTCCGCGTACGCGTCCATCGCCTCCTGGAGCATCGCGAGCGTGTCGTCCCCGATGCGCTGGACGTCGACGTCGGGGAAGACCTCGCGGTCCGCCCGCTTGGCGTACTCGCCGAGGTTGGTCGCGAGGTCCGCGATCCGTTCGAGGTCGGTGATGATCTTGAACGACGCCGCGATGAACCGCAGGTCGCCGGCGACCGGCTGCTGGAGCGCGATGAGGTCCGTACACTGCCCCTCCAGCTCAAGGTACAGGTCGTTGATCTCGGCGTCACCGGTGATCACTTCCTCGCCCAACTCCTCGTCCTGCCGTTCGAGGGCGTCGAGCCCCATGCGGAGCCGCTCGGCGACCACTTCGCTCATGTAGAGGACGTCGTCGCGGAGCCCCTCGAGCTTCGTCTGGTACTGTTCGCGTGGCATCTTGGCGTATCCGCCTCGCCCGACGCACAAAAACACGTCGGCAACGGCGAAGTAGCGGAGATTGTCTCCGGTTGTCCGACGTAGGGTCGAACGCTGCCCGTGTGTACGTTGATTTATATATCGGGGCGAAACGGCGGGCAATGTCACGGAAACTCGACCAGTCGCGGCGGCGCGTGCTTCGCGGCCTCGCGACCGGAGTGACGGCGGGGGCGGTCGCCGGGTGCGCCGGCCGCGGCTCCGACGGCGACGGGAACGGAACGGCCGGAGACGGTACCGGCGGAAACGACGGCAACGGAACCGACGACGGCGCCGACGGCGAGAGCGAGCCCGTCAGCGGCGGCGAGCTGGTGTACTCACAGCAGGTGTCGCCGATCGAGTTCGACCCGATCGTCGTCAACGACATCTACTCGCAGCAGGTGTGTTCGCAGGTGTTCGAGCCGCTGTACGCCTACGACGAGCGCACGGACCCGGTCCCGCACCTCGCCAGCGAGGAGCCGACCGTCGAGCGCGACGGGACGCGGTACGTCGTGGAGCTGCGCGACGGGCCGCGCTTCCAGAACGGCGACCCGGTCACCGCCGAGGACGTCAGGTACTCGCTGCTCGCGCCGGTCGAGGAGGAGACGGCCAACGCGCCGGACGTCGAGATGATCGACGCGATCGAGATCGTCGACGACCGGACCGTCCAGATCGACCTCCAGTACGGGTACGGTCCCTTCTACACGCTCGCGCTGACGCGGAGCGTGGTCCCCGAGTCGGTCCGGGAGGAGGACAAGGACGCGTTTAACCTCGAATCGCCGGTC
The DNA here is from genome assembly GCF_000296615.1 of Halorubrum sp. T3. Taxonomy (NCBI): domain Archaea; kingdom Methanobacteriati; phylum Methanobacteriota; class Halobacteria; order Halobacteriales; family Haloferacaceae; genus Halorubrum; species Halorubrum sp. T3. The sequence goes on along the minus strand of NZ_JH815330.1, from coordinate 920,789 downwards.
GGCTCGGGGCCGTTCGAGTTCGACGACTGGACCGAAGGCGAGTTCGTCGACCTGGTGAAGTGGGACGACTACTGGGGCGACACGCTGCCGCATTTAGACCGGCTCCGGTTCGAGCCGGTCGAGGAGAGCACGACGCGCGTCGTCTCCTTGGAGACCGGCGAGTCGGACGTCGCGGACGGGATCACGCCCCAGACGTGGGAGACGGTCCAGAGCGCGGACAACATGTCGCTCCAGTCCGAGCCCGGCATCTCCTACTACTACATCGCGTTCAACTGTAACGAGGGGCCGACGGCGGACCCGCAGGTCCGCGAGGCGATCGACTACGCCGTCTCGATGGACCAGGCGGTCTCGAACTTCATCGAGCCGGCCGGGGAGCGCAACTACGCGCCGGTGCCGCTCCCGGTCGCGGACTCGTGGGACTTCCCGACCGACGAGTGGGCGGACATCGGCCACGACCGCGACGTCGACCGCGCCGCGGAGCTGCTCGCGGACGCGGGCGTGCCCGAGGACTACAACTTCCGGATCATCGTCCCGCCGGACGACCTCCGCGAACAGATCGGCATCTCCGTCTCGAACGGACTCGACGAGGCCGGCTACGACGCGGAGGTGCGCCGGTACGACTGGGGGACGTTCCTCGATTCGTACACCACGGGCAACGAGGACGACTACAACATGTACGCGCTGGGGTGGCTCGGCGGTCCCGATCCGGACTCGTACGTGTACAACCTGTTCCACGACGGTCAGGTCGGCGCCACCAGTGGAACCTACTACGAGAACGACGACCTCATGGCCGACATCATCGAGGCCCGACGCGCCAGCGACATCGACGAGCGTCGGGAGCTGTACGAGTCGATCATTCCGACGGTGCTCGAAGACCGGGTCCACCTGCCCAGCTACAGCCTGCGCGTCTCCATCGGCGTCCGCGACTACGTCGAGGACTTCGTCGCCCACCCGCGCTCGCAGTACAACCCGCGGGTCCTGAGCGACTACAACAACGTCTGGCTCGACCAGTGACGGACCGTTTCGGCGGGTAGCGCGGCCTCGGTCGAAGCGTTCAAATCCCGCCGCGACGACGCTCCGGACATGCAGAACATGGAAGACTTCGTTCTCGACGAGAACGAGGAGGCGCTCGCGCCGGCGGTCGTGATCGCGACGGTCGCGCTCATCGCGGTGTTCGTCGTCGGGTTCCTGGTCGCGGCGGTCGGACTCGTCGCCTGACAGGGCCGCCCCCTCGGCGCGGATCGCCCGCGTCCCGAGAGTCCTCCCGCCCCGACGCTTTTGTTCTCCCGCCGGGTCGAGACGGTATGCACCGCGCGATACTCGTCGACCTCCTCGACCGCAACGACGACCACGTCGCCGCGCTGCCGTCCGGATCCTTCGACAACCACCGCGAAGGGCAGCGCCCGGGCGTGGTCTCCGTCTGCTGTTCCGACTCGCGCGTCTCCCAGGAGGGGATGTTCGCCGTCGAGGAGCCGGGGTTCCTCTTCACTTCCGGCGCCATCGGCAACAGCGTGAGCACCCTCGTCGACGGCGAGCGAGTTCTCGACGGGAGCGTGGCGTACCCGCTCGGGCACACCCACACCGAGGTCCTCGCCGTGGTCGGCCACACCGGCTGCGGCGCGATCGCCGCCGCGCTCACGGCGGCTCGAACCGGCGATTTCCCGCCCGAGCCCGGCGTCCGCGCCGACGTCGAGGCGCTGTTACCGATCGTCGAGGCCGGGCTGAACGACCCGGCCGTGGTCGGTGAGGAGGGCGACGGGGCGGACGGCGAGGGCGCGGTCGACGGCGCGGCAGAGAAACCGGCCAGCAGTGCCGATACCTCGGTCCGCGACCGGCTCGTCGAGTACAACGTCCACGAGCAGGTCGCGTTCGCCCGAGAGAGCGAGGAAGCGGCGGACGCGACCGTCTACGGGTTCGTCTACGACCTCCACGGCGTCTACGGTGACCGCGACGGCGCCGTCTACTTAGTGAACGCCGACGGCGAGCGCGACCCCGCAACGCTGCGCGACCTCGTCGGCGAGGCGCACGCCGACCACGTGGCGACGCTGCTGGAGCGGTAGGCACCGTCTCCTGGCGCGCCTCCCGACGCGTCTCCCGACCGCCGCGGACCGAGGCGCGCATCCGACAACCGTTTCACGGCGACGCCCGAAGGGGATTCAAATGGACCGACGCGTCCTGTTCGCGACGCTGATACTGCTGGCCGGCGGCGCGACCGGCGTCGGCGTGGCGCTGTTCGCGTTCGTCGGCGTCGACGACGTCACGACCGAGGCCACGGTCGTGTGGGAGTCCGAGCCGGCCGCGGGCGACGACGGCAGCGGCGCCGTGGTCGCGACCGTCGACGGCGACCCGCTCCTCCTCCGGCCCGCGGTCGAGAACGGGTCGCGAGTCGTCACCGCGACGGTCGCCGGGACGGACCGGACCCCGTGGACGGTTCCGGTCTCCGGACCGGACGCGGAGCGCGGCGGCGGGGACGGCACCGGTGGCGGCGGAGACGCCGACGGGAACGACTCCGACGGAGCGGACGGCGGTCCCGTCGCCGTCAGCGGCCTCACCGCGAGCACCCTCGGCGGCGACCCGGTGGTCGCGCTCACGACGGCGTCGGGCGAACTCGTCGTCGTCGACGCGACCGACGGGACGGAGCGGTTCGCGGTCGACCTCGGCGGCCCCGCCGGGCTCCGACCGGCCATCGGCGACCTCACCGGCGACGGGAGCCGCGAGGTCGCCGCGGTCACGACGGACGGGGGCGTTCGCGTCGTCGACGGCGAGGGGGATCCGGTCGCCGACGCCTCGCTGTCGGGCGAGATCAGCCGCCGGCCGCTCATCGTCGAGCCGGACGCCGAGGCCGGCGAGCGGGGCGGGCTCGCCGTGCTGACGACCGCGGGTGACCCCGCGACGGTTCACATGCTCGACGGCGACGGCGGCACGCGCTGGACGACCGAGCCGAGCGTGAACCCGCTCAGCTGGAACGCCGCGGACAGCCGCGACGGGCCGGTGCTTGCGCTCGGCGGCGCAAGCGGGAACATCGAGACCGTAGAGGCGAGCGACGGGTCGGACCGGTACGACGTCAAGCTCCAGGACCGCCCGATCGCCGTGGGGGACTCGGACCCCGGGCGGGTGTACGTCGGCGGCTCCGGGAGCGTGTGGGCGGTCGACCTCCTCGACGGCGAGGTCGTCTGGAAACAGCAGTACGGCGCGTCGACCCGGATCAACGAGCCGCGCATGGGCGACGTCGACGGGAACGGCGAGCGCGCGCCGGTGGTAGTCAACCGGGCCGGCGGGGTGCTCGCGATGACCCAGAGCGGCGAGGTGATCGCCCGGGGTGACGCCGGCGACGTCGTCGCCTACGGCGGCCCCCTGTTCGCCGACGTCACGGGCGACGGCGGCGACGAGGTGATCGTGGTCGCCGACGACGGGACCGCGATCGCGGTCGACACCTGAGAGGGCGTGGACGTTCACGGTCGACTTATAAGCAGATTCCTCACGGAAACCGAGAGACCGCGACGAGTCACCGGGCGGGATTCACCGGAAACGCGGTGTGTCGACTGAGCGAGGGCTCGGCGGGCGTCGGGCGCAGCGAAAAGTGAAAAGTTCCGAGAGCCGCGGCGTCAGTGGTCTTCGTCCTCGTACACCCACGCCGAGGTGTCGAGGTCGTAGTCGACGAGCTCCTCGTCGTCGAAGAACAGGTCGATCTCGCGCTCGTTGGCGCCCTCGTCCTCGTGGTCCGACGCGTGGATCACGTTGTGGCCGAGGTCGAGGCCGAAGTCGCCGCGGATCGTGCCCGGCGGCGACTCGGTCGGGTCGGTCTCGCCGACCATCGCGCGGACCTGGCGGGTCGCGTCCGCGCCCTCCCACACCATCGCGAAGACGGGGCCGGAGGTGATGAACTCGACGAGGCCGTCGAAGAACGGCTTGTCCTCGTGTTCGCCGTAGTGGTCCTTCGCGAGCTCCTCGTCGAGCCGGACGAACTTGCCGGCGACGAGCTTGAGCCCGCGGTCCTCGAAGCGAGAGACGATCTCGCCGATGAGTCCGCGCTGGACGCCGTCGGGCTTCACCATCACGAAGGTGCGCTCGTCGTGGTGGCTCACTGCTCGTCGCCTCCGGCTCGGTGGCCCTCCTCGGTCCACTCGACGTCGCGCGCCTCGCGGCCGAGGAAGTAGTTCTTCTCCGCCTTCGAGTCGACGAAGTGGAGGACGGTGCCGTCCTTCTTGACGAACATCGTGCCCGTGCCGGGCTCGATCTCCTCACCGCTGTAATCGCAGGTGCGTGTCTCGACCATTGGTTATCGGCCTCCGATGGAGTCGGCGTCGCGCTGGGTCTCCCGCAGCTGGAGCACGTCGCCCAGACGGACGGGACCCAGGACGTTCCGGGTGATGATCCGGCCCTGGTTCGATCCCTCCTGGATGCGGCACTTGACCTGCATGGCCTCGCCGTGCATCCCGGTCTTGCCGACGACCTCGATGACCTCCGCGGTCGTCGAGTCGCCGGTGCCCTCTTCTGCGCTCATGGGTGGTTATCGGAGCTCCGCGACCTTCTCGCCGATGTCCTCGACGTCGTCGGCGGCGTCGCCGGCGTCGACGACGGCGGCGGCGGCCGAGCCGACCTCGAGGCCGGCGGCCTGCCCGACCTCGTCCTGCGTGTCGACGAAGGCGACCGGGATCCCCTTCTCCTCGGCGAGTTCGGGGAGGTGCATCACGATCTCCTCGGGGGAGACGTCCTCGGCGACGATGACCAGGTCGGCGTTGCCGCGCTCGACGGCCTTGGTGGTCTCGTTGGTTCCTTTCTTTACTGTACCGGTGTCTCGGGCGACCTCGAGCGCTTCGAGGGATCGCTCCGCGAGGTCCGCCGGGGTGTCGTAGTCTACGTAAACGGGCATATGTTTCTCCTATCCTCCGTGTAGGCTCGCGTGTCCGTCCCGTGGTCGGTCCCTAACGGAACGGCACATCATCGACCCCACAGAGGCTGTGCCCCGTCGTAGTCCGGACATCCATAAAAGCGCTTTCAATGACCCGCGCGTGTGCGAGCGGGGATCACGGGCCGACGACCGAGGGACCGCAGCGGCAGACCGACTCCGCGCTTTTTAAGCCCGGCTCGCCCTTCCATTCGGCCAACGAATGGTCCGCCTCGTTCACTACTCCGACATCGAGAACGTCTTCGACGCCCCGGAGCGGGCGGCCCGCCTCGCCGGTCGGGTGCGGGCGCTCTCGGGCCCCGACGCCGCGGTCGTCGGCACCGGCGACACGACCGCGCCGGGCGTCCTCTCGCTGGTCGCGACCGGGAGGCAGGTCCTCGACTTCTACGAGGCGACTGACACCGTCTTCGACACGTTCGGCAACCACGAGTTCGACTACGGTCCCGACGCGCTCCGCGGCCTCGTCGCCGACTCGCCCGCGACGTTCGTCTCCGCGAACGTCCGCGACGAGGACGGCGAGCCGTTCGGCCGCGACGAAGGCGTCGTCCCGTGGGCGACCCGCGAGGTCGACGGGGAGACGGTCGGGTTCGTCGGCGTCACCGACCCCGCGACGGACTCGCTGAACCCGATGGCCGCGGAGCTCTCCTTCGACGACCCGGTCGCCGCGGCGCGCGACGCGCTCGCGGAGATGCGCACGGCGGTCGCCGAGCGCGGGGAGGAGGGGGACGCGGATACAGATCCGCTCGATCACGTCGTCGTCCTCTCGCACCTCGGCGCGGGCGACGACGACCTCGCGCGCGAGCTCGACGTCGACGCGATCCTCGGCGGCCACGTCCACAGCCGCCGGAACGAGGTCGTCGCGGACACGCTGCTCGTCCGACCCGGGGTCAACGGGGAGACGGTGGCCGAGATCGATCTCGACGCCGACCCGCCGATCGCGACGCTTCACGAGCCCGACGGGGCCGACCCCGCGCCCGACCTCGCGGACGCGCTGGCGGAGCGGATGGCCGCGGCCGACCTCGACGAGACCGTCGACGTCGTCGACGAGCCGATCGAGCGGTCGGGCGACGTGGTCCACGGCGGGGAGTGCCGCGTCGGCAACTTCGTCGCGGACGCGTTCCGGTGGGTCCACGACGCCGACGTAGGGCTGTCGAACGCCGGCGGGCTCCGACAGGGCGACCCGTGGGCGGGCGACGTGACGAAGGCCGACCTAATCTCCCTGATCCCGTTCGAGGAGCCCGTCGCGCTCGCCTCGGTCACCGGCGCGGAACTCCACGACGTGTTCCGCGAGATGGCCGCCCCCGACGTGGACTTCGGCGAGGAGGACTGGTGGCACGGCCACGTCTCGAACGCCCGGGTCGTCTGGGACGACGACGCCGAACTCATCCTGGAGGCCACCGTCGGCGGCGAGCCCATCGACCCCGACGCGCGCTACACCGTCGCCGTCTCGGAGTATCTGCTCCACTCCGAACACGAGTACCCGACGCTCGCCCAACGCCACCGGATCGACGAGGCCGACATCCAGTACGAGGTGCTGGCGGCGTACGCCCGCGAACACGGCATCAACCCAGAAATCGAAGACCGGATCGAGATCCGGAACCACGCCGCCGCGGCCGACGACGACTGAACGGGAGTCGCGGCAACGAGCGATTGTTTATAAACAGACGCGGTGGCGCGTGCCTTCGAGCGCCCCTCGGGCGCGAGAAGCACGCGCGAGGGAGTCGGTCGCCGGAGCGAAGCGGAGGCGACCGACGAGGCTGGGGAGGCGTGAGGCGCGGTTGCTGTGCTGGGCGGGGCGGGATACAAAGGGGCAGCCGCGAGGGCGAAGCACGGCGCCGCAAGCACCGCAGCGAGTGAGCGAAGCGAACGAGCGAGGAGCGTGGTTCGAAACGGCGAAGCCGTTTCGTCATCACGAGACGCCGGCGGCGTCTCGAACGACAGCAAGCCGCGCGAGTCCTCGCGGCTGGGGCTTTGGAGGCGGTCTCCGCTTGTCGAGAGCCAGTCACGTATCGCCGAGCGGCTGGGACTTTGGAGGTATTCGCCGCCGCTCCGCTATCAGCTATTTATAAACGCCTGTTCAACTATTTATAAACGACCGCGAGCGAACCGGCCGAATCCGCTGCCTCGCAGTCTCAGTCCAAGTTCACGTCGACGTCGCGCTGGAGCCCGGCCGCCTTCACCGTATTATAAAGGAGCATCGCGCGCGTCATCGGGCCGACCCCGCCGGGGACGGGCGTGATCGCCCCCGCCACTTCGCTCGCCGACTCGTACTCCACGTCGCCGACGAGCTCGTACCCCTTCTCCGTGTCCGCGTCCACCCGGTTGATCCCCACGTCGATCACGGTCGCGCCCGCCTTCAGCATCGAACCGTCGACGAACTCGGGGATGCCCGCGGCCGCGACGACGAGGTCCGCGCCGGCCAGCTTCCCCTCCAAGTCCTCCGTCCGCGAGTGACAGACGGTCGTGGTCGCGTTGCCGGTCGGCGCCTTCTGGATCAGGAGGTTCGCCATCGGCTTGCCGACGATGTCGGAACGGCCGACGACGACCGCGTCCGCGCCTTCGGTCTCCACGTCGTAGGCGTCGAGGAGCTTCTGGACGCCGTGCGGCGTACAGGGTTTAAATCGGGCGTCGCCCGCGACGAGGCGCCCCACGTTCTCCGGGTGGAAGCCGTCCACGTCCTTCTCCGGGTCGATCTGTCGGAGGACGGTCCGCTTGTCGACGTGGTCGGGGACCGGAAGCTGGACCAAGATCCCGTGGACATCGTCGCGATCGTTGAGGTCGTCGATCGTCTCGTACAGCTCCTCGGCCGGCGCGTCGGCGTCGATCTCGACGTGGACGCTCTCGATGCCGACCTCCTCGCAGTCGCGCTGTTTCATCGAGACGTACGTCTCGCTGGCCGGGTCGTCGCTCATCAGCACCGTGGCGAGCCCCGGCTCGACGCCCTCGCCGGACAGCCGCGCCACCTCGTCGGCGACCGCGTCGCGCACGTCCGCCGCGACCGCCTCCCCGTCGATGATCTCCGTCATGTGCGACCGTCGTCGCCCCCGCGATAAAAATGACGCGGGATCGTGGTCATCGAACTCGTCTCATCCCGGATTTGATCCACGTATGAGGATCGGTCACTCCGGGAACAGCTCCGCCTCGCGCTCCACGGCGTCGATCGCGGCGACCTCCGACTCGGTCAGTTCGAGGTTGGCCGCGGCGAGATTCGCGCGGAGGTGTGCCTCGGACGAGGCCTTCGGGATCGTCACCACCGGATCCTTCGCGGTCGCCCACGCGATCGCGACCGCCTCGGGCGTCGTCCCGTGCGCGTCCGCGACCTCGACGACGGCGTCGACCTCGCGAACTCGCCCACCGGCGAGCGGCGAGTACGCGACCACCGGATAGCCGTGTTCGCGGGCGTGATCGAGCAGCTTCGGTTTATAAAAGAGCGGATGAAGTTCGGTCTGATGGGCCGCGAGCGGCGCGTCGAGGACGTCGACCGCGCGGTCGAGGTCCGGGAGCTCGAAGTTCGAGGCGCCAACGTTCCGCACGAGCCCCTCGTCGACCAACCGGTCGAGCGCGGGCAGCGTCGCCTCCGGGTCGTAGTCGCCGCGCGGCCGGTGGACGTACAGCAGGTCGATCGCGTCGACGCCTAGGCGGTCCGCGCTCTCGCGGGCGGCGGGCGCGACCGCGTCGGCCGCGAGGTCGTCGATCCACAGCTTCGTCGCGACGGTCACGTCCTCGCGGTCGAACTCCCCGCCGGCCAGCCCCGCTGCGAGCCCCTCGCCGACGACCGTCTCGTTCTCGTAGATCCGGGCGGTGTCGAGGTGGCGGTAGCCGAGCGAGAGCGCGGTCGCGACCGCGTCCGGGTCGTCGATCCCCATCGTTCCGAGGCCGACGGGCGGGAGGTTCATACGAACGAATCGCGTGGGGCGGTCAAAAAGCGGTTCGGACCAGGCGCCGCCGACGGCCACCGTCGCCGCGGCGGCGGGCGCCCTCAGGCCGAGTCGTCCGCCTCGGGGGCCCGCCCGCAGATGCTCACGAGGTCGTGGAGGTCGCCGATCTCGTAGGTCGGATGACAGGAGAGCTCCGTCGACCGCCGGTGGGGACGGCGGATGAACGCCGAGTCGATGCCGGCGTTGTCGGCCGCGCGAACGTCGGACTCGTTGTCGCCGACGAACAGCGCCGTCTCGGCGCCGAGGTCCTCGAGGGCGCGCTCGATGTAATAGGGCGAGGGCTTCTTCCGCGAGAGGCTGGCCACCGAGGGCTCGCGGCCGTACGCGACCTCGAAGCGGCCCGCCAGCCCGAAGTGGTCGAGGAGCGCGTCGACGGTCGCCTGCTGGTTCGAGGAGACGACGCCGAGCGAGGCGTCCAGCGCGCGGAGCGCGTCGACGTCGTCGTACGGCGTCTTCTGCCCCCTCCGCGCGGCGTCGATCTGCGCCGCGGCCGCCGTCTCGTCTCTGACACGCCAAAACTCCGCCGGGTCGACCCCGTAGCGCTCGCAGATGTCGGTCAGCGTCGCGGGGTCGACGCCGACGGCGACGTCGTCGACGTGCGCGAGGTCCGGATCCTCGACGCCGAGGCTCACGAACGCGTCCCACGCGGCCTCGCGGAGCGTGTCGAACGGCGTCCGCCCGACCAACACCCCGTCGTTGTCGAGGACGACGGCGTCGTACACGCCTCTCTCTGTGACGGTAACGGGCAAAAAGGTTTCACACGCCGGGAGCGCGGCGCTTCACACGCCGAACAGCCGGAGAACGAGCCCGGCCAGCAGCGCGAGGGTGCCGACGATCACGCCGACGAAGGGGATCGGAACGGGGAGCGGAATCACGATCAGCGCGACGCCGACGGCGATCAGCGCGGTCGAGAGCTTCACGTCCCGACTTCGTCGGCGACGCCCAAATACCTTCAGGCGAATTTCGACCGTCAGACGACGGTCGCCGCCGCGCGCGACGACTCCCGCACTTTCAATACCCGGCCCGTCGAATCCTCAGAACGGACTATGAACATCTCTGATATCGCAGTGCCGGAATACGTCGAGGTCGACGTCGACGAGCGGCTCGCCAAGGTCCGTTCTATCTTCGAGCGAGAGAACCCCAAGGGGATCGTCGTCGTCGAGGACGGCGAGTACGCCGGCGTCGTCGGCGAGAAGCAGCTCATGCGCTCGCGCATGGAGGACGACACGAAGGTGTCGGCGGTGATGAAGCCGGCGCCCTCGGTCGACCGCCACGAGGACGTCCGCGAGACCGCCCGGCTCCTCGTCGAGGGCGACGTGAAGATCGCGCCGGTCTACGAGGGCGAGAAGCTCTTCGGGATCGTCACGGTCGACCAGATCCTCGAGGCCGTCCTCGACAGCCTCGACGCGATCACCGTGGGCCAGATCGCCACCGAGGACGTGATCGGCATCGGCGAGACGGAGAGCGTCGGCCGCGCGATCAACCGCCTCCGCGAGAACGGCGTCTCCCGGCTCCCCGTCCTCGACGACGACGGCGACCTCGTCGGCGTCGTTACCACCAACGACATCGTGGAGTTCGTCGTCCGCGACCAGGAGCGCCAGGGCAGCGGCGATCGCGCGGGCGACATCGACCGCATGCTCGACATCCCCGTCTACGACATCATGTCGAGCCCGGTCGTCACGGCGGCGCACGACGAGACGGCCCAGACCGTCGTCCAGCGCATGTTCGACAACGACGTCTCCGGGTTAGTCGTCACGCCCGAGGGCGCCGACACCGTCGCCGGGATGGTGACGAAGACCGACGTGCTGCGCGCGCTCACGTTCACCGAGCAGGACTCGATGGACGTCCAGATCACCAACGTCGACCTGCTGGAGGGAACCACCCGCGAACACATCGTCGAGTCCATCGAGCAGGTCGCGGACAAGTACGCGGACATGCACGTCATCCACGCGCACGTCCGGCTCCACGCGCACAAGGAGAAGCTCCGCGGCACGCCCCTGATCCAGTGTCAGATCCGCCTCCGCACCAACGAGGGCCAGGTCGGCGGCTCCGGCGAGGGGTACGGCGCCGAACACGCCTTCCACGTCGCGCTCGACAAGTTAGAGCGGAACGTCCTCGAGATCAAGGGCGTCAACGCCGACGAGGAGTACCGCGGCCAGCTCCTCCGCAAGCTCGGCGAGCTGTGAGCCGATAGGCGCCCGAATCGGCGGGCGCAGTCGTCACGCCGTCGACCTGCTCACCGACACCGCCGACCTGCTCGCCGACCCCGTCGACGGATCTCGACGCTGTCAACGGACCTCGATCGGTCGCTACGAGCGTTCGGTCCCCCGTCTTTGCCTCCGCCGCTGTCCGCTTCGGTTCGTCCCTCGTGACGCTCAGGTGTCGGTCCCCTCAGCGAGCCCGTCGCCCACGATCCGAAACGTCGCGGTGTCTCCGGCGGGCTTCGAGCGGTGTTTTTCCAGAGTTGCCCGACGGTTCCCGCCGCGGAACCGGTCGACCCGAACGATCGCGCCAGTCCAGTGGTTCAGCGTGTTGCCCCCGAGCGCGCGGTCGCGGTCGCCCTCCGGGTCCGTGAACACCTGGTTCGTGATCACGACGGCGATGTCGTGACGCCGGGCGAGCGAGAGGAGGTGCGTCACCTGTTTGGCGACCTTGCGGAGCGACTCGCCGCCCTCGGTGTCGCCGGCGCGCTCAAGGCGGTAGAAGCCGGTCGCGGAGTCCAACACGATCAGCTCGACCTCCTCGGCGAGCTCCTCGGCGTCGCGGACCGCCTCGCGCTGGTCGTGGAAGTCGTACGCCTCCGAGATGACGAGCCGCGAGGCGAGCTCCTCGAGGGAGTCGTCGCCGTCGCCCCGGTCGAGCCGCCCCTCAGCCATCTGCTCGAAGCGGTCGATCGAGAGCCCCTCTGTGTCGATGTAGAGGGCGCGGTCGCCGCCGCCCGCGACCTCGACCGCGGCGGCGAGCGCGAGGTTCGTCTTCCCCGCCGCCGGCGGCCCGTACACCTGCGTGACGACGCCGCGCTCGAAGCCGCCGCCCAACAGCTCGTCGACCGGGCGACAGCCGGTCGGGATCGGATCGCTCACTACCGAGCGATTCGCTCGCGCTCGTATTTAAACGGTCGATCGCGGCACCCGTCCGGGCGAGCGCCGTCGCTCGTCGAGGTGTAATAAGTGTGAAAGAAACGGAGATAGGCGTCGATCGCGTCGAGCGACAGCCGAAATCCGGTAGTGCGTGCGGACGCGCCGTCCGCTACGTGGGGGTTAGTTGCGGACGAGGTTCGTCGCGCGGGGTCCCTTGGGGGACGATTCGATGTCGAATTCCACTTCCTGACCCTCCTCGAGGTCCGGGCCGCCGACGTCTTCCATGTGGAAGAACACGTCTTCGTCGTCGTCGAGGTCGCCGTCGTCAGTCGAGATGAAACCGTAGCCGCCAGTGTCGTTGAAGAAATCAACCTTACCGTTTGCCATTGCGAATAAACGTACAGCCCGTTCGGGGATAACCCTTGCGAGGGGCACGGTACCACGGGGGTTCCGGACGTTCGTCTATCCGAGAAACGCCGAATACCGCCTCGTCTCTGGCCGCTACGGTCGATGTTCCAACTCTCTCGGTCGTGTTCACCGCGCGCAACCAGCCGCGGGGTTCATTTACGAGCGACCACGTAGGTCGGACAACGACATGGACCGCCGCCACTTCCTCCGCTCGCTCGCCGCCACCGGCGCCGCCGCCGGCGCGACAGCCACCGCCGGCTGCGCCGGCGTCCTCGGCGAGTCCGGTCCCGAGGGAACGATCCTCGGCCCGCCGGAGCAGACTCGGGGAGACCCTGTTCACCCGATCCAAGGCGACGAGATGCCCGAGTTCACCGTGCCCGACCCGATCACGGGCGAAGAGATATCGACGGCGCAGTTCGAGGGCGAGCGCGCGTTCCTGTGGACGATGTTCTACACCCACTGTCCCGACGGCGTCTGTCCGGCGCTCATCCTCCGCCTTCGGCGCGCACAGGAGGTCGCCGCCGAGGAGGGGTTCGAGGACGAGGCGGCCTTCCTCCCCACCACGTTCGACCCCGAGCGCGACACGGCCGAGGTCCTCCGGGAGTACGCGGACCAGCGGGGCGTCGACCTCGACGCCGGCAACTGGCACTTCCTCCGCCCGGAGACGTACGAGCGCGGACAGGAGCTGTTCGACGAGGAGTTCGGGCTCAAAATCGAGAAGGCGTTCGACAACGACTACGAGAGCTTGGAGTACACGTTCCCGCACTACGGGCTCATCCTCCTCGTAAACAAGCGGGGGATCGTCGAGCGCGCGTACCCGCGCGGGCCGGCCACCGACGTGGAACGGATCGTCGACGACTTCCGACGGGTGGTCACGGCGTGAGGCGACGGCACCTGCTGGCCGGGCTCGCGAGCGTCGGCGTCCTCGGCGGAGCGGGCGCCGTCGCGACCGGCGGAGTGCCGGACGCCCTCGGTGGCGAGTCAGCCGGTAGTCAAGGCGCCAGCGGCGGGTCGGAGCCGATCGAGCCGGTGACGCTCGACACCATCGAGGCACCGGGCAGTCGCGACGGTGAGGTGACGCTTCCGGCGCCCGACCGGCCGACGTTCGTCGACTTCTTCGGGACGTGGTGTCCGCCCTGCGCCGAGCAGATGCCGGCCCTCGCGGCGGCCCACGATCGGATCGGCGACGAGGTGCTGTTCGTCTCCGTGACGACGGAACCTGTCGGCGAGAGGATCAGCGAGGACAAGGTGGTGAATTGGTGGCGTAAACACGACGGTAACTGGCTCGTCGCGGCCGACGTCTCGGCCGAACTCGCGGCGCGACTCAACGTCGGCAGATATCCGAGCGCACGCGCCATGGACGCCTCCGGGCGCGTGCGCTGGGCGACCTCCGGCACCCACACCACCGAGGAGTTCGTCGCGGGCATCGAGCGCGTGGTCGGCGATGACTGAGTCCCGATGACCGACGTCTCGCTCGCGACCAACGTCCCTTTCGCCGTGACCGCGGGCGTGGCAACGTTCTTTTCGCCGTGCGCGTACCCGCTTCTCCCGGGGTACGTCGGCTTCTATGTGAACTCCGTCGAGGCCGACTCCGCCTCGGTCCTCGGGGCCGGAGCCCGCGGCGTCGCGGCTGCGGTCGGCGTGTTAGCGACGTTCGCGCTGCTCGCCGGCGCGACCGTCCGGGTCGGCTACTCGACGCTGTCGAACATCACCGTCTTCGAGACGCTCGTCGGCGGGCTGTTAATCGCCTTCGGGCTGCTCGTAGTCTCGGGCCGGATGCCGTCGATATCGGTTCCCCTTCCCGAGCGGCGGTCGAGCGTCCTCGGCTTCGGGGTCTTCGGCGCGGGGTACGCGCTCGCCGGGGCGGGCTGCGTCGCGCCGGTGTTCCTCGGCGTCGTCGCCCGCGCGATCGCGCTCCCGTCCGAGGCGGCGCTCCTCGTCGTCGCCGTCTACGCCGGCACCGTCGCGGTCCTGATGGCTGCGACCACCGTCGCGACCGGAGTCGGCCTCGTCAGCAACGCGAACCGGGTGATGGCTCACGCCGGGCTGCTGAAGCGGATCGCGGGCGTCGTGATGGTCGTCGCGGGGATCGGCCAGCTGTACCTCTCGCTGGTCGTGTACTGACCGACGGCGACGCGGCCGATCGGTGTCGGACGTTCCCGAGTCTCCCGTAGGTTCTTAAGTGATACCGCGGAATCTCCGTACAGCCGAACCGAACGGTTCGGTCCCCGTACCATGAACCTAGACGAGTTCACCGCCGAGAACGCACCGACCGACAGCGCGGAACCGTTCCAGCGCGAGAACAGCTACACCCTCGACGTCGACGTCGACGGCACCGTCATGGCGAAGGCCGGCTCGATGGTGGCGTTCACCGGCGACGTGTCGTTCACCGGGAAGGCCTCCGCGGAGGGCGGCATCACCGGGTTCCTCAAGGAGGCCGCCACCGGCGAGGGGACGCCGATCATGGCCGTCGAGGGACAGGGCCACGTCTACTTCGCCGACGACGGGAAGAAGGTCCAGGTCGTCGAGCTCGACGCGGGCGAGTCGATCACGGTCAACGGCGAGGACGTGCTCGCGTTCGAGGAATCGCTCTCCTACGAGATCAGCGCCATCGACAGCCTCGCCGGCGCGCTCGCTGGGGGCTTCAGCAACGTCTACCTCGAAGGACCGGGGTACGTCGCGCTCACCACCCACGGCGACCCGATCGTCTTAGAACCGCCCGTGGCGACCGACCCGAGCGCGACCGTCGCGTGGAGCGGTACCTCGCCGGACGTGGAAGTCAACCGGAGCCTCTCGGACATGATCGGTCAGGAGTCCGGCGAGCGCTACCAGATGCGCTTCGACGGCGATGGCGGCTTCGTCGTGGTCCAGCCGCGAGAGGAACACGTCTGAGGCGGGGCGAGAGGTCGACCCCGCGACCGCGGCCACCGCGCCGTCGGCTTACCGCGCTGCCAGATTACCGCGCCGCCAGCCAGTCTGCGAAGCCGCCGGTGAGGAAGTCGACGTAGTCGGTGACGCCGAGGATCAGCGAGACGAGGATGACGATAGCGACCGGGAGCCGAACGACCCAGATCCACGCGACGTCGAGGCCGCCGACGTCCGCGATCCCCTTCCGAAGCTCTTCGCGGCCCAGATCCGGAACGACCCAGCCGACGAACAGCACGAGCAGCAGCGAGCCGAGGACGAGCAGAATGCCGTACGCGAGCCCGTCGTACAGACCGAGGAAGATCGTGTCGACCGCGACGGGCACGCCGAGCAGGAACACCGCCGCGCCCACCGCAGCCGCGGCCGGCACGCGAGCGACGCCGACCTCGTCGATCAGGTAGGAGACGAGCACTTCGAGGATGCTGATCGCGGAGGAGAGCGCCGCGATCCCGACCATGCCGAAGAAGACGATTCCGAGGACTCGACCGCCGGGGATCCCCGCGAACGCGGCGGTGAGGCTCACGAAGATCGCGCCGGGACCGCCCGTCCCCGGCTCGATACCGACCGAGAAGAGGACGGGGAAGACGACGAAGCCGACGAGGACTGCGACGAGCGTGTCGATCGTCGCGATGGCCCCGGCGTCGGCCGCGAGATTCCGGTCCTCGCCGAGATAGGAGGCGTACGTGATCATCACGCCCATTCCGAGCGAGAGGGTGAAGAACGCCTGTCCGGCGGCGGCGGGGAGGATCTCCGTCCAGTTAGCGGCGATCGTGCCGAAGTCGGGCGAGAGGTAGTAGGCGTACGCCGCGCTCGCGCCATCGAGGGTCGATCCGTACGCGGCGAGGCCGACGAGCAACACCAGAATGGCGGGCACCATTACCTTCACGCTGAGTTCGATCCCGCGCCTGACGCCGGCAGCGATGATGCCGACGACGAGCAGCATGAACAAGGCGTGGAAGACGACCGCGTCGAGACCGGCCGAGACCGACTGGTAGAGCGCGTTCGCCTCCGACGGATCGGTCAGCGTGTATCCCTCCGTGATCCCAATGAGCGTGTACCGGAGGAACCAGCCCGCGACGACGCTGTAGTACGAGAGGATGACGAAGCCGGTGACGACGAACAGCCACCCGGCGTACGACCAGACGCCGCTCCCCAGTTCCCGCAGCGCGCCGACGGGGTTCCTCTCGGTCCGCCGCCCGATGACGAACTCCACGAGGATCGCCGGGAACCCGATCAGCGCGACGAACGCTAAGTAGGTGATCAGAAACGACGATCCGCCGTACTGGCCGGTGATGAAGGGGAACCGCCAGACGTTCCCCAGCCCGACCGCGCTACCCACCGCGGCGAGGATGAACCCCATCCGCGTTGCCCACGTCTCGCGTGCCATTGATATCTGAGAGAGATCCCCAACCGTGTAAAAACGTGTCTCTCTGCCGCTCTTACCGTTAATCATCGAACGTGATCAATCGGGCACCGGCGTGACGAGGACGGACTGGCGCCGAGGGACCCTCAAAGTCGCCGAGAATCGCCCCGGAGCAACGGCCGAGACCGATCCGCATCGGGGACCGTGAATTTAATAGCCGGACAGAGACCTCACGGGGTATGGAACGCGTAGACGTCGCGATCGTGGGCGGCGGGCCGGCCGGGTCGTCCGCGGCGCACGCGGCGGCGACCGGCGGAGCGGACGCGCTGGTCATCGAGAAGGGGGTCCCCCGGGCCGACCGCGACCGCCTCGGTCCCGACTCAACCGACGCGGCCGGAATCCTGGACTACTGGGTGGACATCATGGGGATCCACCCCGACGAGTTCGACGACGGGGTCGTCCAGCGCGAGCTGAACCGCGCGGAGTTCCGCGGCCCGGACGAGTCGGCGACGCTCACCGCCACCGGCATCGACTCCTCGTACGACAAGTTCGGGTACACCTTCCAGCGTGCGCGCTTCGACGACTGGCTCCGCGACCGCGCGGAGGACGCGGGCGCCGAGTACCGCGTCGGCACCTCCGTCCGCGGCGTCGACACCGATCTCTCGGTGACCCCGGACGACAACGACCCGCGACACACGCTCGAACTCGCCGACGGGGGGACCGTCGGCGCCGACTTCGTCGTCCTCGCCGACGGCCCGCAGCGGACCGTGACGAACCGCGTCCTAGACGAGTACCTCCCCGCGGACGCGCAGGCCTCGGAACGGTTAGCCTCCCGGACCGCGAACCACATCGCCTATCAGGAGTACCGGCGCGTCCCCGAAGAGGTGTTCGAGGAAGTGAACGACGCCCTCGTCTTCTGGTGGGGCGTGATGCCCGGCGAGACCGCGTACCCGTGGATCTTCCCGAACGCGGACCGCGTCTGTCGGGTCGGGCTGACGATGCCGATCGGCCTCGACATCGACGAGGTCGACGCCTCGGAGTACGCGCTGCTCCACGAGGACGACGAGTCGATCCCGCAGGGCGGCGAGTACATCCGTCGCCTCTTAGAGTGGCAGTACGGCGACGAATACGACGTCGGAGAGGAGTTCCCGGTCGTCGAGGACGCCGGGAAGCGGAACGGGACGGAGACGTATCCGATCTCGTCGACCCGGCCGATCGACTCGCCCGTCGACGCCGGCATCGCGGTCGCGGGCGGCGCGATGGGGACGACCTCGGCGTTCCACGAGGGCGGCGACCACGTCGCCGTCCGCACCGGCGCGATCGCCGGGGAACTCGCCGCCGAGGGCGACCTGGCCGCCTACAACCGCCGCTGGAAGGAGGCGATCGGTGACGAGGTCGTCCGCAACGTGACGATGGCGGACATGGTCGCGGAGTACGAGCCGGACGACTGGAACCGGGTCATCGGCGCCGCGGACGCGATGCTCGCCGCCGAGGCGGGCGGCAGCCTGCTCTCGCAGCCGTACCGCTCCGGCTGGGAGTCGGCCAAGCTCCTGCTCGGCTACAAGTGGAACAAGCGCCGGGTGAAGAAGAACTACGTCGGCATCGACGAGAGCGAGTACGTCTACTGACGCCGCGTTCGCGCGGATGTCCGCGCGGTACCGGCGGTATCGCCCTCCTTACCGGATCACCGGCGCCGCTAACTCGACGGGTTCGGTATCGATCCCCGAGACATCGACCGGCTCGACCTCGTGAGTCGGCCAGCGGCCCGTCTTCGTGAGCCGCTCGGTCAGATCGGACGTGACGAGGTGCGTGTCCTCGCTTTTCGTCCCCTGAACCGTCGGATTCCACGCGTAGCCCATGGGGCGCCGGACCGGCTCGTCGCTCTCGGGGGTCGCGATCCACTCTCGGCCAGCGAACCCGGCCGCGCCGCCCTGGTGGTGTTGCTCCCACTCGTCCGCGAAGCCGACCTCGTCGTACGCCGCTCGGATGGCCTCGAAGACGTCGCCGGCGGTGTCGGGGGCGTCGGGGTCAGGTGCGTCGCTGTCGGCGCCCTCCCCGCCTCCGGAGAGCGCTCCGGCCGCGGCGGCCTCGGTGGCTCGGAGGGCGGTCGCCTCGACGCGCGCCGCGGCGCGGTGGCGCTCCTCGAACCAGTCGGGGGCGTCGAACGCGACGGTGCGCGTCATCGAGGCGTACAGCCCCGCGCGCTCGGCGGTGACGGAGACAAGCGCGTAGTCGCCGAGGGCGGCGTCGCTCGGCGTGTAGTGGCGGAACGCCTGCGCCCGCTCCGCGCCGCCGACGAGGACGACCGGCGTATCCACGTCGCGGGAGGCGAGCGAGATGTCGATGCCGGCCGCGACCTCGTACTCGGGGTCCTCCGGTTCGAGGTTCCGACAGACGGTCTCCACGGCGGCCGCGACCTCGCGGCCCAGCTCGCGGTAGCGCTCGACGTCGTCGTCGGTGAGCGGCTGCCTGAGTCGGCTCCCGTCGACGCCCTCGAAGCCGGGCACGTCGAAGTCGGCGGCCGCCGGCGCGGGCGAGCGCTCGGCGACGGCCTCGGCGAGCGAGCCGGCGTGCCACGGGACCGACTCGACCGCGAACGCGTCCGGGAGCTCCTCGTCGGCGAGCCGATCCGCCTCGATGTTGTCGGTGATCACGCGGAGCTCGCCGTCGTAGCCGGCGGCGGCGACGCCCGTTGGCGCGTCAGCGTCGACGACGTTGTCGCCGCCGGTGAGCCACGCGAACCCGTTCGGGCGGGCGAACCAGACCGCTTCGAGCCCGCGCTCGTCGAGGTACGCGTCGAGCCTCTCCGTGCGGGCGGCAAGGTCGACCATACGGACGGACTGTCGGCGAGCGGGTAAAAACAGTCGAAAGCCGTCGCGCCGTCGGCTCCGAGGGCCTGCCGTCTCCCGATCGGCGGGCGGTAACTCCCCCCGTCCGGATCCCCGAAACGAAAGGTTCAATTACGTCCCCCGGATACGACGAGACGCGTCAGTAAGCCCCTGCGGGTTGGTAGTCTAGTCCGGTTATGACACCTCCTTGACATGGAGGAGGCCGGCGGTTCAAATCCGCCCCAACCCACTTCCTTATACGCGAAAACAGTACGACGAGGACGTTACGTACCATAACGAACACGAGACCGGTACGGTTTCGCATATTAACCTATATACCGACAGTTGATAGTATTATCTCATGGAGGATCGGACTCGGAGAGAGGTTATCACGGTCGGGGCAACCGGACTGGTCACCGGCGTCGCGGGATGTAGCGGAGCGATTCCGGACGCCGTCGAGCGTCGAGCGCTCTCCGGGAACGTGGAGGACACGGAACCGCCCGAACTGGGCGGATTCACAGAGGAAGAGCTGGACCGCGCCGAGTCGCTGGGGGAGGACGTCCGCGAGGCGGTCGCGGTGATCAGGGGCGAGAACGGAGCGGGCGGCACCGCGTGGTTCCTCGACGACGGTCGGCTCCTCACGAACAGCCACGTCGTCGACGGCAACGAGCGCTTCGAGGCGTGGCCGATCGCCGGCGAAAAGTTCGAGCCCGACCTCGTGGGAGCGTCTGATTACTTGAACAGCCCGTACCACGACGTAGCCGTCCTCGAGACGGATTTCTCGCCAACTAACCGGCTCTCTCTCGGCGAGTCGGACTCGGTCGAGACGGGACAGCCGCTCATTCAGGTCGGCCACCCGTTCGGGATCGGCGACTGGGTCGTGTCGATCGGGCGGTACGTCGAGCGCGGGAACGGGGAGACGCTGCTTACCTCCGTCCCCTCGCTGAGCGGCAACAGCGGCGCGCCGCTCCTCACGCTCGATGGGGCGGTCGTCGGGATCACGACCGGCGGAGTACCCCGGGATCAGCTGAACTCCCCGCGGCCGGAGCCGGTCGACCTGAAAGTGTACGAGGAGTTCACCGACTACGAGTGGGCGACTCACGATGACACCTCGGTCCTCAACCGGTACGTCGAGGAGTTCTGAGTCCCAGCCGGAGCGAGCCCGGACCCCGGACCGTAGGGGGCGCTCAATGCGAAGTTTCTTTTACGCTAGCCCGGAGGGTACGGACAGATGAGTGACCGCGGTGGCCGAGCGTCGGACCGAACCGAATCCCCCGATTCAAGCGGTGAAACGGCGGATTCGTTCGATCCAACGCCGTCGACCTCGGTCGACGACGACGAGGGGTTGGCGGGGCGGTTGGTCGTCGTCTGCGGCCTGCCCGGCGTCGGCAAGACGACCGTCGCCGAGCGGGTCGCGGACCACGTCGACGGGCGGATCCGCCGGACCGACGTGATACGCAAGGAGCTGTTCGACGACCCCGAGTACACCGACGCGGAGACCGAGGCCGTCTACGCCGAACTCCTCGCACGCGCCCGCGACGACGTCGACGCCGGCGACGCCGTCGTCCTCGACGCGACGTTCGCGGACGCCCGGTTCCGCGCGGACGCCCGCGAGACGGCCGCCGCGGCCGCCGCCGAGTTCGACCTCGTCGAGGTCGCCTGCGACGAGGCCGTCGTCGAGCGCCGGATCGAGCGCCGCGACGGGATCAGCGACGCCGACTTCGAGATCCACCTCCACTTCAAGGAGCTGTTCGACGAGGTGGCGACCGACCACGTCGTCGTCGACAACTCCGGGACCGAGGCGGAGACGTTCGCGCAGGTGGACGCCGCGTTCGGGGAGAACGTGGCCGGCGAAGACCAGCCGACCGACCGCGGCGACCGATCGGCCCCGGTCACCGACGCGGAGTGAGCGTCGCCCTCCGCGGTACCGGTTTCGTGCGAACATATCGCGTGACGCGGGCACACACTCGTCTCCCATCACTTATACGGGCGAGCGCACTACGGGTGGTATGAGCGAAGAATCCGGGCGGAAGAACCTCCGCATGCCCAACGACGACGAAGTGTTCGCCGTGGTGACCGAGCACCTCGGCGGCAACCACGTTCAGCTGCGCTGCGCCGACGGCGTCGAGCGGCTCGGCCGAATTCCCGGCCGCATGAAGTACCGCACGTGGATCAGCGAGGGCGACGTGGTCCTCGCCGAGCCGTGGGACTGGCAGGACGAGAAGGCGAACGTCGAGTGGCGCTACGAGGACGAGGACGCCGACCAGCTCCGCCGCGAAGGCCACATTCAGTAGTCGAACTACCCGCACCGCGTCGCTGTCGATCGACTTCTCGCGGTTTCTCTCCACTCCGATACGACCCCGGTCGGGCGGCCGCTCGCTCGACCGTACCGGTTTTCGAACGCCGATAGCGACCGCATCGGCCCGTATCGCGACGGAGCCGGACGGGAAACACGCATCTGGACCATCGTAGTATTGTGGAAACTATCCAAAACCATTATTACCACGAGGCGCGTACGGCTTGGTATGAGTTCGACAGAAGCCGCACCCGGAGAGCCGATCCAGCTGACCGACGCCGACGCGTTCGACGAACAAGTGGCCGACGGCGTCGTCCTCGTCGACTTCTACGCCGACTGGTGCGGCCCGTGTCAGATGATGGAGCCCGCCGTCGAGGCGGTCGCGGAAGACACCGACGCGACGGTGCTGAAGGTCGACGTCGACGTCCACCAGGCGTTAGCCGGCGAGTACGGCGTTCAGGGCATCCCGACGCTGCTCGTGTTCGCGGACGGCGAACTGGTCAATCAGATGGTCGGCGCGCAGACCGAGGAGGCGCTGGCGGACGCGGTCCGCCAGGCCGACGCCTGATCCGAGCGAGACCCGCCGCGGCGCCGCCGAAACCGACACCATGAGAACGATCCAACTCGACGACGACCGTATGACCCCCAGAGAGCTTCGCGCGGACGTCCCGGCGCTCGGCGACGCGGCGTACTTCAACTTCGGCGCGCACGGGCCGAGCCCCGAGTACGTCGTCGAGGCGGCCGGGTCGTTCGTCGCGGACCACGAGTACGGCTCCGCGACGACCGACCCGTACGAACACGCGTTCGAGACGTACGACCGGGTGCGCGAGCGGATCGCCGAGTTCGTCGGCGCCGACCCGGAGGAGATCGCGCTCACCGAGAGCACGACCGACGGGATCAACCGCGTCGCCGGCGCGATCGACTGGGAACCGGGCGACGTCGTCGTCCGGACCGACCTCGAACACCCGGCCGGCGTCCTCCCGTGGCAGCGCCTCGAACGCGAGGGCGTCGAGGTGCGCGTGTTGGAGACCGAGGACGGTCGCGTCGACCGCGACGAGTACGCCGAGGCGGTCGCGGACGCCCGCCTCGTCTGCTTCAGCGCGATCACGTGGACCCACGGCACCCGCCTCCCGGTCGCCGACCTCGTCGAGGTCGCGAACGACGCGGGCGCGTTCACCCTCGTCGACGCGGTCCAGTCGCCCGGGCAGGTCCAGATGGACGTACACGAGTGGGGCGCCGACGCGGTCGCGGCCGCCGGCCACAAGTGGACGCTCGGTCCCTGGGGCGCCGGCTTCCTCTACGTCGACCGCGACGCCGCGGCCGACCTCGAACCCCGCGCCGTCGGCTACCGGGGCGTCGAGGACCCGACCGGCGACGAGATCGAGTTCAAGCCCGCGGCGGGGCGCTTCGAGATCGGAACGACGACGGCCGCGGCCCACGTCGGCCTCGTCGAGGCGCTCGACGCGGTCGACGCCGTCGGTCTCGACGCGATCGAGTCGCGGATCGAGTCGCTAACCGACCGTCTCAAGGACGGCGTCCCGGAGGACCGACTGCGCAGCCCGCGAGAGTACGAGTCGGGGCTCGTCACGATCGACGTCGACGACCCGGAAGCGACCGTCGAGCGGCTCGGGGAGCAGGACATCGTCGTGCGGTCGCTGCCGCATCCGAACGGGATCCGGGCGTCGGTCCACGCCGTCTCGACCGAGGCCGAGATCGACCGGCTCGTCGAGGCGCTGGAACCGGAGTGGTGAGGCGGGGCGGAGCGAGACGCGGCGGCCCGTGGCAGCGCGACCGCCGTCGCGAGGGACGCCCGTGCCGCGCGATCGGACGCGTTTTGTCACTCCGCGCGCAAGACCGGGCATGGGATTCCACACGTTCGACGCCGAGGGCGCTGACCGCTTGGAGCGACCGGCGGTGCGGTATCGCTGGGTGTCCGCCGAGGAGCTGATCGGTCCGTTCGCGGCGGACGCGTTCGGCGTCCTCGCGGACCTGGGAAGCGGCACCGGCTTCTACACCGACGACGTCGCCGAGCACGCCGAGACCGTCTACGGCGTCGACGTCCAGTCCGAGATGCACGAGTACTACCGCGAGAAGGGCGTCCCCGACAACGTCGACCTCGTCGCGAGCGACGTGTCGGACCTCCCGTTCGCGGACGGCGAGCTCGACGGCGCGTTCTCGACGATGACGTACCACGAGTTCGGCAGCCCGGAAGCGATCGAGGAGGTCGCCCGCGTCCTCCGCTCGGACGGGCGGTTCGTCGTCTTCGACTGGTCGGCCGACGGCGACGGCGAGCACGGCCCGCCTGTCGACGAGCGCTTTTCGGTGAGCGACGCGCGCGACGCGCTCGCCGAGGCCGGGTTCGACGTCGAGCGCGCCGAGACGCGGACCGAGACCTTCGCGCTCGTCTCGCGGGCGCCGTAGGCGACGGCTCCCGACGGGGGTATCGAGCGACCCGAAGCGGCGCAAACCCGCCCCACAGGGTCCGATTCGAACGTTCGTGAAGAAATACCGTTAGGTGCGTTCGGCGCGTAAGCGAGGTATGTCCGTTCGCCACCGATCGGTCGCCGTCGCCGCGCTCGCGCTGCTCGCGACGCTCGCCGCGCGGCCGGTCGCGGCCCACGTCGACTACGTCACCGAGGACTCGGGCGATCCCCTCGACGCGGTCGCGTTCGTCGCCGAGGTGCTCTCCGACCCGTTCAACGCGGCGCTGTTCGCGGGCTCCGGCCTCCTCGCCGCCGCCGGGGTCGCGGCGTATCTCTGGGTGCGCCCGACCGTCGTCGACGTCGTCGTCCTCCGCGAGAAGCTCGCCGGCTACGGCGACCTCGTCCCGTGGATGCTGCGGCTCGCCGTCGGACTCCCCCTCGTCGGCGCCGGCTTCCAGGGGTACCTGTTCGCGCCGACCCTCTCGTTCGACGTCGGGGCGAGCCCGCTGCTCCGCGTGCTCTTCATCGGGCTCGGCTTCTTCACCCTCTTCGGGCTCGCGACGCGGATCACCGCCGCGGCCGGCCTGCTGACGTACGCGTGGGTGCTCGTCGCCGGCGACCCCCTCGTCGTCCTCGCGGTGGAGTACGTCCCGGTGTTCCTCGCGCTGCTGATACTCGGCGGCGGTCGGCCGAGCGCCGACGACATGCTGCTGGCGGTGGCGAGCACGCCGGGGTCGTACTACGGCCGGATCGACCCCGTCCACCACCTGAAGTCGTTCCTCGACGAGGCGACCACCCCGCTGCGGCGCTATGTTCCGACGGTGCTCCGGGTCGGAATGGGCGTCTCGTTCGTCTACCTCGGGCTGATCCAGAAGCTCGCCGACCCCGGCAGCGCGCTGCTCGTCGTCGAGAAGTACGACCTCACGTCGGTCGTCCCCGTCGACCCGGGGCTGTGGGTCGTCGGCGCCGGCGTGACCGAGGTCGCCGTGGGGCTCGCGCTGATCGCGGGGTTCTTCACCCGCGGCGCGGCCGCGCTCTCGTTCGTGCTGTTCACGACGACGCTGTTCGGGCTCCCCGACGACCCCGTCCTCGCCCACGTCGCGCTGTTCGGTCTCGCCTCCGCCGTCTTCACGCTCGGCTCCGGGCCGCTCTCGTTCGACCGGTGGTTCGGTCGCCCCGCGCTCGACGACGGCGAGGAGCCGGTCGCGGCGGCCGACTGACGGTCGGGTCGACGCGTCCCCGCCGCGGGGCGGCGCTCGGCCCGGCCGGCGGTTTTTAAGTCGCTCTCGCGCGGTGAGGGAGGTATGCGAGTGGACCTCGGAAACGCCTTGGAGACGACCCCCGGGCTCACGACGGAAACGCTGGACAGACTCGACGACCGCGTCGCGGCCGCGCACGAGCGGATCGCGGGCGGGATGGCCGACGACGAGTTCGGGTACGCCGCCCTGAACCTGCCGGAGGCCGCCGACCCGGACGCGATCTACGCCGCGGTCGACGGGTTCGACCGCCCCGAGGCGGTGCTGACGGTCGGCATCGGCGGGAGCGCGCTCGGCGCGGCGACGCTGTCGAACGCCCTGTCGAGCGACGTGGACGCGTACGTTCTCGACAACGTCGACCCCGACGACACGCGGGCGCTGCTCGCCGACCTCCCGCTCGACGACACCGTCGTCAACGTCGTCTCGAAGTCGGGGACGACCGCCGAGACGCTCGCGAACTTCCTCGTCGTGCGCGAGGCGATGGCCGACGCGGGCGTCGACTGGACCGAGCGCACGCTCGTCACGACGGGCGAGGCGGGGAACCTCCGACAGCTGGCGGACCGCCACGACCTCCCGTCGCTGCCGGTCCCGGACGGGGTTCCCGGGCGGTTCTCGGCGCTGTCGACGGTCGGGCTCGCGGTCGCGGCCCTTCAGGGCCACGACGTCGAGGCCGTCCTCGCGGGCGGCCGCGACGGAATGGAGTCGCTCGCGGGGTCGCTGTACGAATCACCCGCGTACGCCTACGGCGCGGCGACGTACGCGCTCGCGGAGCGCGGCGCGCGCACCAACGCCGTGATGCCGTACGCCGAGTCGCTGGAGACGTTCGCGGAGTGGTTCGCCCAGCTGTGGGCCGAGAGCCTCGGGAAGGACGGGCTCGGGCAGACGCCGGCGCGCGCGCTCGGCGCGACCGACCAGCACTCCCAGCTCCAGTTATACCGCGCCGGCCCGCCGGACAAGCTGGTGACGCTCGTGCGACCGACCGAGCGTGCCGACGTGGGGATCCCAGAGACCGAGCTGGACGGACTCGCGTACCTCGGCGGGTCGTCGCTCGGCGGCCTGCTCGACGCCGAGTTCGAGGCGACCGAGGCGAGCCTCGCGGCCGCGGACGTCCCCAACGTGCGCGTCGAGATCGACCGCGTCGACGAGCGGGCGCTCGGCGAGCTGCTCTATGGCATGGAGGCGGCCTGCGTCCTCTACGGCGAGCTCGCGAGCGTCTCGACGTTCACGCAGCCCGCGGTCGAGTGGGGGAAGAAGGCCGCACGCGGGCTGCTCGGCGGCGGAGACTTCGCCGAGGCCGAGGCGGTCGACGAGAAGCGCGAGCTGCGGATCGAGTGAGCGGCGGGCTCGGCGTCCGGCTCGAACGCGCGCGACGCCGAGTCGACATCCGGTGCGTCTAAGCCTCGGGGCGCCGTACGACCCCCAATGAGCGACGACGCACCTGGCTCGGCGGTCGCCGAGCGAGTGCTCCGGGTCGCGAGCGCGCTGTTCGCGATCGTGTTCGCGCTCCTCGTCGCGAGCGCGATCACCGTCCCGGCAGCGGACCTGGCGGTCTCGATCGGGCTGGTCACGGAGGGGTCGACCGGCTACCAACTGCTCCGGACGGTGCTCCAGTTCGGCGGGTTCGCGGTCGCGGTCGCGGGGTACCTCGCGATCACGGGCGAGTGGGAGCTCGCCCGCGTTTCCCGACCCGACGCGCGCCAGGCGGCGATAGTCGTCGGCGGCGGGGCCGTCCTCTTCGCGTTCCAGTACGGGGCGCTGTTCGCGCTCGATCAGGTCGGGCTCTCGACCGGCCAGAACCAGGCGGTCGTCCCCGCGGGCGACCCGGTCACCTACTACCTCGCGATGATCGCGGTGTCGCTCGCGGTGGTCGGACCCGTAGAGGAGCTGCTGTTCCGCGGCGTCGTCCAGGGCGGCGTCCGGCGCGCGTTCGACGCGGTCCCCGCGGTGCTTATCGCGAGCCTCGCGTTCGGACTGATCCACCTCCCCTCCGTCTCCGGCACCCCGGTCGAGCGGTGGGCGTACGTCGGCGTCGTCGTCGTGCTCGGGTCGGTCCTCGGCGCGCTCTACGAGTGGACGGACAACGTCGTGGTCCCGGGACTGGCGCACGGCGTGTACAACGCCACCATCTACGTGGTGCTGCTCGCGCAGGCGCTCTGAGGGGCCGGAGCGGCGGGGACCGAGGTCACCGGTTCGCCCTCGGCGCTGATCACCCGCCGGCCGAGCGCTCCGTGACGGCGAGTTCGCCCGAGAGCGACTGCGCCGACGGGGGCGCGATCGCGATTCCCTCCTCGTCGAACCGACGCTTCACCTCGCGGCGGAAGTCGGACCGGAGGGTCGCCACGTCCCTGTCTCCGGGGTCGTCGACCCACAGCTCCGCCTGGACCGTGATCGCGTTCTCGCCGAGGTCGAGGACGCGCGCGTTCGGCGCCGGGTCGTCAAGGACCGCTCCCGTGTCGGTCGCGACCGAGCGGAGCGTCATGAGCGCCCGCTCGACGTCCTCGTCGTAGGCGACGTACACCGTCTCCGTGATCCGGTAAGTGTCCCGGCCGTACGGGCGGGTGAGCGCGTTGCTCGTGAGTTCGGTGTTCGGCACCGATATCGTCTCGTTGTCCGGGGTCCGGACCCGCGTCACGCGGAAGTCGACGGCCTCGACGGTCCCCTCTCCGCCGGGCCACGCGATCCAGTCGCCGACGTTGAAGTCGGGGTCGGCCACGAGGAAGATCCCGCTGATGAGCGACCCGAACACCTGCTGGCCGGCGATGCCGAAGACGAAGGTGATCGCCGCGATGACGATCGCCGAGTCGGTGAGGACGGCCCCATAGCCGGCGGCTATCACGCCCGTCAGCGTCGCAAACCCGATCAGCGCCACTCGGACGTACGTCCTGACCGCCGTCTCGATCGTCGGGTTGTTGCGGTTCCGCGCCCGCACGACGCGGACGACGAACGGCACGACGACGACCTGTCCGAGGACGTAGACGGCCGCGAGCGCGACGAGAAACCAGAACAGCTCCGAGAGCACGCGGTCGTACGCCGACACCAGTTCTGTCGCCCACCTTGGCAGCGCCGTCAGCCGGATCATACGGTCGCGTCGCGTCGCTCCGATAAAAATCCCGGACCGCACGGGAGCCGAGCCGACCGCTCAGTACCCGTCTTTCCCCCAGCGCAGGTCGTCGTACGTCGCCTGCTGGTCGCTGCCGAGGCGCTTTCGAACTTCCGACCGAGCGCCGCCATCTCCGGGACCGAGCCTTCTCCGGGACCGAGATTTGATCCAGTTCGCAACCATACCGCTCGAACGCACTCTCGAGCGCGAACTGAGGACCGAAGACAGAGGAAAATATATATCGAGTAAATAGAGGTATGTGACCTCCGTACTGGTCAGAGTAGTCCGGTGGTATCAGTCCGGTCTCGTACCCCTATTATAAACGGCTTTTATGTGGCTTCCCGAGCGTCCACGTGATGACGCAGGACGGAGAGCGTCTGGCGGACTTAGTATCGCGTCGTAAGATTCTCGTCACGACCGGAGCCGTGGGAGCGGCCGGCCTCGCGGGCTGTTCGGGCGGGAGCGACGGCGGCGACGGTAGCGACGGTAGCGACGGAAGCGACGGTAGCGACGGCGGCGACGGCGGCGACGGCGGCGACGGCGAGGACGAGAGCGCAGACACCTCGCCCCTGACCGCGGACGGCTCTTCGACCGTGTACCCGATCACGAGCCTCGCGGGGTCGCTCTGGAACGGGAACGCGCCCGCCTCCGACGAGGAGTACTGGGGCCCCGGGCAGTACGGCATCGACACGGACCAGAACATGGCCGACTACTGGGCGGGCCTCTACGGCTTCGAACCCAGCGGCGAGGAGGGGACGCCCCCGTTCTTCACGAGTATCGGCCTCAACCACACCGGCGTCGGGCTGGAGAAGCTCGAGCGCGGCCAGGTCGACATCGGTGACGCGTCCGCGCCCGTCAGCGCGGAGTTCCCGGATCGGAGCGAGGAGGAACTCGAACCGTTCACGGACCACGTCGTCGCGGTCGACGCTCAGCCGATCGTCGTCAGCCGAGAGATCTACGACGCGGGCGTCACTGAGCTCACCCTCGAAGACGTTCAGGACATCTACCGGGGAGACGTCACCAACTGGTCGGAGCTCGGCGGTCCCGACCGCGAGATCAACGCCGTCGGCCGCGCCGAGGGCTCGGGGACCGACACCTCGTTCCGCGTCAACGTCCTCGGCGACCCGGACGCGTCGATGGGCGGCGTCGACGTCCGTCAGGGGCAGAACCAGCAGGTCGCCTCGACGGTCGACAACACTGACAACTCCATCGCGTACATCGCGCTGGCGTTCCTCGAGCCCGACGGCGGCGTGCCGCCGGTCGCGCTCACCATCGAGGGCACCACGTACCGCTACGGCGAGAACCTCGGCACGCTCGATTACCCGCTCTCGCGCGCGCTCCACTGTTACACCTGGGACGGCACCTCCAACAAGGAGGCGGCGTTCATCCGGATGATCCTCAGCGAGTACGGACAGGAGATGTTCGTCGAGCCGAACGACTACCTCCCCCTCGAGGACGAGTTCCGTCAGGAGCAGATCGACGCGCTGCCGGAACCGTCGGCGTAACGCCGAGGGCTCGCGGTGCGCCGTTCTTCGGCGCGCCGGTCTCCGGAGATTCCGCGCCGACGTCCGGCCGACGCGGCGACCCATCTTTCGGGCCACGAGAAGGCCATTCATGTTTCAGTATACGAACGAGCCGTTCACCGATTCACCACACACGCACGAATGAAACTCAGTAACACTAGCATCGCCGGCTTCGAGGGACGAAGCGTCACGGACGCGGACCGTGGGGTCCTCCTCACCGGTCTCGTAGGCGGGGCGTGTCTCCTCGTCGCGTTCGGGCTCTTCCTCTCGAACTCGACGCTGACCGTCGTCCCTGTCTCGGGCTTTCTCGCCGCGACGGCGTACGGGTGGTTCAACCACCAGGCGGCCACGGTCAAGTCGGTGACCTTCCTCGCGACGGTCGCGACGACGGTCATCTTGGGGCTCATCTCGATCTTCCTGATCGCGCGCTCGATACCCGTGTTTCAGCACATGGGGATACGGATCTTCGGGCTCACCGAGCCGGTCCGCGTGTTCGGAGTCACCCTCATCCCCGGCGTCGGAGAGCTCTGGAGCACGAGCGGGGACGTCTACTCGCTGACCCCGATGATCTGGGGCACGCTGATGACGACCGTCATCGCGATGCTCGTCGCCGGCCCGCTCGGCGTCGCGGGCGCGGTCTTCATCGCGGAGATCGCCCCGCCGACCGTGCGCGAATCGGTGAAGCCCGGCATCGAGATACTCGCCGGCATCCCCTCGATCGTGTACGGGTGGCTCGGATTCGTCCTTATCTCGCCGTTCGTCTACGACCACCTCGGCACGCCTGGCCTCGGAAACATGGCCATCGTCGGCGTCGTCATCGGGCTGATGGCGCTGCCGACGGTCGTCTCCGTGGCCGAAGACGCGCTGACGAGCGTCCCCAACTCGATGAAGGACGGCTCGCTGGCGCTCGGCGCGACCGACTGGCAGACGATCAAGGGGATCACGATGCCGGCATCGTTCTCGGGCGTCTCGGCGGCGGTCCTGCTCGGCGTGGGACGCGCCGTCGGCGAGACGATGGCCGCGACCGTGATCCTCTCGAACGTGGTCCAGCTGCCCGAGCCGCTGTACAACGTCTTCGGGAACACCATCTCGCTGACCAGCCTCATCGCGAGCCAGTACGGTAACGCCGACGGGATGCACATGCAGGCGCTGTTCGCGGCCGGCGTGGTGCTTTTCGTCTCCGTGATGTTCCTCAGCATCGTCTCGCAGGCGGTCGAATCGCGAATGAAACGGAAACTGGAGGGCCAAGCGTGAGCACCGTCACCAACCGCTCGCTTCGAAGCGACCAAGGCGACGGCTTCGTCCGTCTGACCGACAGCGTCGTCGGCGTCGGTATGACCGTCATCGGCCTGTCGGCCCTCGCCATCGCCCGCGTGATCACCGGCGACACCGCCGCCTTCGGACTCAATGCGTTCGAGTGGGTCGCGCTCGCGCTCGCCGCGGCGGGTCTGACGGTCGTCGGCCTCGGCGTCGGCTCGTTCCTCGGGACCTTCGAGACGACCCCGGAGGAGCGCGGGACCGTCGGTCCGGCGCTCGGATTCGGCGGGATCGCGCTCGCTGCGGGAGGCCTGACGGCGTCCCAGACGCTCGGGCTCCCGCTTGTCGTCTCCCTACCGGCCGCGCTGGTCGCGGGGCTGGCCGTCGGCGGCTTCGTCACGCTCGCCCGCGAGGACCTCGGGACGACGCTCCCCGCGGGCGGACTCGCGCTGCTCGTCGGCGCGCTCGTCCTCGCCGACGTCGTTACCGCCGGCTGGACGTGGGCGCCAGAGGGGTTCTCAGTCACGTTCCCCGGCTACATGGTCATCCCGGTGCTCGCTGGGGTGGCGTCGCTCGTCGCCTGCTGGGCGGCGGTGTCGGCCCGGAGCGGATTCGGCGCCGCGGGCCGGCAGTCGGCGGCGTACTTCCTCGTCGGGCTCAACGCGATCGGGATGCTCGTCGTCCTGGCGACGCTGATCCTCTTCATCGGCGTGAAGGGGTTCGGCCGGGCGACGCAGGGGATCGTCTTCGACCCGCTCGCCTTCGAGTTCCGCTGGCCGTTCGTCATGGACGGGTACAACTTCCGGCCGGACGTGGCGAACGGCGTCTTCCCCGCCGTCGTCGGGACGGTGTGGCTCGTGATCGGCGCCGTCCTCGTCGGCGTCCCGCTGGCCGTCGGCGCGGCCGTCTTCCTCTCCGAGTACGCTGAGCGCGGCCGGTTCACGCAGCTGGTCGAGGTCGCGACGAACGGCCTCTGGAGCACGCCGAGCGTCGTCTTCGGCCTGTTCGGTTACGCGTTCCTCGTCCCCCGGTTCGGCAACACCACGTCGCTGCTCTCGGGGATGTTAGTGCTCGGGTTCATGCTTCTCCCGCTGGTGACGATCACCAGTCGGGAGGCCATCAAGGCCGTCCCCGACGAGTACCGCGACGCAAGCGCCGCGCTCGGGGTGAGCCAGTGGGAGACGATCCGAAGCGTCGTCGTCCCGACGGCGCTCCCGGGCATCGTCACCGGCGTCATCCTCGGGGTCGGTCGGATCGCGGGGGAGACGGCCCCGATCCTGCTCGTGATGGCGGGCGGGCTGCGCGACGACGCGCCGAGCGTGCTGGGTTCGTTCCAGTTCGTCGCGCGGCCGCCGTTCGTCGTCAACGACGCGCTCCTCCAGAGCGCGCCGGCGCTACCGTATCAGCTCTACGCGACGATCACGGCGGGCGTGAGCGGCAACGAGGAGTTCGGCTGGGCGACCGCGTTCGTCCTTCTGGCCGTCGTCTTGAGCTTCTACGCGATCGGCGTCGGCACTCGCATCTACTTCCGGCGGAGGTTACAGCATGAGTAAGGCTACGAGCGAATCCACGACGGCGGCGGAACAGACCACCACCGGGGAGACCGACGAGCGCGTCGACCCCGAGTGGTCGAACTACCAGTTCAGCGGCGCGCCGAAGATGGCGGTCGAGGACCTCGACGTGTACTACGGCAGCGACCACGCGCTCGACGGGATCTCGATGGAGATCCCCGAGCGCAGCGTGACGGCGCTCATCGGCCCGTCGGGCTGCGGGAAGTCCACGTTCCTGCGCTCGCTCAACCGCATGAACGACCGCATCCGGAGCGCGCGCGTCGAGGGGTCGGTCAGGCTCGACGGCGAGGAGGTGTACGCCGACGGCGTCGACCTCGTGGAGCTCCGGAAGCGGGTGGGGATGGTGTTCCAGAATCCCAACCCCTTCCCGAAGTCGATCCGTGACAACGTCTCCTACGGGCCACGGAAGCACGGCGACCTCGAAACGGGGCTTCTGGCCCGCGCGCTCGGCCGCGACGACACCGAGGAGCTCGACGACCTCGTCGAGCGGTCGCTCCGCCGGGCCGCCATCTGGGAGGAGGTGAACGACCGGCTCGACGACAACGCGCTCGGGCTGTCGGGCGGCCAGCAGCAGCGGCTCTGCATCGCGCGCTGTCTCGCGACCGACCCCGAGGTCATCCTGATGGACGAGCCGGCGTCGGCGCTCGACCCCATCGCCACCGCCAAGATCGAGGACCTGATCGACGAGCTCGCGGAGGAGTACACGGTGGTCATCGTCACGCACAACATGCAGCAGGCCGCGCGCATCTCCGAGCAGACGGCGGTGTTCCTCACCGGCGGCGAGCTCGTCGAGTACGACGAGACGGAGAAGATATTCGAGAACCCGGAGAGCCAGCGGGTCGAGGACTACGTCACCGGCAAGTTCGGGTGACCAGCGTGCCCAGAGACCGATACCGCACCGAGCTAGACGACCTCCGAGACAGGGTCGTCGCGCTCGGCGAGGCGGTCTTGGACCAGTTGGAGACGGGACTCGACGCCTTAGAGTCGGGCGACCCGGCGGTCGCCCGCGAGGTCATCGACGGCGACGACGCGATCAACGACGCGTACCTCTCCGTCGAGGCGGACTGTATCGACCTCTTCGCGCTCCAACAGCCCGTCGCGAGCGACCTGCGGTTCGTGGCCGCCTCGTTCAAGATCCTGACTGACCTCGAACGGATCGGCGACCTGGCGACGAACTTCGGACGGTACGCGCTCGCGGAGCCCGGCGAGTCGCCGCCGGCGGTCGACGCCGTGGCGATCGGCCGCGAGGCGCGCGACGCGGTCGAGGACGCGCTGACCGCCTACCGGACGCGAGACATCGAGCTGTGCCGCGAGATCCACGCCGGCGACGACCGGATCGACGCCCTGTGTCAGCGCGCGAGCGAACAGGTCGTCCGCGACCTCGTCGAGCGCGCGACGGGCGAGGTGGCGGACGACTCCTGGGGCGTCGAGCGCGTCCTCGACGACGTTTCCCGGCTGCTGCTCACGGTCCGCGACGTCGAGCGCGTCGGCGACCACGCCGTCAACGTCGCCGCGAGGACGGTGTACATGGTCGAACACGACGCCGAACTCCTCTACTGAGACGATGGAGACCCGAAAACTCCAGCGGGTCGGCGGCGGGACGTACACCGTCTCGGTCCCCAAGCGCTGGGCCGTCGAACGCGGTCTGGACGCCGGGACCGAGGTGCGCCTCTACGCGCACGCCGACGGCTCCATCGTCGTGCGGAGCTCCGAGCGGGACGGCGCGGCGTTGGAGGGCGTCGCGCTCGACGTCGACGGGGACGACGCGGCCCTCGTGCGACGGCTGCTTCGAGCGGCCTACGCGACCGGCTACGAGCGGGTGACCCTCACCCCCCGCGACTCGCTTGCCGACGGCCAGCTCCGCGCCGCGCGGGAGACGAACCGCGGGCTGGTCGGGACGGAGGTCGCCGCCGACACCGCCGACGAGTTCGCGCTCCACAGCGTGTTGGAGACCGCGGACGTGTCCGTTCGCCAGACGGTCGTCCAGCTCCGGTTCGTCGCTCGGTCGGCGCTCAGACAAGCCGCCGTCGCCTTCTGCGGAGACCGGGACGCGGACCTCGAACGACTCCGCGAGCGGGCGGCGGAGGCGGACCGGCTGTTCGAGATGGTCGCCCGCCACCTCAACCGTTCGCTCGTCTCGATGGCGGAACTCGACCGCCTCGGCGTGGACCGTCCGGCGCTCTTCGACTACTACGTAACCGCGAGGGAACTCACGGCCGTCGCCGACCTGAGCGTCACGGTCGCTGAGACCGCCGGGGACTCCTCGGCGGCGATCGGCGACCGGCTCGTCGCGGATCTCGAAGCGACGGTCGACGACGCCGAAGCGCTGGTGGCGGCGGCCGCCACGGCGGTCCTCGAAGGGGCAAGCGCGACGGACGCGCACGAGGTGCTGGCGGACCGCGACGAGGTGACCGCCGGGCTCGACAACCTCGAAGCGGCCGTCTTCGACGACTCGGACGCGTCTTTCGACGGAACGGCGGCCGACGCACGGGCGCTGACGCGGCTGCTTGACGCGCTCGGCCGGATCGCGGACCATTCGGCGGAGATCGGGACGGTGGCGATGCGGGCGGCGATGCGCCCGGACGCGGAGTGACGGTGGCGTCGGCGTCGGTCGCGCCGTCTCGCCCCGCCCTGCCCCGCGCCGTCTCGCCGGCGGTTCAGTACGTTTCTTTCCCCCAGCGCAGGTCGTCGTACGTCGCCTGCTGGTCGCTGCCGAGGCGCTCCTCGAACTTCCGGCGGAGCGCGGCCTTCTCGGTCGCGGAGATCCGCGCCAGCTCGTCGGCCTTCGAGACCGGCTCCGGCGGGCCGCGCGTCGCCGCCACCTCGGTGACCACCTGCCGGGTGAGCCGTTCGCGGGTCGCCGCGTCGCGGGTGAACGCGTACGGCGCCTCCAGCTTATACGTCACGTCGGTCCGCGGGTCGTAGACGACCATGAACGTGGGCTCGTACAGCTCCGGGTCGAGCTCGCGCTCGACGCCGAGCGCGTCGCCGTCGGCGGCCATCGGCGCGTCCGCGCCGCCGCGGCTGCGGAACCAGGTGGTGAACGTGAGGTCGTCGTCGAGGCGAGCGCCGCGGGCGGCCGCGGGGTCGTCACCGTCCGTTCCGACGGGTTCGGCGCCGTCACCCTGCTCCCGCCGCTCCAGCAGCCGCGTGAAAAGCGCCGTGTCGTCGGGCCACGGCGACTCGACGCCGGCGCGCGAGAGCGCCCGGACCGCGGCGCCGCTCGCGGGGTTCTTCACGAAGCCGGCCAGCGGCACGCCGCGCTCGGCGAACCGCTCGACGAGGCGGACGTACTTCTCGATCACCGCGCGGGGCTTCGCCTCGCGGGCGAGCGCGCCGAGCTCGGGGTCGCGGTCGGCCCAGGTGAAGAGCTCCTTCGGGTAGATGGGGCCGTCGAGGACGAGCAGCTCGTCGACCTCGTCGGCGCGGTCGAGCGCGTGGGTCCCCTCCGCGAGGTAGAGGGCGAGCGCGTGGACGACCCGCTCCGCGTAGCGGTTCACCCGCGGCACGTGGAGCACGCGCTGTTTGGTGTGCCCCTCGTCGCGGCGGGTCCACTCGCTGTCGAAGCCGGCAGTCGAGTCGCCCGCGTGGACGGTGGCGACGATGGTGCGGTCGCGGTGGAGGTCCAGATCCGTCGGCGAGCTCGCCATCGCCGCGTGCGCGACGTCGACGACGAGGCCGTTTTTAAATGTCGTCGGGTTGATCGTCCCCGAGTCGAGGCCGTGGACGGTCTCGAACGGGCGCTCGGCGAGCGCCACGTCGTCGATGGCGGCCCGGCGGCGCTCGTGGTCGCCGAGCGCCGCGATCACGACCCGCCCGTCGCGGCGCAGTTCGGGGAGCCACTCGCGCCACACGCGCTCGGCGAGGTCGTCGTGGTCCGTCGCGTCCACGTCGCCGCCGATGCCGTACGCGAGCTGGGCGATGTTCTCGACGTGGATCGGATCGAGCGTCACGACCGTACGGCGGTCCGGACGGATATAAAAGTCGTCGGCCGCGCGGTCGACGGCACCGTCGCGGCCCGGCGGCGACTCGATCCGTCGAGCTGAATCGAGGGACGGCCGATCGGGACCGCCGATCGACCGAACCAGTTCGGACTACGTCAATTTACCAGCAAAATGGGCCGAAAGAGGAGTCTCGTCAGCGAATGGCTCCAGTTTCTTAGCGTCGCTGCGCACGCTAAACGACGGTATCAGGGATAATAGTTGGAGGCGATGTGTTTTTAAAACATACGACAACCCACGGGTATGGCAGAGACTGCGACCGGGATAGATTCGGGCGGATCGGGCGGGCTGACCGGGAGCGTACGAGAGGTGATCCGGTACATCCCTGACGGCACTTCGATGCCGGAAGAGATGTGGGCGCCGCGCCACCGGAACATCCTGATCGCGACCGTGGTACAGGTGCCGCTGTTGATCGCGATGGGGCTGTACAGCGGGACCGAGT
This sequence comes from Halorubrum sp. T3, assembly GCF_000296615.1. Lineage (NCBI taxonomy): Archaea > Methanobacteriati > Methanobacteriota > Halobacteria > Halobacteriales > Haloferacaceae > Halorubrum > Halorubrum sp. T3. The sequence continues at coordinate 883,469 of NZ_JH815330.1, read as the reverse complement.
CGATCACCGGCGCGCAGATCCCGGCGACGCCGCCGTGGATGCTCGGCGGGTTCGTCGCCGTCATCCTCGCGACCGCCGCGCTGGCGAACTGGTCGGGGCTCGGGCGCCGCCAGCGGACGGTGCTCACGGCGTTCAGCCTCATGACCGTCTCGATGGCGATGGTGAAGCTGTCGGGCGGGTACATCGAGGCGCACTTCAGCTTCTTCGTGTTCATCGGGGTGCTCGCGCTGTACGAGGACTGGCTCCCGTTCGCCGTCGGCGTCGGGTACGTGGCGATCGGCCACGGCGCGTTCAGCCTCATCGACTCGAGCCTCGTCTACAACCACACCGCGGCGATCGAGAACCCGATCGTCTGGGGCGGGATTCACGCGGTGTTCGTCCTCGCGCTGGCGGGCGCGCTGATGGTCAACTGGTACTCGATCGAGAAGTCGCGCGAGGCGGCGCGCGAGCAGCTCGAACTGGCCGAGCGGAAGCAGTCGGAGATACAGGACGTCGAGGCGGCGAAGGCGGAGGTCGAACAGCGCCGCGAGGAGGTCGAGCGGCTGAACAGCCACCTCGAGACGAAGGCGGACGACTACAGCGCCGCGATGGACCGGGCGGCCGACGGCGACCTGACCGTCCGGCTCGACGCGGCAAGCGAGAGCGAGGCGATGGCCCAGATCGGCGAGGCGTTCAACGGGATGATGGACGACATCGACGAGGCGATGGGCGAGGTCCGGTCGTTCGCCCAGGAGGTGTCGACCGCGAGCGCGAACACGGTCGACGGCGTCGAGACCGCGGCCGACCGGAGCGAGGCCGTCAGCCAGTCCGTCACGGAGATCGCCGAGGGCGCCGACGAGCAGCGCGAGATGCTCCGGCAGGTGTCCGACGAGATGAACGACCTCTCGGCGACGATCGAGGAGGTCGCCTCCTCGACGGAGACGGTCGTCGAGGTCGCCGAGGGGACCGCCGACATCGCGGACGACGGCGAGGAGACCGCCGAGGCTGCCATCGAGCGCGTCGAGGAGTCCCGCGAGGCGCTCGACGACGCCGCCGAGACGGTCCAGCAGCTCGACGAGCGGATGGAGGACATCGGCGAGATCGTCGACCTCATCGGCGACATCGCCGAGCAGACCAACCTGCTCGCCCTGAACGCCAACATCGAGGCGGCCCGCGCGGGCGGGGGCGGCGGCGGGAGCGACGGGTTCGCGGTCGTCGCCGACGAGGTGAAACAGCTCGCCGAGGAGACCCAGGACGCGGCCACGGAGATCGAGGAGCTGATCGGCGCCACGCAGTCGCAGACCGAGGGGACCGTCGAGGCGGTCCGGAGCGCCGAGGAGAACATCGCCGTCGGCGCCGACGCCGTCGAGGACGCCGCGGACGCGTTCGCGCGGGTGTCGGACAACGCCGCCGAGGCCGGCGAGGGGATCCGCGAGATCAGCCGCGCCACCGACGACCAGGCCGCCAGCACGGAGGAGACCGTCTCGATGGCCGAGGAGGTCGCGGACATCAGTGGGTCGACCGCCGACGAGGCAGACGCGGTCGCCGAGGCCGCCGACGAGCAGCTGACCGCGATGAACGAGGCGACGACGGAGGCCGGCTCGCTCGCGGAGCAGGCCGAGCGGCTCGGCGCGCTCGTCCGCGAATTCGACGTCTCCGGCGACGACGTCGACCCGGGCGCCGCGCCCGGGCCGACCGTCGCGGTCGGCGACGGCGGACAGCCGGAGTAGTCGACGACTGCGCGGCGAGGACGCTTTTCTTTTCACCGGTCGGCGTCGGCCGTCGGCTACTCGGTATCCGACGCGTTTCCGACCGCTTCGAGGACCCCGAGCGCCCGCTTCACCTGCGCGCCGTCCTCGACGAACACCAGCGTGCGCGGCGGGTGGACCGCCTTCGGACGGGCGCGGAGGTCGACCTCCTTCGCCGCGTCCGCGGCCGCGTCCGGGGCGACGACCGCCTCGATCAGCGCGCGGTCCGGCTGGACGTACACCTCGACGAGGGCTTCGGTCGCGCTCTCGTCTGTTCCGGAGCCCTCGTCGGCGATCCGGTACGCCAGCGCGCCGTCGGCCGTCGGCTCGACGTCGCGATCGGCGTCGACGACCGCCAGCCCGCGGAGGTCGCTCTCGTTGCCGGTCACCTCGGAGGCGAGCAGTTCGGCGATCCGGACGCCGTCGGCGAGGCGGTCCGTGACCATCTCAGGCGGCCCCCGAGTCGTCGGCGTCGCTCGGTTCGGCCGTGTCGGTCCCGCCGGTCGCCGCGCCCCCGTCGTCGCCCGCCGCGGCGGCGAGTTCCTCGCGCACGTCGGCCGCCAAGCGGTCGACCGCGGCGCCCTGCTCGCGGGCGTAAAGGACCGCGGCTGCCTCGATGGTGACCGACAGGGCTCGCTGGCGCTCGTTGATCGCGGCGACCGCGCGCTGCTTCTCGACGCCCGCGGCCACGATGGCGTCGAGCGCGCTCTCGAAGGTGGACTGCTCGCGGAGCACCGACTCGTCCGGGGCGAACCCCTCCGGGACGGTCACCTCGGCCGGGTCGAACTGCGGGACTAAGTCGCCGTCCTCGGACGACAGCAGCCCGCGACCGACGGCGACGTCGACGAGGCGCTTCGCCTGGTCGGGCGAGAACCACTCCCGCTCTAACGACAGCGCGACGACGAACTCCCCTTCGCCGAGCCGGTCCTGGGCCCGGGTCTTGAACGGGGCGGCGACGGCGACCTCCAAACTCATGTGCGAATCGGGGGGCGCCGACGGCGGTAAACCTACCGGACCGCATCCCGCTTCAGGGCGGCCGCGACGTCCGGCTTACGCCCGGAAACCGTTATGTCGGGCCAGCGAGATGGCGCACGTATGGAGACCCGCCCGCTCGGCGACACCGGCCACGACAGCACCGTCATGACGTTCGGGGCGATCGCGCTCAACTGGCTCGAACAGGAAGGCGCGAACCAGCTGGTCGAACACGTCCTCGACTACGGGGTCAATCACTTCGACGTGGCCCCGACGTACGGCGACGCGGAGCTGAAGCTCGGCCCGAAGCTCCGCCAACACCGCGAGGAGATCTTTCTCGGCTGTAAGACCCAAGAGCGGACCTACGAGGGCGCGTGGCGCAAGCTCGACCGGTCGCTGAACCGCCTCGGCGTCGAGAAAATCGATCTGTATCAGGTCCACGGGCTCGAGTACGACGAGGAGTTGAACGAGATTACGGGCGACGACGGGGCGCTCACGGCGTTTCGCGAGGCCAAAGAGCAGGGGCTGATCGACCACATCGGCCTGACGAGCCACGGCGACCCGGGACTCATCCTCGACGCGCTCGACCGCATCGACGACCTCGAGTCGGTGATGTTCCCCCTGAACCCTGTCGTCGTCGGGAAGGACGACGACGAGTACGACTACGAGGCGGTCCTCGCCCGCGCCGACGAGAAGAACGTCGGTACGCTGGGGATCAAGGCGTTCGCCGGCGGCTCGTGGCCGCCGACCGACGAGCTTCCCGAGGCGGACCGACCGTTCGCGAACTGGTACCGGCCGGTCACCGCGCCCGACGAGATCCGCGAGCGGTTCGACTTCGCTGCCGCACAGGGGCTCACCAGCGTCATCAACGCCGGCGATCCGAAGCTTGTCACCATGATCCTCGAGGCCGCGGCCGACTACGACGGCATGGACGAGGCCGCTCAGCGGTCGGTGATCGAACGGGCGCGCCACGACGACAGCCCGGTTCCCGAACAGCTCCACCACTGAGAACGGCGAATGGACGTGCCAGACACGGTCGCGACCGCGCTCGACGACCGGCCGGTGACCGGGAGACGCTGTCTGGAGGCCGGTGCGGGCATGGGGAACGCGACCGCCGGACTGCTCGCGAACGGCGCCGCTCGGGTGTACGCCGTGACGAACGACCGGGACCACGCGCGGACGACGCGCCGACGCGTCGCCGATAGCGGCGGCGACGGTAGTGGCGGCGACGGTAGCGACCGCGACAACGACGCCGACCGACTGGCGGTGCTGGAGGCGGACCTCCGGTCGATCCCACTACCCGACGGCTCCGTCGAGCTGATCACCGCGCACGGCCTGTGTAACGTCCTCGATCCGGCAGCGCTGACGGCGGTGGCCGAGGAGCTCTCTCGGGTCGCGGCTCCGGGTGCGCACCTCGTCGTCGACGACTACGACCCGTTGCCAGACGGCGCCGCGATCGGCGAGCTGTTCGCCGTCGAGAACGCCGCGTCGGAACTGGCCCGCTGCCGCCCGGCGCTCACCTTCTACCCGGCGGCGTTCCTGCGACGGTTCTTCGCGGGCCACAACTGGGAGTTCGATCGGGAGCGGACGCTCTTGGAGCCGGTCCCCTGGACCGAGAGTCACGTCTCGGCACACGCCGACGAGGCGGCCTCCATGGCCGCGGAATGTCCCGGTGAAGCGGGCGATGCGCTGTCGGCGACCGCTCGCGGGCTCGCGACCGAGATCGGGTCGGAATCAGTCGGGCGGATGTACAGTCTCGCGTTTCGACGTCCGGGCTGAGGGCCTCGGAAGTCGCGGCTCAGTCGTCGTCGGTCGCCGCGGCCGGCTCGTCGGCGGCTGGCGCCCCGGCCGCGAGCGGGCCCACGTCGATCGTGTAGCCGGTCGCGGCCATGACGAACAACACGAGCGGCGAGAGGAACGCGAACAGGTAGTAGGGCGCGTACTCCAGCGTCGGCACGCCGGTGGCGCTCGCCATGAAGACGGCGCCGGCGTGCCACGGGAACAGCGCGCCGGTCGGCGTCCCGGCGGCCTCGACCGCGCGGGAGAGCTGGTCGGTGTCGAGCCCGAACTCGTCGTAGGTGTTCCGGAGCGTGACGCCCGGGAGGACGATGCTCATGTACTGCTGGGAGGTGAGCGCGTTAATAACGATCGCGGAGACGCCAGTCCCCGCGACGAGCGCGCCCGGGCTCCGGACGGCCGACGTGAACGCGTGCGCGATCACCGCGAGGACGCCCGTGCGCTCTAAGATTCCGCCGAGCGAGAGCGCGGCGACGACGACCGTGATCGTCCACGCGGAGCCGGTGAGGCCGCCGGTTGCGAGGAGGTCGTTTACGGTCTCAGAGGCCGACTCCGGCGCGGTCCCGGACATGAACACCTCCCACGCGGCGACGAAGCCGGTCCCCTGGAGGAGGATCGTCGTGAACGCGCCGGCGAACACGCCGGCGACGAGCGTCGGGAGCGCGGCGTAGCCGCGCAGCGCCAGCCCGAAGGTGACGACGAGCGGGACGAACGCGACGACCGTGATCGCGTACGTCTCCGTGAGCCCGCCCTGTATCTCGGCGATCCGGCCCGCCGGAATGGCTCCGCTTGTGCGGAGGCCGAGCGCGGCGAAGCCGAGGACCGCGAGCCCGAAGGCGATCGCGGTGCCGGTCCGCATGCGGCGGATGTGGCCGTACAGGTCGGTGTTGGTGACGCCGGCCGCGAGGTTCGTGGTGTCGGAGAGCGGCGACTGCTTGTCACCGGCGTACGCGCCCGAGAGGACCGCCCCGACCGTCATCGGGGCGGGAACGCCGAGCCCCGCGCCGATGCCGACGAAGGCGACGCCGAGCGTCCCGACGGTGGTCCACGAGGAGCCGATCGCGAACGCGACGACCGCGGCGAGGACCGCGGCCGCCGGGAGGAACGTCGTCGGCGAGAGCACCTCCAACCCGTAGTACATCAAGCTCGGGATGGTGCCGGCGCTGACCCAGGTGGCGATCAGCCCGTAGATGGTGAAGATGATCAGGATCGCCTGGAGCCCCATCACGAGCCCGTTGGCGATGCCGTCGAACAGCTCGTCCCAGTCGTAGCCGAGCCACAGTCCGAAGGCGCCGACGAAGGCGATGCTCCAGAGGAGCGGCGGGTGCGGGTCTAAGCCCAGAAGGGCCGAGCCGATACCGAGGAACGCGACGACGGCGAGGACCGGGACCAGCGCCGCCGCCAAGCTCGGGCGGCGGTCCGAGTCGAGGTCCTCGTACGCCGTCGGCGTGAACGAGCGTGCCATGCGCGGTTATATTCTTTTGAAGCATAAGAACAACTCGAAATATGCGTGAGAAAGATAACGATCGTTCATCTCGTTCGCGGCGGGGCCGCGAGCCCGAGGCGTCCGACGGGACGACGGCGCGGCGCCCGCTTCCGTCACCCCGCGCGTCCGACCGTGTGCCGCCGTGTCGCGGCGGTCCGCGAACGGACGCTCTTATACGCGTCGGCGGTCAAGTCGGGGCAACATGATATTTGAGGGCCTCCCGACGACTCCGCGCTCCGAGGAGCTCGTCGACAAGGCGTTCTCGCGGGCGGCGCGGGCCGGGCGCGCGAAGCGCGGCCACGAGGCGCAGGAGTCGATGCTCCGGACCGCCGGCAACGTGCTCTCGGACAACTTGGAGAACGTCGTCACCTCGTGGCCCGACTTCGGCTTCGACGTCGACCCGTTCTACTACGAGCTCGCCGACGCCATCGTCGACGTCGACCGCCTCCGACAGGCGCTCTCGCAGGTGATGTGGGCCGGCCGCCAGATCGAGGACCTCCGCGACGAGTACACGACGAAGATCCGGAACTCCGACGTCGATACGGCGCGGAAACACCGCAAACAGGCGTTCGCCCGCATGGCGGACGTGATGGACCAGATCGAGTCCGACCTGCGCTATATCGGCGACTCCCGCGACCAGCTGAAGGTGCTCCCGGAGATCGACCCCGACGAGCCCGCCATCGTCGTCGCCGGCTACCCGAACGTCGGGAAGTCCTCGTTCGTCAACCGCGTCACCCGCGCGTCGAACCAGATCGCGGAGTACCCGTTCACCACGAAGGGCGTCCAGATCGGCCACTTCGACCGGAACCACGTCCGCTACCAGATCGTCGACACGCCCGGCCTGCTCGACCGCCCGGAGGACGAGCGCAACGACATCGAGCGGCAGGCGGTGAGCGCCCTCGAACACCTCGCGGACGCCGTCGTCTTCGTCATCGACCCCTCCGGCGACTGCGGCTATCCCCTCGACGTCCAGTTAGAGCTCCGCGAGGAGGTCCGGGAACTGTTCGGCGCGGACGTACCGCTGCTCACGGTGGCGAACAAACACGACCGCTTCGAGGCGGTGAAGGCGGAGTCCGTCGACGCGACGATGAGCGTCACCGAAGAGGAGAACGTCGAGGACGTCCTCGACATGGCGGTCGACGCGGTCGGCTACGAGCCCGACCTGCCCACGCGAGACGGGGAGTAGTCGCGGGAGTACGTGTAGTACGTGGTTGGTGAGGGCATTTATAAGCAGAACAGCGAGGTTGCTGTCGGCTGTTTATAAATAGTTGAGGCTGCTGCGGTTGACACCTACAAAGCCCCAGCTGGTGAGGCAGGCGCACGCTCGCTGCGCGCCTCACTCGGTCGCTACCGCTCCCTCGTTGCGGTGCTTGTGTCGCCTGCGCCTGCCTCACCAGCTGCCCCTTTGAGTCCCGCCCCGCACGGCACCGCACAGCACCTCACGCCTCCCCAACCTCGCCGCTCGCTCCGCTCGCGGCGTCCCTCGCGGGCTGGCTCGCGGCCTCCGCTTCGCTCCGGCCGCTCGCAGGCGCGCCACCGCATTCGGGTTTAAAAGCTCGTCGCCGTCGCTCACGACTATTTAAAAACTACATCACGGCCGCCAGTCTGCGATACTCACTCCCGCACTCGATCAAGAAGGGCCCAATTAATCGGCTTTTTCAGGTCGTAAACTGTCTAAAAATATGAGTGTAACAGCGGCCTGTGATCGATGCGTCCCCGTTCGGCCGTCAGGCCGGCGTCGCCTCGTAGACGACGTTCACCGAGACGCGCACGCTCACGTCGCCGGTCTCGACGGCCGTCGAGCCGCCCGCGTCGCCGCCGGCCGCCGCGTCGAAGCTCTCAGCGATGAACGGCCGCGATCCCGACTGCGTCGTCGACACCTCGTAGACGCCCGAGACCTCCAGGTCGCTCGCGTTCGCGAGCGCGGCCGCGTCGTCGTCGGCGTTCGACATGGCCGTCGCGATCGCCTCCTCGCGGACCTCCCGCTCGGTCTCCTCGCTCAGTCCGAACTCGATCCGCTGGACCTCGTCCGCGCCGGCGTCGATCGCGACGTCGATCACCTCGCCGACTGCGTCGACGTCATCAAGCTCGATCGCGTACTGGTGGACGCCCTCGTACCGCGTCCGGTTCGGGTCGTCGCGGGTCTCGTAGCTCTCGCGAACGTCGTACCGCTCCGTCCGGATCGCGTCGTCGTCGAGCCCCCAGTCGGTCAGCGCCGTCCGGAGCTCCTCCTCGCCGGCGGCCAGCTCGTCGCGCACGCCCGCGGCGTCGTCGCCGGTCGCGGTGACCCCGACGCGGAGGGTGGCGCGGTCGGGCGCCGACGTCGCCTCGCCCGCGGCCGTCACTTCGATGCTCCGCTCCAGTTGCGCCTCGTCGCCGCCGGTCGGGGTGGCGGTGCCCGCGAACCCCGTACAGCCGGCCAGCGCGACGAGCGCCGCGATGCCGATGAGTGCCGTCAGTCGCCTGTTCATACGCGACCGTTCGCTTCCCGACGACGTATAAGCCGCAGATAACACAAAGAGCCGTTTTGCCTATCGGCCGTCGTCGGCCTCGTCGTCCCGCTCGGCGGCCGCGTCGTCGTCGGCCGCCTCCTCGGCGGCCTCCTCGTCCGCGTCGTCGTGGTCCACGACGTACGTGTCGTCGAGGTGCGGCTGTTCGTCCTCGGGGGAGTGCCCGCTGTCGGCCGCCTCCTCCCGCTCGTCGAGCGCGTCGTTGACGGCCGCGTCCGCGGCGTCGGCGGAGCCGCCGTCGGTGTCGGGTCCGTCGCCGTCGCCGTTGCCGTCGTCGACGGCGAGCTGACCGTCCTCGACGGAGCGCACGTTCGTGCCCTCCGACTCTTCGGGGTCGCGCTCGACGCCGCCCGACATGTCGGTGGCGCGGCGGCCGGAGCCGAACAGCCGCTCGCGCAGCGACCGGCTGCTGGGGCGTTCGGTGAGCAGCACCGACGCGTCGACGTCGTGGATCACGTCGAGGTGCAGCGAGTTCGAGACGAGCCGCGAGAGCAGCCCCTTCTCCGTGGCGCCGATGATGACGAGCGTCTTGTCGGCGGCCGCGTCGCAGATGCCGGTCTCCACGTCGCCGCCGTCGTCGACCACGAACTCAGCGTCCTCGAGGCCGTGTTCCTCGGCCCAGTTGGCGAGGAACGCCTCCCCCCGTCCCCTGTTCTCGGGCCCGTCGACCACGTGGAGCAGCGTCACCTCGGCGCCGACGGTGTCGGCGAGCACCTTCGCCACCTCCGCGCTCAGGTCCGAGTCCGGCCCGCCGGAGGTCGGGATGAGGATCCGCGAGGTGTCCAGCTCGTGCTCGTTGAGGATGAGGAAGTCGCAGGGGAGCTGGTTGGTCAGCTCGTCGATGGGCCGCTCGGCGCGGGCGGCGCTCCACAGCTGGTCGTCGCCCCAGCCCATCAGCACCGCGTCCGGACGGGTCCGGCGGGCCATGTTGAACACCTCCTCGAACGAGCGGTGCGAGACGACCGTTGAGGTCGACACGTCGACGTCGTAGTCCGTCGCGGTCGACCGGAGGTTCGCCATCCCCTCCGCGGAGACGTCCGCGATCCGCCGTCCGGCGTCACCGGAGGACAGCGACATGCGCTCGGGCGCCTGAACGACGTGGACGATGTGGACGACGCCGTCCTCGTGGCTGCTCGCGAGCCGCGCAGCCAGCTCAACGATGGGGCCGTCCGTCCGGGGATTCGTGATCGGCACCATGATCCGGTATCCCTCGCCCGCGAACAGCGTCGCCTCGGTGGCGTCCAAGATGGGGACGTACGAGCGACCGGCCGCGCGGCCGAACACCCACTCGGGGACCGTCAGGCGGCGGCTGACGCCCTCGAAGCGCGCCTCTTCGAGGCGCTCCTCGCTGGTCTGGAAGTAGTTGACGAGCGTGACTAAGACGACCCCGCCGATGGTGTTCCCGAGTAACACCGGGATCACGAAGCCGACGATCCCGGAGTAGAGGCTGATCTCGGCGCCGTACAGCGGGATGTTATACTCGAAGAACAGGTAGAGCACCTCGGTGAAGGAGACGACCACGTGGAACAGGTCGCCGAGCGGGATCGCGAGGAACGCGAGGTAGACGACGAGCATCCGGCTCACGGAGTCGGTGGAGGCGAAGCCGACCCAGACGACGCCGGCGACGATCAGCCCCGCCATCGCGGCCTTGAAGAACAGCGGCACGGTGCCGACGCTGAACCCCCCCTCGGAGATGTACAGCGCCGCGTCGACGGTGTCGCCCGTGAACACGCCGCCGTACGACAGCACGAGCGCGCCGATCCCGCCGCCGACGAAGTTGCCCGCGAGCACGATCGTCCAGTGGCGGAGGAGCGTGGGGAGGCTCGCGAGCCGCTCGAGCGTCAGCGCCACCGGCGGCAGCGTGTTCTCGGTGTACAGCTGGTAGCCGCCGATGATGATGTAGATGAACCCGAGCGGGTACAGCATGACGCTCAGGATGGGGTGGGAGTCGGTCGCCGCCGTCAGCGACGCGTACAGCATGAACGTGATCGTGATCGCCAGCCCGGCGGCGAGCCCGCTGAAGAACAGCTCTCGGCTCCCCGAGGTCACCTCCTCGTCCGCGGCCGCGATGATCCGCTGGAACACCTCGTCCGAGGAGAACCGGTCCCGGACGGCCTCGCCGACCGCGGGCGCGCCGCTCCGGGACCGCTCGACGACCTCCCGCATGGAATCGTCGTCGGGTTGCTCTGAGTCCGTCACTGGCGGAGCCCACGACGGCCCGATAAAAGTCACTTGCTCTTCCGGTCACCCGGTCCTGATCGACCTCACGCCCGTTCGACGGTGACGATGCGGACTTCGATCCGTACGTCGCTGCCGATCGTCGCCTCAACTCGATCGTCGAGCGCGTCGGCGAGCCCGGCGAGGTCGCTCCCCGGCGGCGCGCCGACGATCACGTCGACGCGCTCCGTTTCGAGCGGGGGGATCGTTCCGGTCCGCTCGATGTCCAGCTCCAGCAGCTCCACGTTCGAGTCGAGCGCGGCCAGCTCGTCGCCGACGGCCGTTCTGATGTCCGCCTCGGTCGTCGAGACGGCGTACGACTCGTAGGTGACCCCGCCGAGGAACACCGACAGCACCGCGATGGCGAGGACGAGGATGACCGCCCGCTTCAACACCGCCGAACGGGCGTCGTCCTCGCGGAACCAGTGTCGCGGTCGGTACCCCTCGTACCACAACACGATCAGCGCCGAGAGATTGATCGAGAGGACGTTCACCGCGACGATCACGCCCGCGCCGAGTACGAGTTGCGGGATCCAAAAGGCGATCCCGATCCCGACGGCGGCCGCTGGCGGGATGAGCGCCACGGCGATCATCACGCCCACGAGCGTCGCCGAAACGCCGGTCATCAGCGAGACGATCCCGGCGACGCCGGCACCGATGGCCACGATGAGCACCAACACGTTGGGCGCGAGCCGCTCGGACACCTCCGCGAGTTCGAGCGGGTCGAGCCCGGGCGGGACCAAGGCGAGAGCGCGCAGCGCGAACGCGAACAGCGTCGCCGCGAGAATCGCGACGACGACGCCCAGTATCTGCATCCGTACGCCCCGCCGGAACAGCGCATCGTCGTCGACGACGGTGCCGACCGCCGCCGACATCGCGGGGCCGATGAGGGGCGCGATCACCATCGACCCGACCACGGTCGCCGGCGAGTCGAGCAGCAGCCCCGCCGTGGCTATCACCGCCGAGATAACGGTCATCAGCACGTACGTCCCCAGTCCGGAGGCGAGCCCCTCCGCCTTCGCCTGGAGCTCCTCCCGCGAGATGCGGTCGCCGCCGTGTTCGGCCTCCTCCTCGTACTCCTCTTCGAGCGCCTCGAACCGCCGCGAGATGACAGTCTCGGCCGCGACGATGACGGTGTAGGTACTCTCGTCGATCCCCGCCTCTCGCAGCCGGTCGAGGACCGGCTCGACCGCGGCGGTCGGGAGCGGGAACGTCGCGACTGCGGTGTACTCCCGGCCGCTCGTCTCGTCGGTGACGACGTAGTCGACCCCCTCGTCGTCGAGCGCGCGGACGACCGCCGCCCGCTTGCCCGCCGGAATCATGACCTGAACGAGTCGCACGGTCCCCGGTCGCACCGACGGCTCTTATAAGATCGGCACGCGATCGGCGGGCGCCGGCCACGAGAAACGGAACTTTAATGCGCGAATCGCTCGCACCTCCAGCCAAGAATGCTCTCGCCGCTGGTCATCGACACGTTCCTGCTCAACTACCACCTCGGGCACATCGTCCTGTTCGGGCTCCTCGTGTCGCTCCTGGGGGCAGCGCCGCTGAAGTCACAGAAGGTCATCGCGTCGATTCTGGCCGTCTTCGGGGTCGTCTTCCTGATGGCGCCGTACACGACGATGCCGCCGACCTTCATTCTCCTCGGCATCCCGCTCGTCTTGGTCGGCACGCTGCTGTGGACGATGGCCCGCTGACGCGGCCGAACGTCGCCGAACGGAGCGCTCGACCGAACCGCCTCGACGCGTCCCCTCTCCTTCTCTTTCGCAGACCGCGAACGGCCCCGCCGTCGTTCTGTTCGATCCCGCTCCTTTTTGCCCCCCGGGAGACACTCCCCGCCATGGTAACGGTACGGGCCCCCGCGACGAGCGCGAACCTCGGGAGCGGCTTCGACGTGTTCGGGGCGGCGCTCTCGCGGCCGGCGGACGTCGTCACCGTCGAGAAGGCGGCCGAGACGACGATCGAGGTCACGGGCGTCGGCGCGCAGTACATCCCGGAGGACCCCGAGAAGAACACCGTCGGTGCCGTCGTCGAGGCGCTCGACGCGCCCGCGCGCATCCACATCGACAAGGGCGTGCGCCCGGCCTCCGGACTGGGCTCCTCGGCCGCGAGCGCCGCCGGCGCCGCGGTCGCGCTCAACCGACTGTACGACCGCGGGCTCTCGCGGGAGGAGCTGGTCCCGATCGCCGCGGAGGGCGAGGCGGTCGTCTCCGGGGTCGCGCACGCGGACAACGTCGCCCCCTCGATCCTCGGCGGGTTCACCGTGACGACCGCCGAGGGCACCTGTTCGGTCGACGCCGCGATCCCCCTCGTCGTCTGCCTCCCGGACGTGGCGGTCTCGACCCGCGACGCGCGCCGGGTCGTCCCCGAGACCGCCTCGATGGAGGAGCTCGTGGAGACCGTCGGCAACGCGGCGACGCTCGCGGTCGGCATGTGTCGCTCGGACCCAGACCTCGTGGGGCGCGGCATGAGCGACCCGGTCGTCACGCCCGAGCGCGCCCGCCTCATCACCGGCTACGACGACGTCCGCGAGCGCGCCTTCGGCGCCGGCGCGACCGGCGTCACCGTCAGCGGCGCCGGTCCCGCGGTGATCGCCGCCTGCCGCGAGCGCGACCGCCGCGACGTCGCGGCCGAGATGCTCGACGCCTTCGCCGGCGCCGGCATCGAGGCGCGCGCGTACCAGACCCGGATCGGGCGCGGCGCGACGTTCCTCGACGACTGAGCCCCGCCGCCGCGCGGCGACATCGCGGCGCGGCGCTCGCCGACGGTTCCGTCACACCCGGCTCGGCCGGCGGATGCCACCGTCACCGAAAGGGGTATATATACGCAGAAAGCTAGGATTAGACGAGTCTAACAATTGGATGTGGTAAGTAATATGTTACCCGACACGGACGACGGACGGTCGGTGACGCGGCGCGACGCGCTTCGCCTCGGCGGCGCGACGGCCCTAGCCGGAGTGGCCGGGTGTACGGCGCTCCCGAGCGCGCCGGTCGGAACCGGGCGCGCCGAGGGCGACGACGGCGGGCCGGTCGCCGTCGCCTCCTTCTTCAGCTTCTACGACTTCGGGCGAAAGGTCGCCGAGGGGACCCCGCTGACCGTCGAGAACCTCGTTCCGACGGGTCTCCACGGCCACGGCTGGCAGCCGAACGCGAGCATCACCCGGCGGATCGTCGAGGCGGACGCGTTCGTCCACGTCGGCGAGGACTTCCAGCCGTGGGCCGACCGCGCTATCCGGACCGTCGAGGCCGACGGGACGGACACCGCGCTGATAAACGCCCGCGAGGGGATCGAACTCGTGGACCTCGCGGCGTCGCTCGACCGCGACGAGGAGGGGGTCGGCACCCAGCGCGGGAAGGACCCGCACTTCTGGCTGGACCCGCTGCGCGCGAAGCGGTCGGTCGACAACATCGCCGAGGGGTTCGCGGACCTCGTCCCGGACCACGCCGAGACGATCCGCGAGAACGCCGAGCGGTACAAAGGCGACGTGCTCGACCGCATCGACGCCGACTACGAGGCCATATTCGACCGGTCGGACCGCGACGTGGTCCAGCTGGCCGCGCACAACGCCTTCCAGTACATCGGGGTGCGGTACGGCGTCCGGATGCGGCCGCTGGTGACCAGCCTCGCGGCGAGCGGCGACGTCAAGCCCGCCGACATCCGCGAGGCGACGCGGGTGATCCGCGAGAACGACATCCGGTACATCGCGAACGGGGTCTTCGAGTCGCAGCTCCCGGCCCAGCAGCTCGTCCGCGAGACCGCCGTCGAGGCGTACTTCCCCGTCACGCCGTACGCCGGGATCCGCGAGGAGTGGCTCGCGGAGGACTGGGGGTACGAGGAGATCGCGTACAACATCAACATGCCGACCTTCGAGATCGTCTTGGGCAACGAGACGCCCGAGGCCGCGGCGCCGACGGACGGGTGGGTCGAACAGTGGCGGAACTTCGAGCCGATATGAGCGCGAACGACGCGGCCTCCGCGACCGTCGGCGAGAGCGCGGAGCGCGCGACCGAGACCGTCGCCGAGGCGGACGAGTCGGTGATCGACCTCGCCGGCGTCACGTTCGGCTACACGGCGACCCCGGTGGTCGAGGACGTGTCGCTGCGCGTCGAGCCCGGCGAGTACGTCGCCGTCGTGGGGCCGAACGGCTCCGGGAAGTCGACGCTGATGCGGCTCATGCTCGGGCTGCTCGGCCCGGACGCCGGGACGGCCCGGCTGTTCGGCGAGGACGCGGCGCGGTTCGACGACGGCGAGCGCGTCGGCTACGTCGCCCAGCAGGCCACCGCCGCCGAGGACATGCCGATCACCGTCCGCGAGGTGGTGAAGATGGGCCGGTTCCCGTACCTCGGCCTCGACCGGCTGGCCGACGGCGCGTTCGCCGACGAACTGGCAGAGAACCCCGTCCGCACGGCGCGACGGACCGCCAACGTCGTCTCGGGGCGGCTCACGGCCGCCGACTGGGAGATCGTCGACGACGCGCTCGCGACCGTCGGGATGAGCGCGTTCGCCGACCGGCGCATCGGGCGGCTCTCCGGCGGCCAGCGCCAGCGAGTGTTCATCGCCCGGGCGCTGGCGGGCGAGGCCGACCTGCTCGTGCTTGACGAGCCGACCGTCGGCGTCGACGCCGAGTCGGTCGACGCGTTCTACGACCTGCTCGACGCGCTCAACGACGCGGGGATCACCGTGGTCCTC
Source organism: Halorubrum sp. T3 (assembly GCF_000296615.1). Classification (NCBI taxonomy): domain Archaea; kingdom Methanobacteriati; phylum Methanobacteriota; class Halobacteria; order Halobacteriales; family Haloferacaceae; genus Halorubrum; species Halorubrum sp. T3. Next base: position 868,071 of record NZ_JH815330.1, on the reverse strand, counting down.
ATCGAACACGACCTCGGCGCGGTCGTCGAGCACGCCGACCGCGTCGTCTGTCTCAACCGCGAGGTGTACTTCGACGGCCCGACCGACGAGTTCGTCGAGAGCGACGCCTTGGCGCGGGCGTTCGGCACCGAGGCGCGCTTCCTCACGGGGAGTGCCGAATGAGCGACCCGCTGACCGCCGCGCTCGTCGCGTGGCTCCTCGGCGCGGTCGACCAGTCGCTGCCGCTCGCCGCGGGCACCCAGCCGGCGGCGCTCACGCTCCAGGGCGGTTTCGCCGCCGTCGGCGAGGCGATTTTCGCCGCGCTGCGCTGGGTGTTGGCCCAGTGGTACTGGCTGATGGACTGGGCGTACTACCTCACCGGCCTGGAGATGCTGAACCCCCGCTACCGGTACATGCACCGGGCGATCCTCGTCGGGCTCTGCGTGGGCGTGATGGCGCCGCTCATCGGAACGTTCCTCGTCCACCGACAGCTCGCGCTCATCGGGGACGCGCTGGCGCACACGGCGTTCGCCGGCGTCGCGGTGGGGCTGTTCCTCAACGCCGTCATCGACCTCGGGGTGTCGCCGTACCTCACCGCGGTCGTCGTGGCGATGATCGCCGCGCTGTTCATCGAGCTCATCTCCGAGACGACGGACGCGTACAACGACGTCTCGATGGCGATCGTCCTCTCGACGGGGTTCGCGCTGGGGACGACGCTGATCAGCCTCAACGCCGGCGGGCTCGCGGTCGGCGTGAACCAGTTCCTCTTCGGGAGCCTCTCGACGGTGTCGCCCCAGAGCGCGGGGATCCTGCTCGTCCTGTTCGTCGTCATCGTGGGGACGGTCGCGGTGACCCGCAACCAGCTCCTGTACGTGACCTTCGACGAGACCGCGGCCGCCGTCTCCGGGATCTCCGTCAACTGGTACAACCGCGTGATGGTGATGCTGACGGCGATGGTCGTCGTCGGCGCGATGCAGATCATGGGCGTCATCCTCGTGGCGGCGATGCTCGTCGTGCCCGTCGCGGGCGCGACGCAGGTGTCGCGCAGCTTCACCGAGTCGCTCGTCGTCTCGGTCGTCCTCGCGGAGCTCGCGGTCCTCCTCGGCATCGCCGTCGCCTACTACGGCGGCGTCACCGCCGGCGGAGTGATCGTGCTCGTCGCCGTGGGCATCTACGTCTGCGCGGTCGGCGTCGGGAAGCTCCAGTCGGCCCGCGGCGGGCGGGAGGTCCCCGAGATGGGGAGCATCGAGACCGACGACGCGGACCCGGGCGCCGGAACGGGGGGTGACTGACCGTGGCGGGCGACGAGAACGGCGTCGAGGCGGGCGACGAAAACGGATCGAACGGAGAACCCGGGGCCGACGCCGGCGGCGACGGACCCGGACCGAGGGCGTCGTCGGACGTCATCAGCGCGGTCATGGAGGACTACATCAAGTCGATCTACGCCATCGAGCGCGACACCGGCGAGCGGGTGTCGACCTCCGCCCTCGCCGACTACCTCGAGGTCACGTCGCCGACGGTCTCCTCGATGGTGAAGAAGCTCGAGGAGCGCGGGCTGGTCGACCGCGAGGAGTACAAGGGCGTGACGCTCACGGAGGAGGGAGAGGTCGTCGCCTTGGAGATCCTCCGGCACCACCGGCTCTTAGAGGCGTTCCTGACAGAGCAGCTCGACTACAGCTGGGTCGACGTCCACGACGAGGCCGACAGGCTCGAACACCACGTCTCCGAGAAGCTGAGCGACCGCATCGCCGAGGCGCTCGGCAACCCGCCGGTCGACCCGCACGGCGATCCGATCCCCGACGCCGACCTCTCGCTGCCGACCGCGGGCGACACGGTCCGGCTGGTCGACGCCGACGAGGGGGACCGCGTGGTCGTCCGCCGGATCCGACACCAGGGCGACGCCGAGCTTCGCTACCTCTCCGACGCCGGCGTCCGCCCGGAGGTCGAGCTCGCCGTCGTCGACGTGGCGCCGTTCGGGATGGTGACCGTCGAGACGCCGACGGACGACCAGAGCCTCCCCGAGGAGATCGCGCGGCTCATCGAGGTCGAGCCCGCCGACGCCGCGGGCGACGGCTCCTGACGCCGGCGCGGACCCGGGGACGCCGTCGGTCGGCGCCGTCGGCGCCGCTCACTCCCGCTGAACGAACGGGCCAGAGCAGTCGTACTCGATCAGTTCGAACCGGTCCGCGGCCTCGACCGTCCCGTTGTAGGGGTTCGTTCGCTCGTACGACTGGTAGACGGTCACGTTCTCGACGGCCGTCTCGTGGGTGCGGTTCCACTCCCCGCAGAGGTAGTTCGCGAGGTACGAGCGGTGGTTCTCGTTGTCGGCGCCGTAGACGTTCTTGAGGTACTTCCGCCAGCGCGAGGTCGGATAGGTGGTCTCCGCGCGCGCCGGCCTGTCGAAGGTGACCGGGGCGTCGCGGAACACGTCCCGTTGGGTGCCGTCCTCGAGCGTCCCGGCCGCGACGTACCACCGCGTCGTGCGGATCGGGTCGGGCGCGAACATCTGCCACGACTGGTCCATCTCGGCGGCGTCCAAGGCGTCGCCGGCGGGCTCCGGAACCTCGGCGTAGCCGACCGACGCCGCGCTCGACAGGAGGATCAACACGAGGAAGACGTACGGCAGGACCGTCGAGAAGAGGACGCGTCCGCGGGAGAGACCCGCGGCGAGGTCGCTACCGCGGAAGTCACCGATACGCTCCGACGGCGCCGGTCGGGGGAGCGACGCGCCGGCCGAGAGACCGGTCTGCGCCAGGGATTCGAAGCGGTCTCGCCAGCGAGCGAGCGCCGTCGACCAGCCCAGTCGGTCGACACCGCGTTCCAGGGCGTCCCAAACGGGCGTCTGGAGGAACGGAAGGAAGCCGACGACGACGACGATCGGGAAGAGGCCGACCCGTATCGTGACCGCCATCCCGAGGTGCATCCCAACGAACATCGAGGCGAGGGCGGCGCGCGGAATCCCCGTGAGCAGGAGCAACAGCGGCGACGCGAACAGCAGGGCGACCCACAGGAGCGTGAACATCCGCAGGAGTCCGGTGAACTCGGCGAGGTAGTTGCCGAGGAGGTAGGTGAACTGGTCGGCCTGCATGACGTACGCGACCGCCTCCCCGCTCATCCAGACGTCGCTCGCGTACTTGTGGACGGAGTTCGTCAGGTACATCACCAGTATCTGCAGCAGGACCGCCATCGTGGCGACGCTCGCCACGGCGCCCCCCGCCGGTCCCGGCGTCGGGGGGTCCCCGTCGGTATCGCCCGGCGCGGAGTCGGCGGCGGACGCCGCGCCGGCTCCCCGGTCCGCTCGCCTGACGGCGTCGAGCGACCAGCGGGCGCCGAGCGGGAGGAAGACGCTCCAGAAGAGCAGCAGCCGAAGGAGGGTGTCGCCCGAGTTCAACACCATCGGGTTCCGGGCGTGTAGCGAGACCAGCAGCACCCACGAGACGAGCGTCACGAGCCGCGTTCGGTACCCGACGACCAGCGCGAGGGCGAAGGCGCCGGCCAGCGCGAACAGCAGGCCGACGGCCCACGGTTCGCCGGAGAGCGCGTGTAGCGAGTAGTTCCCCGAGTAGTCCGAGAAGAACGCGCGGCGCGGTAGCACGCCGTAATCGGTGTAGAAGGCGGTCAACGAGCGCGAGCGGAGGAGCAGGTCGGCGATCACCAGGGCTCCGAGCCCGATCCGGAACGCGGCGAGCGCCCGCAGGTCGACCGAGACTCGCGCGGCGACCGCGGCCGCGAGCCGTCGAACGGCGGCGGTGAGCCGCGACCGGACGGTCGAGGCGGAGGGGTTTCCAGCCATGCTCTTTTGATCCAACTTGTTGGAGACACCGAGGGACCGATATAAGTTTTCCGTGCGACGGGGCCGCCTCCATCTCGGGCGTCCGCGGGACGAGCGTCGGCCCCACCGGAATCCTGAACTGCGACGGCCGCGTACGTCCGACAGGTGATGGACGAGGACATCCCGGAGGACGCCGCAGTCGTTCTCTTCGACGGCGTCTGTAACCTCTGTAGCGGGTTCGTACAGTTCATCTTCCCCCGCGACCCGGAGGGCAAGTACCGGTTCGCCTCGCTTCAGTCCGACGTGGGGCGGACCCTCTTGGCCGAACACGACCTCGCGGACGAGGAGCTGGACTCGATCGTCCTGATCGAGGACGGCGAGAGCTACGTGAAGTCGTCGGCGATCATCCGGATTGCGGCGGGGCTCGGCGGCCGCTACCGGCTCCTCTCGCCGTTCCGCTACGTGCCCAAGGCGGTCCGCGACCGCGTGTACGACTTCGTCGCCGACAACCGGTACCGGTGGTTCGGGAAGAAGGACCGATGTATGATGCCCTCTGGCGACGTGGAGTCGCGATTCATAGAGTGAGTCGCGGGCTCGGAGCGAGCGGAGGGGCGCGCCCCGGCGTCCGGTCCCGCTCCGGCCGCGGTCACTCGCGCCGCTCGTAGGTGACGAACGCGAGGTCGCCGTCGGTCTCGCGCTCGCGCTCAGTCCACGCCTCGGGGTCCCACTCCGGGAACCGCGTGTCGCCCTCGGGTCGCTCCGGGATCTCGGTGAGGACCATCCGGTCGGCGCGGTCGAGGTACGCCTCGTACACCGTCGCGCCCCCGATGACGTAGACGGCGTCGACGCCGCGGTCCGCGGCGTCCGCGGCCGCGCGTTCGAGCGCGGTCTCGGGGTCGCCCGCGACGACCGCGCCCTCGGGAAGGTCGTCGTCGTCGATCTCGCGGGTCGTCAACACGACGCTCGTCCGGTCGGGGAGCGGGCCGCCGATCCGGTCGGCGATGCGCTCGTACGTCTTCCGGCCGACGATCACCGGGTGGCCGGTCGTCAGTCGCTTGAAGTGCGTCAGGTCCGCGGGGTAGTGCCACGGCATCCGGTCGCCGTCGCCGATCACGCCGTTCTCCGCGACGGCGGCGACGAGGACGAGGTCCGGGTCGGCGTCCCCGTCAGGCTCGGGGGTGTCGGCGTCCGCCATCACTCCGCGACCGCGAACGAGATGCCGTCCGCGGAGTCGTAGTCGACGACTTCGACGTCCTCGTACGTCAGCTCGTCGAGCGGCTTGTCCGCGACCTCGATGCGCGGGCGGTCGCGGGGCGTCCGCGAGAGCTGTTCGAGCAGGCCGGGCACGTGGTCGTACCCCTCCTGGCCGTTCGGCTCGTCGGGGGCGGTGCGCTCGACCCAGCTCTTTACGTCGAGGTAGTCGTCCTTGGTCTCGACGTTGCCGAGGCGCTCCTGAACGTAGCGGAGGTTGTTGGCGTACCACTTCCCGCGGTCGCCGCGGCCGCAGTAGACGTGCGCGTCGACGACGGTGTGGCCGAACTCGCCAACTTCGAAGCCGGTCCGCTGGGCCAAGGCGTTCGCGAGCAGCGCGTACGCCGCGATGTTGAACGGGACGCCGAGCGCGATGTCGCCCGACCGCTGCGTCAGGTGGAGGTTGAGCCGGCCGTCCTGGACGTTCACGACGAAGGTGTAGTGGCACGGCGGCAGCGTGGAGACGGCGGCGTTCGCCGGGTGCCACGCGTTCACGACCATCCGCCGGGAGTGGGGGTTCTCTTCGAGGGTGTCGAGGACGTACTGAATCTGGTCGAAGGTGCGCCGCGTCGTCCCGTCTTCGTCCTCCTCGACGGTGACCCAGCGGTCCGCGTCGTCTGGCCACGTCTCGCCGGGGAGTTCGGCGGCTCGCTCAGGAACCGGGTAGCGGCGCCAGAACCGACCGTAGGCGGTGTCAAGCTTCCCATCCTCGTCGGCCCAGGCGTCCCAGATCTTCGTCTCCTCGCGGAGGTTCCGGATGTGCTCCTCGCCGGAGAGGTACCACAGCACCTCGTGGATGAGGGAGTTCCACCGGTAGCCGTCCATCTTCTTCGTGGTCAGGAGGGGGAAGCCCTCCGCGAGGTCGACGGTGTACTGTCCGCTGAACGTCGCGATGGTGTCGACGCCGGTTCGGTTCGGCTTGTACGTGCCGGTCGAGAGCGCCTCGTCGACGAGGTCGAGGTACTGTTGCATGGTGGGTTCGGCGCGCCGGGACCGACGGCCGCCGGCGCGGGCTGTTATTTGGTCAAACGAGGCGGGAAAAGTAAGCGCGTCGGTCCGACGGTCGAGGGCAGCTCGTCGGCCGCGACCTCACCGATACCGGTCGGGGAGGTACGGGTCGAACGCCGCCGGGAGCAGCGGGATCACGGCCGCCGCGATCTCCGCGAGTCGACGGCGGAGAACGGTGTACACGACCGCGACGGCCAGGGTCCCGACCACGACCTCTCGGAGGGGGCCGTCGACGAGGAGCAGGAGCGGAACGGCCAGCCCGAGTGAGAGCGCGAGGTCCTCGGCCGCGCCGTCGTACCGCACGCCGCGCCGCGGGGATATCCACCGCTCTCGGTGGTGGTCGTACACCGCGCGGTCGGAGTTCCCTTCCCACGGGCGAAGTTCTAAGCCGCCCCCGTACATGTCGGCGACGCTGTGGAGCGCCGCGCCGAGGAGGAACAGCGCGATTCCGACCGTGAGTACCGACGGGGCCACCACGGCCGCGAGGAGCGCGGGGGCGGCGAAGACGGAGTAGTAGACGGGGTAGTGGAGCGTCCGTCGGTGGCCGGTGTACATGTCGAGGTCGGGGAGGAGCCCGCCGAGGAAGCCGGCGGCGAACCCGACGGGCGCCAGCTCCGGCGCCGCGCGCACCAGCGGGGCCGCGAGCAGCATCCCCGCCAGCACGTGGGTCGGAAGCATCATCGTATTGGATCGCAGGCGACAGAAATATATGAGTGTGTCGGCGCCGCGACCGCGGTCGACTCCCGCGCAGCGACCTCCTGTGGCGCCTCGACGGCCGCTTTCGCGGTTCGTTTATATACCGCCGGTCGAACCGAGGCGTATGCTCATGACGCCGGGACCGACCGCGGTCCCCGAACCGGTGCGCGACGCGATGTCCCGCGAGCTGATCAACCCCGACGTGGACCCGCGGTTTCGGGAAATATACGACCGACTCACGGGCCGGCTCGCGACGGTGTACGGCGTCGACCCGAGCGTCCCGGCCGCCGAAGGCGGGCGCGACGTGGTCGCCCTCGGCGGGGAGGGAATTCTGGGGTTAGAGGCCGCGGTCGCCTCGCTGGTCGAGCCGGGCACCGAGGTCCTCTGTCTCTCGAACGGGCTCTACGGCGAGGGGTTCGCCGACTTCGTCGAGTCGTACGGCGGCGACGCGACCCTCGTCGCGGCAGATCACGACGAGCCGCTCCCGCTCGACGCGCTCGACGAGGCGCTGACGGCCGACGGCGCCGACTTCGACCTCGCGACGATGGTCCACTGCGAGACGCCCACGGGGACGCTCAACGATGTCGAGGCCGCGCTCGACCGGATTGACGCGGCCGCGGATTCCGAGATCCTCACCGTCGTCGACGCGGTCTCCTCGCTCGGCGGGGTCTCGGTGCCGACCGACCGGATCGACGTGTGTCTCGGCGCCTCCCAGAAGTGTTTCAGCGCGCCGCCGGGGCTCGCGACCGCCGCGGTGAGCGATCGCGCGTGGGCCGCGATGGAGGCGCGCGACCCGCACGAACTGTACGCGAACTTCCTCCCGTTCCGCGACGTGAGCGACGGGTTCCCGTACACCCACCTGACGACCGAGGTCGTCGCGCTCGACGAGGCCCTCGGGCTCCTGCTCGACGAGGGGCTCGACGCGGTCCGGGAGCGACACGCGGCGGCCGCACGGCGGTGTCGCGAGCGCGGCGCGGAGCTGGGGCTGGAGACCGTGCCGAGCCCCGAACGGAGTTCGCCGACGGTGACCGCCTTCGAGGTGCCCGGGCGGGCCGAGGCGCTTCAGGAGCGACTGCGCGAGGAGTACGACGTGATCCTCGCGACGGGACTCGGTGACGGCGCCGAGGACATCCTCCGCGTCGGACACATGGGCCACAACGCGCGCGTCGAGCGCGTCGAGGAGACGATGGACGCGCTCGCCGATGTTTTATAAATAGTCCTCGGCGAATCGACGGCAGACGCTTTTAAACCCCCAGTCGCTTATATATAAATGATTGCTGGTAGATCTGCGGCGAACACCGCCAAAGCCCCAGCCGGGAGGGCGGCGCACGCTCGCTGCGCTCCTCGCTCAGTCGCTCACTTCGTTCGCTCCTTCGCTGTGGTGCTTGCGTCGCCTGCGCCGCCCTCCCGGCTGCCCCTTTGAGTCCCGTCCCGCACAGCACCGCAGCCTCACGCCTCCCCAGCCTCGTCGCTCACGCCCTTCGGGCGTTCGCGACTCCCTCGCGCGTGCTCCTCGCGGCCGCCGGTGGCGGCCGCTCGCAGGCACGCGCCACCGCAGCTCTATTTATGAGCGTTGGTCGGCCAAGTCACCCCGATCGCACGACGCCGCCTCCGGAACGCCCTTGCGTTCGCCCGGACAACGTCCGGTCGACATGAACCACCGCGAACTCGGCGAGGTCGGCGAGGTCAGCGAGGTCGGCTACGGCGCCTGGCAGATCGGCGGCGACTGGGGCGAGGTCACGGAGGAGGAGGCGGTCGCGGCCGTCGAGGCCGCCCGCGACGCCGGGATCGACTTCTTCGACACCGCGGACGTGTACGGCGACGGTCGCTCCGAGCGGATCGTCGGCGAGGTTCTGGCCGAGGAGATCGCGAGCGACGACGTCACCGTCGCGACGAAGGCCGGGCGCCGGCTCGACCCGCACGAGGCGGACGGCTACACGGAAGAGAACCTCCGGCGGTTCGTCGACCGCTCGCGGGAGAACCTCGAGATGGACACGCTGGACCTGGTCCAACTCCACTGCCCGCCGACGGACGTGTACTACCGGCCGGAGACGTTCGACGCGCTGGCGACGCTCGAAGACGAGGGTCGGATCGCGAACTACGGCGTCAGCGTCGAGCGCGTCGAGGAGGGACTGAAGGCGATCGAGTACCCCGGCGTCGAGACCGTCCAGATCATCTTCAACCCGTTCCGACAGCGTCCCGCAGAGCTGTTCCTCGACGAGGCCGCCGCGCGCGACGTGGGCGTGATCTGCCGGGTGCCGCTCGCGTCCGGACTCCTGACGGGGGCGCTCTCGCGCGATGAGGAGTTCCCCGAAGACGACCACCGCAACTACAACCGCGAGGGCGACGCCTTCGACGTGGGCGAGACGTTCGCGGGCGTCCCCTTCGAGGCGGGCCTCGATGCGGTCGACGAACTCGACGAGCGCCTGCCGGACGACCGCCCGCTGCCCGAGTTCGCGCTCCGATGGATCCTCGACTACGACGCCGTCTCGGCGGTGATCCCGGGCTCGACCACGCCCGAGCACGTCCGAGCGAACGCGGCCGCGAGCGAGGCGCCCCCGCTCTCCGACGCCGAGCGCGAGGCGGCGAGCGACGTGTACGACGCCCACGTGCGCGAGTACGTCCACCAGCGCTGGTGAGGTGAGCGGGGCGCGGCGAGAGTGAGGCGAGAGCGCGGCGACAGCGGGGCGCCTCGCCCGCCGCCCTCACTCGTCGAGCGCCGCCGCCAACTTCTCTATCGGGTGCGGCGGCGTCTCGGCCCCTTCGCGGTCGCCGAGCTGCGAGCGGCAGGAGGCGCCGGGCGCCGTCACCGCGTCGCCGTCGCTGTCGTCGACCTGCCCGAAGAGGATCCGCCCGATCGCCTTCGAGAGGTCGTAGTGCTCGCTCTCGTAGCCGAACGAGCCCGCCATGCCGCAACAGGAGGAGTCGAGCGGGTCGACGCCGTAGCCGGCTCGTCGGAGGACGCCGACGGCGTGGTGGTCCTTGTTAGTCGCCTTCTGGTTACAGTGGCCGTGGTAGGTGAGCGTCTCCGCGGGCGCGTCGAACGACAGGCGCTCGTCGGCCCGACGGGCGTCGAGGTACTCGCAGACTCCCGCCGCGGCCGCAGACACTGCCTCGACATCCTCGCCGTCGAGTAAGTCCAGATACTCGTCTTGGAACATCACCGCGTCGGAGGGCTCGACGAAGAGGACGGACTGCCCCTCCCGCACCCGGGGCGCGAGCGCTGAGACGTTCTCGGCCGCGCGCTCCCGAGCCGCGTCGAGGAACCCGGTCGAGAAGGCGGCCCGTCCGGAGGGGGCGAGGTCGTCGGGGACCTCGACGCGGACGTCCGCGGCCTCCAACACGCGGACCGCCGCCTTCCCGGCCGTCGGGTAGCTGTAGTTGGTGTAGGTGTCGGGGAACAGCGCGACGGTGTCGACCGCGTCCCGCTCGTCGACCGCCGGGCCGCCGCGGGCCGCGAACCACTCCTCGAAGCTCGTCGACCGGAACGTCGGCAGCGCGCGCTCCGGCGCGATCCCGGCGACCGCGTCCATCGCCTTCCGGGCCCCCGGGACCTTCGCCGCCGCGTTCGACAGCGGCGCGAGCCTGCTCCCGAGCGCCGAGAGCCGGTCGATGTCGCGGAAGAGCCGCTCGCGTAACCCCGCCCCCTCCCGCTCGTGGTGCTCGTGTTTCACCTCCGCCTTCAGCTTCGCGAGGTCGACCCCGGTCGGGCAGTCGCTCTGACACCCCTTACAGCCGACGCAGAGGTCCAGCACCTCAGCCTGGAACCGGTCGGAGTGGATCTCCTCGTCGTCGAGCTCGCCGCTTATCGCGGCCCGGAGCATGTTCGCCCGCCCGCGGGTCGTCTGGATCTCTTCGCCCGAGGCCCGGTAGGTCGGACACATCGTCCCGGAGTCGGTCTCGCGACAGGTGCCGCAGCCGTTGCACAGCTCGACGAGCTCGGAGAACCCGCCCTCGTCGGAAAAGTCCAACGCCGTCTGCGGCTCGACCGACTGATACGTCGGCCCGTACCGGAGGTTCTCGCGTATGTCGGTGTCGGCGGCGGCCTCGGGGTAGCCGCGCTCGGCCGCGGTCTCGCCGTCGACGTAGACGACCTTCCCGGGGTTCATCCGCCACTCGGGGTCGAACGCGGACTTCAGCTCCTGGAACGCCGTCCAGAGCTCCTCGCCGTACATCTTCGGGTTGAACTCCGTGCGCGCGAGCCCGTCGCCGTGTTCGCCGGAGAAGGCGCCGTGGTGCTCCAAGACGAGGTCGGTGACGTCGTCGGCGATGTCGTGCATCGTCTCGACGTCCTCGGACTCCTTCAGCGAGAGGATCGGCCGGATGTGAAGGGTGCCGACCCCGGCGTGCGCGAAGTACGCGGCCGAGGTGCCGTGGTCGTCGAGCACCTCCTCGAAGGCGGCAACGTAGTCGGCGAGCTCAGCGGGCGGCACCGACGCGTCCTCGATGAACGGGTACGGCTTCGCGTCGCCGTCCATGCTCATCAGGAGGGGGATCGCCGCCTTCCGGAGGTTCCAGAGGTCCTCCTGGGTCCCCTCGTCGTACGCCTCGATGACGTCGAACGCGTCGCGGTCGCCGTCGCCGAGGAAGCGGTCGTTCGCTTCGGCGACCGCCGCCTCGAACTCGTCGACCAGCTCCGAGTCCCACTCTAACATGAGCGCGGCCGCGGCCCGGTCCGGGATCGGCTCCGCGTACTCGGCGTACTCCGGTGACCCCGCCGCCAGCTCGACGACCGCGTCGTCCATCAGCTCGACCGCGCTCACCGGGAGTTCGAGCGCCTCGGGGACCGCCCGCATCGCCGCGTCGAGCGTGTCGAAGGAGTACAGCGCCAGCGCGGTCTCCTCGGGGCGGGTGACGAGCGAGAGGGTGGCCTCGACGACGACGCCCAGCGTCCCCTCGGCGCCGACGAACAGCTTCGAGAGGTTGATCACCTCCTCGCCGTCGTCGTTCTCGTAGATCGCCTTGTGGAGGTTATAGCCTGAGACCGACCGCTTGAGCGTCGGGTAGCGGTTCTCGATCTCGTCGGCGTTCTCCTCGACGAGCGCGCGGACCGTCTCGTACAGCGCGGCCTCGCGCTCGCCGCCCGCCTCGCCCGCGACGATCGCCTCGTACTCGGGGGAGTCGAGGACGACCTCACGGGTGTGGATGAGCGAGCCGTCCGCCAGCACCACCCGGAGCTCCTCGGTGTAGGCGTCGGTGATCCCGTACCGCACGGAGTGGGCGCCGGTGGAGTTGTTACCGATGCCGCCGCCCACGGTCGCGCGCGCCGAGGAGGCGGGGTCGGGCGCGAACTTCAGGCCGTCCTCTGCGAGCCGGTCGTCGAGGTCGTCCTGGACGACGCCGGGCTGGACCGTCGCGCGGCGCGCGTCGGGGTCGACCGAGAGGATCGAGTCCATGTGGCGCGAGCAGTCGAGGACGACGCAACCGGGCCCGACGGTCTGACCCGCGAGCGATGACCCCGCGCCGCGCGGAAGGACCGGGACGCCGTGGTCGGCCGCGACCCGCATCGCCGCCCGCACGTCGTCGACCCCGTGAGGGTACACCACGCCCGCCGGCCGGGCCTGATAGACGCTCCCGTCCGTCGCGTACAGCACCTGCGCGTACTCGTCGAACTCGACGCCGCCCGCGACCGCGTCGCGCAGGTCGGCCGCGAGCGACCGGTACGCCTCGACGTCCGGCCGGTCGTGGCCCAGCGCGGCGGCGGAGACGGCCGACCTCTCCGGGTCAGGCTCGGAAGCCCCGTTCGCCGTCGACCCGCCGCGCGCGGATCCCTCCGGCGCGGTCCGCGTCCCCTCCGCGGCGACCCCGCCGTCCGACGCTACCCGCCGCGTTCGGTCGCCGGAGCCGCTTTCGCGCGATTCGTCCGGGCCGCCGTCGCCGGCGAGTCCTCCTCCGTCCATGGGGAGAGTGGGCGGGATGAGGGTGATAAATCCATCGTGAACGATAATTATATTCATTTAGGGCGGCCGCGAAGCGGGTCGCTTTTTCCGCGGGACCCCGACCGACCGACGGAGACGACCGTGGAGCACGAACGCGACGAGGAGGCGGGCGACTCGGACGCCGAGAGCCGCGAGGGCGGCGAGCGCTGCGACGGCGAGGGCGGCGAGCGTCCCGAAGACGAGCGCGACGCGCGCTCCGGCGGAGAGGGCGACGCGATCCCGGACGACGAGCGCGAGGCGCTGGAGACGATCGCGCACGGCGCGGTGCTCACCTCGGGCGGGGTCGCCGGCCAGCGCGCGCTCATCGCGGCGACCGAGTTCGCGCTGACCCGCGGGCTCGGCCCGACCGCCTACGGCGTGTACGCGCTGGCGTGGCGGATCGCCCAGCTGCTGTCCAGACTCGTGACGTTCGGCAGCGTCCCAGCGATCCAGCGGTACCTCCCGGAGTACGGGGCGGACCCGGACCGACAGGGCGCGGTCGCCGGCCTCGCGTACGCGACGACGCTCGGGTTCGGGCTCGCGATCGCGGCCGGCGTCTGGCTCGCGGCGCCGGTGATAAACGCCCGCACCGTCACGGAGCCGGCGTTCGCGGGAACGATGCGCGCGTTCGGCGGACTCGTCGGCCTCCTCGGCGTCGTGATGGTCGCGTCCGCGCTCTTCCGCGCGGTCGGGTCGGCCCGCGGCGAGATCCTGTTCAACAAGCTGTTGCGGCCGGGCGTCAGGCTCGTCGGCGCCGTCGGCGCGCTGGCGCTCGGCTACTCCGTCGTCGGCGTCGCCGGCGCGATCGTCGCCGCGACCGGGGTCCTCGCGGCGGCCGCGGTCCCCCTCTCCGCGTCCGTCACCGGCGTTCGGCCGACGCTCCGGGGCGCCCGCGCGGAGGCGCGCCGCTTCTACGACCACGCGGCGCCCGTCGCGATGAGCAGCCTCGGGAAGGTGTTCCAGAACCGCGTCGACGTGCTGCTCGTCGGGGCGCTGCTGACGGCGACCGCGGCGGGCGTGTACAACGTCGTCCTCGTGGTGATCGCTGTCGCGTGGATCCCGCTCCTCTCTTTCAACCAACTCCTCCCGCCGGTCGCCTCGGAGCTGTACGCGAACGACCGGACGGCGACGCTCAACGCGGTGTACGGCTCCGTCACGCGACAGATCGTCACCGCCGTCGTCCCGATTCTCGCCGTGCTAGCGGTGTACGGCCGCGAGATACTGGGGCTGTTCGGCGAGGCGTACGTCGACGGCTACCTCCCCCTGGTCGTCTACCTCGGCGGCGTCTTCGTCGGGAGCGCGGTCGGCGCCACCGGCTGGCTCCTGATGATGACCGACCACCAGTACGCGCGGATGGCGCTCGACTGGCTGCTCGCGGTTCTCAACGTCGGGCTGACCTACGCGTTCGTGGTCCGGTACGGGCTCGTCGGCGCCGCGCTCGGCACGTCGCTCGCCATCGCGGTACAGAACGGGATCCAGGTCGTCCTCCTCCGGCACTTCGAGGGGCTGTGGCCGTTCGACCGGACCTTCCTCACCCCGCTCGCGGCGGGGGGCGTCGCCGCGGCCGTCATGTACGGCGTCCGCGCGGCCCTCGCCGGTCCGACGGCGGTCCTCGCGGGGAGCGCGGTCGGGCTCGCGGCGTACGCGGCCTCGCTCCGGCTCATCGGCGTGGACCCCCGCGACCGCTTCGTCGCGCGGCGGCTGGCGCGACGGTACCAGGCCGCGATCGCGGAGCGGTTCGATCGATGACGCCGCGCCTCGATCGGTGACGCTCCCCGCCGACCGCGGATCGCGACGATTTATGGGCGGACGGCGACGTAAAGACGGTATGCAAACGATCGACCGCGAGTCGGCGGGGTCGGCCCGCGTCGCGATCGTCGGCGGGATCCACGGCGACGAGCCCGCCGGCGTGCGGATCGTGGAACGGCTCGCGGCGGAACTCCCCCCGCTCGACCCGTCCGACGGAGGCGGGATCGACGGCGGCGCGGGGTCCGAGGGGCTCGTCCGGCTCATTCTCGCCAACGAGCCGGCGATCGAGGCCGAGACGCGCTACACGGACGCGGACCTGAACCGGTCGTTCCCGGGCGACGCCGACAGCGAGGAGTACGAGCGCGCGCTCGCGCCGCGGCTCGCCGCCGCGCTGGAGGGGTTCGACGCGGTCCTCGCGCTCCACACCTCGCACAGCGCGCCCCCGCCGTTCGCCATCTTCAGCGACCTCACGGCGTCGGTCCGGCGCACCGTCACCGGGCTCCCCGTCGACCACGTCGTCGACGCGAGCGGCCTGCGGTCGACGACGCTCGACTCCACGATCCCGCACACCGTCTCGATCGAGGTCGGCCGACAGGGAAGCGAGGAGGCCGTCGAATTCGGCTACGAGGCGTGTCTCGCCTTCCTCCGGGTCCACGGCGCGCTCGCGGACGAGCCGCCGACGTTCTCGGAGACGACCGTGGTGAAGGGCAGCGAGGAGGTGCCGAAGGGGGGCGGAGAGCCGCACGTCCACTTCGCGAACTTCGAGGCGATCCCGGCGGGCGCGGTGTTCGCCGAGGACGACGTGTACACCCATCGCGTCGAGGAGTCGGGCGTGGTCCCGATCCTCGCGAGCGAGAACGGGTACGACGACATCTTCGGCATGTACGGCCGCGTCACCGGCGTGCTGAAGCCGCCGGGCGAGGGCGACCTGCGAGTGTACTCGCGCGACGAGCGTCGGGGCGCTGACGAGAGCGGGGAGACCGGCGAGAACAGCGCGGACCGGTCGGAACGAGCGGAGTAACTACTTCGCGGTCGGCGTGATGTCGCCGACGGCGTCCATCACTTGGACCGCCGCGCTGGCGGCGAGGCCGCGGGCGACCTCGTCGGTGTCGGACTCGGCGATGCCGGCGTCCAAGTCCTCCGGGTCGGGGGTGAAGCCGGCCGAAACCGGGTGGCCGGCCGGGGGGTTCACCGCGACGGTCGCCTGCGGGCCCTCGGCGCCGACGGAGAGCTCGGAGCCGACGGCGTAGCTGTCGGGGAGATACGATTCCGTGCGCGATACGATTCCGGCGACCGCGCGCCGGAGCTGTTTTTCCTGGTCCGGAGAGAGGTCGACGGCGGCGGGCGAGCCCGCGTCCGTCACACCCGGCGCCCCGGCGTACGGGTTGTTGCCGTTCATTCGAAGCTACGTCTCGTACGCGGAGCCGAGTCAAAAAGGCGTCGGCGGCGGCGACCGGGGCTCCGGGGCGTCGCCGGACCGTCCGTCCCCGTTACAGGATCGGCTCAGACTCCCCGTATGCGGCGATCACGACCGCGGTCGCGTACCGGTCCGGCTCGGCCGCGACCCTCTCGACGTGCGTCTCGCGGGCCGGGAGCTCCCAGTCACGGAGGTCGGCGCCGCTGTCGAGCCCCGCCTCGATCCGCTCGCGGACGTCGTCGGCGTCCTCCCCGGTCACCTCGTAGAAGAGCCCCGGGCCCGGGCCGGTCGCCCACCCGAGCCCCGCGACCGCGTCAGGGTGTCGGCGGGGCGCGCGCTTCGACTCGGCGCCCTCGGCCCCCGAGCGCCCGCCCTCGCGGAAGTCGACCGCGTCGCCCGGGCCGATCGTCCGGCGCGCCTCGACGACGGTGAGCCGGTTGCCGGCGGGGCCCAGGTCCGGGACCTCCGACACCGCCTCGACGGTCGCCGCCGCGGGGACGACGGAGGAGACCGCGACGAGGTTGTAGTTGTGGAGGTTCGCGTCCGCGAGCGCGGCGTCGTAGGAGGCCATCGCCGTGTCGGCGACCCCGACGCCGCCGGCGACGTGGATGGTGTTCATTGACGGCGAATCGACGGCGAGCGCGGTAAGGGGTTACGAAGCCGATCGCCGGCGCGGATATGATAAACGACCGATTCGCCCCAGTGGACTCACGCCAGATCTCGGTAGTCTCGGTCCTCGTCGGCGTGCGCGCGGACCCACAACTGGCCGGTCCGCGAGAGGCTCGTCCGGTGGGACTTCCCGTGCTCCTCGCGCTCGATATCCCCCTTGCCGCCGGGTCCGAGCCGGTCGACGTTATAAATGACCTTCGAGCGGAACGAGTCCGTGTACTCCTCGTTGAGTTCGGCCGCGAGCGTCTCGGCCAGCTCCGACACTGACTCGAACTCGCCGTGTTCGCCGAGCGTGAACAGGACCAGCTCCTCGAACGGCTTGACGTTCTGGAAGGAGGCGACGGGGAGCTCGATCACGTGGCTGTCGCCGATTTTCTTCGCGCCGATGGTGGTGCCGCGCTCGTCGAACTCCGCGAGGAGGTCCGTGGTGCTCGCCAGCCGGTCGGCGACGCGGTCGGGTTCGACGCCCGCGTCGGTGACCGCTTCGTCCGGTGCGTCGGCGTCGCTCCCCTCGTCGAGGTCGCGCAGGAGATCGCGCGTCGCGCGCAGCTCCTCCGCGAGCTCTGTCTCCAAGTACTTCTCGGGGGCCGTGTAGTAGGTGTGGATGCGGTCGCGGTCCGCCTGCCGCTCCACCATGATCGAGTGGGCCGCGGTCGCGAACGCGAAGGAGACGGGCCGGGGCATCGAACAGAGGTTCACCCACACCTCGCGCTCGTCCGAATCGGCGACTCCGTCGTCCCGGTCCAACTCCGCGTTGATCAGGTCGAAGGCGCGCTCGAAGGCGGCGTCGTAGTCGTACACGTCGTCCAACTGCTCGCGTACCGTCTCGGCGCCGAGCAGGTTCGTGAAGTCCTGCTCCAGCTTGCGCGCGATGTTTCGCGAGTACTCGACGTTGGCCTCGCTGCCGACCGTCCCCTCCAGCAGAATCACCCGGTCGACGTCGAACTGGTCCCGGATGAGCGGGGCGATCATCCGGTCGTAGTCGAACCCGACGGGCACGACGTGGGTCTGCATACGCGGGACGTAACGGTGCTGTTTATAAAAAGAACCAGTTCCCTTATCGTTCAACAGAGCACCGATCACACCGCTGTCCAGTGGCTCGATGGGCTTCAGCAACGGGGGGTACCAGGCTACGATCGTCGTGAAATTCTCCTCTAGAAGACATCTCGTGTCCACAATCGCGGTGTGGCTCCAGCCATCGTGATCAGGTATTAATTCTGTTATAAATCGTGTTCCCGCAGTTGTCACACTGGTTCGGCTCATTTCGATACCGCTCACCACACCGATCGCATTCCCACCTTGCCCCGAGAATCTTACACAGGAGAGAATCGGTGACTCCCATTTGTCGGCTCGTAGTCTCTCTCTGTGGTGTATTTTGGGATGTTATCTCTGGATATCAGCCGGCAAACGTGCGGCCGAGTACCAAAATTAAAGTCACTGTCGTCACGATGACCTGTCAACCTATCGATGACGAGCCGGTGTACGTTTCGACTCGATCCCGAGGAGATCGGCGCGGCGACGGCGGACGCCACCGCGGAGATTGACGAGGAGTGGCGCTGCCCGCACGACGCCCACCCGGAGGCCGACCGCTGCGTGTTCCACCTGTCGAGCAACGCCCGCGACGACCTCGGCGTCGACGCAGACGCGGTCGCCGAGCGCCTCCGGGACGTGGCCGGCGAACGCGGGAAGGACGCGAAACGCCTGCTCGGCGCCACTCTCGACGACCTCTCGATCCGCCACGAGATCGTCGAGGCCGCCGACAAACATCTCCTCGATCTCAGGGGTGCGACGGTGACCGGCACGCTGGATCTGACCGCGTCGGAGTTCGAGGGGCGAATCGACCTCTCGGGCGCGGAGATCGGTGCCATCGACTGGACGGAGTCGGAGTTCGACGCGCCGGTCGACCTCTCCGGGGCCGTCGTCCGCGGCGAGACGACGCTCACCGGCGCCGTCTTCGAGGGCGACGTCGACCTCGCCGGCGCCACGTTCGAGGGGCCGGTCGACGTCCGGGAGGGCCGGTTCAACGGCGACACCTCGCTGCGCGAGGCGCGGTTCCGCGATTCGGCGGCGTTCGACGGCGCCGAGTTCCGCGGCGACGCGAACCTCTTGGACGACGATGCGTGCTTCGGGGACGTCCGCTTCGACGCGCCCGTCTCGTTCACGGAGGCCGCCTTCCGGTACGCGGACTTCGTCGGCTGCGAGTTCCGCGACGACGCGGCGTTCGACCGGGCGACGTTCGGCGGCGACGCCGAGTTCGCGGACGCGACGTTCGAGCGGGGCGCGACGTTCGCGTCCGCCGTCTTCGACGGGGACGCCGCCTTCGACCGGGCGACGTTGGGCGGCGACGCCGAGTTCGCGGAAGTCCGGTTCGACGGCGACACCGCGTTCTCGGGGGCGCTGTTCGAGGCGCCGGCGACGTTCGCGGGCGCGGAGTTCCGCGGCCGGGACAACCTCGAAGACGACGACCTCTCGTTCGCGGACGCGACGTTCGAGGCGGATGCGACGTTCCGGCGCGCGGTCGTCGGCTTCGCCGACTTCGCGCGGCTGACGGCGGCCGCCGACCTCGTCTTCGACGAGGCGCGTTTCACCGAGGAGGCCGGCTTCGAGGACGCGACGCTGGCGTCGCTCTCCTGTGACGAGGCGCGGTTCGAAAGCGACGCGAGCTTCGCTGGCGTCGCGGTCGACGGGGAGGCGACGTTCCGCGGCGCGGAGTTCGAGGGGGGCGACAACGTCGACGACGACGACCTCTCGTTCGCGGACGCGGTGTTCGGCGGCGAGGTCGACTTCCTCAGCGCCCGATTCGGCTACAGCGACTTCTCCGGCGCCGCGTTCGGCGGAGAGGCCGTCTTCGACGAGTCGCGCTTCGACGACGACCTCGCGTTCTCCGACGCGGCCTTCGACGACCGAGCGAGCTTCGACGAGTGCCGGTTCGACGACGACGCCGCCTTCGAGCGGGCGACGTTCGCCGGCGCGGCCAGCTTTCGCGGCGCGGAGTTCGACGGCGGCGACAACGTCCGCGACGACGACGTGACGTTCGCCGACGCCGCCTTCGCCGACGAGGCCGACTTCTACTGCGCGGAGTTCGAGTACGCCAACTTCGAGGGCGCGGCGTTCGAGCGCCCCGCGAACTTCGAGGCGACCCACTTCGCTGGCGAGGGTGACTTCCGCGACGCGGCGTTCCGCGGTGAGGCAACGTTCGCCGAGGCGCGGTTCGACGACGACGCGACGTTCGAGGACGCGGCGTTCCGCGACGCCGCCTCGTTCCTCGGCGTCGAGTTCGTCGGCGACTACCACGAGGACGACGACGCCGCGTTCTCTGGCGCCGTCTTCGACGGCGAGGCCGACTTCCGCGAGATCGAGTTCGGTCAGGCCGGCTTCGACGACGCGCGCTTCCGGGGACCGGTGTCGTTCCGGGAGTCGCTGTTCGGCCGCGCTCGCTTCGAAGACGCGGTCTGTGCGGAGTCGGTCGACCTGTCGTACACCCGGTTCACCGAGCCGGTCTCGTTCGACGGTATCGCGTTCGAGTCCGGCGTCACCGCCGACGAGGCGCGGTTCGAGAGCGACGCGAGCTTCGCCGAGTCGACGTTCGAGGAGGGGGCGACGTTTCGCGGCGTCGAGTTCCAGGGCGGTGCCCACACGGTCACCGACGCGAACTTCGAGGCCGCGACGTTCGCGGACAGCGCCGACTTCAAGCTCGCCGAGTTCCGCGTCGCGGACTTCTCCGGCGCGGAGTTCGAGGGGACGGCGCTGTTCGAGCGCACCGTCTTCGAGGACGACGGCACCTTCCGGAACGCTGAGTTCGGCGCCTCGGCCGTCTTCTCGCGCTCCCGGTTCCTCGAGGAGTCCGACTTCTCCAGCTGCCGCTTCGGCGGCGAGGCGCACTTTGACGAGCTCCGCTTCGAGAAGGACAGCACGTTCGCCGACGCCGAGTTCAACGGCGACGCGACGTTCCGGTCGGCGGAGTTCGAGGGGAGCGCGAACATGCACAACGACGACGCCAGCTTCGAGGCGGCGACGTTCCGAGGGAAGGCGGACTTCGACAAGGCGTCGTTCCTCTACGCGAACTTCACGCACACGACGTTCGCCCGCGACGCCGCGTTCACCGAGGCGGAGTTCGAGCATTCGGTCGCCTTCCGCCCGCGGCCCGCCGAGTCCGAGACGCTCGTCGACCTGAGCGGGGCTGTCGTCCGAGGCGGGACGCTCGGCCAACCGGAGCAGGGTGACGCCTTCTACGACTGTACGCACGCGGAGGTCCGGGAGGTCACGCTCGACGACGAACACTGTACGCACGGCCTCTTCAACCACTTCCGGTTCTGCAACACCGACTTCCACGGCTTCGACTTCACCGCCCACAAGACGTACCTCGCGCGCAACAACTGGGAGATCCACACCTTCGCCGCCACGGAGGCGGCCGACCGGTCGGAGACCGAGACGGAGTTCACGCCCGCGAGGCTGGAGAACACGTACCTGAAGGCGAAGAACTGCGCGAGCGACTTCGGCGACCGCAAGGCGGCGGCCGAGTTCTTCATCAAGGAGATGGTGTACCGCCGGCGGAAGAACTGGCGCGCCGCCTTCACCCGGGAGGAGGCGGTGTCGCCGGCCAACCGCACGAAGGCGCTCGGCAAGTGGATCGGGAACAAGGTGCTCCACCAGACGTGCGGGTACGGCGAGCGGCTCTGGCGGGTCGTGTACGTCTCCGCGGTGACGGTGTTCATCTGGGGCGTGTTGTACACCACGACGACGCAGGGCACGACCGGCAGCAGCGAGCTCACGACGCAGGGGATCGGCGGCCTCTCGAACCTCTTCTCGCCCGAGGGAGCGGTCGTCCTCGGGAAGAACATGTACTTCAGCATGGTGACGTTCACCACGCTCGGCTACGGCGACGTCCAGCCGGTCGGGTCGACGGCCCGCGCGCTCGCCGGGCTCGAGGCGTTCCTCGGCGCGCTCCTCGTCGCGCTCGTCGTCTTCGTGCTGGGCCGCCGGGTCGCGTGGTGAGGGGCGCGCGACGTCGGGTCGCGTGGTGAGCCGCGCACGGCGTCGAATCGACTCGGTCTCGCGGCCGCAACGGCGGCAACAGGGGCAACGGCCGCAACTACCCCCGCTCCTCCTCCGCGAGCAGTAGGGTTATTTCGGTCAGCGCATTACTCTGATACGGTATGTCACAGCAAGGCGTTCAAGAGGAGCTGTACGTCGACCAGTACACGCTCGGGCTGGTCGGGCCGGATCAGGAGTGGGCCGGCACGGTCGCGGACGGCGGCACGGTGAAGACGTACACCCCGCCGGGCTGTTGGGGGCCGATGGTGACGCCCTCGTTCCGGGGCGGCCACGAGGTGACGCGACCGATCCGCGTCGAGGGCGCCGAGGTCGGCGACGCCGTCGCGATCCACATCCGCGACGTCGAGGTGACGAGCATGGCCACCAGCACGGGGTCGATGGCGGAGCGCGAGGAGGCGTTCGGCGACGACCCCTTCGTCGACCACCGCTGTCCGGAGTGCGGGACGACGTGGCCGGACTCCGTCGTCGAGGGCACCGGCGAGGACGCGATCCGCTGTGCCGAGTGCGGCGCGAACGCCTCCTCGTTCGGCTTCGAGTACGGCTACACCGTCGCGTTCGACCACGAGAACGCGGTCGGGATCACGCTCGACAAGGACGGCGCTCACGAGCTCGCGCTCGACGCCGAGGAGGTGATGGACATCCCCGAGAACGCCCGGCAGCACCCGATCCTGCTGTACGAGCCCGACGGGATGCCCGGCACGCTCGGCCGGCTCCGCCCGTTCATCGGGAACATCGGGACGACGCCGCCGGTCACCATGCCGGACTCGCACAACGCGGGCGACTTCGGACAGAACCTCATCGGCGCCGACCACGACTACGGCGTCGAGACGGAGGAAGACTTGGAGCAGCGGACCGACGGCCACATGGACGTGCCGGAAGTCCGCGCGGGTGCGACGCTGATCTGCCCGGTCGTCGTCGACGGCGGCGGGATCTACGTCGGCGACCTCCACGCGAACCAGGGCGACGGCGAGCTCTCCCTCCACACCACCGACGTGAGCGGCACGGTCACGATGGACGTCGAGGTGATCGAGGACGTCGACCTCGACGGGCCCGTCCTGCTCCCGAACGAGGAGGACCTCCCGTTCATCAGCGCGCCGTACAGCGACGAGGAGGCCGCGGCGGGCGACGACCTCGGCGCCGAGCACGGCGTCGACGTCGACACCGACGCCGCCCCGATCCAGGTGATCGGCTCCGGCGCGACCGTCAACGACGCGACCCAGAACGCCTTCGACCGCGCCGGGACGCTGCTCGGCATGAGCGAGGGCGAGGTCCGCGGCCGGTGTACGTTCACCGGCGGCGTCCAGATCGGGCGGCTCCCCGGCGTCGTCCAGCTCGACATGCTCGTCCCGTCTGATGTGCTGGAGGAGTCCGGGCTCGACGATGTAACGCGCGAACAGTACGGGTTGTAAATCGTCGCTGGCGGATCGATGTCGGGGACAGCCGGATCTCCGAATTCTCGTTTATAAATGACTACCAATAGATCGACGACGGGCACCGCTAACGCCCCAGCCACTCAGTCATAAATACCTGCTGGCAGATCGGTGACGAACACTGCCAAAGCCCCAGCCGCTCGCTTATAAACGGTGACTGTAGATCGGCGGAGAACACCGCCAAAGCCCCAGCCGCGAGGACTCGCGCGGCTCGCTGCGCGCTTCAGTCGCTCGCTACGCTCGCTCCTTCCAGTGCTTGCGTCGCCGTGCTTCCTCCTCGCGGCTGCCCCTTTGAGTCCCACCCGACCGCGACCGCACGGCACCTCACGCCTCCCCAGCCTCGCGGTTCGGTCGGGACTCCCTGCGGTCATCCCTCACTCACCGCGTCCAGCGAGAATCGAAGATTCTCTGGCAGCCGGCGCTACGCGCCGGCGACCTCGCGCGGTGCTGCCTCGCGGCCGCCGAGGGCGGCCGCTCGCAGGCACGCGCCACCGCAGTATTGTCCGAATCCCGTGTCTCACAGCGTTCACCGCCGGGACCGCCCTCTCCCGACGGTCGCCCGCGACGGCCCCGCCGGAATCCGCCGCGTCGGGCCCTGCGACTCGGCCATCTCCCGCAGGCGCTCGACGCGCTCGTCGGTCGAGGGGTGCGTCGACAGCCAGCGCTCGGCTGGCTCGTCGGTTCGCCTGTGGGTCGAGAACGGCGCGAACGGCCACGTCGGCTCCGTCGCGCGCTCGATCCGCCGAAGCGCCCGCGCGAGCGCGGCGGGGTCGCCGGTTACCTCGGCCGCGCGGTCGTCGGCCGCGAACTCTCGCCTGCGCGACCGCGACCGGGAGACGAGCGTCGCGAGGACGAACCCGCCGAACAGCGCGCCGGCGAGCCCGCGGTGGAGTCGTGCGAACGGGCCGGACCGGTCACCCGGTCGACCGCGGATCCACGCCGAGGCGGCGGCGAGCCCCGACAGCGCGAGCAGCGCCGGCAGCGCAACCACGGTGGCGACCCCGACGAGGGCGCGCCCGACCCCGTCGGCCATCGCTATCGCGAACCCGTCGTTCCCTTCTAAATGCGCTAACTCGTGCGCGAGGATCGCCTCGATTTCACGGGGCGAGAGCAGCCGGAACAGCGACCGGTCGATCACCAGCGCGCCGCCGTCGCTCCCGCCCCCGACGGCGAAGGCGTTGGGCGCGCGGGCGTCGGTGACGTACAGATCGGGGCGCGCGACCGCCATCCGCGCCGCGAGCGAATCGATCCGACGGTGGAGGTCCGGCGCCCGCTTTCGCGGGACGCGGTCGCCCTCTAAGTTCGCGAGGATCTGCGCGGTGCCGAGCCGGTAGCTGAGGTACGCCGATCCGAGCGCGCCGGCGGCCAGCAGCGCGAGGAGGACCGGGAGGTCGGGCCGGGCAGCCCAGGCCGCGCGCAGCAGGTCGGCGACGAACAGCGCCGCGGTCAGGTAGACGGCGAGCAGGGCGACGCCGATGACCGCCGCGGCCGCGCGGAACGCGAGCCGAGACATGTCCGGAACTACGCGACGGCGGGGCAAACGCGTTGCGGCCGGGCTCGACTCCGGCAGTCGGCGCAGCGCTCCCGCGGTCCCCGCCCCTCGCTTCCCCACCCGGGCCGCCGGAAGGAAAAGCGGTAATTCCCCGGCCCCGAAACCGGTGCTCATGGACGCACGCGTACGCGAACACGCGGAGATCATCGCCGACCATGCCACCGGCATCGAGTCGGGCGACGACGTGGTCATCCAGATGCCCAAGGAGGCCGAGGACCTCGCCGTCGCGCTTCACGAGGTCTGCGGCGACCGCGGGGCGAACCCCGTCTACCTCAACTACTCGAAGCGCGCCCAGCGCGCGTTCAAGCGCTCCTCGGAGGAGTTCACCGAGCCGAGCCACCGGCGCGCGCTCTACGAGGAGGCCGATGTCTTCGTCATCGCGCGCGGCGGCGCGAACGCCACCGAGGACGCCGACGTCGACCCCGAGACCAACGCGGCCTACAACCGCGCGATGGAGGAGGTCAAGCGCACGCGCCTCTCGAAGACGTGGTGTCTCACGCAGTACCCGACCGCGAGCCACGCCCAGCTCGCCGGGATGAGCACCGAGGCGTACGAGAACTTCGTGTGGGACGCCGTCTCGCTGGACTGGGACGAACAGCGCGAGTTCCAGTCGAACATGGTCGAGATTCTCGACGACGCCGACGAGGTCCGGATCAAGTCGGGCGAGGAGACCGACCTCACGCTCGACGTGTCGGGCAACTCGACGCTCAACGACTACGGCGAGGCGAACCTCCCCGGCGGCGAGGTGTTCACGGCACCCACCCGAGACGGCGTCGACGGCGAGGTACACTTCGATCTCCCCCTCTACCGCTACGGCCGCGAGATCGACGGGGTCCGGCTCCGGTTCGAGGACGGCGAGGTCGTCTCTCACTCCGCCGAGCGCAACGAGGATCTCCTCTCCGGCATCCTCGACACCGACGAGGGCTCGCGGCACCTCGGCGAGCTGGGTATCGGGATGAACCGCCAGATCGACCGGTTCACCTACAACATGCTGTTCGACGAGAAGATGGGCGACACCGTTCACATGGCGGTCGGCTCCGCGTACCCGGAGACGGTCGGCGGGGACAACGAGGTCAACGAGTCCGCCGAGCACGTCGACATGATCGTCGACATGAGCGAGGACTCCGTCATCGAGGTCGACGGCGAGGTCGTCCAGCGGAACGGGACGTTCGTCTTCGAGGACGAGTTCTAGGGCGGTCGCGATTTCGGGTCGGCAGTCAGTTTCACGCCGGCTCGCCCGCGTCGCGCTCGGCGCTCCGACGGACGAACGCGCCGTACGCGGCGACGAGGACGGCAATCAGTCCGACCGTGCCGACCGCGGCGATTCCCGGGTAGTCCGCGAGCGGCGCGATCTCCCCCGCCGGCGGGGCGACGACGTCGACGACGCCGGTGCCGATCGACAGCGCCAGCACGGCGAGCCACATCGTTCCCACGGCGTAGCCGAGCGGAACCAGCCGATCGGTGCGCGCTGCGTGCGCGACGACCGCGCCGCCGCCGAGTATCGGGACCGCGACGAGCGGGCTCGTCGGGTCCGGGAGGAGGACGCTCCCGCCGAGCGCGATCGCCGTCCAGTACACGGCGACGGCGACGACCGTACGGAGCGAGTCGGGGAGTGGCACGGGGTGAACGTTCGGTCGGGCGGCACAAAACGATCGGGGGATCAGGGGACCGCCTGCGTCGGTCTTTAAGTTTCGAGGCGGCGTACGACCATGTATGCCCGAAGAAATCCTGTTCAAGTCGGAGAGCAGCCGGAGCCGAGAGGAGATCGCCGCGTACCTGCGGACGGTCGCGGACTCGCTGGACGACGGGAACGCGATCACGCTCACACGCGGCGACGAGTCGACGACGCTCGATCCGCCCGCGCGACCGACGTTCGAGGTGAAGGCCGAGCGCGAGGGGCCCGCGGACGGCCCGGGCGAGCTGAGCGTCGAGTTCGAACTGGAGTGGGACGAGGACGGCGGCGGGGAGGGCGCCGACGGCGAGTTGGAGATCGAGTAACCGGGGGGAGAGAACGGTTCCGTCTACGGCACTTCGCCCGGGACCTCGACGAACGCGTCCCGCGCGGAGAGGCGGTCGAGCGTGTCGTCGACCTCGAGCCGGACGGACTCCATCCGCTCGACGAGCTCCTCGTACTCCTCGGTGCCGGTCGTGCCCGCGGCCTCCAGCGCCGCCTTCTTCGAGGCGAGCGCGAAGAACTCCTGGCTCCGCTCGTCGAACGCGGCGCGGTGGAGCAGCACCTCGACGAGCGTGAGCAGGTCCTCCTTGGTGACCGGCTTCGTCTTGTAGTCGTCGAACGGCATGTCGACGATGTCGACGTCGGGCTCGACCGCGGTCAGCATCGCCACGCGGGCGTCGTACCCCTCGCCGCGGATCGCGTTCAGCACCTCGTGGCCGGACATGTCGGGCATCCGGCGGTCCAAGAGGACGACGTCGACATCGTCGTCCATCGCGTCGAGCGCCTCCTCGCCGCCGGTGGCGATCCGCACGTCGTAGGCCGGATCGAGGTACACCCGGTACAGTTCCGCGAGGTCCGGCTCGTCGTCGACCGCGAGGACGGTCGCGTCCGAGGTTCCGGTCATCGGCGGCGCCTCCCCGGCCGGGTCTCGCGGTTTGCGAGCGCCGGACCGGCGCGTCCGCCCGCCGTTCGTGCGTCCATACGAGCGGTTTCGTTCGCTCCGCGTTAAAACGTTGACATCCGGTTATCGATACTGATACCGATCGTCCAGGCGGGTCGACCGGGCGGAACTCCGGGCGTCGTCGGTCGCGCGCTCGTCGCGCCGATCCGACGCGCTCTCCGTGACCCAAAGGCACATTTACGCCCGCATCTTATCCGGGAACAACAAATGTCTCACAGCCCCTCACTGCCCGACCGCCCGCGGTTGGAGCTCGACCCCGAGATGAGCGACGCGGAGCGGCTGGAGGCGATCCGCCAGCACTACCGGCGGATCGTTCAGGTGAACGAGGAACTGGAAGACCGGCTCGCGGACGCCGAGGGGCGCCGCGGCGAGCTGAAAGACGACGTCGAGCAGCTGAAACGCGAGAACGAGGTGCTGAAGACCTCCTCGCTGTACATCGCGTCGGTCGAGGAGATCACCGACGACGGCGTCGTCATCAAACAGCACGGCAACAACCAGGAGGTGCTCACGCAGGCCGCCTCGCGGCTCGACGAGGACCTCCGCCCCGGCGACCGCGTCGCGATCAACGACTCCTTCGCGGTCCAGCAGGTGCTCGACGACGAGACCGACTCCCGGGCGCAGGCGATGGAGGTCACCGAGTCGCCGGACGTCGAGTACGCCGACATCGGCGGCATCGACGACCAGATCCGGGAGGTCCGCGAGGCCGTCGAGGACCCCCTCGAGAACCCCGAGCAGTTCGAGACGGTCGGCGTCGAGCCGCCGAGCGGCGTCCTGCTCCACGGCCCGCCGGGCACCGGAAAGACGATGCTCGCGAAGGCCGTCGCCAACGAGTCGGACGCGACGTTCATCAAGATGGCCGGCTCGGAGCTCGTCCGGAAGTTCATCGGCGAGGGCGCGCGGCTCGTCCGCGACCTGTTCGAGCTCGCCGCCGAGCGCGAGCCCGCCGTCATCTTCATCGACGAGATCGACGCCGTCGCCTCGAAGCGCACGGACTCGAAGACCTCGGGCGACGCCGAGGTCCAGCGGACGATGATGCAGCTGCTCTCCGAGATGGACGGCTTCGACGACCGCGGCGAGGTCCGGATCATGGCCGCGACCAACCGCTTCGACATGCTCGACGAGGCAATCTTACGCCCCGGTCGGTTCGACCGCCTCATCGAGGTGCCCGAGCCCGGCCCGGACGGCCGCGAGCGCATCCTGGAGATCCACACCGAGGAGATGAACGTCGCTGACGGCGTCGACCTCAGCGCCGTCGCCCGCGACCTCGACGGGTACAGCGGCGCCGACATCGCCTCGCTGGCGACCGAGGCCGGGATGTTCGCCATCCGCGACGGCCGTACCGAGGTCTCGCAGGCGGACTTCGAGCAGGCCCGCGACAAGCTTCAGGACGCGGACAAAGAGGACGAGCAGGTCATCAACTACCAGTACTGAGGCGACGACCGCGGGGTCGGCAGCCGGCCGTTTCGAGGCGGTGCCGGTTCGGAGATGTCACGCGGGGGGGTTCAGCGGTTCGTTTATACCTAATTGGCCCTGTTGAAATCCTTAGGAAGTGATATATTCTGACCGGGGTGTGGTCAGTACAGCGTACTCATATACCGCGCCCATTGGCTACTTTCAGAAGTCTAGTAGAAACGCCGTGTAAGATACAGAATGTGAATTTATCACACTTCACTTGGGGCAGGTCATCCATACGCTACGTTGTCATTCGGTTCGACATATTGAGGAAGCTCGGTTCTAAGTATGTCAGCAACTTTATCAAACACGAATTCTGAATCAACGGAATTTACCGTAATCTCGATCGCAAATGGATTTCTGTTCTCTATATTTGTAATTTCTGCTGATTCACTTGGGATCTTCAACATTGAGCAGTCATCAACTAACCTTACTTCTCTGTCACCGGACTCGGACTTTTTAACAAGGATTCCATTTACTACGATTGATATTTTTGATTTTCCATATACGTTCCCTCGTGAATATTTTCTGAAGGTGTTCGTCCACTTCTCGCTAATACAGACATCTATTGATTCGATATCATACCGAATTGGACCCTGTTTAATCTTCATATCAGATGATTTCTCAGCAAATCGTTCGCGTATACGTCGCTCTAGCTGATATTGAGAAGGCAGATTTTGACGACGTATAGCGATCAATGATAGTAAAATTGCAATCACAGATAATATGATAGATAATATATCTACCATACTGTTTCTAAGCCAACGGACGGTGTACATAAATAAACTTTCTTCAGACAAATCTTGTCAGCGTAGTTCAAATTCTGTTACATATGCGCCTTGTATTCAGCACGCCGTTATGAATATCAACGCAACTTGGTAGAAATATCAGCGGTACATTCGCACCATTCAGCGACCGGGTTTTTCATCCCAATTTATATTTGAAGAATAGGGTTTCAACAGAGCCAACTAATTCACAACTGACCGGTGGCGGCCGCTCGGAGGCGCGCGCCGCCGCAGTTGGTTATAAGTGAACGTCGCGGCGCTCGGCTCTGTTTATAAACGGACGTTCGCGATCGGCGTCGTCTGTCCGACTCGATCGGTGTCGCGACCCGCCCGTTTATCAGGGTGGAACCGGGAGCGTTAGGGGATGAGTTCGGGGGGGAGTTCCGGCGCGGACGGATCGAACGGCGGCGGGAACGGCGACAGCGGGGGCGGCGCGAACGAGTTCGACTTCGCGGCGCCCGCGACCGACCAGTCGTTCGAGAACGCGCTCGCGAAGGCCCGCGACGGCGCCCGGCTGACGGTCGACGACGCGACCGAACTGCTCGCCACCGGCACGGAGCGCGCGGGGATCGACTCGGTCCGCAAGGAGGCGGTGTTAGAGGCCGCGGACCGGCGCAGGGCCGAGGAGGTCGGAGACGAGGTCACCTTCGTCGCCAACCTGAACAACAACGTCACCACGGCCTGCAACACGGGCTGCCTGTTCTGTAACTTCAAGGACTCCGCGCACGCGTTCGAGGCCGACAGCGACGTCGAGCACGCCGGCTTCACCAAGACCCCGGCCGAGTCGCGCGCGGTCGTCGAAGACGCCCTCGATATGGGAATTTACGAGGTCTGCTCCGTCTCGGGGCTCCACCCAGCGTTCGCGCTGAACGAGGAACACCACGAGATCCTCGCGGCCCACGACGACCCCGCGAGCGAGGTGAACTACAAGCCGCCGGAGGCGTACGCGACCGACCCGGGCACGTACGTCGAGCAGATGGACGCGATGTCGGTCGGCGGCGTCCACCTCCACTCGATGACGCCGGAGGAGGCGTACCACGCCAAACGCGGCACCGACTGGGAGTACGAGGCCGTCTACCGCGAGCTTGCCGAGGCCGGGCTCGACTCCGCGCCGGGCACCGCCGCCGAGATTCTCGTCGACGAGGTCCGCGACGTGATCTGCCCGGGGAAGATCCGCACCGACGACTGGGTGGCGGCGATGGAGGGCGCGGCCGCCGCGGGCCTCGATGTCACCTCGACGATGATGTACGGCCACGTCGAGACGGTCGCCCACAGGGCCAAACACCTGAAGGTGATCCGCGACCTCCAGGACCGCACGGGCGCGATCACGGAGTTCGTCCCGCTCTCCTTCATCCACCAGAACACCCCGCTGTACCGCCGCGGCGTCGTCGACTCCGGCCCCTCGCGCGACGAGGACGAACTCGTAGTCGCGGTCGCGCGGCTCTTCTTGGACAACGTCGACCACGTCCAGGCCTCGTGGGTGAAGTCGGGCGACGCCCACGGGCTCAAGCTGCTCAACTGCGGCGCCGACGACTTCATGGGCACCATCCTCTCGGAGGAGATCACCAGCCGCGCGGGCGGCGAGTACGGCGAGTACCGCTCGTTCGGCGACTACGTCGAGATGATCACGGCGATCGGGCGGACGCCCGTCGAGCGCTCGACCGACTACCGCAAGCGGCGCCGGATCGACCCCGATGACGGCCCGCACGGCCCCCGGCTGGGCCCGCGCGCCGACGGGACGCCATTGCTCTCAGAGCGCTCCTCCGGCGAGGGAAGCCGCGGCGACGCGACCGCGACGCCCCCCGCCGACGCCGACGACTGAACCGGGAGGGGCAACGCGGAGCGGACCGATTGGATCCCGAACACGTTCCGCCGATCGACGGCGACTCCCAGCGGATGGGAACCGCCGGTGTCCCCTTTATCGTGGTACACGTCACCACGTGTGAGATGCCCGCACCAGACGCACAGCCGGCCGACCGTTCGGCGGAGCGTTCCGAGGCGGGCGACGGCGAGGCGCTCGACCCCGACCGTCCGTCGCTCACGCGCTCCGACGAGCGGCTGCTCTCCTACCTCGCCGACGTCGGCGCCGACTACCAGGCGTTCGTCGCCGGGAACACGGGGCTCTACGACGACCACGCGGAGTCCCGACTGACCGCGCTGGCGGACGCCGGGCTCGTCGAGCGCGTCTCCGGCGAGGCCGTCTATCGGATCACCGACAGGGGGCGCGAGGCGCTCCGCGAGGACTGCCCGCGCTGGTCGGACTGAGGGGGAGCGCGGGGGTTCCGCGCGGCGTCGGGTCTCTACCGTCCCAGCTCCTCGTGCGCCGACGAGAGGTGTCGCGACCCGAGCGCCGCGAGCAGCGAGAGTTCGCCGGCGAGCGCGCAGACCGCGATGGACTCCGCGAGCGCGTCGGCGTTGCTCCCGGCGGGGTCGCCGCCGCCGGCGACCCCGAGGATCTCTAAGCTCGCCTGCTGGGTCGGCAGCTTCGTCCCGCCGCCGACGGTCCCCACTTCGAGGCTCGCCAGCGAGACGGAGACGTAGAGGTCGCCGTCGGCGGTCGTCTCGGCGGTCGTGATCGCGTTCGCCCCCTCGACGACCTGCGCCTCGTCCTGTCCGGTGGCGAGGAACATCGCCGCGACCGCGTTGGCGACGTGGGCGTTGAAGCCGAGCGCGCCCGCCTTCGCGGAGCCGACGAGGTTCTTCCGCGTGTTGATCTCCGCGATCGCCTCCGGCGTCGTGTGGAGGCGGTCCTCGACGACCTCGCGCGGGACCGTCGCGTCCGCGACGACCGAGCGCCCGCGCCCTTCGACCGCGTTGATCGCGGCGGGCTTCTTGTCGGAACAGAGGTTCCCCGATAAGGCGACCAGCGAGGCGTCCGTCTCCGCCTCGATCACGTCGCAGGCCTCCCGCGTCGCGATGGTGGCCATGTTCATCCCCATCGCGTCCTTCGTGTCGTAGCGGAACCGGCAGAAGACGTTGTTCCCGACGACGTAGGGGGTCACGTCGAGCAGCTCGCCGTGGCTCGTCGTCGACTCCGCGGCCTCGGCGAGCGCGGGCTCGTGGTCGCGGACCCAGTCGACGAGCGCCTCGGCCTCGGCGACGCCCGCGACCCGGAAGACGGGCGCGCGGGTCATCCCGCTCTTCGTCACCCGAGCCGTCGCGCCCCCGGCGCCCTCGATCACGGAGCAGCCGCGGTTGATCGACGCGACAAGGGCGCCCTCGGTGGTCGCGAGTGGCAGGTACCGCTCGCCCGAGCCCGCGCCGCCGTCGATCGTCACCGGACCAGCGACGCCGACGGGGACTTGGACGCCGCCGAGCGTGTTCTCGATGTTCGAGCCGTGGACCGCGTCAGCGTCGAAGGCGTACTCGCCGAGCGGGTCGAGGTCGGCGTCGGTCGCCTCCGCGACGAGCAGCCGGCGCGCGGCGGCCGCGGCGTCGGCGTCGGCGTGGTCTTCCAGCTCGTGGAAGCGGAGGTCGCCGTCGCGGACCCGGGTCGCGAGGTCCGCGGGAGTCGGTTGCGACATGCCGCGTTCTCCTCGCGGCGGGCGCTAATTACTGTCGGTTCGATGGCTCCTGAGGCCGCGCACTGCGTGGGGAAAGCGACCGCCTACCCGCCGACGAACCCGGAGAGTCGCTCGCGGAGCGACTCGCCGCCGAGCTTGAGGTAGTAGGCGTCGCCGCCGTCCTCGTAGTAGTCGTCGATGCGGCGGATCACTTCGAAGCCGAGGTGTTCGTAGAACCCGAGCGCCTGCCGGTTCGTCGTGCGGGCGTGGCAGGTGACCGACCGGTGGTTCTCCGCGATGTCGGCGACCAGCCGCTCCGCGTGGCCGCGGCCGCGGTGATCGGGGTGAACGGCGAGAAAGAGGATGTAGCCGTCGCGCCGGACGGAGGCGAAGGCGACGAGCCGGTCGTTCTCGACGAGCAGGTGCGCGGTCGACCGGCGGTACGCGTCGACGAAGAAGCCGCGTCGCTGTCGGAGGACCCCCTCACCGGACCGAATTCGCTCTTTGAGCTCCCACGCGGCGGTCGCGTAGTCGGACTCGCCGGGCGGGTCGGTCCGCTTCTCGACGTTGACGCTCACTGGGGAGACCTAACACGCGGGCGGAATATAACTCCACCGCCAGCGGGGACCGTTGCGGGCGGCTGCGCCGCCAGCGAGAGCAGTCCGACCGATAAACCTGCTCTCGACGAGTCGGCGTCAGTCCGCGCCGCGACCGCGACGGAACGCCGCGACCGCGACGGAAACGATTTTGTCGCGGTCGCGTGTTAAAACGAGCAATGACCGACGAGTCGTCGGGAGTCGAGCTGCTCCGACGAGCCTTCCTGACCGGCATCGCCGTCATCGTTCCCGCCGTCATCACGCTGGCCGTCCTCGCGTTCGCGTTCAACGCGGTGTACGACTACCTCGACGCCTTCTCGTCTGCGATCATCGCCGTGTCGCCGGGGACCGGGCTGCCGGTGATTGGCGCCGTTTCCCGCGAACTCGCGATCGAGATCGCGACGCCGGTCGTGTTCGTGGCCGCGATCCTCCTCATCGGCGCGGCCGTCGAGTCCTCGCGGTACGGCGAGCGCGCCGTCGCGTACGTCGACTACGCCGTCGAACGCGTTCCCGGCGTCGGCTCCGTCTACCAAGGGTTCCGGCAGATGAGCGACGCCATGCTGGAGTCGGACGGCGGGAACTTCCGCGAGGTCGTCCTCGTGGAGTTCCCGACGGCGGAGGCGTACACGCTCGCGTTCGTCACCAGCGAGACGCCGGCCGCCATCGCGGACCACGCGGACAGCGAGGGCGAGGGGATGCGGACGCTGTTCATGCCGATGGCGCCGAACCCGGTGATGGGGGGCCACGTCGTCTTCGTCCCGGAGCGCCGGATCGTCGACGTCGAGCTGACCGTCGACGAGGGGATCCGCGCGCTCGTCACGAGCGGCGTCGCCTTGGAGGAGGTCGCCGCCGACCTCGACGACGTCGACTCGGAGGACCTGCGCGCGGAGGCCCCGGAGCGGACCATCGACGCCCGGTTCCAGACCGACGAGCGATCGGAGAGCGCGGAGGGGTCCCGCGACCGGACCCACGAGGGGACCGGCGAGCGATGAGCTACGAGCTCCGCGACCACACGGCCGACGTCGCCGTCGAGGCGACGGCCGACACCCTCTCGGCGCTGTTCGCGGCGGTCGCGAACGGACTCGCGGCCGCCAGCGCGGAGTCGGTGCCGGAGACGGGGGGCGACCGGTTCGAACTCGAGGTCGCCGCCGAGAGCCGCGAGGCCCTGCTGTTCGACTACCTCGACCGCCTGATCTACGAGCGCGACGTGCGGCTCGTTCTCCCGGCCGACCACCGGTGTACGGTCGTCGAACCGGGCGACGACGGCGGCGGAACGGGGGACGCGAACCCGGACGAGTGGCGGCTCACCGCCAGCGCGCGCGGCGTCCCGCTGGACGCGGTGGCCGCTCGGGAGGTCAAGGCGGTCACGTACTCGGAGATGGCGCTCGAACGGAGGGGAGACGAGTGGTACGCGTACGTCGTCTTCGACGTGTGAGGCCGCGACGGCCGTCCGAACGGCGTTTATGATAAACCGTTATATTTATCGAGTGCGTTGGTAGCGTATGTCACACTCAGATCGGAGCGAGGGGAGCGAACCGGCGGGCGCGGGTCGGCGCTGGGGCGCGGGGGCGGGCTCGGGACTCGTCGCGGGCGCGGCGATGGGCACCGTGTTACACTTCGGCCTCGGGCTCATGCCGACGATCGGCGCGCTGATCGGCGTCGAGACGGCCCTCGTCGGGTGGCTCGTCCACCTGTTCAACAGCACCCTGTTCGGCGGGCTGTTCGTCGCCGTCTTCGACCGCCCGTTCTTCGCGGAGCTCCGGGGGGACGTCGGCGGCTGCCTCTCGCTCGGCGTCATCCACTCCGCGCTGCTGGGCGTGATCACCGGCGGGCTCCTGTTGCCGGCCGCGATCGCGATCGAGGGCGCCACCTCGCTGCCCGTGCCGACGCTTCCGGTGCCGGGGCTCACCGCCAGCTTCGAGTTTGGCGTCGTCATCGCGGTCGCGCACCTCGTCTACGGCGTCGTCCTCGGCCGCGCCTTCGCCGCGTTCACCCTCGCTGAGGGCGCGGTCGGCTGGCTCCCGATCGACCCGGTCGACCGATAGGGCGCGGCCGGGGGGTCTCGGAGGAGCCTCGGGCCGCCGACCGCTGACGCAACGCCCTTCCCCTCCCGCGTCGAACCCCGACGCATGACCACGCGCGAGTTCGACGGGATCCGGTTGGAGAAGGTGCGCGAGCACGTCTGGGAGATCCCCCGCGAGGGCGACATGAACGTCCCCGCGCGGGTCCTCGCCAGCGAGAACCTACTGGAAGAGATCGGCGACGACGACTCGCTCCAGCAGCTGAAGAACGCGACCCACCTCCCCGGCATCGTCGAGCCCGCGCTCTGTATGCCCGACGGCCACCAGGGGTACGGCTTCCCGGTCGGCGGCGTCGGCGCGATTGACGCCCGAACCGGCTGTATTTCGCCCGGAGCGGTTGGTTACGACATAAATTGTGGCGTAAGAATGTTAAGAACGAACCTCGCCTACGACGACGTGCGCGGCCGCGAGGAGGAGCTGGTCGACGCGCTGTTCGAGGCCGTCCCCTCCGGGCTGGGCGGCGGCGGCGTGATCGACGGCGACGCCGACGCGATCGAGGGCGCCCTCGAACGCGGCGTCGAGTGGGCGGTCGAGGAGGGGTACGGGGTCGAGAGCGACCTCGCGCGCTGCGAGGACGAGGGGCGGCGCCCCGACGCGCGCCCGGAGTACGTGAGCCAGAAGGCGATGGACCGCGGGCGCAACCAGATGGGGTCACTCGGCTCGGGGAACCACTTCCTCGAAGTCCAGCGCGTCACCGACGTGTTCCGCAAGGACGTGGCGGAGGCGTACGGCTTAGAAGAGGACGGGATCGTCGTCCTGATTCACTGCGGAAGCCGCGGGCTCGGCCACCAGACCTGTAACGACTACCTCCGGCGGATCGAGAAGGAACACGGCGACCTGCTCGACGAGCTGCCCGACAAGGAGCTGGCGGCCGCGCCCGCCGGCTCCGAGTTAGCCGAGGAGTACTACGGCGCGATGGGCGCGTGCATCAACTTCGCGTGGGTGAACCGCCAGCTGATCACCCACCAGGCCCGCGAGACGTTCGGCGAGGTGTTCGACGCCGACCCGATCGACAACCTCGGGATGGAACTGCTGTACGACGTGGCGCACAACATCGCGAAGAAGGAGACCCACGAGGTCGGCGTCGACGCCGAGGGGCGCCCCGCCGTCGGCGACGAGGCGGTCGACCGCGCGGAGCGCGAGCTGTACGTCCACCGCAAGGGCGCGACGCGCGCGTTCCCCGCCGGCAACGCGGACGTGCCCGAGACCTACCGCGACGTCGGCCAACCCGTCATCATCCCCGGCAGCATGGGCGCCGGCTCGTACGTCCTCCGCGGCGGCGAGGAGTCGATGTCGGTGTCGTTCGGCTCGACCGCCCACGGCGCCGGCCGCCTGATGAGCCGGACGCAGGCGAAACAGGAGTTCTGGGGCGGCGACGTTCAGGACGACCTCGAGGACGGCCAGCGGATCTACGTGAAGGCCCAGTCCGGCGCCACCATCGCAGAGGAGGCCCCCGGCGTCTACAAGGACATCGACGAGGTGATCCGCGTCAGCGACGAGCTGGGCATCGGAGACAAGGTCGCCCGGACGTTCCCCGTCTGTAACATCAAGGGGTAGCTCGAGTCGCCCGCCGGGAGCGTTCTCCACATCCTTATCACCCATACCGCGGCCACTCCGCGCCGAGATGTCGAGCCACTCGCGGGACGGCGACGCGCACGGAGGGCCGACCAGACGAACGCTTCTCGGCGGAACCGCGGCCGTCGCGGTCGGCGGCCTCACCGGCCTCGGCCTCCTCACCGCGTCCAGCCGGCCGGCGGCCGCCGTCGACGGCGACCCCGCGGCCTTCGAGGCGGGCGACGCGCCGACGGTCACGAGCAACGACGGGCGGATCGAGTCCGTCTACCTCTCGCCGGCCCTCGAAGTTTCGTGGACCGACTTCTCTGAGGGCGTCGAGCGCGTGACGCTTACGCTCGCCGTCGGGAGCGACGCCGGCGTCGACGAGGTGTATCGGGAGACCCTGACGGCCGCCGACCCGGACGCGACGCCCGGGGACGTCGCGTCGGTCGGGAGGCCGGAGAGCGACCGATCTGAATCCAAGCCCGACGCGCCGCCCGACTTCGACGCCGTCGACGGCGCTCTCACCGCGCGGTTCGAGCGCGCGGACGCGACGGAGCACGGCGACGCCGTGACGAGCGAGTCGCTGAGCGCGCCCGATATCGGCGGCGGTGAGACGGCGACGACGACGCTCGACGTCGTGTTCCGCGCGGACATCGCCGGCGGCGGCGAGGAGGTGGCCGTCGTGCGGACGACGACCGTCGACGTCGCGGTCGAGAACCCCGACGGCGACGCGACTGCGGGCGGGTCGGTCGGGATCGACACCGCGTAGCGGGGAGCGTCGAGGCGGTGCCGCGCCGCTCCGTCAGCGCCACCTCGCCGCCCCGTCAGCGCCCCCTCACCGCTCCGTCACCGCTCTCGTTTCGCCTCTCGACCGAGGTGTTCCTCGACGGCGTCGACCTTCTCCGCGGCGGTCCCGTCGCTCGTCCGCTTGTCGTCGATTTTTAAGACCGTCGAGACCCGGTCGCCGTCGACGGCCTCGTGGGCGGCCGCCGCGGCCGCGAACAGCGTCTCCGCGTCCTCGGCCTCGATGACGGTCCCCATCGGGTTCGTCTCGTAGCTCACGTCGAAGTCGTCGAGCGCGGCGACGGCCGTCGCCACCTCCTCGGCCATGCTCCCCTCGATCACCGGCGCGACGCTCAGCATCGCGATGGCTGTCATGCTCGCGAGTGCGAGGCGAACTCACTTAAGCGGTCGCGCGGTCGACCGCTCCGCGGCCGAGAGCGACTCCGAGCGGCCGCCTAGTCGAGCGCGTCGCGGAGGAACGAGAGCTGGTGGCCGACCGCGCCCTCGAAGTCCTCGCCGAACACCGAGAAGTGGTCCGCGGGCATGGTGACGACGGTCCCCCGGGAGAGCCGCTCGCCGGCGGCCGCGACCGAGTCGGCGTCGACGATCTCGTCGTCGGTGCCGGCCAACAGCAGCGTCGGCGCGTCGATCTCGTCGAGCCGCGTCACGGGCCGGTAGCCGACGAGTCCCAGCAGCGACCGCGCCGGCGTCTCGTTGCGCCACGCCGACTCGCGGTCGACGAGGTCGATATACTCCCGCTTCGTCCCCGGCTCGGTGATCGCCGCGCATTCCTCGGTCCCGCCGACGATGGGGACGGTGCGGCCGCGACCGATCCGGTGGCCGAACAGGTCGCGGAGCCCCGTCACGCCGGAGCGAAGGAGGTACCGCCCGCCGCGTCGCAGGGCGATCGCTCGGCCGTCGAGCATCGGGACGAGCCCGACGACCGCGTCGACGTCGCGGCGCTCCGCGGCGAGCGTGAGGACGTGCCCGGCCGACAGCGACGCCCCCCACAACACGAGGTCGTCGCCGACATCGTCGACGCGGTCCGCGCGATCGATCGCGCCCTCGTACGCCGCGCGCTGGCGGTCGAGGTCGACCGCCTGCGAGTCGCCGTCGGAGGCGCCGAACTCCGGGTGATCGAAGAGGAGGGCGGCGTAGCCGGCGTCGGCGAACCGCTCCGCGACGGCGGGGTAGCCGAAGGTCCGCTCCGCGCCGAGCCCGGGCGCCATCACGACGACCGGGGGGTCGTCCGCGTCGCCGCCGGGTAGGTACAGCGTCCCGCGGCAGGTCGCGCCGTCGACATCGAACGCGACCGCGCGGGTGGCGAACCGCTCGCGGGCCGGGCGCGAGAGCCGGCGCTGCGCGCGGTTGACCGGATCGCGGCGGGTCACCGGTCGGCCTCCGCGTCGGTGTCGGATCTGTCGTCGTCCTCGTCGCCGCCCTCGGTCTCGTGGCTGACGGTGTCCAGCACGCGGGTCGAGAACTCCGTCTCGGAGATCTCGTAGCTCGCGAGCGCCTCGAACCACTCGGCCTCGGCGCGCCACGTGCCGAGGACGTCGCCGGGGGCCCGCACGACCGTCCCTTCGACGCGGACGGGGTCCCACTCGTCGGCCTCGGCCTGCTCGATGAGCGCGTTGAGCGCGCGCCCGATCTCGCCGCGGTGGATCTCGCGGCCGGGGAACGCGGTCATGTACGTCAGCTCCAGCGGGTCGCCCCCGTCGATGGACTCGACGCTGACGCCGTAGCTCCTGAGTTCCGGCTCCAGATCGGCCGTCCGCTCGTCGCCGGTCATACCCGATCCGTCGGCGGGGCGGGATAAATCGGTACCGGCACGCGACCGAGCGGTCGCTGGAAGGGTAATCGATCGAAAGCCGCGGACGGGGGGCGACCGCCGAGTGGCGGCCGCGGTTGGGTTGTCAGAGGCACACGATTGTCCCGCGCGGCCGACTGGCAATAATCCGTGGAGTGATATAAACGCTCGGGCCCGGGTATCATTTATGCGGCTCCCGTCCCTGTGTCGAGTCACATGCTCACCGCGGCCGCGACGGCGCTGACGCGAACCGACGACACCGCGGGCGTCGTCCTCGTCGGCGGGTCCGTGACCCTGCTGGGGTGGATCCTCACGGCGCTGTGGCTCGTCGGCGTCCTCTTCGTCAGCCCGGCCATCGCCGTCGCGGCCCCGGTCGCGTTCGCGCCGTCGCTCGTCGCGCGCGGCTACTTTGTCCGCGTGACGCGGAGCGCGATCCAGTCCGGAGACGGAGCCGGCGCGCCGTCGCTCGTCGCCTGGGGAGAGCTGGTCAGGGACGGCCTCAAGTCGGCGCTGCTGTCGGCGGCGCTGCTCGCCCCGCTCGCGGGCGGTCTCGCGGTCGCCGGCGGCGCCGTCGCCGCGCTCGTCGCCGGCCCCGTCGATCCGGGGTCGACCGCGACCGCCGTCGAGTCGGCGCTCGGTCCGAACAGCCCGGTCGCCGTCGCGGTCGTCGCCGTCGGTCTCGTCGCCGCGCTCGTCGGCGCGTACCTCCTCGCCTTTGCGTACGTCCGCCCCGCAGCCCTCGCAGCGTTCGCCGCGTCCGGGCGGCTCAGGGACGGCCTGAACCCGCGGACGGTGGCCGGCGTCGCCGCGACGGGCTCGTACGCCACCGGGTGGACGCTCGCGGTCGGGGCGCTCGCGGTCGGCTACGCCGTCGCGGCGCCGACGGTGCCCCTGATCGTCGGCGTCGCGCTCGCCTTCCTCGCCCGCGTCGTCGCGCACGGGCTCTACGGACGGGGAGCGGCGGCCGCGCTGCGTGAGGGTTTGAATCGGGACGCCGCGGCGCGGCCGGCGGTCCGGACGCACCGCGACGCCGCGCATACCGAGAGCCGAACGGGTCGCCGCGCGGACGCGACTCCCCGTGAGGGCTCGAATCGCGGCGCGGGCGTGGGCCGTGCCGCCGACCGTGACCGGGAGATCGGTCGCGCGCGCAACGACCCTCCGGCCCCCGTCGTGTCGGGCGACGGCGGGCGGCCGATGCGGAGCGAGCCGCCGGCCGCGGTTCAGGTCGGTCGCGGCGTTCCCGTCGACGAGGCTGGCGCCGCCGGCGGAGACGACGCGGGCGATGCGGACGACGCGGACGATGCCGGCGGCGCCGAATCGGACGGCGACCCGGCCGGCGGCTTCGAGTGGGGGCCGTCGCTCGCCGACGCGGAAGGCAAGCGTTGATACGGCCGCGAGCGAACGCCCGGGCATGCGAATCTCCGAGCGGGGGTACGGCGAGGAGGGCCGGGAACGGCTCACGCTGGTCCCCGAGAACGTCGACGACCTCTGGCACCTCGCGCACGTCCTCGAGCCCGGGGACCTCGTCGAGGGCGACACCACCCGACGGATTCAGCGGAACGACGACCAGATGCGGGACACCGGCGGGCAGCGCGAGCACATCTTCGTCACGCTGGAGGTCGAGGACGTCGAGTTCGCGCGGTTCGCCAACCGCCTCCGCGTCTCCGGGATAATCGTCGGCTGCTCGCGGGAGGACCAGCTCAACGCCCACCACACGCTCAACGTCGAGGAGCACGACGAGATAACCGTCGAGAAACACTTCAAGCCGGACCAGACCGAGCGGTTGGAGGAGGCGACCGAGGCCGCGGAGAACCCCGACGTGGCCATCGCGACCGTCGAGGAGGGCGCGGCGTACGTCCACACGGTCCAGCAGTACGGCACCGAGGAGTACGCATCGTTCACGAAGCCGACCGGCAAAGGCGAGTTCTCGCGGCCGCGCGAGGAGCTGTTCGCGGAGCTGGGCGAGGCGCTCGCGCACCTCGACGCCGACGCGGTGATCCTGGCCGGGCCGGGGTTCACCAAGCAGGACGCGCGCGATTACATCGACGAGGAGTACCGGGACCTCTCGGACCGGATCACCACGGTCGACACCTCCGCCGCGGGCGACCGCGGCGTCCACGAGGTGCTGAAGCGCGGCGCAGTCGACGAGGTTCAAAAAGAGACCCGCATCTCGAAGGAGGCGAGCCTCATCGACGAGCTGACGGAGAACATCGCCAAGGAAGAGAAGGCGACGTACGGCCCGGACGACACCGCCGAGGCCGCCGAGTTCGGCGCGGTCGAGACGCTGCTCGTCGTCGACGAGCGCCTCCGCACGGAGCGCCAGGGCGACGGCGACTGGGAGATCGACGTCAACGAGGTGATCGAGTCGGTCGAACAACAGGGCGGCGACGTGGTCGTCTTCTCCTCGGAGTTCGCCCCCGGCGAGCAGCTCTCGAACCTCGGCGGCATCGCCGCGATCCTCCGCTACCGACTCCAGTGAACGGCTGACTAGTCGAAATGCGGTGGCGCGTGCCCGTGAGCGGCCGCCTGCGGCGGCCGCGAACGGCACCGCGCGAGGGAGTCGGTGGCGGTCGAGCGAAGCGAAGACCGCCAGCGACGAGGCTGGGGAGGCGTGAGGCGCGGGGCTGTGCGGGGTGGGACTCGAAGGGGCAGCCGGGAGGGCGGCGCAGGCGACGTAAGCACTGGAAGGAGCGAACGTAGTGAGCGACTGAAGCGCGCAGCGAGCGTGCGCCGCCCTCCCGGCTGGGGCTTCGGCGGTCGTGTTCGTGTCGATCGCTGGTTTATAGGGAACGTTGTCATACAGCCGAGCGGCTGGGGCTTCGGCGGCGTTCGTGTCGATCGCCGATTTATAAGGCCCACCTTCGTACGGCCGAGCGGCTGGGGCTCCGCCAAGCGCGGTCGTAAAGTCGTTCGCAGCGCCACCGGTCACGTATGGCGTTCGGGGAGGGCCATGACCTTATCAGAGCGCGTCGCCAACCTCGGATCGATGGCGGACCGATCCGGCGGCGACGAGCGCGTCTCGACGACCGCCGACCGCGAAAGCGCCGACGACGTCGACGCTGACTCGTCCCCCGGCGACGCCGAAGCTCTCCCCGACGACCTCGACGCCGGCGTCGACGAGGAGGTGAAGCGCCGCCTCCGCGAGGCGTATCTCAACGACGAGGAGAACGCGCTGATCGTCACCCGGGTGCGCTCCGTCGGCGACCGCGTCGCCGTCGAGATGCGCCCGCCGCACGGCGACGCCACCCACACCGAGCGGTTCGACGCGCCCCGGGACGGG
Source organism: Halorubrum sp. T3 (assembly GCF_000296615.1). Classification (NCBI taxonomy): domain Archaea; kingdom Methanobacteriati; phylum Methanobacteriota; class Halobacteria; order Halobacteriales; family Haloferacaceae; genus Halorubrum; species Halorubrum sp. T3. The sequence goes on along the minus strand of NZ_JH815330.1, from coordinate 825,092 downwards.
TCGCTTCAGGAGTCCGAGGAGTTCCTCGAGTTCTTAGAGGCCGCGGGCGTCTCGCCGCTCGACGTCGACGAGCTCGTCGGGACCCGCGTGCCAGCGACGTACGACCCGGAAACGGGCTGGCGGGTCGACGCGGCGTACGGGGGCGAGTCGGCGGCGGCCGGCGAGAACCGGTTCGCGGACGCTCGCGACTGGCTGTGGACCTACCGAACGTGGCTGCTCGCCGCGCTGCTCGTCGGCGGCGAGTTAGCGTTCGTCGCCGTGGTCATTCTGTTGTACGGGTGACCGCCGACGTCGGCTGATCTTGAAGTGACGGGGGACGCTATCGAACCGCATGGTCCGACGCTCCGAGACCTGTCCGAACTGCGGGCACAGCTTCAGCTACAACGCGGCGACCGGCACCGGCCCGACGGAGTTCTTAAACGAGGGGCAGTGTCCGAACTGCGGCCACCACGTCAGGACGCCGCCGGGGACGTGAACGACGCGGAGAGTCGGTTCGCGGCGAACGCGGTCGTCACTTGCCCCAGAACGGGTCCCGCTTGCGTCGCGTCTCCAAGTAGCCTTGGAGCGCCTCGCGCTCGTCGGCGGTGATCTCCTCTTTTAACTCCTGTTCGAGGATCTTCGCGTGCTTCTCGGGCACCTCGGTCCAGAGCGTGTCGCCCTCCTCGATGTCGCGGCCGACCGTCGGCCCGTCGATGGCGATGCTGACGCGCTCGCCGGAGCGCGCCTCGTCGACGTCGTCGCCCTGCTTTTGAATCCCCGAGAGGCCGCCGACGCGCTCGAACTCGTTGCCCTCGAAGAAGCCGACGTTGCGGTTGTTCTGAAGCGTGCCGGAGATGACCTCGACGCCGACGACGGCGGGGTCGTTCTGCCGGAACGTGTGGTCGGGGAGGATACGGAAGCGGGCGGGGCGGACCACCTTGTCCAGCACCGTCTCCTGTTGCGCGCGCTGCTTCTCCTCGACGTAGCGCTCGTAGTCCTCGACCAGCTGGTAGATGACCTCGTTCTTGAACAGCTTCACGTCCGCGTTCTCGAGGTCCGACTCCGCGTTCTGGAGGAGGTCGACGTTGAAACCCAAAATCGCCTTGTGTTCGTCTTGGTTCGCGGTCTCCGCGACCGCGATGTCGCGCGGCGCGATGTCGCCGACCTCGGCGCGGAGGATCGGGACCTCGGCCTCGCGGAGCGCGTTCGCCATCGCCTCTAAGGAGCCGAGGGTGTCCGCCTTGACGACGACGCCGTTGTCGGCCGTCTCGACCTCGATCTCGGCGAGCTCGGCTTTTACCTCCTCGACGACCCGGTCGACGGTACGGTCGCGGACGACGCGGACCGGCGCGCCCGCCATCGCCTGGTCGAGGTCGGGCGCGGCGATCTTCACGCCGGCCGCGGCCCCGATCTCGCCGACCTTCTCGAACTCCTTCTCGGTCCGGATCTCCGCGAGCGGCCGCGGGCGGAGCAGCGCGCGGATCTCGGTGACGATCGGCTCGTCCTGCCCGCCGACGACGACGGTGTCGCCGTTGCGGATCACGCCGTCGTAGACGACGGTGTCGACGGTGGCGCCGAAGCCGCGCTCGTCTTTCACTTCGAGGACCGTCCCCTCGCCGGGCCCCGTGACGTCGATCGCCATCTCCTCTTTCATGAACCGCTGGGAGAGACCCATCAGGACGGTGAGGAGGTCCGGCACGCCTTCGCCGGTGAGCGCCGACAGCGGGACGACGCCGATGTTCTTCTGGAAGTCCTGGACCCGCCAGTAGAGGTCCGCGGAGAAGCCCGCGTCCGACAGCTGGCCGATGATCTCGTAGAGGTTCTCGTCGAGCATCGACTTCGCGCGCTCGGACTGCGCCTCCATGCTCCGCTGGATCGGTTCGCCGTCCTGCGGGTTCCAGCCCGGCGTCGTGTCCACCTTGTTGGCCGCGACGACGAAGGGGGTGCCCGTCCGCCGGAGGATGTCGATCGCCTCCTCCGTCTGCGGCTGGAAGCCGTCGTTCACGTCGACGACCAGCACCGCGATGTCGGCGAGGGCGCCGCCGCGGGCGCGCAGCGTCGAGAAGGAGTGGTGCCCCGGCGTGTCAATAAAGAGGAGTCCGGGTAAATCGAAGTCCGACGGGTCGATCAGCTCGCCCGCCATCCCGGAGATGGTGTCGAGCGGGATGTCCGTCGCCCCGATGTGTTGGGTGATCGCGCCGGCCTCGCCCTCGCTGACGGCGGAGCCGCGGATCGTGTCGAGCAGGCTCGTCTTGCCGTGGTCGACGTGGCCCAGCACGGCGACGATGGGGGTTCGCAGGGTGTCCGCGTGTGTGTGGTCGGTCATATGTGATCGCCCCGAGAAGGTTATATCGACTGTTCCGCCCGGGCGTCAGTTAAGCCTTTCAAAATGCTGCGACGAACCGGAACGTCGAGAGCGCGCCCGTGTCCGTCGCCCGTCCGGTGACGAAGGCGCGCCCGCGTCCGTCGTCCATCCGGTGACGAACGCGCGGCCGCGTCCGTCACCCGTCCGACGCCCCGTGGCGTTTAATACCGTCGCCCGGGACCGTGAGGGTATGGTCGACATCCTCGCGGAGAACCTGTCCGGGAAGGCGGTGATGAGCTCCGACGGCACGGAGCTCGGGGACCTGTACAACATCACGATGAACCTCGAGTCCGGGGAGCTGAACCACCTCCTCGTCAGCCCGCACGAGCAACTCAGGCCCGAACGCGTCGACTTCGACGTCGACGAGATGGGGCGGCTCCGCGTCCCGGTCGCGAACGTCCAGGCGGTGAAAGACTACATCGTCGTCGCCCGCTGATGCAAGTCCTCGACTCGTCCGCGTTCATCCACGAGTACACGACCGACGAGGACGTGGTCTCCATCCCGGCGGTCCACGACGAACTCACCGGCGAGGTGGCGCTCCGCTTCGACGCGATGGAGGGCTCCGGGATGACCGTCCACGTGCCGGCGCCGGAGGCGGTCGACCGGGTCCGCCGCGCCGCGAAGGGGTCGGGCGACGCCGCGGAGCTTTCCGACACCGACATCCGGCTCATCGCGACCGCCTTGGAGCTCCACGCGACGCTCGTCACCGACGACTACGCGATGCAGAACGTCGCCGAGCGGCTCGACCTCCCGGTCGAGGCCATCGCTCGCGACGGCATCTCCGAGGAGCGCGAGTGGCGCTTCCAGTGCGTCGGCTGTAACCGCACCTTCGACGAGAACAAAGAGCGGTGTCCGATCTGCGGCAGCGACCTGACGCGGAAGAACCCTGCCTGACCGCGCCCTCGACGCTTCCTGCGAACCGCGAACCCGCATGCGGGCAATTCGCACGCTACCGACCGATTGAACAGGCGCCCCGCAGACCCTCCGACATGAACGCCTTCGAGGAGCTGTCGCCGGATGTGCTCCGGGCCGGACGGGCCGACGCGCTCGACGACGCCGTCGCGACGACCCTGGCCGCCCACCCGCTCGACGGGGTCGAGACCGAGTACCCGCACTACCAGGGGACCGTTGAGGGGCCGGAGGCACCGCCGCGCCCCTCTGAGACCCATCCCGTGTTCTACGGCTGCTTCGACTGGCACTCGGCGGTCCACAGCCACTGGGCGCTCGTCCGCGCGCTACGACTCGCCCCGGATCACCCGGACGAGGCCGCGATCGTAACCGGCATCGACGAGCGACTGATCCCCGAGAACGTCGCTCGCGAGGTCGACTACCTCGACGAGAACCCCGGCTTCGAGGAGCCGTACGGCTGGTCGTGGCTGCTGCGCCTCGCCGCCGAACTCGCCCTCTGGGACGACCCGCGCGCCGACGCGTGGCGCGAGACCCTCCGCCCGCTGGAGGAGCGAGTCCGCCGCGGGACCCGCGAGTCGTTCCTCGGCATCGACCGGGCGCACCGCGTCGGCACGCACGGCAATACCGCGTTCGCGCTCGCGGGCGTCCTCGACTACGCCCGGGTCGTCGGCGACGCCGATCTGGAATCGGAGACGGAAGCGACCGCTCGCCGCCTCTACGCGAACGACACCGCCGCGGTCGTCGGCGCGGAGCCGGTCGGCTGGGACTTCCTCTCGCCCGCCCTGACGGAGGCGGACCTCATGCGCCGCGTCCTCGACCCCGACCCGTTCGCGGCGTGGCTCGACGACTTCCTCCCCGTCCTCACCAAACCCCCGCACAACGCGCTGCTCGCGCCCGTCGACGTCGAGCCCGACGAGGGCGACGGCGCCGCGATGCACATGATCGGGCTCAACGTCTCCCGCGCGTGGTGTCTCGCCGGACTGGCAGACGCGCTGGACGGGCGAGACGGGCCGGCTGCGACCCGGCTTCGCGAGCCCCTCAACGCCGCGGCGCGCCGGCACGCCGAGGCGGGGGCCGCGGACGTTCTCACCGACGACTACGCGGGGTCGCACTGGCTCTCGTCGTTCGCGCTGTACCTGTTGACGCGGAACGAGGACGGGATCGCGCCGGGAGCGTGCTAGTCGGCTCCCGGTCGGAATCAGTTCAGTCGGCGTCCGGCGGAGCCGGGTCGGTCGCGCTTGCCGGCTCCGGGGTGTCCTCCTCGTTCGTTCCGACCGAGTCCTGGTCTGCGATGCCGAGGGCGTCGTCGGAGAGGTCGCTGCCGTCGAGCCGCGGGACGCGCTCGCGGAGCCGGGCGGCCGCGGCCCGGGCCTCCGCGAACTCCACCTCGGCGAGCGCGCGCACCAGCGCGGCGGCCCGCTCCGCCCGGGCGCGCTGCCACGACTCCTCTCGCGACTCGTAAGTGCGGATCGCGCGCAGGAAGTCGGCCTCGGAGAACTCCGGCCAGTAGGGCGCACAGAAGTAGACGGCGGCCTCGTTGCCGTTGGCGTGCCACGGGAGGAAGTTCGAGGTCCGCTCGTCGCCGCCGGTCCGGACGATGAGGTCCACGTCGCGGATCGGGCGGTCGTAGAGGCGCTCCTCGACCGTCTCGACGTCGACGTCGTCGGGGGCCATCTCGCCGGCGTCGACGTCGCGCGCGATGGCGCGCGCGGCGTCGAGCAGTTCGGTTCGGCCGCCGTACGCCAGCGCGACGTTGAGCGTGAAGCGGTCGTTGCCGGCGGTGCGCCGCTCGGCGTAGTCGACCGCGTCGCGGACGCGCGGGGGGAGCCGGGGCACGTCGCCGATCGCCCGGACGCGGACGCCCTGCTCGTGGACGCGGTCGGCGTCGGCGAACTCGCGCAGCTTGCGCTCCAGCAGGTCGAAGAGGGGCTCCAGCTCCTCGTCGGGGCGCTCGAAGTTCTCGGTGGAGAAGGCGTAGAGCGTGAGCTCAGAGACCCCGAGGTCCGCACACCAGTCGAGGACGCGCTCGGTGGTGTCCGCGCCGGCGCGGTGGCCCTCGGGCGCGTCGTCGCCCTGCTCGCGGGCGTACCGACGGTTCCCGTCCTGGATGACGGCGACGTGGTCGGGAACGTCGTCGATCTCGCGGCGGAGGTGTCGTCGGTACGCGCGTCCGACGAGGCCGCGGAGTCGGTTCAGCATCTTCCCTGACTCAGGCGGCCGAGCGGTATGTACTTTTATGCTCCGGCCGGTCCTCCGGCCCGCAGATGGAGGCCGCGTACGTCTTCCGCGTCGCCGTCCGGCTCGACCCGCCGGACGCTACCGTCGACCCGGACCGCTTCGAGACGACGATGGAACTCGCGGCGAGCGAGCCCGGGACCGACGGCTGGCTCTTCTTCCGCGAGCGCCTGTGGCGCGGCGAGATCGGCGACGACCCGTCGTTCCGAAAGCTGGCGGAAGAGCGACTGGGCGTCGCTCCCGCCGCGAGCGTCGAGGTCGTCGCCGCCGACTTCCGGGAACTCCGCACCAACCAAGCCTATCTCGACGCGCTGACGGACGCGATCGCCGCGGATCTGACTCGTTTCAACGCCGACTCCGTCGACGAGGTCCTCCACAAGTACCTCGGGTCGTCGGTCCACGTCCGAGGGGAGTAACCGTCTCACGGTCGGATGCGCCCGTACTCGGGACGGAGTTATACTCGAACGCGTCGCTCGCGCCGGCACCAAAACGTCGTTCGTCCCGGCACGGCGGCCACAGGCATTTTCCCGGCCGCCGTTTTTTCCCCCGGTATGGTCGACCCGCTTCGAGACGCCCTCCCCGCGGTAACGCTGGTCGTCGTCGTCCTCCTGGCCGGCTGTTCCGGATTGCCTGCCACGGACCGACAGGAACCGACTCCCGAACCGACGGTCGAGAGCTTCTCGTATCCGTCAGGGTGGTCACAGGACGGAATTGCGGATCTCTCGGTCGCACTGGAAACGCACGACGCGACGGTGAGCGACACCTCCCGTCGGAGTCGGTTGCGCATCACGGACGAGGACAGCAACCGCACAATAGTGAGAACGGTAGACGCCGACGCCGGCACCGTCTCAGTCCGGTGGGTCGACACGGAGTTCGGCGGGGACATCCACGCGTACTACAGCGCCGAGGGCGTGTTCGAGTACGACCGAACGACGGGAGAGATACACCGGAATCCCGACGAAAACTGGACGCAGGCCCGCGTCGGCTCGCACGAGGGGGTACGACGGCCCCTGTCGGAGCTCGACGTGAACGCGACCGAGACCGTCACCGTCGAGGGGGAGACGGCGGTCAGGTACAACGTGACCGGCATCGAAGACCCCGTCAGCGTTCCGGCCGATAGCGCGACCGGGCACGTCGTCGTTACCGAGAAGGGGTACATCGCGGAGTACGACGTCACGAGGGGAAACGACGGGTTCACCCGGCAGACGAGATACGAGGTCTCCGAGTTCGGAACCGCGACGGCGACCCGACCGGAATGGATGCCCGACGAGTAGCCGTGTTCGGCCGTCGGCTCCGCGTCGTGTCGACCGACCGTCCGAGGCGCGAATGAGCGCGGTCGCGCCGCTGCCGTCGGCCGATCGGTGGCCCTCGTCCGATCCGTCCTCCGTGGCACCCGGTCGCCCGGCCCCAAAACGCACTTACCGACCGGCGGCCTACGGTCGTTCCCATGACCGTCGCCGACTACGATTTCCACCTGTTCGACCTCGACGGGACGCTCGTCGACGCCGAGTGGGAGTACACCCGCGCGGTGTTCGACCGCGTCGGCGACCGGTTAGGCCGCGAGTTCTCGGACCGGGAGGCGCGCGTCCTCTGGCACGGGCTCGGCGGCTCTCGCGCCGAGACCCTCCGCGGGATGGGCGTCGACCCCGACGCGTTCTGGCCGGCGTTCCACGCCGTGGAGGACCCCGTCGCCCGCGCGGAGGCGACGTACCTCCACGACGACGCCGCGCGCCTGCTCGACCGCGTGAGCGAAGTCGGCGGGCCGACCGGGCTCGTTACCCACTGCCAGGAGTTCCTTGCGGAGCCGGTCCTCGATCACGTCGACCTCGACGACCGGTTCGACGCGGTCGTCTGCTGTACCGACGAGACGGGGTGGAAGCCGGCGCCCGACCCGATCGAGGCCGCGATGGGCGTGCTCGGCGTCGACCCGAACCGAGGCCGCGGCTACTACGTCGGTGACGGCGAGAGCGACGTGGCGGCCGCCTGGAACGCCGGCCTCGACGCGGTCCACGTCGAGCGCGTCGGCCACGACGAGCGCGGGCGGTGCGTCCTCGGCGACCGACGCGTGAGCCGCCTCGACGAACTGGTCGGCGGCAACGGTAGCGATGCCGGCCGCCGCGGCGGCGTGCGCGTCGATTCCGACGGCGCGGTCGACGCGTCGTGAGCAATTTATCAGCCCGCGGGGCGAGGCGCCGACCATGACCAAGTGGTTCCACAGCGGCCGTCGTCGCGACCTCTGCGCGCTGCTGTACGACCACGGGGAGCTGCGCGCGCAGTCGGCGAAGAGCCGGCTCGAATCCCACTACGACGAGCGGATCGACCCCGGCTCCTTCTACGGCACCCTCTCCGCGCTCGTCGAGGCCGGGTACCTCGACCGACGGACCGAGGGAATCGCCGACGTGTACGCGCTCACCGACGCGGGCGAGGCGGCGCTGCTCGACCACTACGCGTGGCTCGGCGAGCGGATCGAGGGCGGCGGCGGAAGAGAGAACGTCGTCGACGGTTCGGAGGGTGGCGACGAGCCCGAACGGGAAGCGGAACGCGACCGCTCGGACCTCAAGGATTAACAACTTTGCCGGCGTGAGTTAATACATGACAGTCGTCAGCGTCTCCATGCCGGAGGAGTTACTCGAACGGATCGACAGCTTCGCGGACGAACACGGGTACACCGGGCGCAGCGAGGTCGTCCGCGAGGCCTCGCGGAACCTCCTCGGCGAGTTCGAGGACGCGAAGCTGGAGGACCGCGCGCTGATGGCCGTGGTGACGGTCCTGTTCAACTACGAGACGACGAACGTCGAAGAGCGGATGATGCGGCTGCGACACGAGGACGAGGGGATCGTCGCCTCGAACTTCCACAGCCACGTCGGCTCGCAGTACTGTATGGAGCTGTTCGTACTGGAGGGCGGGTTAGAGGAGATATCGGCGTTCGTGGGGAAGGTCCGCGCGACGAAGGACACGCTCACGGTCGATTACAGCGTCACGCCCGTCGACGAGTTCGGCGCCGGCGCGCTCGGCGACGCCCACGCGCACGGCGGTCACGGGAGCGGAGAGGCCGGCGAGGGCGCGTCCGAGGAAGACGAAACGGAAGCGGGCGCGACCGCTGAAGACGACTGAGAGCGGGTCGAACGGGGTCGTGCGACAATCCGTTTCCCCGCCCTCAGGCGGTCTCGGGGCGGACCGATTCGAGCGCGGCGTCGAAGTCCTCGCCGGTGACCCCGACCTCGTCGGCGTGGTCGTTGGCGGCCTCGCCGTGCTCGTCGGCGACGCGCTCGATGGCGCGCATCGCGGCCGCTCGGGTCAGTGAGGCGATCTCCGCGCCGGAGTACCCCTCCGTCTCGTCTGCGACCCGTTCCAAGTCGACCTCGTCGGTCAGCGGCTTCTCGCGGGTGTGGACCTCCAGGATCTTGCGGCGCGCCTCGCGGTCCGGTTCGGGGACCTCGACGTGGGTCTCCAAGCGCCCGGGGCGGAGCAGCGCGGGGTCGAGCGCGTCCCGCCGGTTGGTCGCCGCGAGGACGACGAGGTTCGGGTTGTCGCTGGCGCGGTCGAGCTCGGTCAACAGCTGGGAGACGACGCGCTCGCTCACGCCGGAGCCGTCGCCGCCGGCCGCGTCGCGGTCGGTCGCGACCGCGTCGATCTCGTCGAAGAAGATGATCGCGGGCGCCGCCTGCCGGGCGCGGTCGAACAGCTCGCGCACCGCCTTCTCCGACTCGCCGACGTACCGGTCGAGGAGCTCGGGGCCGGCGACCTGGATGTAGTTGACGCCGCTCTCGCCGGCGATGGCGCGCGCGAGCAGCGTCTTCCCGGTCCCGGGCGGGCCGTACAGCAGGACGCCGGTCGGGGGGTCGGCGCCCGCCGCGTCGAAGAGGGGCCCGTACGAGAGCGGCCACGTCACGGCGCGTTCGAGCTCCTCCTTGGCGTCGTCGAGGCCGCCGACGTCGGCGAAGTCGGTGGTCGGCTGCTCGGCGACGTACTCGCGCATCGCGCTCGGCTCGACGCTCGCGTGAGCGGCCTCGAAGTCGGCCTTGCTGACGGTCACGTCGTTGAGCGCGCGCGAGTCCGACTCGCGGGCGCGGCGGAGCGCCGTCATCGCCGCCTCCTGCGCGAGCCCCTCGATGTCGGCCCCGACGAACCCGTGCGTCCGGCTCGCGATCCGATCGAGGTCGACGTCGTCCGCCAGCGGCATCCGGCGCGTGTGGACGTCGAGGATCTGCCGGCGGCCCGCCTCGCCGGGGACGCCGATCTCGATCTCGCGGTCGAACCGGCCGCCGCGGCGGAGCGCGGGGTCGATGGTGTCGACGCGGTTCGTCGCGCCGATGACGATCACGTCGCCGCGGGCGTCAAGCCCGTCCATCAGCGAGAGCAGCTGGCCGACGACCCGGTTCTCCACGTCGCCGCCGTCGTCGCGTTTCCCCGCGATCGAGTCGATCTCGTCGAAGAAGATTATCGCCGGGGCGTCGTCGCTCGCGCGCTCGAACACCTCGCGGAGCCGCTCCTCCGACTCCCCCTTGTACTTCGACATGATCTCCGGGCCGTCCACCGTGATGAACGTCGCGTCGACCTCGTTGGCGACGGCGCGGGCGATGAGCGTCTTCCCGGTCCCCGGCGGCCCGTGGAGGAGGACCCCCTTCGGCGGGTCGATGCCGAGCCGGGTGAACACCTCCGGCTCGGAGAGCGGGAGTTCGATCGTCTCCCGGACCAGCTCGAGCTCCTCGTCGAGCCCACCGATGTCCTCGTAGGTCGCGCCCGCGGTGTGTTCGGCGGGCGGGGCGTCGCCGGTCTTCGGCCGGGCGTCGTCGCCGGGGAGGTCGGTCCCCGAGCCCGAGGCGGTCCCAGATCCTCCGGCTCGGTCACTTCCCGCGTCCGTCGGCGCGTCGGCGCGGTCGCCCGCGGACCCAGCGTCGCTCGTCGGTTCGGCGTCGCCCTCGTACTCGACGGACACGTCGGTCGACGCCGTGATCCGGACGGTCCCCGCGGGCGCGGTCCGGGCGACCACGAACCGGAGGCCGCCGAGCCGCTCGACGTGGACGGCCTCGCCCTCGGTGACGGGACGGTCGCGGAGCTCGCGGGAGAGCGCGCGCTCGACCACCTCGCGGCTCACGTCCACCTCGGCGAGGCGGCCGGGCGCCGAAAGCGTCACACGGTCGGCGTCGGAAACGTCGACGGGCGCGATGGTCACGGTGTCGCCGACCTTCACGCCGGCGTTCGCACGGGTGTCGGCGTCGATGAGGACGGAGCCGTCGGGGGCGTCGGGGCCGCCCGGCCACACCTTCGCGACCGCGGTGCGCTCGCCGCGCACCTCGACCGTGTCGCCGCTGAGGAGGGCGAGCCGCTTGCGGGCCGACTCGGGGAGCCTGGCGATGCCCCGGCCCGCGTCCCGCTTCTCGGCGGCACGCACCGTGAGCCGGAGCCCTGCGGTGTCGTTCATACACACCCTTCCGGCCCGCGGCTCTTTATCCTTGTCCGACGCCGTCGCGAGCGGGTTCCCGGCCGCGGATATCGATCCAAAACGGTCGGGAGGGTAGTGACAGTTGCTTATAAATAGCGGCCGCGGTGGCGTGCGCCTGCGAGCGGCCGCCCTCGGCGGCCGCGAGCCAGCACGCGCGAGGGACGCGGCGAACGCGAGCGGCGAAGCCGCGAGCCGTGAGCCGCGAGGCTGGGGAGGCGTGAGGCGCGGTTGCGGTGCGGTCGGGTGGGACTCAAAGGGGCAGCCGGGAGGCGGGCGCAGGCGTTCACGAGAGCGAAGCTCTCGTGAGCCAATCAGAACGCGGGGCGTTCTGATGACGACGCAAGGACCACAGGGAGCGAGCAGCGCGAGCGACCGAGGACCGCAGCGAGCGTGCGCCCGCCTCCCGGCTGGGGCTTTGGAGGTATCCGTCGTCGATCCGCAGTCGATTATTTATAAGTGAGCGGCTGGGGATTTGGCGGTGTTCGCCGCCGATATGCTGCTAATCACATATAAACAGCCGTCGGCAATGCTTGAAACTCGCATTTATAAACGACTTCCGTCCCGATCGGACAGACCACAGTCAAGCGCGTATCGACCGCAACCCCCTTCCCTCGGCCGGCCGCGGTGACTGATATGCAACCGACGGGACACCTGCGGGGCGACGCGGTCCGCGTCGGCGGGGACGCCCGCCAGCGCTTCTACGACGCCCGGGGGTACGGGCGGCCGCTCGACGGGAACGAGATCGCGCTCTCGCGGGTCGAGGCCGCCCACCTGCTGTTCCGCGGCGACCTCTCCGGGATAACGCTGAGCGATGATTCAGATCCCGTCGGCTTCGAGCGCTTCTTCGTCGCGAGCGCGGCCGCGGCCGACCGCTTTGCGGTGCGCTTCCTCGTCTACTCCGACCTCCGCGACCGGGGCTTCTACCTCTCGCCCGCCCGCGAGCCGTGGCCGGGCGGGGATGACGCCCCGAGCGACGCGGTCGACTTCGTCGCCTACGAGCGCGGCGAAACGCCCGACACGGGCAACGTGAAGTACCCGATACAGGTCGTCGGCGAACGCGAGTCCGTCGCGGCCGCGGAACTGGCCGGGCGCACCCTCGCGGTCGTCGACGAGGAGTCCGACATCACCTACTTCGCGGCCGAAGCGGGCGGCATCGAGGGCGCGACCGACTACGAGCCGCCGAGCGACCTGACCGGCGTCCTCCTCGCCGACCGCGTCGTCGTCTGGGACGCCCCCGAGGACCTCTACGAGCGCGGCTTCTACGGCCGGCCGCTCACGGGGCGCGCGGCCGACGTGGAGGGCGCGCTCCAGCTCTCGCTCGTCGAGGCCGCATCGCTCGCGGCAGACGGCCGGCTGTCGCTGTCGGCGTCGGTCGGAGACGACGGGGAGGACGACGCGGACGACGGGACCGCGACCGCACTCGACGCCGCCGCTCTGGTCGTCGCCCGCGGCCGCGACGTGGAGGGCGAGCGGTTCGACCGCCGGCTCGCGGTTTATAGGCGCCTCCGGGCGGCGGACGCGGTGCCGAAGACCGGGTTCAAGTTCGGCGCCGACTTCCGGACGTACCTCGACGTGGAGACGGTCGAGGACCTCCCGCACTCCGAGCACCTCGTGCGCGTGGTGGGACCGGACCACGAGTTCTCGCCCCGGGAGCTCTCGCTCGACGTCCGGCTCGCGGGCGGCGTCCGCAAGGAGATGGCCTTCGCGCTGACGGCAGTCGGCGACGGGCGCCCGGCGGAGAGCGGGGGTGACGACGGCGACGACGCTCCGATCGACGCCGACGTGGCGTGGCTCTCGGTCGACCGGCTGACGCCGTAGCCGACCGGAGCCGGTCCCCGCGGACAGCTACGACACCGTGACGGCGTCGTCGAACAGCGCGGCGAACAGCTTGTTCTCGGCCGCCCGGAGGTGCTGTGTGAACGTCGTCTGTGAGATGTCCATCATCGACGCAACCTCCTCGCCCGTGTGCTCGCGGGGCCACTCGAAGAACCCGGCGTAGTGCGCGGTGCGCGCCGCCTCGCGCTGTCGGTCCGTCAGCGCCCCCGCTAACTGCTTCCGGAACCCGGCCTCGGTCTGGACGTCCCGCTCGCGCTCGCGCTGCGCGACGAGCGTCAGCCCGTCGTACGCCGTCTGAAGTGCGTCGACGACGGAGCGGATGTCGTTCGAGCTGGCGACGTGCGCGACCAGCGTCCCGCTCGTCCCGGCGACCGAGAGCGACTCGACGCCCGCGCCGTACTGCGCCAGCGTCGCGACGATCGACCGCTCGCCGAGCGAGAACCGGAACAGCGAGCGTCCCTCGTGGGTGTAGACGTGCTGTGCCGCGTCGACGCCGTCGGCGCCGGCGGCGTACTCGGAGACGGCATCCGGTTCGGCGTCCGCGACCGTGACGTACTGGACGCGGTCGTCTTCGCCGCCGCCGACGTGCTCGACGTCGACCGTACAGTCCAGCTCCGCCGCCATGGTCGCCAGCGGCTCGTCGATCCCGGTCAGCTGGAACTCCAGCTCGGTGACGCTGTCCGCGGCGAGCGTCCGCTTGCTCTCGACGGCGCTGATCGCGTCGGCGACGGTGCGGCCCAGTTCTGCGAAGATGTCGCGCTCGATCAGGTCGAACGCGTCGGCGTTGCGGGTCATCACGACGAGTACGCCGTATTCCGCGCCGCGGTACGCGAGCGGCACCACGACGCAGTGCGACTCACCGGGACATCCGGCGAGGTCGTCGTCGTCGACCTCGGTGAACACCGGACGGGAGGCGTCGAGCGCCGCCTCGATCGGCGTCGGGTCGGTGGCGCACAGCGTCTCGATGTGGCCGTCGAGCGCGTCGACGTCGGCCCCCGAACACGAGCGCGGACTGACGGTGCCGTCGACGAGCCCGCGTCCGCCGGTCCAGGCCACGTCGAAGAGCTCGGCGGAGGCGAACTGCTCGCAGACGGCGGCCTCGATCTCGGCTCTCGTCGACGCGGCGACGAGCTCCCGGTTGACGTCTCGCAGCACCTCATTCGTGTTGTTCAGGAGGGCCAACCGCTCGTTCTGGTCCTCGATGCGCAGCTCGCGTTCCTTCCGTTCGGTGACGTCGCGTTCGATCGCGACGTAGCGGTCCACCTCGCCGTCCTCGGTGATCGGCGCGATCGTCGCGTCGATCCAGCAGAGCTCCCCCGACTTCCGGCGGTTCGTCAGCTCTCCCTCCCACACCGACCCCGACTCGATCTGCTCCCAGAGCCCCTCGTAAAACTCGTCGTCGTGTTTCCCCGACTGCCAGAGTCGGGGATTCTCGCCGACCACCTCGTCCGGTCCGTACCCCGTGACCGTTTCGACGGCCGGGTTCGCGTACTCGATGGTGCCCTCCGGGTCCGTGAGGAAGATCGCGTGCCCGGCGTGTTCGATGGCCTTCCGGAAGCCCCGAAGCCGCTCGTTCGCCCGCTCTAGCCGCGCTTTGACGGCGTCCTCCTCGTCGACGTACTCGGAGAGGTAGTACACCGTCAGGAGGGTGAGCCCGCTCACGACGAGCCCGGGGAGCTCCTCGACCCCCGTGGTCGCCGTCCGGACGGTGAGCAGCTGCCGGAGCGTCATGAAGGTCAAAAGCAGCGTCAGGAAGCCGAACCGCCGATCGCGGGTGCTCGCGAGCAGCAGGACCGAGTAGCCGACGCCGAGCAGCCGAAGCCCGATCGAGAGCGCGATGATCCAGTTCATCCGCTCCGTTCCCTCCCTCGGCGGACCGTCGTCTCTGCCCCGCCGGTCGTTCGTCCGCTTCGGTACGGTGCGTTCATGTCCGGGGGGTGTCCGTTCTCGGTGATAATATCGGCGGTCGCCGTCGCGGGGCGCGAAACGGTCGATCCGGCCGACCGATCCCCCCGATCCAAACAGTATTGGTACCCGGAATATGGGGTGTTCCCTCGGAGAGCGGCCGGGGCAAACTGTATTGGTATCACCCTTTCCACCGGGGTCTGCGTACGTTCACGCGTATGACCTCCAGGACTAACCGGCCGGCGCGGAACCGAGCGCCCGTCGGCGAGACGACCGGCGACGGGTGGTGGCGATGAGCACCGCTGACGACGGGGACACCCTCCCCGGCATCCCGAACGTCGGGAAAGCCGACCTCGACGCGATGGTGGAAGCGGAGCGGCCCGACCCGCGGGAGGAGCTCGCGGACGTCGAGGCGGACACCGACCTCGGCGTCGCGATGGCCGAGGACGCGCAGCGCGTCGCTCGCGGCGAGATCACCGGCGACGATTACTGGGAGAAGTACGACGAGGCCGCCGCCGCGGAGTTCGGCGAGGCGTACCGCGAGACGCCGAACCCGGCGGTCGACTCGGGCGACCAGACGGTCTCGACCGAGACGGCCGAGTCGCTCAGCTGTGCCGTCGGGTCAATGGACACGTTCTCGACGGAGACGGCGCAGGTCGAGGACGAGGCGGGAGACGAGTCGGACGGGGGGATCGGCGCGGGCGACGAGAAGTGGGGGATGGTGATCGACCTCCAGAAGTGCGTCGGCTGCGACTCGTGTACGGTCGCGTGCAAGTCCGAGAACCGAACCCCGCCCGGGGTCTCGTACAACGTCGTGATGGAGGAGGAACACGGCGAGTTCCCGAACGTCACGCGGACGAACGTGCCGCGCCCGTGCATGCAGTGCGACAACCCGCCGTGCGTTCAGGTGTGTCCCGTCTCGGCGACGTACAAGATGGACGACGGCGTGGTCAACATCGACTACGACCGCTGTATCGGCTGTCGGTACTGCAACATCGCCTGCCCGTACGGCGCGCGGTACTTCGACTTCGGCGAGAACTACGACGACGAGGTCGAGGGGGCGGGCGAGGTCACGAGCCCGGAGTACGGCGTTGACCGCGGCCCGCGCGAGGAGGGCGAGTCGCCGATCGGCAACATCCGCAAGTGTAGCTTCTGTACGCACCGCCTCGAACGCGGCGAGGAGCCGGCCTGCGTCGAGACGTGCGTCGGCGACGCCCGGAACATGGGCGACCTCGAGAACCCCGACAGCGAGGTCGCGAAGATGGCCGACTCGTCGCGCGCGTTCCAACTGAAAGAAGACGAAGGGACCGACCCCAACGTCTACTACCTCAAATAGACCCATGGCGACACAGAGTCCACACGTCGAGTTCGACCCGGGGTTCGAGGACGACCGGCTGCGCGTCGCCTGGTACGCGGTCATCGGCGTCCTCGTCGCCGTCGGCGCGTACGCGACGTACTTCCGGCTCACGGAGGGGATGGCGAGCACGAACCTCACGAGCATCGTCCCGTGGGGCGCGTGGGTCGCGTTCTACATCTACTTCGTCGGCCTCTCGGCCGGCGCCTTCCTCGTGAGCACGATGGCCAACGTCTTCGAGGTCGAGGGGATGCACCGGATCGACCGCGACGCGCTGTTCGCGGCCGTCATCAGCATGGCGGTGGCGCTGCTGTTCGTCTGGATCGACCTCGGGCGGATGGACCGGATGTACTTCCCGTTCCTCTGGCGCCAGCTGACCTCGGCGCTCTCGTGGGAGGTCCACGCCTACGTGGCCTACATCGGGATCTTGATCACGGAGCTGTACTTCTCGATGCGGATCGACCTCGCGCGGGTCGCCGAGCGCACGTCGGGGCTCAAAAGGCGGTTCTACGCCGCGCTCGCGCTCGGCCGGCTCGACACGAGCGAGGCGTCGCAGGCGTTCGACCGACGCTGGCTCAAGCGGGCCGGCGTCGTCGGGATCCCGCTGGCGATCTTCATGGTCCACGGCGGCACCGGCGTGCTGTTCGCCGTCTCGAAGGCCCGTCCGTACTGGAACAGCGGACTGTTCCCGGTGATATTCGTCGTCTCGGCGCTGCTCAGCGGGACCGCCTTGGTGATGCTGATCTACGTGCTTCGGACCCGGCTGTTCGACGGCGAGTCGGTCGACCCGGACCTGCTGGATCGACTCGCACAGCTCGTGATCGGCTTCATCGTCATCGACGCCGCGCTGACCGCCATCGAGACGTTCATCGCGATCGCCAGCCTCCACCCCCACGAGATCGAGACCTGGCAGGTGATCATGTACGGCCCGATGTCGTGGTCGTTCTGGTGGTTCATGGTCGGCTTCAGCTGGGTGTTCCCCATGGTGTTGCTGAGCAAGCGGTCATGGCGGCGCTCGCCCTCGGTGATGGTTCTGGCCGGGCTGAGCGTCGTCGTCGGAATCGTCGCGGTGCGGTTCAACATCGTCGTTCCGGCGCAGGTCATGCCCGTGATGGAGGGGCTCCCTCACGGGTCGTACTTCCCGACCCTCGTCGAGTGGGGAACGAGCGTCGGCATGATCGGCGTCGGGCTGCTGTTGTACACGCTGGGCGCGGAGACGCTTCCGTTGACCCCGCTTTCCGGAGGTGACCACGAATGAGTTCCGACGATTCGGGCGAGGGCGGCGCGGGGGTTTCGCGTCGCGACTTCGTCAAGGCGGCCGGGAGTATCGGAGTTATCGCGGCGGCGAGCAACGCCGCGGTCGACGTGGACGTCGACGACCTGTGGACCGACGACGAACACCACTACGTCGGCGACGAGTACGGCGAGTACGGCGCGAGCGACGTGATACACACAACCTGCGGCCAGTGTAACACGTTCTGTCCGATCAAGGTCAGGCTCGCGGACGGGAGCGGCACCGGCGAGTACAGCTCGCTCGTCCGGAAGCTCGCCGGAAACCCGTACTCGTTCCTCACCACGCAACCGTTCTCGCAGGTCCCCTACGACAGCGACCCGGAGGACGTGGCGATGGGCGACGTCGATGGGAGCGGCGACGTCGACACCGACCGCTGGTCGCTTTCGGGCGGCCGGATCTGCCTGAAGGGACAGGCGGGCATCCAGACGGCCTTCGACAGCTACCGCGTCCGGCAGCCGATGAAGCGGGTCGGCCCGCGGGGCTCGGGCGAGTGGAAGACCGTCTCATGGGACGAGGCGATCCGGGACATCGTCGAGGGCGACGACGAGCTCGGCCACCCCGGGCTCGAAGACATCTGGGGGTACGCCCCGCAGGAGGCGGTGATGAGCGACTGGGAGGCCGTTCAGAGCGGCGAGCTGTCCAAGTCAGCGTTCGACGAGAAGTACGCGGACGACCTCATCGACACCGACCACCCCGACCTCGGCCCGAAGTCCAACCAGATCGTCGACGTCGGCGGGTTCCGGCGGAACTTCATCCGCAACCGGCTCTGGCATCAGGGGCTCGGGTCGATCAACAGCATCCACCACGCGGGGACCTGCGGCGTCTCGAGCGTGATGGGCAACGTTCGGTCGCACGCCGCCCAGAAGAAGCGGCAGTACCCGGACGTCGAGAACTGCGAGTACCTCATCGCGTGGGGGACCAACCCGATGGTCGCCAACAAGGGCCCGACGTGGCTCGCGCCGAAGCTGACGAACGCCATCGAGGACGGGATGCGGATGGACGTCGTCGACCCGCGCCTGTCGAAGACGGCCGAGAAGGCCGACACGTGGGTGCCCGTCGAACCCGGCGCGGACGGGGCGCTCGCGCTCGGGATGGCGCGGTGGATCATCGAGAACGACCGCCACGACCTGACGTACCTCCAGAACCCCTCGCGGTCGGCCGCGAGCGACGACGACGAGCCGACGTGGAGCGACGCGACACACCTCGTCCTCGTCGACGAGCCGGCGGGGCCGAAGGCGCACGCCGCCGACCTAGGACTCGTCGACGAGGACGACGAGGCCGCCGACGACTTCGTCGCCGTCGACGCGGCGACGGGCGAGCCGCGCCCCGCGAGCGAGGTCGACACGGCGGTCCTCGACGTCGACGTGACAATCGACGGGACGGCGGTCCGGAGCGTCTGGAGCCAGTACCGCGAGCGCGTCTTCGAACACACCGTCGAGGAGTACGCCGAGATGGCCGGCGTACCGGCCGAGCAGATCGCCGAGATCGCCGACGAGTTCACCAGCCACGGCAAGCGGGCGGCGATCATGGCCTACCGCGGGCCGGCGAAGCACACCAACGGCTTCTACAACACGCGGGCGATCGCCACCCTCCAGCACCTCATCGGGAACTACGACTGGAAGGGCGGCCAGATCACGCCGTACGCCGGCTACGACACCATGTCGGGCCGGTACGAGCTCGGTTCGGTCCCGGACGGCCACTCGCCGTGGGGGATCCCCCTGCTCCGCGGCGGCGTCAACTACGAGGACACCTCGCTTTTCGACCGCGACGACGGCTACCCGGCGAAGCGGCCGTGGTTCCCCGTCGCGCCGCCGCAGGCGACCCAGGAGCTCTACGGCAGCGCCGCCGACGAGTACCCGTACGGCGTCGAGGCGCTGTTCATCCGGCCGTACTCGAACAACCACGTGATGGCGGTCGCCGGCGGCGACGAGATCCCGGCGATACTGAAGGACACCGACACGATCCCGCTGATCGTCGCCTCGGACACGGTCATCGGCGAGACGAGCCAGTACGCCGACTACATCCTGCCGGAGCCGACCTACCTCGAACGGTGGGAGAACTTCGGGACGTACCCGAACAAGCGGCTGGCCGACGAGAAGATCAGCCAGCCGGCGGTGTCGGTCGTCCCGAACGCGCGTCCGTTCGAGGACGTCCTCGTCGAGCTGTGGTCGGAGCTCGACCTCCCGGGAGTCGGCGAGGACGCCGTCCCCGACGCCGACGGAGACCTGTGGCCCCTCGAACGGGCCGAGGACTTCTACCTGAAGCTCGCCGCCAACATCGCCTACAGCCGCGACCCGGTCGCGGACGCGAGCGAGGACGAGCGGCGGGTGTTCCGCGAGAGCCACGAGAACGGCCTCGGCGAGGCGTTCGACCTCGACCGCTGGAAGGCTGCGGTCACCGACGAGGAGTGGCCGAAGGTCGTCACCGTGTTGAACCGGGGCGGCCGCTTCGAGGAGCCGACCGAGGGGTACGACGAGGCGTTCGCCGAGCACGGTCACGACTACGACTACGCCGAGCGCGCGGACGACTCGAACGCCTACGACGGCGAGCACATGCGGTACAAGCTCGAGTCCCGCGTCGACTTCTACAGCGAGGTCGTCCCGAACGGGAAACACTCCTTCACCGGCGAACGCTTCGACCCGCTGCCGCGGGTCGACGACGTCGAACACTACGACGGCACCGTCCAGGCCGCGGTGAGCGGCGACGATGACCGGGAGCGCCCGCTCCGGCTGATCAACTGGAAGCCGCGGACGCAGGGCATGCACCGCACCCAGAACAGCCCGTGGCTCCGCGAGACGCGCCCCGAGAACCCGCTGTGGATCAACCCCCGAGACGCCGAGGAGCGGGGCATCGAGAACGGCGACGAGATCGCTATCGACGCCGGTCGCGAGACCGTCGACGGGGTCGCGATGGTCACGAGCGGCATCCGGCCGGGCGTCGTCGGGGCGATGTGGGGCTGGGGTCGGACCGGCGACGGGGCGACGGCCCAGACAGTTGACGGCGAGACGCGGCCGGCGGTCGAGGCCGACGGCCACAGCGACTACCAGTTCGACGAGCCGATGAGCGAGGAGGCCGGGTACGCGAAGGGCCGCGACGCCGGCTTCGCGATCAACCACGTCCAGCCGTTAGACGCGCGACTCGGCGACACCGGTCTCTCGGACCTGGTCGGCGGGAGCAACGCGCAGTACGACGCCTTCGTCGACGTGGAGCGGCGGTGATCAGCATGTCCGAAACCGCTCACGAGGACTTCGACGAGACGGCGACCGCAACGGCCCGCGCGCGGCTGTACGGGCTGCTGGCGGCGACCTTCGACGGCGAGGCCGAGACGACCGCGGCCGCGATCGACGAGGGAGCCTTCGCCGCCGTCGCCGAGGCGTTCCCGATCGACATCGAGACGGCGCCCCTGCGCGGCGACGAGTACGACGCGGACGCGCTGAAGATCGGGTACGACAACCTGTTCGTCGTGCCCGGGAGCCACTACGTCCCGCCGTTCGCGTCCGCCCACGCGGTCGACCCGAGCGAGGAGTTCGAGTCTGACTCGCGGTACCACACCGCCGGGGAGGCCGGCGAGCTGCTCGGAGACCCGGCCGCCGACATGGCTGAACTGTACGCCGTCGGCGGGTTCTCGCCCGAGCGGGGCGACGACATCCCCGATCACGTCGCCGCCTGCTTCGAGTTCATGCGCGCCCTCTGCGAGCGGGAGGCGGCGCTCCGCGACGGCGACGGAACCGAGTCGGACCTCGACGCGGTCCGCGAACTCCAGGCCCGGACGCTCTCGCGGCTGGGCTGGATCGACCGGTTCGAGGAGGCCGTCGCGAGCCGCGACACCGCGGAGGGCGTCTTCGCCGCGATCGCCCGGCTCGCGCGGACGTTCACCGCGTGGGACGCGCGAGAAGTCGTCGACGCCGACGCGCAGCCGTCCGAGAACATGACCGCGTAACCACGCCACCGTAACCACACCACCGATGACAACTACCACCATCTCAGACGCAGACTTCCGTGATCGCCTCCGCGCCGTCGACGACCCGGCGCTCGGGACGGACATCGTCAGCGCCGGCCTCGTCACCGACGTGACCGTCGACGACGGGACCGCCGCCGTCGAGCTCGCGCTCGGTGCGCCCCACGCGCCGGACGAGGCCGCCATCGCGGACCGCGTCCGCGAGGTCGCCGCCGACGCGGGGATCGACGTCGAGCTCTCGGCGAACGTGCCGCTGTTCGACGCCGCCGAGTCGTCGGTCCTGCCGGGCGTCAAGAACGTGATCGCCGTCGCCTCCGGGAAGGGCGGCGTCGGGAAGAGCACCGTCGCCGTCAACCTCGCCGCCGGCCTCGCGGACCGCGGGGCGAACGTCGGGCTGTTCGACGCCGACGTGTACGGCCCGAACGTCCCGCAGATGCTCGGCGCCGACGCCGAGCCGGACGTGGCGACCGTCGACGGCGAGGAGCGGATCGAGCCGCCGACCGCGCACGGGCTCGAACTGATGAGCGTCGGCCTGCTGATCGACGAGGACGACCCGGTCGTCTGGCGCGGCCCGGTCGCACAGAACACGCTCACCGACCTCTTCGACGACGTGTCGTGGGGGTCGCTCGACTACCTCGTCGTCGATCTGCCGCCGGGGACCGGCGACGTCCAACTGACGGTGCTTCAAAATCTCCCCGTCACTGGGACGGTCGTCGTCACGACCCCCCAGTCCGTCGCGGTGGGAGACACCCGCCGGGGCGTCCAGATGTTCGGGGAGTACCGGACCAACGTGTTGGGCGTCGTCGAGAACATGAGCGGGTTCGTCTGCCCCAGCTGCGGGGACACGCACGAGATCTTCGGCGAGGACGGCGGCCGGACGCTGGCCGACGCGGTCGACGTCCCGTACCTCGGATCGCTGCCGCTGGACCCGGCCGTCCGCGCGGGGGCCGACGACGGCGAGCCGATCGTGTTCGGTGACGACGGCGACACCGCGGCGGCGTTCCGGGAGTTGGCGGCGACGGTCGCGAACAAGGTCGGCGTCCTCCGGCGTCACCACCGACAGCGGGAGAGCGAGGGGCCGACCTGAAGCGGGAGGCGCCGCCGGCGCCGACGACGACGAAGCGTTCGCGTGGGCGGTATAGCGCGAAGCCGGCCCTGAGACGCCGCCGAGCGGAGATGAATCGGCCCGCCATCGGCCGGCTGACGCCGTCGTTCACGCCTCCGCTATCCGGAAGGAGACGACGTAGGTCCGACCGTCCGCCCCGAGCGAGAAGACGTACTCGCCCGGTCGGTCGAGCACCGCGTCGCGGCGGTCCGACGCGTCCGGCGCGGTCGGGTCGTAGCGGACCTCCCACGTCTCCGTCTCGCCCGGGGGCAGCTCCCGCACGGTCAGGTTGTGGGTGCCCGCCGGGGCGTTCGCGGCCGTCTCCCACTCGGGGGCGTCCGCTCCCCGCTCCGCGGCGTTCCGGAAGACGACCCATTGGTCCGGGTTGACCGGCACCGTTCCGTCCCCGACGTTCGTGGCGGTGACGCGGACGGTCTCGGCGTCTCGTTCGAGGGACAGCGAGAGCCCGCCCGCCCGTTCGTCCGGACACACCGGGTCGTCGACCCGCTCGCCGTCCGGTCCGATCGCGGGACAGGCGGGCGAGCCGGCGGACAGGCAGCCGGCGAGGACGACGAGGCAAGCGACCGCGACGAGTGCGAACCGAGACATACCCGGGACGACCGCTCGCCGTTCAAAAGGGGTGCCGGAGGCTACGACGATCGCTTGAGCCACCGCGTCCGGGCGCGAGCGCCGTCAGAGAGCGGGAGCTTTTTCCGGCGGTGACGCCCTTCGCAACCCATGGACGATCCCTCCATGTTCCCGTCCGAGTCGGACGAGTACGACATCTCGACCGTCGACCTCAGCGACGACCGCTACGAGGTCAAACAGTCGCTGGTCCGGAACAAGTACACCGTCCGCGACAGCGCCGGAAACGTGGTCCTCCGCGGGAAACAGAAGATGTTCAAGCTGAAAGAGGAGTTCCCGTTCGTCACCGGCGACGACGAGGACGCCTTCTCGGTGAAGGCGGGCGGCATTATCGACGTCGGCGGCAACTACGCCATCGTCGACGCGGGCACCGGCGAGGAGGTCGTCGTCTTGGACGAGGACTACTCGCTGTTCGTCGAGAACTGGACGATCCGCGACCCCGACACGGGCGAGGCGCTGGCGACGATCGAATCGAAGAACAAGCTGCTCTCGGGGCTCCGCCACCTCGTCGGGGCCGCGAACCTGATCCCGAACAAGTACGAGATATTCGACGCGGACGGCGGCCACGTCGGCGACATCGAGGGACAGTTCTCGATGCGCGACGCCTACACGGTCACCGTCGACGACGCGAGCGACGTGCCGAAGGAGGCGGTCGTCGCCGCGGCGTGCATCCTCGACGCTCTAGAGAACCAGTAGCGGCGGTCGGGGCAGCCGGTCGGTAGCGGCGACACGATTTTTACTGCGTACATACAACGTGTGTACATGAGCACGAAGCGCGTCAACTTCCGGCTCCCCGAGGAGCTGGTGGAGCAAGCGGACGTCGCCGCGGAGGTGACGCACAAGGACCGGACGGAGATACTCATCGAGGCCCTCCGGCGGTACTTAGCCGAGATAGAAGACGACGAGGAGTTCCGCGAGGCGGTCGTCGAACTGTACCTCGACGGCACCGTCGGATTCGATACGCTCGCCGAAATCGTCGGACGGCAGGATGCGGAGGCGGTCCGCGCCTCGAAGGAACTCCTCGACGACGGCGAGACGCTCGCCGACGACCTCGCGGACCTGTGAATGCTGGTCGCAGACACGAGCGCGTTCGTCTCGCTCGCGGTCGGCGAGGTCCTCGGCGTCGTGGTCCGCGAGTTCGAGGTCGTCACCACGGAGACCGTTCTCGGCGAGCTCCGAGAGACCGCCGAGTACGACGACAGACACGGTGACGCCGCCGGCCGGGCATTGGAACTGATCGAGGATATCGACGTGCGCTCCGTCGTCGACGAGAGCGAGGGGATCATCACGAGCCGAATCGACGAGGGCGAGGCGAGCTGCGTCGCCATCGCCCGCGAGACGGGCGCAGAATTCCTGATCACCGACGACTACAGGGCGCTCCCGGAGCTGCGGGCGGCGGTCGACGCTCGGGTCGCGCTGTCGCCGATCGTGCTCCGCGCGTTGGTCAAACGCGACGCGCTCAGCGAAGACGAGGCACGGGCGGCGTTCGAGACGATCGCAGAGCAGCGGGACTGGCTTGAGGCACCGATCCACCGGTACACGCGCGAGCTGTTCGAATGAGACTCGCCGACCGCGCGTCGGATTCGGTGGACCGTCACCCCGGCCCGCGCTACGCGCGGAACTCGTCGGCGTAGTCCGCGACGAACTCGCGGACCGTTCTCGGCGGTCGCCCCAGCAGCGTCTCGATGTCGTCGGTCGTCCGTCCGGAGAATCCTAGTCGAACGACCGAATACTCCGCGACCATGAACACGACGAATCCCGGAGAGAACCCGCGTCGATACATCTGCCGCGCGAACGTCAGCCGGGACGGGTCGGCGTACTCGATCGGCCTGTCGAGCACGTCCGAGAACACCCCGGCGACCTCGTGAAAGTCGAGCGCGGCCGGGCCGGTAAGGTCGTACGCCCGGTTCCGGTGTCCGGGGTCGGTGAGGACGGTCGCGGCCACCGCGGCCACGTCCCGCGCGTCGGTGAAACTCAGGACGCCGTCCCCCGCCGGGACGTATATCTCGTTGCGGTCGACGATCTCCGCGCGGTGGATCTCGCTCAGGTTCTGGGCGAACCACGAGGCGCGGAGGAAGGTGCACGCGAGGTCCGTCCCCGCGAGGTGCGTCTCGATCCGGCGATGCGGAAGGATCGGGAGCTTCCCCGCGCCGAGGATCGACAGGAAGGCGACGTGCTCGACGCCTACCCTGTCAGCGGCGTCCGCGAACTCGGTGATGTCGCTCACCGCGCTCCCCGGCGGGTACAGGAGGAAGAGTCGGTCGACGTCCGCGAGCGCAGACCCCCACGTCTCGGGGCGACCGAGGTCGAACTCGACGTACTCCAGCCCCTCACCGAACTGTTCGCGTGCGTCGTCCGGGTTCCGAGTCGCGAGCCGGACCGACGCGTCCCCGTCCGTGAGTTTCCGGACGAGGGGCTCGCCGACGGTGCCGGTCGCGCCGGTGACGAGGACGCGGTCCGCGGTCGGTCGCCCCGAGCTTTCCTCGCCGGTGGCGGCGCGTTCCATACGTCCCGTTCGCGCCTCGCGTATAAGATATTCAGCCCCGATCCGCGCACGAACGGCCCGCCGGCGTCGGCCTCGATCCGAGTGGGGACGCTCCGGCCGGTTTCGACGGCGCTCGCGCCGCCTACTCCCCGCCCAGCTTCGTCTCGCCGACCGCGTCGTGGCCCTCGATGACCTCCGTGCCGCCCATGTACGGGCGCAGCGCCTCGGGGACAGTGACGGTGCCGTCGTCGTTCTGGTAGTACTCTAAGATTGCGACGACGATCCGCGGCACCGCGAGCCCCGAGCCGTTGAGCGTGTGGAGGTACTCCGCGGACTCGTGGTGCTCCTCGCGGTAGCGGATCCCCGCGCGGCGCGCCTGGAAATCCTCGAAGTTGGAGACGGAGGAGACCTCGAGCCAGCGGCCGCCCTGTTCGGGCCCCTCGTCCATGTCGTCGGCGGGCGCCCACACCTCAATATCGTACTTCTTCGCCTGCGTGAACCCGAGGTCGCCGGTACACATCTCTAAGATGCGGTAGGGGAGCTCCAGGCGCCGGAGCACCTCCTCGGCCTCGTCGACGAGCCCCTCGAAGCGCTCGTCGCTCTCCTCGGGCCGGACGAAGTTCACCATCTCCACCTTGTTGAACTGGTGGACGCGGACGATGCCGCGCGTCTCCGTGCCGTGTTCGCCCGCCTCCTGCCGGAAGTTCGGCGTGTACGCCTGGTACTTTAGGGGCAGGTCCTCGCCGAGCAGGATCTCGTCGCGGTGGAGGTTCGTGACGGGTACCTCCGCGGTCGGGAGCAGCCAGAGGTCGTCGTCGTCGTACTCGTCCTCGTTCGACCCCTCGACGCGGTAGGCGTCCTCGGTGAACTTCGGCAGCTGCCCGGTCCCTCGCATCGACGCGGAGTTGACCGGGATCGGCGGGAACACGTCCTCGTACCCCTGCTCGCGGTGGACGTCGAGCATGAACTGGATCAGCGC
Source organism: Halorubrum sp. T3 (assembly GCF_000296615.1). NCBI lineage: Archaea > Methanobacteriati > Methanobacteriota > Halobacteria > Halobacteriales > Haloferacaceae > Halorubrum > Halorubrum sp. T3. Next base: position 798,597 of record NZ_JH815330.1, on the reverse strand, counting down.
GTGTTCTAGCCGGGCGCCGTCGCCCTTCGCGACGTAGAACCCGCCGCCGGCGACCTTCGCTCCGCGCTCGAAGTCGAGAATTTCGAGATCCTCGCCGAGGTCGTAGTGCGGCTCCACGTCGGCCGGAAGGTCGCGGAGCTCGTCGAACCCCTCGCGGCGGCGCTCGACGTTCTCCGACTCGTCTTCGCCCACGGGGACCGAGTCCTGCGGGATCTGGGGGAGTTCGAGTAAGGATTCCTCCAGTTCCGCCTCCAGTTCGTCGGCGCGCTCCTCGACCTCTTGGAGTTCCGACTTGAGCTCCTGCGAGCGCTCGATGGCCTCCTGAGCTGCTTCCTCCTCTCCGGCCTGTTTCAGGTCGCCGATCTTCGAGGAGACCTCGTTGCGCTCGTGTCGGAGGTCGTCGCCGCGCTGTTTCAGCTCCCGCCACTCCTCGTCGACGTCGAGAATCCGGTCGAGGTCCACGTCGACGCCCTTGTTCGCGAGCGCCTCGCGGACGACCTCGGGGTTCTCCCGGACGAACTGTCGAGACAGCATTTGACGAGAGTTCCGCGGGGCGACCCAAAACCGTATCGGAGCGTCGCTAACGTCTCACAGCGTCTCCTATTAGTTAGCACTCGGGAATCGGCGGCGAAGACTGTCAAAGCCCCAGCCGCTCGCTTATAAATACGTACCAGTAGATCGCCAGTGAACTCCCATAAAGCACCAGCCGTTCATTTATAAACAGATGTCAGCAGATCGCCGGCGAACACCCCCAAATCTCCAGCCGTTCATTTATAAATAGGTATCAGCAGATCGCCGGCGAACACCCCCAAAGCCCCAGTCGCGAGGCCGGCGCACGCTCGTTGCGCTCCTCGTCGCTCGTTTCACTCGCTCCTGCGGTGCTTACGTCGCCTGCGCCGGCCTCGCGACTGCCCCTTTGAGTCCCGGCCCGCACCGCGACCGCACCTCACGCCTCCCCAGCCTCGCCGCTCGCTGCGCTCGCGGCGTCCCTCGCGCGTACTCCTCGCGCCCAGGGGGCGCTCGGAGGCACGCGCCGACCGCCTCGTCCATTTATAAATCGACGATCGGTGACTGAATGGTCAGTACCCGCCCGGCAGCGCCATCCCGATTGCGAGCGCGACGAGCGGGACCGCGGCGACGAGCGCGTACCACAGTCCGGCGCCGACGAGGAGGAACCACGTCGAGTAGCCGTACCCCGTCGGGTCCCAGTCGACGCCGAGCCGTGGCAAGGCGAGCATGGCGACCGCCGGCGCGACGAAGGCGACGAAGACCGCGCCGAGCAGCGCCGTGAGCAGGAATCCGGAACTCCAAGCGGGCCCCGCCTCGGCGGCGCGCGCGACGGTGAAGACGACGCCGACGACGTACGGGACCGAGAGCCCGACGCACACCCCGAGATACGAGGGCAAGACGCGTCCGGCCGGCGGGAGCGCGTCGAACAGCGCCCGAAGGCGCTCGGCGGCGAGGAACGGTGCGCACAGTCCGGCGGCGACGATCCCGGGGAAGAGGAGCAGCGCGACCGTCCACAGCCATCCGACTGCGACGTCGACGGTCGCGGGGGCGAGAGAGAGGAGGGCCATGGGCGGGAGACCCGTCGGAACCGGCAAACCTCTTGCGGTGACGGCCTCTCGGCTCGGAGGGGGGCCAGGGAGACCGACCGGAACCACCAGCGTTTATCCCGCGCGCCGCGACCGGCCGACAACGATGCTCATCACGGGCGCGACGCTGGCCGACGGCCGGGTTCGAGACGTGCGGATCGGCGACGACGGACGGATCGCCGCGGTCGCCGAGGGGCTCGGCGCCGACGCCGGCGAGCGCGTCCTCGAAGCGCGCGGGAGACACCTCCTACCGGGCGCGGTCGACGTCCACGTCCACTTCCGCGAGCCCGGCGGGAGCCACAAGGAGACGTGGAGTTCGGGCTCACGGAGCGCCGCGGCGGGCGGGGTCACGACCGTCGTCGACCAGCCGAACACCTCGCCGCCCACCGTCGACGGTGCGGCGTTCGACGAGAAGGCGGCGCTCGCGGCCGACTCGCTCGTCGACTACGGGATCAACGGCGGCGTCACGGCGGAGTGGGACCCCGAGAGCCTCTTCGACCGCCCGCTGTTCGCCCTCGGCGAGGTGTTCCTCGCGGACTCGACCGGCGACATGGGGATCGACGCCGACCTGTTCGCGGACGTGCTCGACGAGGCGGCCGCCCGCGACGTGCCGGTCACCGTCCACGCGGAGGACGCGACGCTGTTCGACGAGTCCGCGCTCGACGGCGACCTCGGCGGCGTCGGCACGGCCGCGACCGCCGACGCGTGGTCCGTCTATAGGACGGCCGACGCGGAGATCGCCGCGGTCGAGCGCGCGCTCGCGGCGGCCGGCGACCGCGACGCGCGGGTCCACGTCGCGCACACCTCGACGCCGGAGGCGGTCGACGCGGTGACGGACGCCCGCGAAGACGGGACGGACGCAACCTGCGAGGTGACGCCGCATCACCTCTATCTCTCTCGCGAGCGGGCGCGGTCGCTCGGGACGTTCGGTCGCATGAACCCGCCGCTCCGCTCCGAGGAGCGGCGCGAGGCGCTGTTCGCCCGGCTCGCCGAGGGCGCCGTCGACGTCGTCGCGACCGACCACGCGCCGCACACGGTCGAAGAGAAGCGCGCGGGGCTCGTCGACGCGCCCAGCGGCGTGCCCGGCGTCGAGACGCTGTACCCGCTGCTGCTCGAATCGGCCCGAAAGGGCGAGCTGTCTCTCGAACGCGTCCGCGACGTGGTCGCCGCCAACCCCGCCGAGATATTCGGTCTCGACCGGAAGGGACGGGTCGCCGAGGGACGCGACGCCGACCTCGTCCTCGTCGACACCGCGGACCCGCGGGAGATCGAGGCCGCTGCGCTCCACAGCGCCCCCGCGTGGACCCCCTTCGAGGGGCTCCGCGGCGTCTTCCCCGAGGTCACGCTCGTCCGCGGCGAGGTCGTCTACGAGCGCGACCCGGCGACCGGGGCCGCGTCGTTCGGCGATCCGGTCGGGCGGAACGTCAGGGAACGGTAGTCGCGCGCCGCGGGGAGTTCGCGGGGTCGCCGCCGACGGGGTGAAACGTCGAGACACCGAAGCGCCGAGGACCCGAAACGCCGAGATCGGCCGCGACGAGCGGACCGCCGCCGGCGGAACGCATATGCCGTTGCTCGCCTTACCCGGGGTATATCAATGATCACGGGGAGCATTCGCACGGTCGTCTCCGGACGGGAGCCCGACCCGGACGAGGCCGACCGAACATGACGGCCCCCGGAGAGTCGGGACCGGCGGGGGCCGGTCCAGCGGAGTCGGCGGACGCCGAGGCGGAATCGACCGGCCGCGAGGGGGCGGGGACGACGGCCGGCACCGCCGCGGCGGTCGAGCCCGAGACCCCCGCCGACGTCGCCGCGCTCGCGGACCGCATCGTCGAGGAGGTCGAGGACGTGATCGTGGGCAAGCGCGAGGCGGTCGAACACGTCCTCGTCACTGTGCTGGCGCGCGGCCACCTCCTCGTCGAGGACGTGCCCGGCGTCGGGAAGACGACGCTCGCGAAGTCGGTCGCGCGCTCGATCGACGGCTCGTTCAAGCGCGTCCAGTTCACGCCCGACCTCCTGCCCTCCGACGTCACCGGCGTCAACGTGTTCAACCGCCGCACCGACGAGTTCGACTTCCAGCCCGGGCCGGTGTTCGCGAACGTCGTCCTCGGCGACGAGATCAACCGTGCCCCGCCGAAGACGCAGTCGGCGCTGTTGGAGGCGATGGAAGAGAACCAGGTGACCACCGACGGGACGACCCGCGACCTGCCGGACCCGTTCTGCGTGATCGCGACCCAGAACGACGTGGAGCCGGGACAGACGTACGAGCTCCCCGTCGCGGAGGTCGACCGCTTCACGAAGAAGATCCGGCTCGGCTACCCGGACGCGGAGGAGGAGGCAGCGATCCTCGGGCGGCTCGCCGGCGACCACCCGGTCGACGCGATCGAGCCCGTGGCCACGATCGCGGACGTCCGGCGCGCGCGGCGGATCGTCGGCGAGATAGAGGCCTCCGAGGCGGTCCGGGAGTACGTGGCCCGCCTCGCGGTGTTCACCCGGCGGAACGCGAAGCTCGGGGCGAGCCCGCGCGGGAGCCTCGCGCTGATCCGCGCGTCACAGGCCCGCGCCGCGCTCGACGGCCGTGGATACGTGATCCCCGACGACGTCCAGACCGAGGCGCCGACCGTGCTCTCGCATCGCATCCGGACCGAGTCGGGCGGGACCGACGGCGCGGACGTCGTCGCCGACGCGCTCGACCGGATCCGCATGGAGTGACGAGATGACGCCGACACTGCCCTCGCACAGATGACGCCCGAACTCACCCGCCGGGGCCGCGTCGCCGTCGTCGTCGGCCTCGTCGCGGCCGCCAGCGCGCTCGCCGCCGGCGGGCGCGCGCTCGACGCGATCGTGATCCCGGTCGCCATCGCGCTCGCGGCGGGCTACGTCCAGGTGTCGCGCGTCGACGTCCCCGCGGTCCGACACGTGACGCCTCCCGACGGGTTCGTCGGGGAGACGCGCGAGGTCCGCCTGGAGTTTGGCCCCGATGCCGTGCGGAGCGACAGCGACGACCACGGCGCCGGGCCCTCGTTCCTCGCCGACGTCCGGGTCCGCGTCGACGAGGGGCTCGACGGGCCGACGGCGCCGATCCGTGCGTCCGTCGGCACCGAGCCGGTGTCGTACGCCGTCACGTACCGCGAGCGCGGCGAGCGGACGCTCGGCCCGGTCGAGCTCACCGTGACCGACGTGTTCGGGCTGTTCGAACGCGAGATGGTCGTCGACGAGACCGACACGGTGACTGTGTACCCGCCCCGCGACCCGGTCCCGACGCGGTTCCGGCGGGCGCTGTACGCGGCCGACGCGGTCGACGTGAGCCGGCAGCGCGAGGAGTTCGACCGCCTCCGGGAGTACACCCGCGGCGACGCGGTCCGCGACGTCCACTGGGCGACGACCGCCAAGCGCGACGAGATCGTCGTCAAGGAGTTCGCGGCCGAGACCGCCCGGAACCGGGTGACGATCGCGGGCGGCACTGAGGTCGGCGGCAGCGAGGCGCGCGGTCGCGGCGGCCGCAGCGGCGGTGAGCGCTCGCCGTTCGCGGGCAGCGCTCTCGGCGACGACTCGGCGGCCGACCGCTCCGCGAGCGCGGCCGCCGCCGACGAGCTCGCGCGGGCGACGGCGAGCCTCGCGCTGGCGCTGCTCGACGACGGCGTCCCGGTCGACGTGCGGCTGCCCGGCGGGCGCATCTCGGCGGCCCCGGGCGGCCGCGGCCGGCGAGAGGTGCTGGAGCTCGCGGCGCGGACCGGCCCGGGCGCGGTGACCGACGACGAGGCCGACGTGACGATCGTCGCCGACGCGGACGGCGCCCGGTTCCGCACGGGCGACCGGTCCGAATCCTTCGCCGACCTGCGCCGCGAGGCGGAGGGAGAGCGCGGGGCAAGCGACGGCAACGGTCCGGGCGGGGGCGACGATGCGGCGGACGGACGGGAGGTGGTGTCGCCGTGAGTCGGAGCCCCTCCGTCCGAGAGCGGCTCTCTCCGGGCGAGTCCGCCGGCGGCGACCGACGGCTGGCCGACCCGGCGGTCGTCGGCGTCGCGGTCGTCGCCGCGGCGTACCTCGCCGTGTTCTTCGAGGTGACGAACGTCGTCGGCGGGACGGGGCGGACCGCGGCCGTCGTCGCGCTCGCGGGGGTCGGCGGGCTCGCGCTGGCGCGGGCGGTCGGCGAGCGGACCGCGCTGTGGCTGGCCGGGGTGCTGTTCGCCGCGGGGCTCGCGGGCTACTTCCTCGCGATCCCCGCGAGCCGGCGCGCGCTGTTTTCGGTCCGGAGCGTCGCCTTAGACCTCCTCGCGCTGTCGACCGGGCTCTCCGTGTTGCGGCTGGCGCTCGCGGACGTCTGGGTGCTGGCGGTGGCGCCGGTGCCGACGTTCCTCGTCGGCTACTTCGCGGGACGCGGGCGCCACGTCGCGGCCGCGACGGTCGCGGGCGGGACGCTCGGCTTCCTCGTGCTCACCGGCGACGCCGGGACGGGCGCCGCTGTCGCCGGCGTCGTCGGCCTCGCGCTCGCCGTGGGGCTCTCCACGCTGTCGACGCCGAGCCGGCGCCGCGGCCACGCGGGCACGTTCGCGCTGGTGGTCGCGGCGATGGTCGTCGCGAGCGCGACCGTCACCGTGATCCCGGCCGGCGCGGCGGCGCCGCTGGGGCTCGACCGCGGCACGACGACGCTGGAGTCGAGCCTGAGCGGCGACGACGAGCTGGAGGTGATCGGCACCACGCGGCTCTCCCCGGAGGTGCGGTACACGATCGAGAGCCCAGTCGAGCGGAACTGGCACACCGGGGCGTACGACACCTACACCGGCGACGGCTGGGTCAGGAGCGGCGAGCGGTCCGCGGTCAACGACACGCTGCCGGGCCCGCCGGGAGCGAACGACAGCGTCGACGTGACGATCACCGCGGAGACCGAGTCGAGCGCGCTCCCGGCGCCGTGGAAGCCGGTCGCGGCCTCCGGCGGGGGCGCGGTCGAGGTCGACGAGCGCGGCAGCCTCCGGCTGGCGGAGCCGCTCGAATCGGGCGAGACGGTGACCGTCGAGAGCCGCGTCCTCGACGCCGACCCCGCGACGCTCCGGAACGCCAGCACCGACTACCCCGAAGCGATCGAGGAGCGGTACACCCAGCTGCCCGAGAGCACGCCGGAGCGGGTCGGCGAGCGGACCGAGGCGATCACGGCCGCGGCGGACGCGGAGTCGCCGTACGAACAGGCCGCCGCGGTCGAGGCGTACCTGCGCTCGGAGTACGACTACTCGCTGACCGTCGAGCGACCGGAGGGCGACGTCGCCGACGCGTTCCTCTTCGAGATGGACGCCGGCTACTGCGTCTACTTCGCGACGACGATGGCGGCGATGCTCCGGTCGCAGGGGATCCCCACGCGGATGGAGAGTGGCTACACCTCAGGCCAGCAGGTCGGCGACGACGAGTACGTCGTCCGCGGGCAGAACGCCCACGCATGGGTGTCGATCTACGTGCCCGACCACGGCTGGGTGGCGTTCGACCCCACCCCGTCCGCGCCCCGCGACGAGGCGCGCGACACCCGGCTCGCGGATGCGCGGGCCGACGGCGCTGAAGACGTCGACACCGAGGCGTCCGCGCCCGATCAGACGCCTGAGACTGACGTCGACTCGGACGAGACCGATCCGGAGGCGACCGACGACGGCGCGCAGACGACCGAGGGAACGAACAACTCGACGGCGGGGAACACGAGCGGCAACGGGACGCTCGGTTCCAGCGGCATCGCGCGGCTCGACGGGACCCGAACGGGCACCGCGCCGACGACGACCACCGGTCCGGCGGCGGGGTCGGGGTCGAGCGGGAGCGACGGCCCGCTCGGGTCGCTGCCGGACCCGGAGACCGCGCTCTACTGGCTGCTCGTCGCGGGCCTCGGCGTCGCGGGCGTCCGGCGAACGGGGATAGCGAGCCGGGCGAGCCGACGGATCGGTCCGACGCTCCCGCGGCGGCGCGGCGACCCGGCGGCGGACGCCGAGCGGGCGTTCGCCGACCTCGAACGGCTCCTCGCCGGGCGCTACCGCGAGCGGCGACCGGGGGAGACCCCGCGGCGCTACGTTGACGCGGTCCGGACGCTCGGGGCGGACGAGCGCGTCGAGACCGTCGCGGAAGCGTACGAGCGCGCCGCGTACGCCGGATCCGTGACCCGCGACGAGGCCGACGCGGCCCGCCGGGCCGTCCGGCGGCTCGCGCTCGAACGACTGCCGCTCATCGGGCGGTTCGTCCGCTGATCGGGGGGCTTCCCGACACTATTTAATATGGGCGTCCTGTAGATTCGGGCTGTAATGTCGGAAGTCTGCTCGACGTGCGGACTGCCCCAGGAACTCTGCGTCTGCGAGGACGTCGCGAAGGAGTCCCAGCAGATCAGCATCCGCATCGACGAGCGCAGGTACGGTAAGGAGGTAACGGTCATCGAAGGATTCGACCCGAAGGACGTGGACCTGAGCTCCCTCTCGTCGGATCTCAAGTCGAAGTTCGCCTGCGGCGGCACCGTCGAGGACGGCGCCATCGAGCTCCAGGGGAACCACTCGGGTCGCGTGGAGGACTTCCTCCGCGACAAGGGCTTCAACGTCGCGTGACCGTCACCTGACCGTCCGCCGTCGAGCGTCGCTTCGAACTGCCACCGTTTTTTAAAGAACTACTCGTCCGCGAGCGGCCGCGCCGCTCGTCTCACGCGACCACGGCGGCCCGCCCGACGACGAACGCGGCCGCCGCGAGGAAGGTGCCGTATTTAAACCGTCGCTGCGCGGCGGCGGGGTCTGAGAAGCTCTCGTAGGCCGCGTACAGCATGACCGCGTCGGCGACCGCGACGACCGCGAGGTACGCCGCGCCGAGCGTCCCGGAGCGGTACGGCAGCGGGCTGACAGCGACGGCGACGACGAGCGCGGCCGCTCCGATCCACAGCGCCGCGCGCTCGCCGACCGCGATGGGAAGCGTCGCGAGCCCCTCCTCGCGGTCGCCGGCCACGTCCTCGACGTCTTTGATCACCTCGCGCGTGAACGTCGAGAGTCCGGCGAGCGCGGCGAGGACGAGGACCGCGCGGGGGTTCCCCACGGCGGCCCCGCCGAACAGGAACGTCGAGCCGACGAGGTAGGCGACGAGGGCGTTGCCGAGGCCGGGCGTCCCCTTAAAAATGCTCGTGTAGGTGACCAGCGCGACGAGGTTCACCGCGGCGATGGCGATCGCGAGCGGCGGGAGGGCGACCGCGGCCGCGACGGCGACGGCGAACCAGACGGTCGCGGTCGCGAGCGCGCCCCGGGGCGAGACGGCGCCCCGCGGGATCGGCCGGTCGGGGCGGTTGACCGCGTCGATGTCGCGGTCGAAGTAGTCGTTGATCGCGTTGCCCGCGGCGACCGCGAAGGCGGTGGTCACGGCCGCGAGCGCGGTCGGGAGGGCGGCGCCGCTCGCGCCCGCGACGAACGCGCCGGTGGCCGTGAGGGCCCCGGCCGCGACGCAGTTGCCGAGGCGCGCGAGCTCGACGATACCGCGGAGCGTGTCTCGCACGTCGTCCGCGTACTCCCGCCCGCGAGGAATAAACGGTGCGGGATCAGTCGGGGGCCGCGGTAGGCGACGGGGCGTCAGTCGTCTCGTCGTCGCGGGGGCGTCTCGTCGTCGCGGGGGCGTCTCGTCGTCGCGGGGGCATCTCATCGTCGCGAGGTCGCCTCGTCCCCTCCCGAAGGTGTTCGCCCGGCCTCGGACGGTTGTCGGTCGGTCCGCCACGAACGTTTATCAGGTCCGAAATGAAATACCCGGATATGGCCAAGGGCTTAGACGTTGGCACGATGAACATCCTCTCCGGACGGCAGGAGGGCGCGGAGACGGTGTTTGTACAGCAGCGCAACTCGTTCGTCGAGATCGAGTACAGCGACATGGCCGAGCAGATGCTCTCGCGCAGCGAGGTCCTCCACATCCGGAAGGACGACAAGGTGTACGTCGTCGGCGACGACGCCCTCAACTTCGCGAACATCTTCAACAAGGAGACCCGCCGGCCGATGCAACACGGCATCCTCTCCAGCGAGGAGGCGTCGGCCATCCCGATGATCAAGCTGATCACCGAGCAGGTCGTCGGCGAACCCTCGAAGCCGAACGAGCGGCTGTTCTACTCCAGCCCCGCGGATCCCATCGACTCGCCGCTCACGACGCTGTACCACGAGAAGACGCTGGAGTCGATGCTCGGCGACATGGGGTACGACCCCGAGCCGATCAACGAGGGGATGGCGGTCATCTACTCCGAACTGGCCGACAACAACTTCACCGGCCTCGGGATCTCCTTCGGCGCGGGGATGACCAACGTCTGTCTCGCCTACTACGCGGTGCCCGTCATGAAGTTCTCCATCGCCCGCGGGGGCGACTGGGTCGACGAGCAGACCGCGCAGGCGACGGGCACCCCCGTCGACAAGGTGACGAGCATCAAGGAGGACGACTTCGAACTCGACTTCCGCACCGACGTGGGCGGCGTCGAGGGCGCGCTCGCCATCTACTACGAGAACCTGCTCGATTACGTCATCGAGAACATCTCCCGCGAGGTCGACGAGGAGGACGTCGAGGAGGGACTGGACGTGCCCGTCGTCGTCACCGGCGGTACCTCCAGCCCGAACGGCTTCGAGGACCTGTTCGCCGACCACCTCGCGGACGCGAACATCCCGTTCTCGATCAGCGGCGTACGCTCGGCCGACGAGCCGATGTACAGCGTCGCCAGCGGCGCCCTCGTCGCCGCCCGCTCCGAGGAGGGCGAGGACGACTCGGGCGCCGCCGAGGAGCCCGCGGCCGAGGAGCCCGCGGCCGAGGAGGCCGCCCCCGAGTCAGAGGACTGAGGCGCGGGCGACGGCCGCCGACTTTTCTCGACCGGCCGACCGCCGCGCCGGATCCCGGGAATCCGCCGAAGAGTAAAACCGACGCCGTCCGTAGCGATAGACATGTCTGACGCCGCCGGCACCGACGGCGACCGTCGCCTGCGGGTCGACCTCGACGTCGATCCGACCGGCGACCGCGCTTGTCCGATCGTCTCTGAGGCCGACGAGGCCGCCGCGGTCGCGGTCAACGCGGTCGGCGACGAGTGCGTCGTCGACGTGACGACGCCGGACGGCGAGGTGCGCCGCGGGACCGGCGAGGTCGACGCAGACTGCCTCTGTCACGCGTTCGGCCGGCTCGGCTACGTCCCGCACTTCCGGCGCGTCGAGGACGGGACGATACTCGTCACCGCGTACGTCGACGACCGGGCCGACGTCCGCCGGCTCGTCGAGGAGCTCCGCGGGGTCGTCGACCGGGTGCGTCTCGTCCGGCTCGCGGTCGTCGAGGGGCCGGACGCGACCGAGCAGGTCACGTTCGACCTCTCCGCGCTGACGCCGAAGCAGCGCCGCGGGCTCGAGCTCGCGGTCGTCCGCGGCTACTTCGACGACGACCGCGACGTCCGCCTGAGCGAACTGGCCGACGAGCTCGGAATCAGCAAGTCCGCGCTCTCCCAGCGGCTCCGCACCGCACAGGCGAAGCTGGTGACGGACGTCTTCGACGGCGCGGAAGGGTGACCGGCTCCCGGACCCGGCTCAGTCGTCGGCGGGCGCTGACCGGCCGGCGCCGTCGATCCGCGCGAGCGCCTCCTCGCCGGCGCGCTCGGCGTCGGTGAGGTAGCACTTCGGGTCGGGCGCGAACGGATCGCCGTGCGCCGAGAGCGCGCGGAGCCGCGAGCCGCCGCGGCAGATCGACTGATACGCGCAGTCGGCGCAGCGCCCGGTGAGCCGCTCCTCCCGCTCGCGGAGCCCGGCGAGGAGCGGGTTCGACTCGTCGGTCCAGATGGCGCCAAACGAGCGGTCGCGGACGTTGCCGGGGGAGTACCCCTGCCAGAACTGCGTGAGGTGGACGTTGCCGACGGGGTCGACGTCGGCGACGCGCTCGCCGGTCGGGTCGCCGCCGTTGCGCCGGAGATACTGATAAATGAGCCGCGCGCGGTCGGTCCCCATCTCCCGGTCGGCGTACTCCACGAGGTGGCCCGCGTCCGCGTAGTTGCCGACGAGCAGCGTCTCGATCTCCTCGCCGCGCTCGTGGTACTCGCGGGTGAGGTCACAGAGGTCCCTGACTGCCTTCCGGGTCGCCTCGGGCGAGAGGTCGACGTCAGAGATGTCGGCGCCCCGGCCGCCGTAGTCGAGGTGGTAGAAGCAGAAGCGGTCGACGCCGACGTCGACGAGCAGGTCGACGACCCCCGCCAGGTCGTCGACGTTGTGTTCGGTGATCGTGTATCTGAGCCCCGTCTTGAGCCCGACGTCGAGGCAGGCCTCGATCCCCCGGACCGCGGCGTCGAAGGCGCCCTCCTCGCCCCGGATCCGGTCGTTTCGCTCGGGGAGCCCGTCGACCGAGACGCCGGCGTACTTCAGCCCCGCCTCCTTCAGTTCGCGGGCGCGCTCGCGGGTGAGGAGCGTGCCGTTCGTCGAGAGAACCGGGCGGATCCCGCTGTCGTCGGCGTATTCGATCAGCTCGGGGAGGTCCTCGCGGACAAGGGGTTCGCCGCCGGAAAAGAGGAGGACCGGGACGCCGAACTCGGCGAGGTCGTCGATGAGCGCCTTCCCCTCGGCGGTCGACAGCTCGTTCGGGGCGCCCTCGGCGTCGGCGCCCGCGTAGCAGTGTTCGCAGTAGAGGTTGCACCGCTTCGTGGTGTTCCAGACGACGACGGGACGTCGCTGTTTCTCCTCCGTGATCTGCGGCTCCTTCGAGCCGTCGGCAGCGTCGTAGCGGAGCCCGTCGCTCTCGGCGTCGAGCCCGCACAGCAGCTTGCTGACGGAGATCATCGCGACCCCTCCGCGGACGGCTCCGCGGCCTCGTCACCGCCCCCGTCGCTGTCGACCGGCGCCCCGCCGCAGGAGACGGTCGGCGTCCCCTCAGTCTCCTCGTAGACGCGCGGCTCGTCGGCGTCGTCGGACTCCGCTGAATCTTCCGTCCCTTCGTCCTCGTCGCCAACCAGCGACTCCGCGGAGTAGCGGGACACCTCCGCGGCCGGACACACCCACACGTCGCGGGCGTACCACGCGAACAGCTTGCTCGCCTCCTCGTGCGCAACGTCGGACGTCGACGCGGCGACGGTGCCGACGTGGCGGAGCGGGTCCGACTCCTCCTCGCGGACGAACACCTCGAACCGGCGACCGTCGGCCGACCGGGGGCCGTTCGCGTCCTCGCTTCGGTCCGTCTTCTCGACCATACCCCCGATACGGACGGTCCCCCGAACGGGGTTTCGCGCGTTCTCACGGCCGCGAAACTCGCCCGAACCTGTTCGGGCGACGGAGGGGGCGCGACGCGGTCTCCGGTAACAGAAGTCGTCGAGGGACGGACTCACCGCTACCGAAGCGGAAAGAGGTGCGAGGACCGTAAGCGGTGCGGTCCCGCGTGAGAACGGCTTTCACCGCAGTAGAGAGCCGATCAGATGACGCGGTTCTGCAGGTAGTCGAGGTGTTTCGCGTTGTAGACGATCTTGACCTCGTCGGTGGCCGGGCTGCCGATACAGGTCAGGCGGACGTTCTTCTCCTCGACCTCCTCGTCGGAGAGGATCTGCTGCATGTCCATCTCGATGTCGCCCTCCTTGACGATGGACGCGCAGTTCGCGCAGGCGCCGGCGCGGCACGAGAAGGGCCAGTCGTAGCCCTGCGCCTCGGCCGATTCGAGGATGTATTCGCCCTGGTTCACTTCGAGGGTGCCGTAGTCCTCGGCGTCGAGGTCGGCGTCGGCGGCCTCCTCGAAGAGGTTGTCGTCGTCCATCGACCAGCCGTGGTCGTCGAGCACTTCGTAGTTGAGGTATTCTACTGTGGGCATCACCTGCCGATTTGGAGCCCACCTCATTAGGCTTTGCTGTTCCCCACCCGACCGCTTCGAGAGCGGGCGCCGTGAACCGAACACGTTCGACTCGTCCCAGCGGCGAGGGCGGCTTTCGGACCGCGCTGACGGTGGGGTTCGGAACGCCCCGGCGGCGAGGTCCGCCGGGCTGACCCGACCGGGACGCTTGAGTGACAGATCGTTATCACGACTGATACGAGGTGGGTAACAGTAAATAGCGTACGGCGCTCAGTACGTTCCGATGGAGGAGTCCGTCCTTGCCGACTTCGTCGGCCGCGTCCACGCGGCGAGTTTCGGAACCGACGAACCGGTGACGGGCCGCGTCCTGCTGAGCCAGCGGCGGTTGGTCATCGCGACGGACGACGGGAAGGAGACGGTCCCGCTCTCGCGGGTGTTCGACGTCGTCGTCGGGAGCGTGCCGGGCGACCTGCGCTCGTTTTTCAACGACAGCGTCACCGTCGCGTACGAGCGCGACGGGTCGCGCCGCGCCGCGCTCGTGGAGGGCGAGCCCGAGGACATGGACAAGTTCGTCAGGCTGCTGTTCAAGGCCCTGCTGCGGAACGTCACCGTCACGGTTCGGCACCCGGCGAAGGTCGGCGGGCGCGTCACGGACGCGAGCGACCACCGCGCCTCGGTGTCGGTGTCGCCGGGCGAGATCCGGTTCGAGAACTGCCCGGATCCGTTCACCGTCGACCTCTCCGCGGTGATCGACTACGAGCGGACCGACCGCACCCTCGGCGGGAAAAAGCGACCCGCGCTCGTGTTCCGGCACGTCGCCGACGGCCGGACGGTCTCGTCGATCGCGACCGTCCCGAACGAGCGCGCCCTCAACATTCTCGGCCGGTACATCAAGATCGAGTACGACGAGGCGATGGAGGAGCTCGACTCGTTCGACCCGACCGAAGAGCAGCTGGAGATCCTCGTGTCGATCTACTCCGCGGGGGGCGAGGCGAACATCGCCGACGTGGTCACCGGCGACGTCACCCAGACGTCGATGATCCTCGACACGCTCCGGGAGGCCGGCCTCGTCGCCGACGGCGAGAGCGGGGCGGCGCTCACCCGCAAGGGGCAGATGATCGTGAGCTCCTACCTCGAATCGGTGAACGCCTGACGACCGGACGCGACACGATTGAGGGTCGGACCCGGGCGCGTTCGGGCCCGAACGTGACGCATCGGCCGGGGGGAAGTTTCAAGCTCCTGTAACCGTAGGTATCTCTCATGCGAGAGAGAGACCACCGCGGCGGCGAGACGCCGCTCGACGCCGTGGTCCGCGAGCGAGGGATCGACGCGCCCGGCGAGACGGGGGAGGGCGATCCGCCCGGCGGTGAGACGCCCCCGAGCGACGCCGTCGACTCGGGACCGCGAACGGCCCGCGTGCCGGAGGGCCACGACCACGACACGTACTCGGTCGACGGGATCGACACCGACCGCCGCGAGAGGCAGTTGGAGGCGGTCCTGCGCGACGTCGACGGCGTCAGCGACGCCTCGGCGACGCGGCGCAACGGGACGGTGGGCGTCCACCACGACCCGTCGCTGTCGCGGGACGCGCTCCGCGAGACGCTCGAGTCGTGCGGGCTCGTCGTCGCGCCCGGCGACGAGGCGTTCGAGGCGCGGCGCGCGTCGCAGTTCGCGTCGGCCCGCGTCGCGGTCGCGGTCCTCTTCGGCCTGATGGTCGCGACGCCGTACGTCGCGGTGTTGTACCCGACCCGCATCGAGTGGCTGTTCTACGACCCCGTGACGGTCCAGTACCTCCAGTCGATACTCGACTCGGCGATGACGACGCACTTCTTCATCAACCTCGGCGCGCTCTCCGGGATCGCGTTCCTCGTCGCCTGCGGCCCGACGATCCGCCGCGCGACCGCCGCCGTGCGCGACGGCCGGTTCACCAACGAGGCCGCGTTCGTCGGGGGGGTTGTCGCGCTGTACGGATACAGTACCCTCACCGCGTTCACCGGGCTGGAGGGGGCGGTCCACTACGACCTCGTCGCGTACGCGATCGTCGTCGCCACCCTCTGGACGGAGTTCGGCGTCACGGACACCGCGGCCGACCCCGCGTCGAGCGACGAGTCCGCCGCGGAGGCGCCCGGCGATGTCGACGCGGACGAGCCGGTCGCGATGACCGACGGCGGGCGCTGACTCGGTCGCGGCCCCACCCTTTCCCTGCGTTCGTTTCTCAGACATCGTCGCTTTCCTGCGCTCGCACGGTAGCCTCCCGCTACGCGGTCGAGCGAACGGCCCGCGGACGCGAGGCGAAACGCCGTTCGACGAGTCGAGGCCGATCGGGATTCGGCAGCCCGAGGTCGATCGCGATTCGGCGAGTCGAGGGCGAACGTTCCGGGATCGGTCGAACGGTCAGGAAAAAGAGCCGAGGCGGCGAGGCGGCGCCGCCGGCGACCTCACAGCAGTTCGAGGTAGATGAGGAGCCACCAGACGTAGCCGCCGGTGAGCGCGAGCGCGGTGAGCAGTTCGAGCGCGCCGACGTACTTCGACCCGTGGGTCCGGCGGAACGCCTGGACCTTCTCCACCTGGTTCCACACCGGCAGCAGCGGTTCCGGGATGATCTCGTCGAGTCCGCCGGCCTGCTGTGCGGACTCCTCGGCGATCGACTCGGGGGAGTCGTCGCTCATTGGCTCGCCCCCCTGCCGAACGGCAGCGTGAGACCGCGGATCATCACCTTTTCCGCGACGAAGACCGCGGCGAAGGCCGCGATGCCGGCGATCTTCGCGAGATTGCTCGGGTACACCATGATCAGCACGCCGAGCGTCGCGAGCAGTGCTCGCGCGCCGATCTTCCGACCGGGACGCATCTTGAACGGGTAGTTCAGCCCGTAGATGATCGTCACGGCGCCCAGCAGGACGAGCAGCCCGACGTACAGCGTGTACGCGCCGACGTCCATCGAGATCAGGCCGGGGTTGTAGACGAACGCGACCGGGAGGACGAAAAGCGGCGCGGCGATCCGGATCGCCGCCCCGCAGGTCCGCCAGAAGTTCGCCTCCGCGATCCCGGCCGCGATTACCGCCGCGGTCGCCACCGGCGGCGTGATCCCCGCGAGGATCGCCGCGTAGAACATCGTGTAGTGGGCGGTGATCGCCGGGACGTTGAAGTCGGAGACGAAGGTCGGGACGATGAGGATGGCCACGATGACGTAGGCGGCCACCGTCGGCATGCCGACCCCCATCAGGATCGCGACCCCCATCCCGAGCAGCACCGCGAACAGCAGCACGCCGCCCGAGATGTTGATGAGCAGCAGCGCGATCTTCGCCGGGATCCCCGTCGTGCTGAAGAGGTTCACGACGCCGCTGATGACGACGAGGATGATCGCGATCGGCGCCAGGATGATCGCGCCGCGGCGGATCCCGTGAACGGTGTTTTTTACCTGCGTGACGAGTTCGCCGACCGGACTGGTGCCCGAGCTGTCGACCAGCCGCTGGAGCGGCGGCATGAACGTCCCCGTGATCATCATCGCGACCACCGTGTACAGCGCGGACGTCATCACGGTGTACTGGGCAATCCCGAGCAGGTAGATGAGGATCCCGAACGGAACGCCGAAGCGGATCGCCTCGAACACCTTCTTCTCCGTCGACAGCCGCTCGTCGAAGAACTCGGAGAACTCCATGTCCTGACTGCTGGAGTCCGAGATGGCGAGGTAGTGGACCGCGATGGAGATGGAGACGACCAAGATAGCGGCCGGGACGAGGCCGGCGACGACGATGTCGAGGTACGGCACCCCGAGGTACGACGCCATCACGAACGCGGACGCCCCCATCACCGGCGGGAGGACCTGCCCGGAGGTGGAGGCGACCGCCTCGATGCCGGCCGCGCGGTGCCCCTTCATCCCGGCCTCCTGCATCGTCGGGATGGTGAACGAGCCCGTCATCGCCGCGTTGGCGGTGTACGAGCCGTTGATCGAGCCGATGACCGCCGAGGAGAGCACCGCGGTCTGCGCGATCCCCGACTCGATGTACTTCGCGGCCACGATCGCGACCCGCAGGATGAGGTCGAACGCGCCGTACGCGAACAGCAGTCCGGCGTACAGTAGGAACGGCGCGATCCACGAGGCGGTGATCTGCGTCAGGCTCCCGTAGAACCCGTACAGGTCTGTGACCGTCGCCTGAAGCAGCGTCGCCTGGTTCATCCCCGCGTGACCCAGCACGCCGGGGACGAGATTCCCGTACATCGCGTACCCGAACACGGCGAAGACGAGCCCGAGGAACACGTTCCCGAACTCGCGCCACGTGAGGTACATCAGCGAGAGGACGACGAGCCGCGCGAGCATGTACTCGTGTTCGAGCGCGTACCCCTGCCGCTGGAGGTACACGTCTTGGAAGTTAACCGCGAAGAACGCCGACGCGGTCATCAGCGCCAGCGACGCGGGGATCAGCACGGCGCCGTCGATCCAGTCGCCGTCCGCGATGGCGAGCCGGGTCTCGTTGAGCGCGTACACGGTCAGGATGCCGCCGACGAATGCGGTGGCGAACCGCACCTGCGAGATCGCCTGCGTCTGCGCCCAGTAGAGGACGCCGGCCCAGAACAGCAGCGCAGCCGCCGTGACCGTGACGTTGAGCCCTCGAAGGAGCCCGGACTCGGATTCCGTCGAAGCCGTGTCCGTACTCATTGGCGCTGGAGTACGTCAGAGAGGCTGGTCGGTCGCCCGGGCGTGGTTGATAGTATCATGGTTGGTGTCTGAGTTGTCGGTTGCGTGTTCGATGATTTTAAATTACTGATCGGTACACCGCGGTGAACGGGGAGGAAAGCCGGTTTCCCGGCCGATCAGGCGCTGTCGCCTTCGGTCAGGCTGTCGTCCCACGCGTCGTTGTCCCGGTAGTACTGCACGGCGCCGCGGTGGACCGGGATGTTCTCGCGGGCCGACCCGAGCATGTCCGCGGTGGACTCGAAGTCGTTGAACTGCTCTTCGCCCTCGTTAACCGTGTCGTTGTGTTCGTCGACGACGCGGCACAGCTCGTAGACGGCGTCCGGGTTCGCCTCGGGGTTGAACGTGTAGTTGACCTCGAGGTTCCAGTGGAACACCTCGTCCGTGCCGATGTCGGTGTCCGCGATGGGCCAGTCGTCGTAGCTCGTGGTGCCGAACCCGGCGCCGGGGTACGACTCTGCGGACTCGCGGAGCGCGTCCGTCGGCTCGACGTAGTGGATGTCGGTACGGGAGGCGATCTCCTGGACGAATCCGGTGTACCGCACGCCGGGCGTCCCGTACGCGATACTGGCGTCGATCGTCCCCTCCTCGAACGCGCCGGGCGCGGAGTCGACGCCCATGTTCTGGATGTTCATCTGGTCATAGATGTCGGCCGTCGGCTCCTGCGACCAGACGTCGAGCGTCGTCGCGCGCGTCGAGTACCCCGGCTCGGCGGGATAGACGTTCGCGCCGGCGAGGTCGTCGAAGGTCTCGATCCCCGTGCCGTCGCGAGCGATGATGTAGATGGCGTACGGGAACGCGTAGAACCCGTACTGCGGGATGCGCTCGACGGGCTGTTCGGAGAACGCGCCGGTCTCGTCAAGCGCCTTCGACAGCGAGTTGTTGTCGGTGATCCCGGCGTTGAACTGGTTGTTCGCCATCCGCCGGATCGTCCCGATGTATCCCGGGCTCTCGATGGTCGAGTAGCTCAGGGAGTCGCTCTCTTGGCTCACCGCGCGCTCGACGGCGAGGCCGACGTCCTGCGTCCCGCCGGCGGACGTGCCGACGCGCAGCGTGAGGTCCTGGCTGCCGCCGTCGGAGCCGTCGGAGCCGTCAGATCCGTCCGAACCGTCGGAGCCGTCGGAGCCGTCTCCTCCGTCACCGCCGTTGCCGCTACAGCCGGCCAGTCCGGTGACACCTACCGCGCCGGTACCGTACAGGAACTTCCGCCGATCGATTGAGTTCTCGGACATACTCAACAGAGTACACCCGGTCGATCATTAACAATGTGCCTGTTTGTTTCAGTTCAAACCGAAGGAATATTCATTATAATGACGATCAGCGAACAAGTCGCCGGAACGCGTCACCCGTTGAAGCACCCACCACCGGAGCCGGCCACCCGCCGAGGAGACCGCGCCGGGGGGAGCTACTCCTCGAGGATGACCGTCACCGGTCGGTCCGCTCCGAGCAGCACCGACTGCGTCGTGCTCCCGAACAGCATCTTGCCGGTCGGGCTCCGGCGCCGCCCGCTCATCGTGATGTTATCGACGTCGAGCTCCTCGGCGACCTCGAGGATCGTCTCCGCGGGGTCGCCGTGTTCGCGCCGCTTCGACGTTTCGACCCCGGCCGCCGCCAGCCGGTCCTCGACGGCGGCGACGGCCTCGGGGTAGTTCTCCTCGTTCCACACGTCCTCGGAGTCGACGCGGCCCCCCTCGCCGCTGACCTCGAACCCCTCGTAGACGTTGAGCAGCACCGCCTCGACCTCGTCGGCGGCGTTCGGAAGCGACGCGACCGCGTCCGCGGCGGCCGGCGCGTGTTCGGTCTCTCCGCCGACCGGCACCAGTACCCGGTACATACCCGTCCCTTCCCGAAACGAGGTAATAAAAGTAGCTGCGGGGGCGCCGGCCGCCTACCGCGTCACCGGCGCAGTGACGGACCCGATCGACTCGACGACCGCCCGCACCTCGTCGCCGGGGTCGATGGGCGCCGCGCCGGGCGTGCCGGTGCTGAAGAGGTCGCCCGGCTCCAGCGTCATCACGTCGGAGTGGAACGAGACGATCTCCGCCGGCGGGAACAGCATGTTCCGGATCTCGTTTTCGGCTCGCACGTCCCCGTTGACCTCGGTCCGCACCGAGAGCTCGTCGAGGTCGACCGGCCCTTCCGGTACCGCGAGCGCGGCGCCGGGGACGAGGAACGTGTCGTAGCTCTTCGCCCGCGTGAGGAAGCGCGGGTTCCGCTGGAGCACGTCCTCGGCGGTCATGTCGATCACGGGGAGAAAGCCCGCGATCACGTCGTCGACCTCGCCCTCGTCGACGTTCCGACAGGTTCGGCCCATCACGACCGCCAGCTCGGCCTCGGCGGTCACCCGTTCGCTCTGCGACTCCGGCGGCAGGCGGATCGGCCCGCCGGGGCCGGTCAGGACCGACCGCGGCTTCATGAAGCTCGCCGGCTCCTCGGGGCGCTGCTCGTCGAGGTCGCCGGCGTGTTCCTCGTAATTCAGGCCGATCCCCCACAGCTTCCCGAACGACTCCAGGGGCGCGCCGAAGGACACGTCCGCCGCCGGGACGGGGTCCGCGGTCGCGTCGGCCACGTCACCGAGGTCGCCCGCGGCAGCCCGCGGGAGCGCGTCGCCGACCGTCTTCAGGTCCGGCTCGACGGCGTCAAGGGGGACGTACCCGTCCTCGCCGCCGAGGAGGGGCTCGCCGGTCGCCGTGCGCGCAAGATACTTCATTGCGAGGTGGCTCCGTTCATCTCACTCCTCCCGGTCCGTCCAGAAGTCGAACGAGCGCCCGGGCGCGAACACGTCGAGGCCGACCGCGCGCTCGTCGCCGGTGTTCTCGACCCTGTGGGGCTCGTTCGACTCCAAGAGGACGGAGTCGTTCTTCTGTAGCGTGACCTCGTCGTCCTCGGAGACGACGGTCAGCTCGCCCTCCAGACAGAGGCACACCTGCTCGTTCTCGTGGTCGTGCATCGGGGAGCTGTGCCCCGGCGGCTTCTCGAACCACTCGAAGGAGAAGCGGTCGCTGCCCGCCATCGACACGCGCCGCCACCCCTCGTCGGGCTCGTACGTCTCCGCCTCGTCGAACGCGACCGGCTTCATAGGTTCGCTCCGGTCGATCCCCCGTCGATGGGGAGGGCGGTGCCGTTGACGTACCCCGACTTCGGCGACGAGAGGAACGCGACCGTGTTACCGAGCTCCATCGGGTCGCCGATGCGCCCGAGCGGGTTCTGCGCCCAGTCGTCGAGCCCCTCCTCGTAGGAGTCGTAGTCGCCGCGCTCGACGGCGGCCTCGACGAGGTCCCGGATCCGGCTCGTCTCGTGCGGGCCCGGCAGGACGGCGTTCGCGCGTACCTCCGGCGCGAACTCCTTCGAGAGGGTCTTCTCTAACCCGATGACGCTCATCCGGACCGAGTTCGACAGCACGAGGCTGTCGATGGCCTCCTTCACGCTGCGGGAGGTGATGTTGACGATGGTGCCGCCGTCGCCCTCCTTGAGGTGGGGATACGACTCTCGCGCCAGGCGAACGACGCTCATCACGAGCAGGTCGTACGCGTGCTGCCAGTCCTCATCGTCGGTGTCGAGGAACGCGCCCGAGGGCGGACCGCCCGCGCTCGTCACGAGGTGGTCGATCGTGCCGAACTCGTCGACGGTCGCCTCCACCAAGGCCGCGACCTCGTCTGCGTCGGTGAGGTCGGCGGAGTGGGCGACGACCTCGCCGGTCGCGACCGCCTCGACCTCCTCTTTCGCGTCCGCCAGCCGCTCCTCGTCGCGGCCGTTGATGACGACGTCGACGCCCTCGCGGGCGAGCGCCTTCGCCGATGCCTTGCCGAGTCCGCTGGACGACGCCGTGACGAGGGCCGCGTTCCCGTCGATCTGTAGGTCCATACCCTATCGGTTCCGCGTATCGGGTGAAAACGTTTTCCTAGAGGCAACTGGAGGTATCGACGAGGAGACACGACGGGTGAGCGGCGCGGTTCGACCGGCGACGCGACCCTACGCGTCCGCGTCGTCGGCCAACCCCTCGATCTCCGCCGTTCCGCCGTCGAATCCGACCGTCTCGCGGCCGACCACTTCCGCCGCCTCGGGGAGGTCGTCGACCACGGCCTCGGAGACGCGGAACTCGCCGAGGTCCTGCGTGTTCCGGATCCAGACGATCCGGACCGTCTCGGGGTCGTACCCGCCCAGCGCCGCCAGCGCGGTCCGGAGCGCGAACTCGTCGTCGGGCGCCACCACGGGGAGCTTCGACTTCGCGAGCGACCCGCTCGTGAGCGCGTTCGCGTACGTCTTCTTCAGGTCGAGCTGGTCGACCGCGCGCTTCCGAGTGAGGTCGGCCAGCCCGATCCCGTTGCCGTTCCCCTTCGTCGCCTCGGTCAGGCCACGCACGTAGATGAGGTCGATGTCCGGCGTTTCGGGGTCGGGCGCGTTGAGGACGCGGTAGCGACCGATGACGTTCGTGTCCATCCCGGCGCCCGAGATCTCCTTGCCGATCTCGTCGACGACGAGCAGGTCTATGTCGTCGATCGGCAGCGTCGGCATCTCGTCGTAGGCGCGCTCCAGCAGCTCCGGCTCGCGGTCGAGGAACGAGCCCGCGGGGACGGCCTCGACGTGGCCGGTCTCCTCTTCGAAGTTCTCGACGAGCGCGATCCCGCCGATCATCGGGGTCTCGCGCTCGATCACGTCGAGCGCCGCCGTCAGCGTCTCGACGTACCCCTCGGCGATCGCCGTCGAGTGGAACGACTTCGCGCCGCGCTGCTTGCCGAGTCCGACGACGGTCATCTTCGCGAGCCCGCTCTCGATCGGCCCGGTGAAGTTGGTGTGGGCCTTCACGCGGTTCACCACGAGCACGGCGTCGGCCGCGAGCGCCGCCTCGGAGAAGTACACCGGCAGGTCGACGTCGCCCACGCTCACCGTCGCCAGCTCCTCGGCCGCCATGCGCGCGTCGATCGGCGCGCCGACGGACTCCTCCGTGATCCCGAGCGCCGCCAGCACCTCGCGCTGCCCCTCGGGGGTCGCGCCGCCGTGGCTGCCCATCGCGGGCACGACGACCGGGTCGAAGCCGCGCTCGGCGACCTCGTCGACGACCGCCGCCGCGACCTCGTCGATGCGATCGATGCCGCGGCTGCCGACCCCGACGGCCACGGTCGCGCCGGCCGGGAGGTCGCCGAGGTCGAGCGCGTCGAGCGACTCGCGGGCCGCCCCGACGGGGTCGTCGAGGCGCTCCGTCCGCGGCTCGTACCGCACCCGCGCGAACTCCGGAAGCGGCTGCGGGTCGATGAGCCCGTCCACGTCGGATCGGTCGGGGAACTCCATGTGGGGGCCCTCGCGCCGCCGGTACAAAAGCTGCGGGTGGGAACACGAGCCGCGACCGAGAGCATTGCCGATACAGCGGTCTACTTGTACCCGTGTGACGCCGCACCACGCATGCAGATAACCGAAGTCGAGTCGTTCCCGATCAAGTTACCGCTGGGGTCTCCCGTCTCCTTCTCCAACCGGACGCTGACTTACCGGGACCACGCGATCACGTACGTGCGGACGGACACCGGCCACGAGGGGGTCGGCTACTCGCTGGGGTACGAGGGGGCCGGCCTCATCGCCGACGCGGTCGAGTCGCTGCTCGAACCGCTGCTCGTCGGCGAGGACCCCCGCGACACCGAGCGCCTGTGGCACGAGATGTACGAGGGGAACGTCCAGATCGGCCGGACAGGCCTCTTCTTGCGCGCCATCTCGACGGTCGACATCGCGCTCTGGGACGTGAAGGCGAAGGCCGCCGACATGCCGCTTCACAAGCTGCTCGGCGGCCACGCCGAGTCGGTGCCGTCGTACGCCAGTGGCGGCTACTACCGCGACGACAAGGGCCACGAGGCGCTCCGCGGCGAGATGCGGCGCTACCTCAACGAGGGCCACGACGTCGTGAAGATGAAGGTCGGCCGCCTCTCGGCCGACGAAGAGGCCGAGCGCGTCGCCGCCGTGCGCGACGAGATCGGCGACGACCGCACCCTGCTGCTCGACGCCAACGGCGTCTGGGAGTCCAGCACCGAGGCGCTCCGCAACTGCCGCGCGTTCGCGCCGTACGACCCGTACTTCATCGAGGAACCCGTGATGATCGACCGCGTCGACACGATGGCCGAGGTGAACGACGGGCTCGACTACCCGGTCGCCACCGGCGAGTTAGAGGGGACGCGCCACAACTTCGCTCGGCTCGCGGACACCGGCGCGGCGACGATCCTCCAGCCCGACGTCACCGTCTGCGGCGGCGTCACGGAGTGGCTGAAGATCGCGAACCACGCCTCGGCGTACGACATCCAGATCGCGCCCCACTACAACTGGAACATCCACGCCTCTCTGCTCGGGGCCATCGAGAACGGGCTCTGGGTGGAGTACTTCTACCGCGACATGGACGTGAAGGCGTTCGACGACGTGGTCGCCGACCCGGTGAAGCCCGGCGACGACGGTACCATCGACCTGCCCGACCGCCCCGGCCACGGCGTGCCACTCGATAAGGACGCGTTGGAGCGGTTCAGAGACGACTGACTCGGCAATACCAGCGAAATACAAACACCACCACACATGCGAGACTACTCAGACCAGATCGACACCCGCGACCCGGACCGAGACGTACAGATCACCGGCCTCGACGCCTGCGTCGTCGAGGGGAACTTCGAGTGGAACCTGATCAAAGTGGAGACGGACGCCGGCGTCACCGGGATCGGTGAGGCGTACCGCGGCGGCGGCGTCCCGGAGCTCGTCGAGTACACGAACCGGTTCCTCGTCGGCGAGAACCCGCTCGACGTCGAGCGATTGGTGCGCTACATCTTCCAGGAGATGTCCGGCCACGGCGGCACGACCGGGAAGGTCGTCACCGCAGCCTCCGGCATCGAGATCGCCCTGCTCGACGCGGCGGGGAAGATCCTCGGGCTCCCCGTCTACCAGCTGCTCGGCTCGAAGT
Source organism: Halorubrum sp. T3 (assembly GCF_000296615.1). Classification (NCBI taxonomy): domain Archaea; kingdom Methanobacteriati; phylum Methanobacteriota; class Halobacteria; order Halobacteriales; family Haloferacaceae; genus Halorubrum; species Halorubrum sp. T3. Next base: position 773,627 of record NZ_JH815330.1, on the reverse strand, counting down.
ACCGCGACGAGGTGCGGCTCTACTGCGACTGCCACGCCGGCGAGGCGTACGCGGTCGAGGACGGGGCGACTGCCTACGCCGACGCCGAGGCGTACTCCCCCGAGGCGTACGCCGCCGAGGCCGCCCGCGTCACCGACATGGGATTCTCCGCGCTGAAGTTCGACCTCGACCTCCCGGCCGACAACGAGAACGACCCGTACAACGGGCGCTTGACGAACGCGGCGATCCGCGAGAAGAAAGAGATCGTCGCGGCCGTGCGCGAGGAGATCGGGTACGACGTCGACCTCGCCTTCGACTGCCACTGGGACTACTCCGTCGAGAGCGCGAAGCGGCTCGCCGACGAGCTCGCGGAGTTCGACTTGATGTGGTTAGAGGACCTGATCCCGCCGGAGAACATGGACGCCCAGAAGGAGGTGACGAGGGCGACGCGGACCCCGGTCGCGACCGGCGAGAACCGCTTCCGCGTGTTCGAGCTGTCGGACCTGATCTACGACCACGGCGTCGACATCGTCACCCCCGACCCGACGACCGTCGGCGGGCTCACGGAGACGATGCGGATCGCCGACCGCGCGGAGGAGAACTACATGCCGATGTCGCCGCACAACGTCTGTAGCCCGGTCGGGACGATGGCGTGCGTCCACCTCGGCGCCGCGACGCCGAACTTCGACCTCTTGGAGTACCACGCGCTGGAGGTCGACTGGTGGGACGACCTGCTGGCGCGCGACGAGCCGCTGATCGAGGACGGCCGCATCGCGGTGCCGGAGGCGCCCGGGCTCGGGATCGAACTCGACGAGGCCGTCGTCGAGGAGCACCTCCTCGACGGGACCGACGGCTGGGACTGAGGCGCTCTCGGCCGGAATATCTGTTCGGCCACGGTGGCGGCGCGGCCCGCGCTCGGACGGCGGGCCCTCGGATCCGTTCAATCGACTGACGAGACCGCCGATTTCGGTCGAGTGACCGACACAACTATACTTATTTATCCTTGGGATCGCAAGCGATCGTATGCTGGATTACTTCGACATGGAGTCGACCCTGTCCGAGGAGGAGCGCCTGCTCGTCGACTCCGCGCGATCGTTCGTCGACGGCGAGGTCCCGGACATGGGGGACCACTGGATCGAGGGCACGTTCCCCACGGAGCTCATCCCGAAGATGGGCGAGATGGGCTTTTATGCGCCGAACCTCGCCGGGTACGGCCTCCCGAACGTCAGCGAGACGGCCTACGGGCTCCTGATGCGCGAGTTGGAGGCGTGCGACTCGGGGCTCCGGTCGATGGCGAGCGTCCAAGGCGCCTTAGTGATGTACCCGATCCACGCGTTCGGCAGCGACGAGCAGAAAGAGGAGTGGCTCCCGAAGCTCGGCGCTGGCGAGGCGGTCGGCTGTTTCGGACTCACGGAGCCGGAGCACGGCTCGAACCCCTCGGCGATGGAGACGATGGCCGAGCCCGACGGCGACGAGTACGTCCTGAACGGCTCGAAGACGTGGATCACGAACTCCCCGATCGCGGACGTCGCGGTCGTCTGGGCGAAGGACCACGGCGAGGAGGGAACGCCGGTCCGCGGCTTCCTCGTTGAGACCGACCGCGACGGCGTCACGACGAACAAGATCGACGAGAAGCTCAGTCTCCGGGCGTCGATCACGGGCGAGATCAGCCTCCAGAACGTCCGCGTCCCGGCGGAGAACCGCCTCCCCGACGTCGAGGGAATGAAGGGCCCGCTGTCGTGCCTGACGCAGGCCCGCTACGGCATCGCGTGGGGCGCGGTCGGCGCGGCGGCGGACTGCTTCGAGGTGGCACGCGAGTACGCCACCGACCGCGAGCAGTTCGGGAAGCCGATCGGCGGCTTCCAGATGCAACAGGAGAAGCTCGCGGAGATGGCGACGCAGATCACGCTGGCCCAGCTGCTCGCGCACCGGCTCGCGGACCTCAAGGAGGCGGGCGAGATGCGGCCGCAACACGTCTCGATGGCGAAGCGGAACAACGTCCGCACCGCCCGCGACCAGTCGCGGATCGCCCGGGAGATGCTCGGCGGCAACGGGATCACCGCGGACTACTCGCCGATGCGCCACATGACGAACATGGAGACGGTGTACACCTACGAGGGCACCCACGACATCCACACCCTGATCCTCGGCGAGGACCTCACCGGGATCCAGGCGTACCAATAGTTCCGGACGGCTCTCCCCGTTTTCGACGGCCTCGCTTCAGGCGACCTGGTTTCGCAGTCCGTCGTAGTCGCCGGTCTCGGCGACACGTTCGAGGTTCTCGACGAGGACGTCCGCGCGCCGCTCCCAGTACCTCGGCGTGTGGCCCGCGACGTGCGGCGTCAGGAAGACGTTCTCGAACCCCCACAGGTCGTGGTCGCTCGGGAGCGGCTCTGGGTCGGTGACGTCGAGCGCGGCCCCGTGGAGCGTGTTCGACCGGAGCGCGTCCACGAGCGCCGGCGTGTCGATCACGCCGCCGCGCGCCACGTTGACGACGACCGCGTCGGTCGGCAGCGCGTCGAGCTCCGCCTCGCCGATCAGCCCCTCGGTCGTCTCCGTCAGCGGGCAGGCGAGGACGAGCACGTCCGTGCCCGGCAGCACGTCCGGGAGGTCGTCGTAGCCGACCACCTCGTCGGTCGGGCCGCCCTTCGCGACGGTGTGGCGGACCCCGACCGTCTCGACGTCGAACCCCGCGAACCGCTCGACCACGGCCTCGCCGATAGCGCCGAGGCCGACGACCGTCACGGTGCTGCCAGCGAGTTCGGTGAACGACTGGAAGCGGCGCCACTCCCGGCGTCGCTGGCGGCGGCGCCCCTCGTCGAGCCGCCGAGCGAACGTCAGCACCCAGCCGAGCACGTGTTCGGCGATGTTCGGGCCGTGGACGCCCGAGGCGTTCGTCACCGCGACGCCGCGCTCGGCGAGCGCGTCCAGCGGGAGGTGGTCGACGCCGGCGGAGTTACACGCGAACAGCCGGAGACTCTCGGCGGCCGCGACCTCGTCGGCATGGATGTATTTCCCCGCGACGACCGTCGCCTCGCGGAGGTAGCGCTCGTGCTCGTCCAGCGTCGCCGCGAGACGTACCTCGCAGTCGGGGAGCCGCCGGGCGAGTATCTCCTCGTAGTCGGCCGCGGGGATGCCGTGCGCGTCGTGGTCGAGGACGGCGACGTCGATGGCGGACATGGTCGACGCGTCGCGGGCGGCCGACAAAGCTCTCGGGGATCGCGACCATCGAGGCGAGCGAGCCGCCCTACCCCTCGGTCCGGATCGGCGGCGACGCGCTCATCAGGAGCAGGCAGGCGATCCCGACCCCGGCGCCGACGACGCCGGCGCCGACGCCGACCGCGCGGACCGCCGCCTCGAATCCGAGCGGGCGGGTCGCGAGCGCGACGGCGATGCCCATGACCACCGGGGTCGCCGTCGCCGCCGCGCGCCCGCTCCCCTCGCCGAGGCTGACCAGCCCCCCGCGCAGGTCCGGCGGCGGGAGCGCCGTGATGACGCTCCGGTAGATGGAGAGCACGAGCCCGAAGCCGACCCCCATGAGGGCGACGCCGACCGCGGCGACCGCGAGCGACCGGGCGAGGAAGGCGAGCCCGAGCCCCGCCCCCATCGACAGGTTCAGCGCCAGAAGCGGGTAGAGCCGGTCGTCGAACGCCTCGGCGATCCGGCCCGCCTGCGTCGCCGCGAGCGCGTACGTGAGGCTCGCGAGCGCCGCGAGCGCCCCCGCCTCCGCCGGCGTGTGGCCGAGCACGTCGACGACGAGGATCGAGTTGTACGTGAGGAAGCCGAACCACGCGACGTTCGCGCTCCCGCGGGCGACGACCATGGTCCACGCGCGGCGCTGCGCGACGAGCCCGCGCATGTCGCCGAGCTGCGCCCGGATCCCGGCCTCGCCTCCCTCGCCCGCCTCGTCTCCCACGCCGCCCGCCTCGTCTCCCACGCCGCCCGCCTCGTCGAGCGGCTCCTCGAAGTACAGGTAGACGACGGCCGCGATCGGGAAGGCGACGGCGTACAGCAGGAACGGGTACTGCCACGCCATCCCGACGAGCACCCCGGCGGCGAGCGGGAACGCCGTCTGGGAGAGCCCCGAGCCGGTGAACCGGAGGCCCTGGGCGGTCGCCTCCTTCGTGCCCGCGTACAGGTCGCCGAGGCTGGTGATGATGATCGGCGTGAGCGCGGCGAAGCCGATCCCCTGGAGCGCGCGTAAGGCGAGCGCCGCGCCGAACGTCGAGACGAAGGCGATGGCGGTCCCGGTGAGTCCGAACCAGACGAGCCCGAAGAGCAGGACGGGCCGCCGGCCGTACCGGTCGGAGACGACGCCGGCGATCGGGATCACGAATATCGACGGCGCGGTGAACGCCGACATCATGAGGCCGATGTTCGCCGTGGAGGCGCCGAGCGGCTCGACGAGGCTGCCCAGCACCGGCGAGAGGAGCGCGGTGCCGAGCGGCGGGAGGACGTTGATCAGCAACAGCAGCTGGAAGGGCCGCTCCCGGACGATCCCCGAGTCGGCGCCCGCGATCGACGAGGGCGATACCACGGCTACCCGCACACCGTCGTCCGAATTAAAGCTACGCGTCGGCGAAGGGGGCGGCGAAGGGAGCGGCGCGCCGGGGCGCGCGGCTGTGGGTCAGAACAGCCCGGCGAGGAACCCGACTCCCATGAGGACGAGGACCGCCGCGGAGAACGCCGGGAGGTACGGCGTGAACCGCTCGACGCGCTCTCTGGAGCGGTGGTAGCCCGCGATGAGCAGCATGGTGAGTCCGACGATGCCCGCGATGACGGTGAGCGCGTAGGCGCTCATCAGCTCGAGGCAGTAGCTCGACCCGGCGCACAGCGCGATGATCTCGAACTCCTCCTCGTGGGCGAACCCGAGGACGAACGCGAACCACGCGATGCCGAGGAGGCCCCGGTCGGCGCTCTCGTCGAAGCTCCCGTGCGAGTGGGAGTGGCCGCCGACGAACGGGAGAGCGCTCTTCAGGCGGGCGAGGCGTCCGTCGGAGCCGTCGTGGTCGTGTGAATGGTTGTGGTCGTGGTGTTCGTGTCCGTCATGGCGGTGGTCGTGATGATTATGCCCGTCACGGCTGTGGTCGCGGTGGTCGTGCCCGTCATGGCCGTGGTCGTGATGGTCATGCCCGTCGTGGTGACCGTGACTCCCTTCCGAGTCGTGGTCGTGCGCCTCGCCGGGAGTCCCGTGAGAGTGGCCGTGGCGGTACTCGCGGACGCCGAGCCCGATCAGCAGGGCGCCGGCCACGAGGCTGACCGGCCCGCCGATCTGGACGCCGCCGAGCACCGTGATCGGTTCGTTGACCTGCGTGAGATCGAAGTAGCTCTTCGCGTAGAAGAAGACAGCAACCATCGCGATGCTGCTGACGAGGTGGCCCAAACCGATGATTAGACTCGCCGTGAACCCGTACAGCCACTTGTTGGTCTGATCGAGCGCGTAGGAGGCCGCGACCGGCCAACCGTGCCCCGGTTCGATACCGTGGACCGCGCCGAGGAGGACCGCGCCCGCGAGCGGCCCGAACAGTTCGCTTGGGAGCATCGTTGTTCGAGGGTCGGGAACGGGGCCGTTTAGCGGTTGTTAGTACCGAACCGGAGGGATCGTAATACGGAGCCTCTTGTGTCCCCGGGTCCGAAGGCGGGCTAATGAGAACGAGTTTCAACATCCCCGACGAGCTGGTCGCGGAGTTCGACCGCGTGTGGCGAGACGAGGGGATCGAGAACCGCTCGCGGGCGGTGCGGGAGGCGATGCTGGAGTTCGTCGAGTCGCACTCGCGGCTCGAAGACACCTCGGGCGAGGTCGTCGCGCTCGTCGGCTTCGACTACCGCCACCACGACGTCATCCGGGAGCTTCACGGCGCCCAACACGAGTACCAGGACGTGATCCTCAACACGAGCCACACCCATCAGGGCGAGTGGTGTCTCGAATCGCTGTTCTGCCGCGGAGACGCAGCGCGCGTCCGCGAACTGACGTACCGGCTCCGCGACTTCGACGCCGTTCGCCGGGTGAAGGTGATGCTGATCCGCGACGGCGACGAGTAGCCCGCCGTCCGCGTGGGTCGTCGGACGCGAAACGACCAACTGTTCGATTTCGTCTCCGGTCGGCGCTACCGGACGTGTTGGCTCGCGATGTACAGCAGGTACGCCGTTCCCGTCGATCCCAGCAGCGTCAGCAGCCAGCTCACGAGCGTTCCGGCGTACTTGCGCGTGTCGACGCCGGCGCCCGCGCCGGCGAACCCGCAGCCGGCGATGCTGTTGATGATGATGTGGTTGTACGAGATCGGCACGCCGAGCGTGTTGGCGATGATCTGAACCATCGGGATCGCGGTCAGAAGCACTGCGAGCGAGGTCCGCTGGCCAAGGCTGGCGTACTGTCGCCCGACGGCCTGGAGCATGACGGGGCTCTTCGTCCACGCACCTACCATGATGCCGAGTCCCCCAAAGGCGATCAGCGGCAGGATCCCGACGCCGAGGTCGCTGACGGTCCCGACGAGCGGCCCCACCGCCAGCCCCACCTGACTGCCACCGCCGATGAACGAGAACACGATCCCGCCGAATAGGACCGCGTTCTCGACCCAGCGGTCCATCCGGTCCGACACCGGCACATACCGACGAATGAGGGTGACCAGTCCGTACGCGACGAACACGGCGGCGATACCGGAGGCGATCCACGAGGTGACAGTGAGCGACCAGTAGTCGAGGTTCGGGCTGTATCCCGCCGCCAGCCCGACCCCGGCGATCGCGCCGAAGGTCGAGAACGCGACGGGGATCGAGTGTTCGAAGTAGATCCCGAGGCCGACGTACAGCCCGATGACGATCAGAGCGATCGTCCCCATCTCGAAGGAGACAGGTCCGGAGACGATCTCGGTCCCGACCCCCCGCGTCACCGCCGTGCCCTGGGCCACGGCGCCGACGAACCCGACGAGTCCGACGAGGAACGCGCCCCGGAGCACCCCCGTCGAGTTGGCCCCGACCGCCGGCGCCATGGAGACGGAGACGCTGCTCGCGCCGGTTACGGCCGCGACGGCGAACGAGACGACGAACGCGCCGGTCAGAAGTAGCACCGACACCACGTAGTTGCCCGCGGCTCAGTATGGGCGAGTGTAAAGCGTAACGAAACCGTCGGCGCTCGACCGCCAACGGTTTCAGCGAGGAACCGAACTCCCCCACGCCGGATCGGGCGACGCAACGTGCCGCCGAGGGCCCGCGAGACGTTCGTGTCGGGCCGTCGGAGCCGACCACGAACTCACAATGGGAACCGAGACCACCGGGGACTCTCCCCCTGACCGAATCGTGGAGAAAACCGTCCGCTCGCCGTGGGTCGACCCACCGAAGGAGGCCGTTCCGGAGGCGCTGTCGACCGCGCGATCGGTGTTCAGCCCGAGCGACGACACGTAAGAGAGCGCGTCCGCGAAGCGGTCGCGGCGATCCGCACGCCGGCCGCGTCCCTCATTCTTTCGCCGACCGACCGTCCGAGAGTCCCGACAGCAGCCCTCCGCTGGGCGTCGACGGGGGTGTGAGAGCGTTCCCGCCCTCCCGGTTTTCCCGCTGCTCCACTTTGTTCAGATATCTGAAATAAATAATATCTTCTGCAACTTCTACGAGAGGTCCGTGGGTAATAGTGGGCAATACATATTAGCAGCGGGTCCGTGCCATTCCTCGATGAAAGTCGACGCGACAGACCTCAAGACGAGCGAGGCGGACGACCGGGGTCGAGTGTATCTCGGCACCGAGTACGCGAACAAGCGCGTGACCGTCGCCGTCGTCGAGGTCGAGTCCGACCGGCCGGACGACGACGAGCTGGCAGCAGCCTATCGGGAGGCCTCCGAGAGCGCGGAGACGCTCACCGAGGAATGGAGCGGAACGTCCGACGAAGCGTGGGAAGGCCTCGATGAGTGACGGCACGGACGTGCGACGGGGCGACGTGGTAATCGTTCGGCTTGACCCCGCCGAAGGACACGAGATGAAGAAGACGCGGCCGGCCGTGGTCGTTCAAAACGATATCGGAAACCGAAACTCCAGCACGACCATCATCGCGCCCGTCACGGGCACCTACCGCGAGTATCCGTTCGAGGTGTTCGTCGAGGCGGACGGGTCACCGCTCGAAACGGACTCGTCAATTCGGCTCGACCAGATCCGAACCGTTTCGGTTCCGAAACGGATTCACTCGGTCGTCGGTTCACTCGACGGACCCACGATGGCTGACGTCGACGAGGCACTAAAACTGAGTCTCGACCTCGACTGAGCTACCGGCTCTCGCGCTGTTCTACCTTGTTCAACTCGATCAGCAGGCGAAAAATCGCCTTCACGAGGTTGGCGTCCACGTCGAAGCGCTCGGCGTTTTCGCCGGCGCGCTCCATCACGCGCTCCTCCTGTCCCTCGTCGGTTGTCGGGAGGTCGCGTTCGTCTTTCACGGCCGCGACCGTGTCGGCGACGTACGTCCGGCGGGCGATCAGTTCGACTATCTCGCGGTCGATGTCCTCGATCTCGCGTCGCAGTTCGTCGAGGCTTCGGTCCTCGGTGTTGGGTGTGTCGCTCATTGGTAGGTGGTGGGGTCGGTCGGTGATCCGCTCATGGGTGCTCACTCGACGGCCGCGCCGTCGTTTCTGGTTGTCGTTCGACGCAGCGTTCCGGGGCGGTCGCCCCACGCGTCGGCGACCGCGTCGAGGTCGGTCTCGGGGTCGTTTGGGTCCGCGACGGCGACGACGCTCGGGCCGGTACCCGACAGCGACACCGCGGTCGCGTGCGGCATCGCCTCGACCGCGGGGTCGGCGTCGAAGCCGAGCGCGGCCGAGAACGCCAGCCCGTTCACCGTCATCGCCTCGCCGTACCGGCCGTCGAGCGCGAGGTCGGCGACGAGGTTGGCCATCGGCGCCACGGCCCGACAGCGCGCCACGTCGGCGTCGGCCGAGTACGCCCGCTCCGGCGGCGTCCAGACGAGCACGTTCCAGTCGATGGTCTCTCGCGCGCGCAGTTCGTCCGCGTCGTTGTCGGTGACGGTGACGCCGCCGAGCATCGACGCGGTCGCGTCGTCGAACGCGCCCGTGACGGTGACGCCGGCCTCGCGGGCCGCGCGCACGCCGAGCCGGCAGGCCTCCAGGCGGGTGACGTCGACCGCGGGGCCGTCCGGGTCGTCGCCGACCGCGTCGTCAGTTGCGCGGCCGTCGTCGCCGACCGCGTCGTCACTTGCGCGGCCGCCGTCGCCGACCGCGAGCCCGAGCGCGTCGCAGGTCGCGAGGACGGTCGCGTTCGCGGCCGCGCTGGAGCTTTTGAGCCCGGCCGCCAGCGGCACGTCGCTGTCGGTCCGGACGCGACCGCCCTCGCCGTCGCCCCAGCGTTCGGTCGTGAGCGCGACGCAGCGCTCGATCAGGTCGGTGTCGGCGTCGGCGTCCTCGGCGATCTCCCCGTCGACCCCGTCGGCCGCGGGGTCGAGTTCGACCGTCGCGCGCGTCTCGACGTCGATGCCGAAGGCGGCGCCCGTGCCGGTCGCGAGCGCGTTCAACACCGTCCCGGCGCCGAGCGCCGCCGCCCGTCCCTCCATGGGTTCACGGCTCGCGAGCGCAGATAAAGAGGTAGCGATCACGGCGAGTCTCTCTCCCGGGCGGACCGCGGTCGCGAGTCCCGGCACCGCCTCAGATCGGTTCCGCGCGCCTGACGGCCGCGTCGACGACGTAGCGGTCGGGTTCGGGGCGGACACCGGTCCGCCGGCTCGGGAACGTGATCTCCACGTCGAAGCGGCGCGGGCGCGACCCGTCGAACCGGTCGTCGCCGGTGAACCTCTCGGTGTCGTACTCGAACCCGACCGCCTCGCGCTCGTCGGTCCCCGCGGGCGTCGCGTACGCGTCGACCCGGAACTCGACGACGCCGTACTCGAACCGTCCCGCGTTCTCGACGGTCAAGCGAGCCCGGACGGTCGTCCGTCCCCCGCCCTCGTCCACTCCCAGGACTGTCGCGTCGGTGACGACGAGCCCTGATCCGTCGGGACCGACCTCGTCGGGCGTCGTCTCGCTCTCGCCGTCGGACCCGTCTCCGTCGCTTCCCGCGCCGCCGTCCGATCCGCTCCCGTCGCCGTCGTCATCTCCTGTATCACTTTCGTTCGCTCCGTCGTCCGTCTGTCGGGTGTCGGGTCCTCCCTCCTCCTCCGATGTCACCAGGCAGCCGGCGAGCAGGCCGACTGCGCCGACCGCGAGGACGCCCCGCCGCGACGCGCGTCGGATCGGTCTGTCGGGACGGTCGGCGCGGTCGGACTCCGGTCCGTCTCGGTCGGCGGTCATCGCATCACCGTCCCGAGAACGCCGGTCGATGCGCCGACGGCGCCGGCGACGAACGCGGTCGCGAGCGTCGGCAGGGCCGCGTCCGCGAGCCCGTGCGCCTGCGTCGCGGCGTCGCCCTGCGAGACGACGATCACCGTGACCGCGATCAGCCCGTACGCCAGCGCGCCGAGGCCGGTCCCGAGCCCACAGGTCGTCGCCGCGGCGGAGACGCTGCGGGAGCGCGAGCCGACGAGGACCCCGAGGACGCCGGCCAGCGGGACGGCGGAGACGAGGACGGTCGCGGTCGCGGCGAGGTACGACTGCGCGACGAACACCGGGCCGAACCGCGCGGTCTCGCCGGTCGCTGCGGTCGCGAGCGCCGCCTCCGCCCAGCCCGTCGCGGCCGCGCCGACGATACCGACGCCGGCGCCGACGAGGGCGAACACCGCGGCCACGAGACCGATCTGGTTGGCGTTCACGCGCCGGTCACCCACCCGTGCCGTAATCGGCCGTGCCAGCCGACCCGCTCCTCCCAGGCGTCGCCGGAGAAGCCGGTCGCGAGCAGGAACTCCCCCGCCCGGACGAGGTAGCCGTACTGGACGCCGGCGTGCTCGTCGAAGCCGTACCGTTCGCCCTCCGCCTCGCGGTGGTAGAACCGGTACCAGGCGGTCGGGCCGGCGTCGGTCTCGGAACCGTCCTCCTCCGTTGAGGCGTTCCCGCTGAAGTCGGAGCCGGCCAGGGTCGCCTCGGGGTCGATCGGCGCGCGGCCCTCCGTCGCGCCCTCGTCAAGCGCTGCGGACAGCCGCGCCGCGGCGGTCTCGGCGTCCGGGTATCGCTGAACGTGGACGGGGACACCGTCGAGTTCGCGGGCCCAGTCCTCGAACGCCTCTCGACGGCGGTTCCCCAGCGGCGGGCGGTCCGCGAACGCGACGAACAGCTCCTCGACGCGGTCTTCCGGCTGGGGGATCGGGCCGAGGCGAGCGCGCAGTTCTCGTTGTCGCTCGGAGGCGAACGCGTCGCCGTAGATCCGCGGGATCCGGTCGCGGTCGACCTCGTCGCGGTCGTACGGCCGGTGCGCGAACGTCGAGAAGCCGCGGCTCGCGACGGCGATCTCGACGAGCGTCCCGCCCGTGACGCGGCCGCGCTCGGGGTCGTCCGGCGGCAGCGGCGCCAGCAGCCGGCGGAACAGCCGGTTGTGAATCGGGTTTCGAGAGAACTCCTCCTCGACGTAGATGGAAGTACCAATGCTGGCGAGGTCGGTACGCATCCGGTCGAGTTCCTCCAGCGCGCGGTCGACGTCGTCCCGGGGAGCGAAGTCTCGGAGGACCCCGACGTGGCGGTCGACCCGGGCGCGGATCCGGGGGCCGGGCGAGAAGTGCGGTTCGAGGGCCTCGGCCGCGCGGTCGGCGGCGGTCTCGCCCGCGGCCGCGACCGCGTCGACCTGTTCGGCCGTGATTTCAGCCTCCTCGTCGACGGTCGCGCGGACCGACCGGACGTTCGCGACCGCGTCGGCGACCGCGTCGCGGTAGGTCGCGACAGCCTCCGGGTACTCCGTCGCGAACCACACCGCGTCGTCGACGACCGCGCGGGTCGCGTCCGCGAGCGCGGCGTTCACCGCCGGCGGGTCGCCGTCGGTCTGCTCTGGCGGGTCGTCGGGAGGGGCGTCTCCGGGCGGGTCGCCGTCAGGGTCGTCCCCGTCGCCCGGCGCGTCGGCGTCCTCCGGGTCGTCGGGGTACTCGACGCCCTCGACGCCGAGACACCCGGCGGTCCCGACGAGGGCGGCGCCGACGCCCAGAAGCGTCCGTCGCGTCCGTTCCATGACACGCACTCCCCGCGGCAGGAACTTAAATGTGGTACGCCGATTCTCGCGGCTGAGGCCGCCCCAGCGGTCCGGCGGTCGGCCGACTCACCGGGCGGTGCGTCGGGAGCGACCCCCGAGCGCGTCCCTTTTGAGGCCGGCACTCCGAGCGTCGCGTATGTCCGCGCCAACGCGCAGCGACGTGCCGCCGACGTCGATCGGCGTCGACCTCCGCGAGGAGGGCGTCGTCGTCGAGTACCTCGACGGCCGGACGACCCTCTACCGGGGCGTCCCCGAGTCGGCCGAGGGATCGGTGACCGCCGGCCCCGGCAAGGAGACCCACGTCCTCGTCACCGACCCCACGGAGACGGAGGGCGTGATGACGTACGTGAACGACTACAAGACCGACGACGAGATCTTAGAGGAGTCCGGCGTCGGCCGCGTCATCGTCGAGGACGGCGAGCGCGACGAGGTGTTCCCCGGCGTGATCGTCGGGCGCGACGGCCAGCGCAACGAGGTCGTCGCCGACCCGGAGGTCGCCGGCGGGCGCGTGTTCGTCTTCGTCGAGGACGGCTGGACCGAGGGGAGCTACGAGATCGTCGAGGGCCCCGAGGACGGCCTCGACGCGCACCGGTGACCGCGCCGCAGTCACGGAAATGAGCCTCGCGAAACCCTGGCGCGACCTCGACCGGTCGACGGTCGGGAGCGCGCCCGATCGCTACGCACTCTACGAACTCGGCGACGCCGACGGCGACACGGTCGGCTTCGGCACGGGCGTCCTCCGCGACGAGCTGAAGGAGGCGCTCGCGTACGGCGACGCCGCGAAGGTGCGGTGGGAGCTCGCCGACTCACCCGACCACGCCGAGCGGCTGCTCGCGGACCACGTCGAGGAGTGACGGGCTCGCCCGTCTCGGCCCCACCCCCTCCCGAACGTGCGGGAACGACCGACAGACGAAAGTCCCGCGACCGCCGAGGGAGCGACATGAGCGACGAGGCCGACGGCGACGAGGCCGCGACGGACGGCGGCGACGAGGTACTCCGCGCCAGCGACATCGGCGGCGAGGGGCCGCCGATCGAGGAGAAGCCGTACAAGATCGTCTTCGAGGCGAACAAGTGCTTCGGGGCGGGGAAGTGCGCGGAGGTCGCGGACAACTGGGCGATGGACGTCGTGAGCGGGATGGCGAAGCCGGAGGCGTACTACATCGGCGAGGAGGACCTCGAAGAGAACGTCGCTGCGGCCGAGGCGTGTCCGGCCAAGAAGGACGCGGGCGTGATTCACGTCGTCGACCGCCGGACCGACGAGGAGATCGCGCCGGACCCACACGGCGACGGGACGCTCTCGGTCGACTGGTAGGGATTTTCGAAAGGGGTTTCACCCCGCCGCCGGTAGCGGAATCCGCGCGGGGGTGGCTGAGCCTGGCCAAAAGCGGCGGACTTAAGATCCGCTCCTGTAGAGGTTCGAGGGTTCGAATCCCTTCCCCCGCATGCTGTCGCGAGCAACTCGCGAGCGACAGCATTCGGCACAGAAGGGTTTCGAACCCAGAGAGTCGCAGCCCGGACCGGCGAGCGGAGCGAGCCGCACGCCCGGACCGTCTTTCGTTGGTTCGAATCCCTTCCCCCGCATATCGCGGCGCTCACACATCGTGAGCGCCGCGTCTCGGATTAGAAGGGATTTGAACCAGGGAGCGGGAGGTGAGCGAGCGGAGCGAGCGAACGGGAGCGACTGAGGTTCGAATCCCTTCCCCCGCACTCCTGCGGCGAGCAGTTGATGAGCGACAGCCACGGCCATTTATAAACCCGTGCGGTGGCGCGTGCCTCCGAGCGCCCACCGGGCGCGAGGAGCACGCGCGAGGGAGTCGGTGGTCCGGAGCGAAGCGGAGGACCACCGACGAGGCTGGGGAGGCGTGAGGTGCGGTGCCGTGCGGGGCGGGACTCAAAGGGGCAGTCGGGAGGCGGGCGCAGGCGACGCAAGCACCGCAGGGAGCGAGCAACGCGAGCGACCGAGGAGCACAGCGAGCGTGCGCCCGCCTCCCGACTGGGGCTTTGGCGGTGTTCTCCAGCGATCCGTTAGCGACGACGTAGTGCCGAGCGACTGGGGCTTTGGCGGGGTCTACTGCCGATCCGCGATCAACTATTTATAAACGAGTGACTGCCTCTTTGGAGATATTTGCTGCCAATCTCCTCGCAATCATTTATAAACCATCGCCGGGAAGTCTGAGAATATCACCGCGACCCCGGTGACATCGATCCGTCCCGATCAACAGCAGAACATGAACGGGTAGACCAAGGCGACGCGGTCCCCCTCCTCCAGTTCCGTGTCGAAGCCGTTCTCGTTCTCGTTGAAGTGGCCGTTGACGAGGATCCGAGCGTACGCGATGGTCTGCTCGCCGACCGGGTTCTTCGACCACGTGCCCGGCAGCTCCTCCGGCGTCGGCGCCCAGCCGCTGTGGGTCGCGTCGGACTCCGACTCCGCGATCAGCATGTCCTGGAGCTGCGGGTACTCCTCGAACAGCTCGTCTAAGAACGCGCGGAGCGTGTCGCCCTCGAAGGTGTACTCGAACTCGTACACGTCCAGCTCCGTGCGCACGTGGCCGGTACACCGGACGGTGACGGTCGTCTCCGCCTCGGTCGCGGTCGCGTCCGCCTCTGGTCCGCCGGTCTCCGCCTCGGGCGGGTCGGTCATCTCGCTGGTTTGGGCCATGTACGAGCGTACGCGGCCGTTCCGGGTAAGCCGGGTTACGAACATGTTCGCGGGGGCCCCGCCCGACGGTGACGCTTCCGGGCGTCGGGAATCCGACCGAACATGTTGCCGCTAAGCGCATAGGACGTCTCGACGGGACGTTCGCACATGCGACTCACGAGGAAGACGATAGCGAAGGTGATCGTCGCGGCGTTCCTGCTCAACCTGGTCGTGATGGGCGCCGGGGCGTGGTTCGCGTATCAGGAGGCGCCGCCGATACCCGACGAGGTCGTCGGCCCCGACGGCGAGACGGTCGTCACGGGGGCCGAGGTCCAGGACGGGAAGGCGGCGTTCCAGCAGTACGGGCTGATGAACCACGGGTCGATCCTCGGCAACGGGGCGTACTACGGCGAGGACTACACCGCCGAGACGCTGGAGCTGAAGACCGAGCACATGCGCGAGTACTACGCCGACGCCGAGTACGGCGCGGCGTACGAAGAGCTCGACTCGGGACAGCAGTCGCGGATCGACGCGCTCGTCCGCGACGAGCTCGACGCGTCGCACGACGGGAGCGACACCGTCCGGTACTCGGCCGCCGAGCTGTACGCCCACGAGCGGGTGCGCGAGACGTACGTCGAGCGCTACCACGAGGGCGACCACGACCGCGGCGTCCCGGTCGAGATGATCGGCTCGGCGGAGGAGGCCGAGGACTTCGCCGACTTCGCGCTGTGGACCGCGTGGTTCTCGCACACCGACCGGCCGAACGCCGACCACTCGTACACCAACGAGTGGCCCTACGCGCCCGGCGCCGGCAACGACGCCGCCGGCTCCGCGATGATCTGGAGCGTGATCGCGATGGTGTTACTCGTCGGCGCCGCGGGCGCGGCGATCCTCCTCTACAAGTCGGTGAAGCTCCCCGAGCCGTCCTCGGCGGGGATCTCGGTGCCCGAGCCGGGCGACGTGAGCGTCTTCCCGAGCCAGCGCGCCGCGCTCCGCTTTATTCCGATCGCGGCGGGGCTGTTCATGGCGCAGGTGCTGCTCGGCGGCCTGCTCGCGCACTTCTACATCGAGCGGGCCGGGTTCTTCGGGATCGAGCAGGTGTTCGGGATACACATCCTCCAGCTGCTCCCCTTCTCCATCGCGAAGACGTGGCACATCGACCTCGGCATCCTCTGGATCGCGTCGACGTGGCTCGGCGCCGGCCTGTTCCTCCCGCCGCTGCTCACCGGCCACGAGCCGAAGCGGCAGGGGACGTACGTGAGCGTCCTGCTCGGCGCGCTCGTCGTCGTCGTGGTCGGCGGCATGGGCGGCATCTGGCTCGGCGCGAACGGCTACCTCCCGGGCGAGCTCTGGTGGCTGCTCGGCAACGAGGGGCTCGAATACCTCGAGGTCGGGAAGGTGTGGCAGGCCGGCCTGCTCGCCGGGTTCATCCTCTGGGCGGTTCTCGCGATCCGCGGCCTCAAGCCGCTGCTCGACCGCGAGCCGCCCTACGGGCTCGCGCACATGATCCTCTACGCGGGCGGCTCGATCACCCTACTGTTCGTCGCCGGGTTCATGTTCACGCCGTCGACGAACATCGCCGTCACAGAGTTCTGGCGGTGGTGGGTCGTCCACATGTGGGTCGAGGGCGCCTTCGAGTTCTTCATCGTCGCCATCATCGGGATCACCCTCGTCTCGATGAACCTGCTCAGTCGCCGCAGCGCGGAGAAGGCGGTGATGCTCCAAGCCCTCCTCGTGATGGGGACCGGCGTCATCGGCGTCTCGCACCACTACTGGTGGATCGGGATGCCCGACTACTGGGTGCCGATCGGGAGCGTCTTCTCGACGTTGGAGCTGCTCCCGCTGATCTTCATCCTCTACGAGGCGATCGGCCAGTACCGCGCGATGCGCGAGACCGGCTTCCCGTACACGCTCCCGTTCATGTTCATCGTCGCCAGCGGGGTGTGGAACTTCGTCGGCGCGGGCGTGCTCGGCTTCTTCATCAACCTCCCGCTGATCAACTACTACGAACACGGGACGTACCTCACCGTCGGCCACGCGCACGCCGCGATGTTCGGCGCGTTCGGCTTCCTCGCGCTCGGCATGGTGACGTACATGCTCCAGCTGTCGATCGACCCCGAGCGCTGGGACGCCTCGTGGCTCCGCGCGTCGTTCTGGTGTTGGAACGTCGGGCTCGCGCTGATGGTGTTCGTCTCCGTCCTCCCGGTCGGCTTCCTCCAGCTCGACGTGGCGTTCACGGAGAGCTACGCCGCGGCGCGCAGCCTCGCGTTCTACGAGCGGGACATCGTCCAGACGCTGTTCTGGGCGCGGCTCCCCGGCGACACGCTGATCATCGCCGGGACGGCCATCTACGTCACCGACCTGATCCGCAAGCGGTTCGTCCTCCGCGCGTCGGAGGACGACCCCAGCGTCGACGACATGGCGGTCGCGGAGGGGATCGTGAGCGACGACTGACCGGTCGAGTTCGGCGGCCGTCGCGCCGGTCGGTCCGACAATCGCCGACCCTCCTCGGTCGGCTCCGCACGGATATCACCGGGGTTTAACAGGGACCGCAATTTACGAAAGCGCAGACTAATTAGCGTCGGGAGAGGCCGCCGAATGCTCCCCTCGCGGATCGCGATCATGAACACCTACTCATCGTCACGGGAGTGGTCGACGTGGTAGAACACACTCGAACGCTCGATTTCAAGATCGCCTTCGCGATCGGGCTCGGAACGATGATCGCGGCGGGGATCTTCTCGCTTTCGGGCGCCGCCGTCGCCCGGATCGGGTCGAGCGCCGTGATCTCCTTCGTCATCGCCGCGGTGATCGCCGGGATCACGGCAGCCGCCTACTCGGAGTTCGCCTCGATCTACTCGGAGAACGGCGGCGGCTACCTGTTCGTCTCTCGGACGTTCGAGGGCCGGGACCTCCTCACGTACGGGATCGGGGCGTCGCTGTTCCTCGGGTACACCGGGACGACGGCCTTCTATCTCGCGACGATGGACGAGTGGTTCGTCCGATTCATCATCCCCGAATCGCTCGGCTGGCTGCCGCACGGGACCGCGGGCGTAGCGGCCGCGGTCCTCCTCGGCGTCCTGAACAGCCGGGGAACCGAGGAGTCGGGGACGTTCCAGCTCCTGGTCTCGGGCGCGAAGGTCGCCGTGCTCTTCGCGTTCATCGCCGGGGCGCTCGCGTTCCGCGGCCCCACGGCCGCCGTGGACACCTTCGCGGCGCAGTTCTCCGCGGACGTCGTCGGCATCCTCTCGGTCGCGGCGCTGGCGTTCATCACCTTCTTCGGGTTCTCGGCGATCGCGGCGAGCGCCGGGGAGATAATCGAACCCCGCAAGACCGTCCCGCGAGCGATCGCGGCGAGCATCGTCTCGGTCACAATCCTGTACGCGCTGGTGATCGTCGCGATGACCAACTCGCCGGTGCCGCCCGAGGTGATCGCGCGGGAGGGCGAGACGGCCATGGGACGGGTCGCGGCGGGGTTCCTCGGTCCCGTCGGGCAGTCACTGATCGTCGCCGGCGCGGTCTTCTCGATGGTGTCCGCGTCGAACGCGTCGATCCTCGCGGCGTCGTCGATCGGGTCGCTGATGGGCCGGCAGGGGCAGGCCCCGCGGCCGTTCGCCCGCATCCATCCGGAGTACAGCACGCCGTTCTGGAGCGTGACCACCGCGACGGGGGTGATCGTCACGCTGATCGTCACGTTCATCGCGGTGTTCCCCGCCGAGGACGGGCTGGCGGGTATCGACCTCGGGCTCAACGCGCTCACCGGGTTCGCGACGCTGAACCTGCTGCTCCCGCTCGCGGTCGTCAACGTCGCGCTGATCGTCCACCGGCGGCGGTTCGAGGATATCGAGCGCGGCTTCCGGGTTCCGGGCGTCCCCCTCGTGCCGCTGGTCGGGGTCGTCGCGAACCTCGGGCTGGTGTACAACCTCCCGCGGCGGGGCGTCGCGGTCGGACTGCTGCTGTCGGGGGTGCTGGTCGTCGCCTACCTCGTCTGGGGCGGTGCCCCCGGTGTCGAGGACCTCATTCGGGAGGTGCCGGGGTCCGAGACCGCCGCGGCGGCCGACGAGGGGGTATCCGAAGAGGCGGCGCCCGACGAGCCGGCGGCCGACGAGCCGGCACCCGACGAGCCGGCACCCGACGAGCCGGCACCCGACGAAACCCCCGCCTCCGGCGGGGCGGCGGTCGACGAGGGAGACGCGGGGCCGTTCCGGGTACTGATCCCGGTCGCGCGCCCGGAGAACGCCGTGAGATACCTCCAACTGGCGGACGTGCTCGCGTCTGGGAGCGACCGCGACGTGTCCGTCACCGTCCTCACCGTGACGCAGATCCCGGAGCAGACGCCCCACGAGGTCGTCAGCGACATCGCCACCGACCGAGCGGACCGTATCACCGAGGTGCTGGCGGCCGACGACCACCCCGTCGAGTACACGGTGACCGCCCACACCTGCCGGAACATCGCGTTTGACATCAACAATACCGCCCGGAATCAGGGGGCCGACCTGATCTTGATGGGATACCCCGAGGAGAGCGAGGAGATCACCAGAGGGGTCGAGTACGGCGCCCCCTGCGACGTCGTCTTCACGAGCGGGTACGAGGGCGAGACGGTCGAGACGGTGAACGTGGGCGCCGGCGGCGGTCCACACCACCGCGCCGCGCTGTCGGTCGTTCGAGTGCTGGGCCGACAGGGGGCGAACGTGAACGTCATCACGGTCGATCCCGGCGGCGAGGAGCCGCCGGAGGACCCGGCGACGACCGTGTCCGAACTGAACGGCGTCGAGGACCTCCGCGTGATGAACGTGGAGGCCGGGACGATCGCCGACGGCCTGGTCGACACGGCCGCCGAGGCCGGCGGGCTCCTCGTGATCGGGGCGTCGCGCGACAGGCGCTTCCGCCAGTGGGTGTTCGGGAGCACGCCCGACGCGGTGATTCAGACCGCACGGGCGGCGGACGTCCCGGTGATCGTCTACGCGAGTCAGAGCGGCGTCTACGAGCGGTTCGAAGATTACCTCTTCCCGGTCTACC
Organism: Halorubrum sp. T3; assembly: GCF_000296615.1. Taxonomy (NCBI): domain Archaea; kingdom Methanobacteriati; phylum Methanobacteriota; class Halobacteria; order Halobacteriales; family Haloferacaceae; genus Halorubrum; species Halorubrum sp. T3. Next base: position 753,901 of record NZ_JH815330.1, on the reverse strand, counting down.
GGTTCCTGCGCCGGCTGGTCCGGCGTCGCGGGGCGACCCCCGACCGAAGCCCGCTCGAACAGTGACCTCCCCCGCTCAGTCGCGGAGGTCGTCGGTCCGCTCCGACCAGCCGGTCGTGTCCGTCGCGAGGTCCCGGACCTCCTGACGGATCCGTGCGTAGTTGTCGACGACGTCCCCCGTGGTGACGATCCCCTCGGGCGTCACGCCGTCGACGAGCTTCTTGACGCCCTCCGAGCGCATGCGTTCCGTGGCGGCTCGGAGCGTCGCGCTCGGCCGGACGGTGACGAGGGGAGCGCTCGCCGCCTTCCGGACTGGGATCGACGACAGGGAATCGTCGGTGACGTATCCGGCGTGGTGGACGTCGCTCTCGGTCAGGATCCCGGCCGGGGTCCCGCCGTCCGTAACGACGACGCTCCCGACCCGGTTGCGGAGCATCCGCTCCGTGGCGTCCCGGACCGTGGCGTCGACGTCGCAGGTCACGAGGTCCGTCGTCATCACCTCCTCGACGAGCATAGCGGAGCTACCGCGGCGGGGTACTTGTAGGTGGCTGCGGGGGGCGCGGCGCCGATCCGCTGTCCCGCCGGGCGGCGGGCCGCCGCTCAGTAGTGCCACGGATAGTCGCGGAACTGCGGCTCCCGGCCCTCCAAGAACGCGTCGCGGCCCTCCTGGGCCTCCTCCGTCATGTACGCGAGCCGCGTCGCCTCGCCGGCGAACACCTGCTGGCCGACCATCCCGTCGTCGGCCATGTTGAACGCGTACTTTAACATCCGCATCGCGGTCGGCGACTTCCGGGTCATCTCGTCGGCCCACTCCAGGGCCACGTCCTCCAGCTCCTCGTGGGCGACGACCTCGTTGACCATCCCCATGTCCGCGGCCTCCTCGGCCGAGTAGGTCTTCCCGCGGAAAAACACCTCGCGGGCCTTCTTCTGGCCGATCTGCTTCGCGAGGTAGGCGGAGCCGAACCCGCCGTCGAACGAGCCCACGTCGGGGTCGGTCTGGAGGAACTTCGCGTGCTCCTCGCTGGCGAGCGTCATGTCGCAGACGACGTGCAGCGAGTGGCCGCCGCCGACCGCCCAGCCCGGGACGACCGCGACGACGGGCTTCGGCATGAATCGGATCAGCCGCTGGACCTCGAGGATGTGGAGCCGGCCCGCGCGCGCCGAGCGGACGAGGTCGTCGTCGTCGTCGCCCGCCTCGTCGTCGTCGCGGTACTCGTAGCCGGAGCCGCCGCGGACCGACTGGTCGCCGCCCGAGCAGAACGCCCAGCCGCCGTCCTTCTCCGAGGGGCCGTTCCCGGTGAGGAGGACGGTGCCGACGTCCGCCTGCTTGCGCGCGTGATCCAGCGCGGCGTACAGCTCGTCGACCGTTCCCGGTCGGAACGCGTTGCGGACCGCGGGGCGGTCGAAGGCGATCCGGACCGCGGGGACGTCGACGGCGCGGTGATAGGTGATGTCGTCGAACTCGTCGGTGACGGGCTCCCACGTGTCGGGATCGAAGATCTCCGAGACCATGCCGGCTCCTACGTCCGGCCCGCTCATAAACGGCGTCGGATCGAATGAGGAGAAACCGCCGACTCAGTCGGACGCGGCGCCGCCGCGCCCCGCGACGAGGACGGGGAGCCGCTCCCAGCGTCTGGGACGGACGCCGGAGTCGCGGCTCGCCCGTCGAGACTCGTCAGTCGTTCTGCGCGTACGCACCCTTCGGGTGCCCCTTGTGCTGGAGGTTGCGGTTGTCGCGCTTCCGCGTCGCGGTCGCGGGGATGACCTCGCGGGTCGGGTCGATCTCCGACCGCGGCATCCCGGTGTACCCGTGGTCCGGATGCTCGGAGCAGTGTGCCATCGCGTCGTGCGAGCCCTCCCACGGGCCCTCGTCACAGCCGTCCGCCGTACAGACGAACACTATCTCCTCTGACATGCTGTGCGGGGGTTCCCGGCCGGTGTATAAAAACCTCGCACCGAAATTATCAGATTTGAATCTGCCGTTCCGCGCCACGAAACCGGCCGACTGCGCGGCTGGACCCGCTAATCGCCAGCGGCGGGCGCGCCGAACAGCTCGACGCTCGTCCCGTCGTGTCGGCAGTCTTCGAGCGCGTGTTTGGCCGTGAAGCCGGCCTCGTGGGCGGAGGCGCCGCGGCCGACGCCGACCTGGAGTTCGACGTCGACGTCGTCCGCGACGTGGGCGACCGCCGACGAGAACGCCGACTCGGGGAGGTCGGGGCAGACCGCCACGACGTTGTCGCCGCCGACGAAGAAGGAGAGGGCGCCGTGCGCCTCCCGGAGGTGGCGCATCAGCGAGCCGTACGCCTGTTCGATGTTGATGAACGTGTCGAACTCGTTGAGTCGGTCGGTGTACTTGCCGGTCGCGTTGACCACGTCGAAGTGTGCGACCTGGAGGTCCGACCGATCCGTCTCGGAGAGGTACTCCCCGGCGAGCACCTCTGTCCGGCTCTCGTCTTGGGCGCTCCCCTCCGTCTGGAGCCGCCGGTTCGCCGCTTCGAGCGCGTCGACGGGGCGCTCGGCGACGGCGGTCCCGAGGCTCACGCTGACCGGGTAGCGGTTGCCGATCGACTCCTGAAGGGTCGCGTGGGCCGCGCCGTCGACGCCGTTCGTCACCGCGATCATGTTGTCGAAGCGGGTGAAGAAAACGTAGGCGTCGCGGTGGCCGAGGAACTGGGCGACGTCGGCGAACAGCCGCGACTGGAGCGTCTGGAGGTCCATCTCCCGGCGCGGCTCCGGCGTCGTCGTCCACGGCCCGTAGTTGTCGATCTGGACGAGGGTCACCTGAGTCGTCGTCACAGTGAACACCGATACGGAACGCTGCCGCTTTACCCTTCCGTTATCCCGAAGGTGGAACCGGTACCGAGTTCGTGATCTGCGTGCCCTAGCCCGGGGTCGTCCTTCGCCACGGACGCGGGCGCAACCCCTACGGCCGTGGCGCCCGCATTCGGGGTATGACATACAGCGGCGCCGTCATCGACGTCGACGGCACGGTCGTGCGCGGCGACGATCCGATCCCGGGCGCCCCGGCGGGGTACCGGCGGCTCCGCGAGGCCGGAGTCGAGCCCCTGTTCGTCTCGAACAACCCGACGAAGGCGCCGCCGGCGTACGTCGACCGCCTCGGCGCGGCGGGGTACGACGTCGACGCCGACCGCGTCTTCACCGCCGGCAGCGTGACGACGCGGTACCTCCGAGAACGCCACGCGGACGACGACCTGCTCTGTATCGCCGCCCCGGGACTGCTCGACCAGTTCGCGGAGGCGGGGCTCTCGACGACCGACGACGTCGACGCCGCCGACGCCCTGGTCGCCTCCATCGACCGCGAGTTCGACTACGACGACCTCTGTACCGCGCTGTGGGCCTTAGAGCGCGACATCCCGTTCATCGGAACCGACCCCGACGTGGTGATCCCGGCCCCCGAGCGCGACGTGCCCGGGTCGGGCGCCGTGATCAACGCGATCGCGGGCGTCGCGGAGCGCGAGCCCGACGCCGTCCTCGGCAAGCCCTCCGACACCGCGATCGAGATGGTGCGCGAGCGGCTCCCCTACCCCGCCGAGGAGTGTCTCGTCGTCGGCGACCGGCTCGACACGGACATCGCGCTCGGGGAGCGCGCCGGGATGACGACGGTGCTCGTCCGCTCCGGCGTCACCGACGACGACGACCTCGCCGCGTCCGCGATCGACCCGGACCACGTGATCGACCATCTCGGAGAGATCGATCGCGTCGTCGACTGAGGACCCCGCAACGAGCCGCCAACTACGTTCGCCGTGTGGGAAACAGTTATGTACCGGCGAGCGCACCGCTCGCATATGGGAGTGGTTGACTCACACGAAGATCGGACCGGGGACGACGAGGAGGATCCGGAGGAGTCCGTCCGCGTACTGGAGGGACACGCGGTCCAGTTCAACGAGTACCGGTACTGAAAGCGGCGTCGCGGGCGCTTCGGTCGGCGATCGACCGCCCGACGGCTGTCGGGACCGTTAAGTGGTCGTCGGGGGTAGCCGAAGGTGTGATACGGAGGCTCCGACGCGCGAGCGTCTTCGCCGCGGTGGCCGCGCTCGCGGTCCTCGCGCCGTCGCTCGAGACCGCCGCCGCCGTCCCCTTCTTCGCCGTCGCCGGCGCGGCCTTCTTCGGCGTCCGCGACGGGGAGTGGTTCGAGACGCTCGCGCTGCCCGGCGACCGCGAGGCGGAGCGCCTCTACGGGCTCGTCTCCTTCGCGCTCGCCGGCGCGGGCCTCGCGCTGTTCGCCTCGCTGCCGCGCGCCCCGCTGCCGTACGAGGCGTTCGCGGCCGCCGCGCTCGCGGTCGGCGCCGGCCGCCTCGGTCGGACGCTCGTCTCCCGCCGGACGACCGACGAGTTCCCGCTCGTCGCCGGCTACGTCGCCGCCGGGACGGCCGCCGCCCTCGTCGGACAGATCGGGGTGCGGCTCCAGACCGGCGCCCCCGTCGACGGGGAGACGGTCCCGCTCCTCGTCTTCCTCGCCGCGTCGGCCGCGCTGACGGCGGCGCTCGTCCGCTCGCTCGTGTTCTCCCGGGACGCGCACATCACGACGATCCTCGTCGCGTTCGTCGTCTGGGGCTTCCTCGCTTTGGAACCGACCGTCGGCCCCCTCCTCATCGTCGTCGGCCTCGCGGTGACCGGCGCGCTCGGCTACGTCTCCTTCGCCATCGGCACCGCCTCGGTCGCCGGGATGCTCACCGGCGTCGTCTCGGCGCTGCTCGCGGTTGTCCTCGGCGGCGTCGGCTGGTTCCTCACGCTCATGTCCTTCTACGCGATCGGCGGCCTCGCCTCGAAGTACCGGTTCGACGAGAAGGCGGCCCGGGGAGTCGCCCAGGAGAACGAGGGCGCCCGCGGCACCGGCAACGTGCTGGCGAACTCTGCGGTCGCGCTCGCGGCGGTGGTCGGGTACGCGGCCGCGCCGCACCTCGCGGTCCCGGCCGCCCCCCTCGGCTTCGCGTTCGCGGGCGCGACGGCGACCGCGATGGCCGACACGCTCTCCTCGGAGATCGGCGGCCTCTTCGACGGCCCGCGGCTGGTGACGACGCTCCGCCGCGTCGAGCCCGGCACCGACGGCGCGATCACCTGGCAGGGGGAGCTGGCGGGCCTCTCCGGAGCCCTGCTCGTCGGCGCCCTCGCCGCCGGCGGGACGCCGGTGCTCGACCCGGTAACCCCGGGCGGCGTTGCGGCGGGCGGCGCCGTGGTCGCCGCCGGCGTCGCCGGGATGACCGTCGACAGCCTCCTCGGCGCCCTGATCGAGGGCGACCGGGTCGGCAACCAGGCCGTGAACTTCCTCGCGACGCTCAGCGGCGCGGCCGTCGCCGTCGCGCTCTGGGCGGTGGTGTGAATGGCGGGCGAGAACGCGTCCGGCTCCGGCAGGGACGAACGCGACGGCGACAACCGAGCGTCCGACGAACGCGACGGCCCCGACCCCCGAGTCCGCCCGGGACGGACTGCCGACGCCGACCGGATCCGCGAGCTCCAGTCGCACCTCCGGCAGCCGAGCCCGGACCTGCTGGAGTACGGGCTCGCGGTGGGCGCCGCCCAGGTGAGCGTCGCCGACGGCCGCGTCGTCGGCTACCTCCTCCCGGTGGACGCGCCGAACCGCCCGGGCGTCCACGTCGCCGAGCTGGTCGTCGCGCCCGCCTTCCGCCGGGAGGGGCGCGCCCGCGGGCTCCTCCGCGCGGCCATCGCCGACGCCGACGGCCCGGTGACGCTCCAGGCGCACCCGGACAACGACGCGGCGCTCGCCCTCTACGAGTCGCTCGGCTTCGAAGTCGTCGAGCGGCGGCCGGACGCGTACGCCGACGGCGACGCGCTCGTCTTGCGGCTGGGGTAGCGCGCCCGAGGCGCTCGCGACGGGTAGCGCACACGAGACGCTCGCGACGGGTAGCGCACCCGAGTCGCCTCGCGGCAGGCGCTCCCGCGCGGTGACCGCAGACACAAGGACTATTCGAGCGCCACGCCTCCGGACAGCCATGAGTGACGCCGACGCGGAGGCCGAGCCGATCGACGTCGACTTCGGCGAGAGCGGGTTGGTGCCGGCGGTCGCCCAGGACGCCGACTCCGGCGAGGTGTTGATGCTCGCGTACGTCTCGCCCGAGGCGCTCGCGCGCACCCGCGAGACCGGCGAGGCCCACTACTACTCCCGGTCCCGCGAGGAGATCTGGCACAAGGGAGGTACCTCCGGCCACACCCAGTCGGTCCGGGAGGTCCGGGTCGACTGCGACGCCGACACCCTTCTGTACCTCGTCGACCAGGCTGGCGGGGCCTGCCACACCGGTCACCGCTCGTGTTTCCACCGGACGATAGACGGCGAGCACGTCGGTGAGCGCGTCTTCGACCCCGACGAGGTGTACTGACCGATGGCCGAGGCCGTCACGGAGAGCGACGGCGCCGACCCCGTCGCCGAGGCCGGCGAGGCGGCCGCGCGGCTCCGCGAGCGCTACGACGAGCTCCGCCGGATCGAGTCCCGGATCGACGGCTACGGGCGCGACCGCGTCGAGGCGGCCGCGGACGCCTACCGCCGCGCGCAGCGGGTTCTCGACCGGTTCGAGGAGGACGCGGTCGGCTCGGGCGACTTCGAGTCGTACGTCCGCTTCCGCGGCGAGTTCGGCGACGCGGTCGACGTGGACGACGACACGCCCGCCGGCGACGCCTTCGAGGCGGCCGACGAGGCGGTCGACAAGCGCCGGCTCTCCGAGTCGGACTTCGCGGCCGCACGCGAGGCGCTGGAGCCGGCCGGGGAGTTCGTCGACCTGCTGGAGGCGTACGACGACGCGGTCGACGACTACCGGGCGGCCCGGAAGGACGCCCGCGAGGCCCGCAAGCGCCTCGACTCGCGGCTCGACGAACTGCGCGAGGTCGCGGGGATGGCCGACGCCGACCTCGACGCCGACCTCGATCGCCTCCGCGACCCGATCGAGGCGTACGACGAGGGGATCCGGGAGGCGTTCCGGGAGTTCTTCAAGTCGGCGTCCGCCCGCGAGGTGTTCGACTTCCTCGACCGCGCGGACGCGACGCCGTTCGTCGACGTCGACGTGCCGCCGACGGACCTCGCCGAGTACGTCGAGACGCACGCGGCCGGCGAGGAGCCGCCCGCGACGCTGTTGGAGTACGCCGACTACACCAACTCCAAGCTGGAGCACTACGTCGACGACCCGGGGGCGCTCCGCACCGCGGTCGCGGTCCACCGGACGTACCTCGAACGCCTCGACGGCGAGCCGCTGACGCTCGACTGGCCGCCGAAGCCGGGCGACGAGCTCGCCTACGAGATCGACGAGCTGGTCCCGCTCGTCGGCCGGATCGCGGACGACGAGGTCGTCGCGACGCTCCGCTCCGTCCGGGAGCTGGCGCGGAGCGACGAGTACGAGCGGCTCCGCCGCGCGGCCGAGGTGCGCGACGCGCTCGACGGCGACGACCTGGCGCTGATCGAGCGCGGCGGGGCCGACGAACGGCTCGCCGAGGCCGAGCGGACGCGCTCGCTCGTCGACGACGTGCTGGCGGAGACGGAGCGGGAGTAGGTCCGACGCGGCGCAGTCGGTGACGGGACGCCCGCCGCTCCGGAGTGCGGATTTTTAAGCCCCGTCGCGGCCGAGCGACCGTATGACCAGATTCGACGCCGCGACCGAGGACGAGCGGCTGAAGCTGTTCGCCGACGCCGCGGCCGCGCACCGCGCGCGCTCCGGCGACGTGATGACCGTCGACGTCGACCCCGACAGCGACGACACCGAGGGCGGCGAGGTGCCGCCGTGGATCCAGCTGGCGGGGACGGAACTCATCCTGGACTGTACCGACGAGGAGTTAGACCGCCTGAAGGACCTGCTCTCCGAGTTCCCCGAGTTCCGGATCGACGAGCTCGTCAGCCCCGAGGAGGCCGAGGGGACGAACGCCGTCGTCACCGCGCGGTCGGACGCGAACCGCGTCGCGGGGTTCGTCGAGCGCGCGTTCCGCGAGGTGTACGAGCTCGACGACGAATACCGGGCGTGGGTGACGGCGATCTGACGGCGGCGGATTCGGCACGAGGAGCTGGTACGGTGCCGGCGACACACAAATATCTGAGAGGCACAAAGATATTTTGATAGTCGGTCCGTACGCGTCGCCATGACCAACTTCGATCCCGCCCCCGATTCCGAGGCGGGCGAGTCGCGGTGGCAGGCGGGGACCGACACGTTCGGTCGCGTCTACGACGCGGTCCTCGGTCTGACGTCGCCGACGGCTTACACCGACGTGGCCGACCTCGCAGACTGCTCGCCGAACGCGGCGAAGAAGCACCTCGATCGGCTGGCGGAGATGGGCGTCGCCCGCGCGAACCGAGAGAGTCGCCCGGCGACGTACGAGCGGAACGAGGGGTACCTCGAATGGCAGGACGCGAGCCGGATCGCGGCAGACCTCTCGGTCGAGGAGATCATCGACCGGGTCGCCGACCTCGAAGAGCGGCGGTCCGAGTACGAGGCGCGGTTCGACGCAGACGACCCGAGCGTCGTCTCCGTGTTCGACGCCGCCGACCACGAGACCGTCCACGAGCGGATGGAGGCGGTGAGCGACTGGCGCCGAGCGATTCGGGACCGCCGGCTCTACGAGCTCGCGCGCCGGCTCGCGGAGAACGACGGGCGCCTGATCCCGGCCTGAAGATGGGTCCGTCGGACGGAGATGCGAGGAACGGTTCGACCGGCCCGCCGGACCGACAGACGCTGCGACTGCTCGAACGACAGCTGGCGTCGGATCCCCTCGTCGCCGCGACCGAGTTCGAGCCGGACCCGTACGAGCCGCGGTCGCTGCGAGCGGAACTGGACACGGAGCGATATCCCGATCCGGTGACCGCGGCCCGGGTCGACGTCCGGTGGTTCGCGACGGACGACTTCTCGATCCACTACGTCGAAGACCGGAGTGACGACCGTTGGGAGTGTCGGTGGGATCGCCACCCGAACGCCCACGACGCTCGGGTCCACTTCCACGAGCCGCCGACCGGCGCCGAGGTGTCCGGCCTTGACCTGCCGTCGCTCCACCCCCTCGAAGTGTACTCGACGGCGTTCGACGCGATCGAACGGCGCGTCGAATCGCTGTGGTGAGGGGGTCGCTCGGACCGACTTTCCGACTGCGCCGGCCTCAGTGGAACCCGCGGTCGACGTCGTCGTCCTCGATCAGGTCGTCGAGCTCCGAGGTGAGCAGCTCCTCGGCCTCGTCGAAGGTGTCGGAGAGCTCGTCGAGCTCGTCGGGGCGGCCGTCGAACTCGTACTCCATCGGACCAAACGCGGGCGATTCGACCGCCTCCATCACGTCCTCGAAGAGGTGGTCGGGGTCGGTCGGCGCCTCGGCGTGGACCCGCAGCGCCTCCGTGAGCCGCGTCGCCATCTCCTCGGCGTGCTCCTCGTCCTCGGGCGCCGACTGAACCGCGAACCGGCCGTCGCTGTCGGCGTCCGGGAGGAGCGGGTCGAGCTCGTCGTCGACCTTGCGAGCGACCTGTGCGCCCACGCCGCGGAGGTCGCGCGGGTTCTTCGCGTACGTCTTCAGGTGGTAGAGGCCGACGCTCGGGTGGCCGAAGTAGAGGTCCTCGCCGAGGCCGCCCTCGCGGGAGCCGGCGACCGCCCGCCAGCCGTCGGGGTCGGTCGAGTCGCTCGCGACGTCCGCGAGGATGTCGTCCCAGTCTCGTACGCGCATGTCGGTCGACTCATCGGTCGCGCGAGCGCAAGAGCGTGTCGGTGCCGGCGGATCGGGACGGACGGAGTCGCGCGCGGTCGACGGCCGACCGCCCCCACCGACAGCGTTTTTCGGGGCCGCCGCCGAGCGGGGACGTGAACGTTCGCGGGCCGATCGTCTCCGTCGGGGAGGCGCGGACGGTGTCGACGTCGTACGGCGAGCGCGACCTCCGCGAGCTGCGGGTCCGGCCCGACCGCGGCGCGGGCGATCCGGTCGACGTGACGCTGTGGGGGAAGTGGACGGAGACGGCCGAGCACGCTGAACCGGGGATGGAACTGCTCGTCACCGACCCGGAAGAAGACGAGTACCGCGGCGAGACGGGATACGCGACGACCGACGAGTCGTGGGTCGTCCTCCAGCCCGACTTCCTCGTCGACGTGACCGGGATCCGGTCGTGGGTCCAGTGCCCGCGGATGTACTATTTAAATAAGCTCTCCGGGGTCCCGCTCAACTACCCGGTCGTCAAGGGGACGATCGTCCACGAGGTGTTCGGGGACCTGCTCCGAGGCGTGGAGCTGGAGGAGTCGATCGAGGACCGCGTCGCGGAGGCCGGCCTCGAACTCGGCCTCCTCGGCTACGAGACGGAGGAGGTCGAAGATGAGGTGCGCCGCAACGCCGCCGCCGTCGAGGGGTGGCTCGCGCAGGGCACCCTGAGCGACGAGGACACGTGGCGCTCGGAGTTCACGCTCATCTCGCCCACGTTCGGTTTAAAAGGGCGGGCGGACGCGCTCCGACGCGGCACCCCCGTCGAGCTGAAGACCGGGAAGAACACCAAGCGGGAGCCGCGGTTCCACGACAAGGTTCAGGCGGCCTGCTACGCGCTCATGCTCGACGAGCGCGGCGTCGATCCGGACATCGGGACGCTGCTGTACACGAAGAACACCGCCCTCGACCGCAACGAGGAGTCGGGCGACCTCGCGCCCGCCAAGGAGTTCACCGTCGGGCGGGGCTTCCTGGAGTTCGTCGTGCGCGAGCGCAACGCCCTCGCCGCGATGGAGTGGCGCGCGCTCAACGACCCCGGCGAGCGCCCCACCGTCCCGACGGGGTACGAGGCGGACGCGACGTGCAGCTACTGCTTCGAGCAGGACACGTGTATGGTCGTCTCCGGCCGCCTCGATCAGGAGTCGAAGGCAGGGCAGGTCGGGACGCCCGTGCCCGACGCGGAGCGCGACTACTTCGACCGCTTCTACGTCGCCTTGGAGGAGGAGCGCCGCGAGACTCACGCCGAGTACCGGAAGCTGTGGGAGCAGACCCCGGAGGAGCGGGCGGCCGACGACCGCGCGCTGATCGACCTCGAACCGGTCGCGCAGACGGAGATCGACGACGCGCGCTGGGAGCTCCGCGCCCGGAAGCCCGGCGACGCCGTCTCGAAGCTCCGCGAGGGCGACGTGGCGCTCGCGAGCGACGGCGACCCAGTCTCCGGCCACGCCGAACTCGGGCGGATCACCGAACTCGGGAAAGACGAGGTCGTCGTCGAGACGGACGAGCCGGTCGAGCTGCGCCGGCTCGACGTCTACCCCTCCGAGATCTCCGTCGACCGATCGCTCACCGCGCTCCACGACGCCGTGCTGAAGGGCGACCCCGACCGCAAGGACGTGATCTTCGGCCGGCGCGAACCGGAGTTCCGGGACCCGGCCGAGCGCCCGCCGGGCAGTCCCGGGAGCGGCGACGCGGACGGCCCGGACGCGCCCGAGGCGTACATCGACAACAACGCGTCCCAGAACGAGGCGGTCGAACTCGCGGTCGACGCCGAGGACCTGGCGCTGATCCACGGGCCGCCGGGCACCGGGAAGACGTACACCATCGCGCGGACGATCCGGGCGCTCGTGGCGGAGGGGAACCGGGTGCTGCTGTCGGCGTTCACGAACCGCGCGGTCGACAACGCCCTCGAAGCGCTGCGCGACCAGGGGTTCGAGGACTGGGTCGCGTCTTCGCGACCAGATGGAGCCGGTGAAACCGGCGGAATCCTGCGCGTCGGCACCGAGACCGGCGTCCGCGGTGACATGCAGGACGTGCGGCTCGTCCAGCGCGGTGAGCCGAACGCGAAGGCGGCCGAGCTGCGGGACGCACCGGTCGTCGCCGCAACGACCGCTGCCTGCGGCTCCCGGGTCATGCGCGAGTGCGAGTTCGACGTGGCGCTCGTCGACGAGGCCTCCCAGCTCACGGAGCCCGGAACCCACGCCGCGATCAACCGCGCGGACCGGTTCGTCCTCGTCGGCGACCACGAGCAGCTCCCGCCGGTCGTCCGCGCCGAGAACGACCTCCAGACCTCCCTCTTCCAGCGCCTCATCGAAGAGTATCCGGACGCGAGCGTGATGCTCGACCGCCAGTACCGGATGAGCCAGCGCATCCAGGCGTTCGCCTCCGCGGAGTTCTACGACGGCGCGCTCCGGCCCGCCACGCCCGAAGTGGCCGGGCAGACGCTCGCGGATCTCGGCGTCGACCCCGACGCGCTCGCGCCCGAGCTGACGGGCGGCGTGGGGTTCGTCGACCCCGACGGCGAGCGCGACGGCAACCGGAACGTCCGCGAGGCCGAGCGCGTCGCCGCGGTCGTCGACGCCTACGTCGCCGCCGGCGTCGATCCGGACGACATCGGCGTCATCGCCCCGTTCCGCGCGCAGGTCGCGGAGATCGGTCGCCGGACCGACGTGACCGTCGACACCGTCGACCGCTTCCAGGGCTCCTCGAAGGAGGTCATCCTCGTCTCCTTCGTCGCGACCGGCGACCTCGACGGCCCCATCTTCGAGGACCACCGCCGGATAAACGTCGCGCTCACCCGGGCGAAAAAGCAGCTGACGCTCGTCGGCGACGCCGACGCGCTCGGCTCCGACCCATTCTACGAGCGGGTGCTCGACTGGGCGCGGCGGTGAGGCGAGCGGCGGCGAATTCGACCCCACGAGCGTTTAACACGCCTCCGCCCCTATCGACGGTAGAGCCGAATGGAAGAACTCGATCAGGTGTTGAAGAAGTACGCCACCAGTCAGGATCTCATGGACCAGATCCGATACGTGGCCGAGGCGTTGAGCATGGAGTTCGACAAGTGGGACGACCAGTACGTGAGCGGTCCGAGCCTGTACTTCCTCGTCGTCGCCGAGACCGACTTCGAGTCGTACACCGACCCGCTGGGAGAGAACGTCTGGCCGACCGACCGGTGTAAGATCGTGCTCGACTCGCCGGAGGCGTTTCGGCGGGTCGCCGAGGACGTCGGGTTCAGCCGCGACGGCGCGATCGTCGTGACGGGCGACGGGACGATCCAGCGACAGATGGTCCGAGTCCGAAGCCCTCACCACGCGGAGGTACCGGGAGTCGCGGAGCTCGAGTACCCCGACTGGATGGGAACCAAACACATGAGCGCCCTGGAGACGTCGCTCCGGCAGAACGTCCTGTGGGCGATCACGCTCAGCGAGGAAGACGGCCGCGTCACCACGTACCTCGACGGCACGTATCAGGACTACCCCCGCGAGGAGATCGGCGGTCGGTGGCGGCCCGGGGGGTAGCTGCGCCGCGGCCGACGCGCCGCGCGCTACTCGCCGTCCGTCTCGGTCACGATCCCCGGCTCCTTGCTCGCGATAACGACGATCCGGTCGGTGAGGTCCTCGATCGTGTTCGCCAGCTCGTCCAACAGGACCGCGAGCTCGCGGTAGACGAGCGGCTGGTCGATAGAGCCGTCGGCGAACGCCGTCTCGATGGCGTCGTTGCGGAGCTCGTCGCACTCGCTTTCGAGCGCGCGAATCGACGCTATCCCCTCGGCGAGCGTCTCCGTGGCGTCGGCGCGGGCGAGTCCCCTGACGAACCCCTCGACGACGTCGGCGAGGACGACCGTCATCTCGGCGATCCGGTCGGCCATCTCGCGCATGTCGTCGAACGGTTCGACGCCGGCCGCGGGGCGCATCATCGCCACCTCTTGGACGATCCGCTCGGTGTGGTTCGCGACCACGTCGAGCTCGTTGTAGAAGTCGAGCAGCGCGGACTCGTTGAAGTTGATCCGCGTGTTCAACAGGCCGATGTCGTCCGGTCCGGCGTCGGTGATGAGCGCCCTGATCTCGCGGACGAGCTCGTCACACTCGCTTTCGACCGCGGCGATCTCGTCGACCGTCTCGTCGAACGCGCCCTCGGTCGCGTACGCATCGAGCGCTCGCGGGAGGAGCGCGACGCAGTCGTCGATTCGGTCGAGATACGCGACCGTCCGGTTCTCGAGCCGTTCCCCGAAGTCGGCGTCGGTGGTCATGCGCGGAACCACGCGCGTCGGCGGTAAAGAGGTTCCCTCGCGTTTCGTCGATCGTGAGGGTTTGACGGCGACTCGCAGCGGATTTGCCGCCCCCGGCCTACAGCGCGTCGACCGCGTCGAGCGCCGCCTCGATGTCGGGTACGTCGAACCACTCGCGGTCGGTGTACGCGTTCGTCCCGGCCGCGTACATCTCGGAGACGGCCGCGACGACCGCGGGCGGCAGCGGGTCGGGCGACTCGTCGCAGAGCTCGCGCCAGTCGTCGATGTCGCGGCCCGCCACCGACTCCTTCGCCTCCTTCACGGCCGCGACCCAGTCGGGGTCGTTCGCCTTGTACCACTGGCGGACGACCTCCTTCGAGATCCCGCGCCCGCCGTAGGAGAACCGGTTCTCGTCGAACGTGCCGACCACGTCGGCGACCCGGAGCTCGCCGTCGACGTAGAGGCACTCGATCTTCCCGTCCTCGTGGACGAAGCCGGCCGCCTCGGCGCGCTCGGTGACGACGCGGTTCACCTCTCGCGCGAGGGACTCGAGGGCGTCGACGTCGGCGACGCCCGCGACCGCGTCGGCCTCCGCGCGGGTCAGGTAGCGGTCCTGTTGCTCGTACTTCGTCGAGAACTCCACGACCGGCTCGGGGAGGTCGACCGGCTCGTCGGGCCACTCGCCGTCGCCCCCCGCGAGGTCGTCAAGGCCGAAATCCGCGGGCTCCCTGCGGCGCCGGAGGCTGGAGCCGACGGGGACGCGGTTGCGGAACACCACTTCGAGGGGGACGAGGTAGTTCTCGCCGCCCGCGGCGTGGAAGGCGTCGTAGTCGTAGCCGGCGTGCGGCCCCTCGTACGGGAGGTCGGGGACCTGCGTCAGGTCGATGGCCATCTCCGTCGGCGGCGCGCTCGCCTCGTCGAGCGGGACGACATCGCCGGAGTCGGCGTCCGCGACCCCTCGGTAGTGGGTCGGGACCCCCTCGCGCTCCAGCAGTTCGAAGTTGAACGCGCCCATCGCGCAGAGGCTCGCGCCCTTGTCCGGGATCGCGTCGGGCATCTGCCCCCAGTCGAACACCGAGTAGGCGTCCGTGAAGACGAACCGCCCACGGCCGAGCCCGTCGGCGGTCGCCGGCTCGTCGACGCGGAACTCCTTGACGCTCGTCATGCCGCATACCGCGACCGCCTCCCACAAGAAGGTTTCAGTTACGTGGTCACCTCGTCGTATTTCTCTCCGCTTCGATCCACGTCTGCGGATCAGACTGAGCGCAGCGAGGCTCGTCGCCGGCGCGCTTGCATCGAAAGCGACACCCGACTCGCCCGCGCAGGCGGTAGCATGAACGATGCGCGCGAGGTCGTCGTCCTCCGGTACGGTCACCGGCCGGGGCGCGACGACCGCATGACGACGCACGTCGGGCTCACGGCGCGGGCGCTCGGCGCCGACCGGGTGATACTCCCCGACAACGCGGGGCAGTCCGCGGAGACCGTCCGGGACATCACCGACCGCTTCGGCGGGCCGTTCGCGGTCGAACTGCGCGACGACCAGAAGGCATTCGTCGGGAACTTCGACGGGGTCGTCGTCCACCTCACGATGTACGGCGAGCGCGTCCAGGACGTGGAGGACGACGTTCGCGAGGCGGTCGGTCTCGACCGGCCCGAGGTCGTCGAGGAGGCGTCGCCGCCGCGCGACCTCCTCGTCGTGGTCGGCGGCGAGAAGGTCCCGTGGGCGCTGTACGAGCGCGCCGACTTCAACGTGGGCGTGACGAACCAGCCCCACTCGGAGGTCGCCGGGCTCGCCGTCTTCCTCGACCGCCTGTTCGACGGCGCGGAGCTGGACCGCGAGTGGGCGGACGCCGACCGCCGCGTCGTCCCGGAGGCGACCGCGAAGACCGTGGTCGACGCGGAATCCGGAGCCGCCGAGGACGACACCGGGGAGTCTCCGGACGGCGACGGGTCCGACGCCGCCGACCCGAGCTGATCCGCGCTACTCGCCGCGGCGGTCCGCGTCCCGTTCGGACCCGCGCTCGACGACCTCGGGCGTGCCGCTCAGGATGCCGCGAAGTCCCGACATCGGCTCGCCGACGGTGATCCCGTGTTCCGTGATCCTGAACTCGCGGATCGTGCGCTCGAAGTCGCTCGTCCGCTTTTTTAAGACGCCGATCGCCTTCCGGATCTCGCCGTCGACCTCCAGGTGACGGAGGAACACGATGTTGTCGGCGAGGTAGCTGACGTTCTCCATCGTCGCGCGGAACTGACCGGTGACGTTCCGCGTCTCGTCGATGAACACGCCCGTCACCCCGGCGTTCTTCAGGTAGCGGCCGAGCGCGTGCATCTGCTGGAGCATCTGGTCGTCGCCGCCGCGGAGCGTCAGCCGGTAGCCGGAGATGCCGTCGATCATGACGATGTCGGCGTCCCGCCCCTCGACCTCGTCGCGGACCATCCGCGCGAACTCCTGTGGCGACCGCTCTAACGCTTCCACTTCGACCACCTCAAGGGTCCCCTTCTCCATCATCTGGTCCACCGGGATGTTGACCGCCCGCGACCGGGCGAGGAACGTCCCCCTCGTCTCCTCGAACAGGTAGATGACGGAGCGTTCGCCCCGGCCCGCGGCCTCCTTCATGAACTGCGTGCTGAGGGTCGTCTTCCCCACGCCGGTCGGCCCGCTCACGATGCTGACGGTGCCGCGCTCGATGCCGCCGTGGAGCAGCTCGTCGACCTCCGGAATGCCGGAAGAGATCTGCTCGAACCGGCCGTCGCCCGCGTTGCGCACACCGGGCTGGAGCGCCGGATACACCTCGATCCCCGAGTCGGTGACCCGGTAGGCGTGGTCGCCGCCCTGCGTCGCCGAGCCGCGGAACTTCGGGACGCTCACCGTCTTGCCGTACGACGCGGCGTCCAGTCGGATCGTCCCGTCCGTGATGAACTCCAAGTCGTCCGTCGGCAGCGACTCGGTGTTCTGGACGGTGAACAGCACCGTCGCCCCGCGGTCCTTTAAAAACCGCATGAACCCGACCACCTGCTTCCGGAACTGGTAGTCGTCGGACAGCAGGAAGCGGAGCTGGGTCAGCGGGTCGACGACGACGCGGTCCGGGTCGACCGCGGTGACGCCCTCGACGATGCGGTCGGTCAGCGGCTCGCGTTCGACCTCCGCCGGCTCGAACACCTCGTACGACTCGTCCTCGACGAACGCGTCGGCGCCCGGACTCAGATCGAGGAACTCGATCGCGTCGGTGTCGAAGCCGAGCGCGGCCGCGTTCGCCTTCAGGTCGCGGAGGTCCTCCTCGAGGTTGACGAACAGCGCCGTCTCCCCCTCGTCGACGCCCTGCTGGAGGAAGTGGAGGCTCAAGATCGTCTTCCCGCTCCCGGCCTGCCCGCGGATCATGTAACTCCGTTCGGGAACGAGGCCGCCGGACAGAATCTCATCGAGCCCGGCGATGCCGGTCGACGCTCGCTCGGCCGTTGGCGATGTCATACCACCCCGGTCGGCCGCGACCGCCATATATATGGGTAGTTCTTAGTGCGTTCCCTGCCTCGTTGAAACGAGATGGATTCGGAGTCGGGTCCGACTGTCGCTGGTGTCGACAGCGACGGGTCCGACCCCGGCGAGGCGGTCGGCGACAACGTCCGAACCGCCGATCGCGTGCGCGGGGAGACGCCGACCGCGGGCGGCGACGCGACGGTCCTTCTCCTGATGGACGCCGACCGCGACCGCGACCTGCTCGCCGAGGCGCTGGGCGAGCGCTATCGGATCCGGACCGGGAGCGACCCGTCCGCGCTCGACGGCGAGTTCGACTGCTGCGTCCTCGACGCGAAGGCCTTCGACGCCGCCGGCGACGCGCTGGACTCCCGGCGCGAGCGCGCAGATCCCGCGTTCCTTCCGTTCGTGCTGTTGGTGAGCGAGGGGTCTCGGGGGCGGCCGGCCGACCGCGCGTGGGATCGCGTCGACGACGTCATCGAGCTGCCGGTCGGCCGACGGGCGCTCCTCACGCGGGTCTCGAACCTGATCGAGCGCCGGACCACCTCGCTCCGCCTCAGGCGGACCGTCGCGGAGCTGCGGCTCACGGAGCGAGCGATGGACGAGGCCCCCGTAGGAATCACCCTCGCGCGGGCGACGGACGGCGACGACAACCCGCTCGCGTACCTCAACGAGGAGTTCGAGGCGCTGACCGGCTACGGCGAGGAGCGGCTCGGCGAGGACTGCCGATTCCTCCAAGGTCCCGACACGGCCGACGAGACGACCGACGAGATCCGGGCAGGACTCGACGAGGAGCGGTCGGTCGACGTGGACATCCTCAACTACCGAGCGAACGGACAGAAGTTCTGGAACCGGCTCCAGATCGAGCCCCTACAAAACGAGGCGGGCGAGACCACGCACTTCGTCGGGTTCCAGACGGACATCACCGAACGGAAGATCCGCGAGCGGCGCCTGGAGGTGATGGCCCGGGTGCTCAACCACAACCTCCGGAACAAGATGAACCTCATCACGGGGTACGCGGGCCTGCTCCGAAACGGTCCCGACGAGGAGTCGCAACGCCGGGCGCTCGACGTGATCTCCGAGACGGCTGCGGACCTCACGGGGATCGCGGAGGCGGTTCAGAAAGTCGACGAGACGGTCTCGGCGCCCGCGCTCGACGCCCCGATCGACCTCCGCGACGAGCTGATCGAACTCCGGAACCGGATGCGGAGCCGCTACCCGGACGCCGAGGTGAGCCTGACGCTCCCGGACGACGACCCGATAGAGGCGACGGTCGTCGGCCTCCCGGTCGCCGTGGCGGAGGCGGTCGAGAACGCCGTGAAGCACAACGACGCGCCGTCGCCGTCGGTCGAGGTGCGCGTCGAGCGCAGTCCGCCGGGGTGGGTCGCGATCGAGGTCGAGGACGACGGCCCCGGGATCCCGGACCACGAGACGCAGGTGTTAGTGGCGGGCGAGACGTCGCTGACCCACGCCGACCGGCTCGGCATCTGGCTCATGTACTGGGTCGTGGCGAAGGCGGGCGGCGAGTTCGACGTCGACACCACGGAGAGCGGGACGACGATCCGGATCGAAGTGCCGGTCGATCCCTGATCGGGGGGCGAGCCCGCCGCGCGGCCGCCTACAGCGCCCGCTTCGAGCGGAGCCGCGCGAGCCGCGTCCGCGCCTCCTGGCGGCTCGTCCCGCGCACGCGACCCGTCTCGGCGTCGGCCATGGAGACGAAGGAGAGCCGGTCGAGGAGCGGCGGCCAGTCGCCGGCGCCCGCGGCGTCGCCGGCGAACGCGACCGCGTTGCCGAGCCCGTTCCGCTCCTCGCTCCCGGCCCGCGCGACCAGCGCGTCCGCGGCGCGCCGCCCGCCGGCGACAGCGAGTCGATCGCCGACCGTCGCGGGGATCCACGCCGGGAGGAGCAAGAGCCAGCAGCAGACCCCGGCGGCCGCGTACGCCCACGACGGGACGCGCTCGCGGTCCGGCTCGTAGCCGTGGATCCGGTTGACGCGCCGGTCCGCGGCGGTGCGGTCTCCGCGCCGTCCCACGAGCAGCGTCGCGAGCAGCGCCGCGGTCTCGACGGCCGCCAGCGCCGGGAGCGTCGCGGTCGTGAGCAGCGCCTGCCGCGTCCGGATCCGCACCAGCGCGTGGCGCAGCGCGGCGTCGCGGTCGGCCTTCGGGAGGGCGAGCAGCCGCGTCGAGACCACGAGCCGCGACCCGCGGTAGCCGTCCGTCGCAGCGACGTTCGCGGCGTCGGCGCGGACCGCGGTCACCTCGGGCGCGTCGACGCCGACCTCGGCCGCGAGCGTCTCGACGCGGTCGGCGACGAAGTCGGCGCGGCGGTCGTCGAGGTCGGCGGCGGGGAGCCGCGCGATCCGCCTGTCGACGAGGACCGGGCCGAGCATCGCCGAAGCAGCGGGACCGACGACGACCGCGGCGAGCAGTCCCCCGGGCGCGCCGAGTGGGACGAGCCCGAGCCCGCCGGGGCCGAGCAGCGCGGCGAGCGGGACCAGCGGGACCGCCGCCAGCACCGCCGGGACCGCGAGGAGCGCGAGGGCCCCGAGCGCGCGTCGCCCCCGTCCGTCCACCGAGTCTGCCATACGGGCGAGTGTGAGCCACGGCCCGTAAAGCTCTGCCGGACCCGCGGGTCGGCCGCGGGGTCCGAAGGGTGATCGCTCCGGGATCGTGCGAGGAGCGCGACCGCGCCTTTCGGAGGTTTTAACCGGATTCCACCACCAGTTTCCCGTAATGGCTTTTGAGGATCTACTGAACGACCCCGTCATCCAGAAGTACCTCCACGAGCTGGTGGGGCCGACGGGGATGCCGGTCGCGGCCGCGCCGCCCGACGGCGAGGTCACCGACGAGGAGCTGGCCGAGGAGTTAGGCTTAGAGCTCAACGACGTGCGGCGCGCGCTGTTCATCCTGTACGAGAACGACCTGGCGACGTACCGGCGCGTCCGCGACGAGGACTCCGGGTGGCTCACGTACCTGTGGACGTTCCACTACGACAACATCCCGGAGAACCTCCAGGAGGAGATGTACCGACTGCTCGAGGCCTTAGAGGAGCGCGAGGAGTACGAGCGCACCCACGAGTTCTACCTCTGTGAGGTGTGTTCGATCCGCTTCGAGTTCGGCGAGGCGATGGACTTCGGCTTCGAGTGCCCCGAGTGCGGCTCGCCGCTCGAAGCGATGGACAACGACCGGCTCCGCGACGCGATGGACCAGCGCATCGAGGCGCTGCGCGACGAGCTCAACGTGGACGTGACCGGCTGATGGTCGTCCTCGCAACCAAGTGCTACGTCGAGGGCGACGCCCGCGAGCGCGCCCTCGACGGCATGAACTCGCTCGTCGCCAACGACGTGGGCGAGCTCGACGTCGACTGGCAGGTGGGCGTCCGCGACGACGACTTCGTCCAGATCGACGTGACGGGCGAGGACGCGCCGGTCGCGCGCAACGTCCTCGCGGAGACGTGGGGCGAGATCGTCGCCCACGACGGCGGCCTCGAAGCGGGCGAGGAGTACGTCGGGACGCTCGAGTCGTGGGACGACGTCGGGTTCACGCTCGACGCCGGCGTCGACGTGTTCGTCCCGGCCGACGAGCTCGGGCTCGGCGTCGGCTCGCCGGAGCAGGTCGTCGAGCGGTTTGGCCTCGTCCAGCACCTCCCGATGCGGTTCGTTTACGGCGGCGACGCCGGTGACCCGGACGCGGAGCCGAGTCGGCTCGCCGACGCGGAGCGCGACCGCCTGTACGACTGGCAGCGCGGCGACGGCCGGGTGAACGTCAACTCGGCGACGCGCGGCGAGACGCGCGCGACGGTGAACCGCGCGGGCCACGCGCAGGACATCGTCACCGTCGAGCGGCTCGGCCTCCTCGAACAGAGCATCGTCTGCGCGGAAGGCACCGACCCGCCGGGACTGCTGGCCGCCATCGGCTCGTACCTCCCGGCCGAGATGCGCTGTGTGGTCTAACCAGATCCGAGAACCGTGAACAGACGCTTCGCGCTCGCGGCGGCGGCGATCGCCCTCCTCGCGGTCAGCGCCGGCTGCCTCGGCTACGCGACCGGCGGCGGCGAGGTGACGAACGAGACGCTCGACGCCGAGCCGCCCCGCGAGTACGAGTTCGACAC
Source organism: Halorubrum sp. T3 (assembly GCF_000296615.1). Taxonomy (NCBI): domain Archaea; kingdom Methanobacteriati; phylum Methanobacteriota; class Halobacteria; order Halobacteriales; family Haloferacaceae; genus Halorubrum; species Halorubrum sp. T3. The sequence continues at coordinate 732,420 of NZ_JH815330.1, read as the reverse complement.
GGACCGCGACGCCGCGTTCACCCTCTCGACGGACGCGAGGTACACCGCCGTGTACGCGGTCGGCGACCGGGAGGAGATCCGGCTGTACGAGCAGACGCCGTACGCGGGCGACCAGCCCCTGGAGTTCGAGGCGTTCCGGTATCGGTACCCCGACGGCGAGGTGATCACGGGCAGCGAGTTCCGCGCCCGCGGCGGCGAGATCGAGCGGACGACCGACGAGACGTGGATCCGGTTCGCGGACGACATGGCCGGCGGGGAGGCGGCGTTCTCGGGCGCCGGGTCGCCGCGCCGGTTCACGATGCGCGCCTACGTCGAGGGGTCGTACGCCGTGACGCTCCCGCCGGGCTTCACCACGGAGTTCCCGATCGTCGGCCACGTGTCGCCGCGTGACCACTCCGTCGAGGCGGTCGGCGACCGCGACCGGATCGTCTGGGACGGGGTGTCGGGCGGCTCGATCGTCGTCCAGTCGTACCGCGAGGGCGACTTAGTGGTGTTCGGCGTCATCCTCGTGATCGGAGCGGTCGCCGCGGTCGCCGGGACGGTCTACTTCCGGCGACAGCTGGAGGCGCTCCGCGAGCGCCGCCGCGACCTCGGTTTGGGCGTCTACGACGACGATGACGACGACGGCTTGCTCTGACGGCCGCGGACGCGTCGATCCCCGAACGCCGCCCGCGCCGCGGTCCTTTTCTACCGCGCGGCGCTTGCGTTCGGTATGAACGCCGCCGTCGTCACCGTCGGGGACGAGCTCCTCGTCGGGGACACCGAGAACACGAACGCCACCTGGCTCTGCGACCGTCTCGACGCGCGGGGCGTCGCCGTCCGGCGCGTGACAGTCGTGCCGGACGAGGTGAGCGAAATCGCGCGCGTCGTCAACGAGTACCACGCCGAGTACGACGCGGTGATCGTCACCGGCGGTCTCGGGCCGACGCACGACGACGTGACGATGGAGGCGGTCGCGGCCGCGTTCGGCCGCGACCTCGTCGAGAACGAGGAGGCGGCCGCGTGGCTCGCCGAGCGCGGGTACAGCGGGAGCGACCTCGCGGCGGAGACGACGCACCTCCCCGCCGACTGCCGGCCGCTGCCGAACGAGGCCGGAGTCGCGCCGGGCGCGGTCGTCGAGTCCGTCTACGTCCTGCCCGGCGTCCCGACGGAGATGAAGGCGATGTTCGAGCTGGTCGCAGACGAGTTCGCGGGGACGCGAACCCACGTTCTCACGGTCGACGTCGACGAGCCGGAGAGCGAGCTGCTCGACCGGTTCGCGTCGCTGCGAGAGCGGTTCGACGTGCGCGTCGGCTCCTACCCGGGCGAGGTCGTGACCGTGAAGATCACCGCCGAGAGCGAGGCGGAGGCCGAACTCGCCGCGGCGTGGATCCGCGAGCACACGGACGCGGTCGAGGAAGAGTCCGCCTGACGGTACAGGTGCGAGCGCTCTGCCTAGCGGTACAGGTACGCGACCCACACGGCGACGAGCGCGAGGCTCGCGAGCAGGACCGCGCCCGCGGTCGCGCTGATCGGCAGCGGCTCCGTCACGGCGGCTTCGAGGATCATGTGCCGGGATTGTCTTGGGGGCGTCTTAAGCGTTGATTCTCGCGCGACCCGTTCGTCCGCAGTCGGCCCCGCCGTCGGCGACCCGCGGCTTCCGGACGCGTCCCGTTTAAGAGTCCAGCGCGGTGAACGTCGGGTATGCACGTGGGGATCGTCGTGAATCCGGTCGCCGGCATGGGCGGCCGCGTCGGACTGAAGGGGACCGACGGGAAGGTGGCGGAGGCGGTCGAGCGCGGCGCGGAGCCCCGGGCGCCGGACCGAGCGAAGCGCATGCTCGACCGGCTGGCCGCGGTCGCCCCCGAGACGGAAGTCTCCGTCGCCGCGGACCCGATGGGCGAGTCGATCGTCCGCGAGGCGGGCTTCGGTCCCGTCCGCGTCGTCGACCCCTTCGACGGCGAGGGCTCGGAGTCGACTGTGCCCCCCGAGCCGACGGGGACGACCGCGGCCCACACCGCCGCGGTCGTGCGGGCGTTCGCGGGGAACGACGGGGACGGAGCGGCCGCGGCCGAGACCGAAGCGAGCGGCGGCGACCCCGTGGACCTCGTTCTGTTCGTCGGAGGCGACGGCACCGCCGCGGACGTCGCGGCCGCGCTGGAGGGGACGGACGTGCCGATGCTCGGCGTTCCCGCGGGCGTGAAGGTGTACTCCTCCGTCTTCGCCGTCTCGCCGGAGGACGCCGCCGAGGTCGCGGCGTCGTTCTCGCGGACCGAGCGCCGCGAGGTGATGGACATCGACGAGGACGCCTACCGCGAGGGGGAGGTCAACCCGACGCTCCGCGGGGTGGCGCACGTCCCGGTCGCCGAGGATCTCCAGTCGTCGAAACAGACGGCGAGCGGCACCGTCGAGTCGCTGGCAGAGGGCGTGGCGGCCGACATCCGCGGTCGCGACGGCGACGGCGTCACCTTCGTTCTCGGCCCGGGGTCGACAGTGGGGGCGATCAAAGACGAGCTCGGCTTCGAGCCGTCGCCGATCGGCGTCGACGTGTGGCGCGACGGCGAGGTGATCGTCCGCGACGCGACGGAGGCGGCGATCCTCGACGCGCTCGGCGAGGAGAACGTGGTCGTCGTCTCGCCCATCGGCGGGCAGGGGTTCGTCTTCGGCCGCGGCAACCCCCAGATCTCGCCGGCCGTGATCCGGCGCTGCGACCTCCGGATCGTCGCCTCGCGCGCCAAGCTCGACGACGTGCGCGCGCTCCGCGTCGACACCGACGAGCCAGACCTCGACGACGAGCTCGCGGGCTGGGTCCGCGTCCGCGTCGGGAAGTTCGAGACGCGGATGATGAAGATCGTCTGACCGGGCCATGCCGCCTCCCGTCGGAGCCGCTTCGAGCGGACAACGCACCGGGACGGCTGTGCGGCGGGCAGGCGGACGGAAGGCTTCGCCGAGAGGGTAGTTCGTCCGACTTGTGACCGCAGCGAGGACGCATCTGCCGGACCATCGCTCGGTAATCGAAGACGTGGACGCGAAGCCGGTGCTGGAAGGCAGCCGGAACGCGGAAAACGGTCAGTGGTCGAGCTCGGTTCAGGTGCCTATCGCGGCGAACGTGAACACGAGCGCGAGGTACGCGGCGACGATGACGACCGCCAACACCGGGACCAGTGAGAAGTGGTTGTGGCTCCCGTTATTGCCGTCGACCTCACCGCGCTCGACGGCGTCAACGTCGACTTCGCCGGATTCGATGGCGTCGGCAGATGGCATTACCTCGGGGAGTCCCTTGCGTCTGGCGTCGAACTTATTGAGGACGAGCACTGCGGCCGCCGTCAGAACGAGCGCTAGTGGCAAGGCGACGTAGGCTGTCTGGAGGCCCAGACCGTATAGTATGAGCACGAACACCGTGACCACCGCGGCAGTTCCCGCGAACGGTATCTGGGTATTGACGTGGTCGATGTGATCAGAGCCCGAGAAGATCGACGACATGACCGTCGTGTCACTGATTGGCGAGCTGTGATCGCCGTAGATGGCGCCGCCGAACAGCACCCCAACGAGCACGGGGAGAATAGAGGGGCCGACCAGTTCATACCCCAGCGGGATTGCCAGGGGGGTCAGAATGGCCATCGTTCCCCAGGAGGTACCGGTCGTGAAGGCTACGAACATCGCCGCGAGGAAGATGATCACCGGGAGGAAGGTCCCGGGAATGCCGCTGCCGACCATCGCGTCGACGATGACCTGCGCGGTGCCGACCCTCTCGGCGGCTAAGCCGATCGACCACGCCAGCACGATAATCGCGATGGCGATGTTCATCGTTTTGAATCCCTGGATGATGGTGTCGCTGGCCGTTTCGAGGTCCATCGTCCGGTAGCCGAGCGCGCCGATAAAGCCGGACACCATGAACGCGAAGGAACCGTACAGCAGACCGAGGGCCACGTCGGTCTCCTGGAACGCCTCCGAGATGCTGACGCCAGGGTTGTGGCCACCACCGAGCCACCACATCGAGACCAGGCTAACGACGAGCAACACCAAGATAGGGCCGAAGAAATTCACGAGCGTCGGATTCTTATCGCTGGGTTCGCCGACGTCCTGCGAGACGTCCGACAGCGGCGTCGCGTCCTCCCGAATGGTCCGACCGGTGGAACGCGCCCGCCACTCGGCGTCGAGCATCGGACCGAAGAACCGCTGGGTGATCGCGATGAACCCGACCATGAAGAACGCCATGAAACAGTAGATGTTCCACGGGATGCTCTGGAGGAACAGTCCGAATGGCGTCATCCCGAGTTCCGAGGCAGTGATCGTGGCAGCCTCGAAGCCGGCGATAATCATCGATACCTGATACCCGATCCAAGACGACACCGGCCCGAACGTCGCCACGGGCGAGGTCGTCGAGTCGAGCGCGTAGGCGTGCATCTCTCGGGAGGAGCGGTTCTCCTGAGCGAGATCCCGCGTGGCGTTGCCCGTGACAATCGTGCTGGTGTATGAGCTGAAGAAGATGAACACCCCGATGAGCCAGGTGAGGATCTGCGACTCGCGGGCGCTGTCGACTCGGTCGCCGATCCACTGCTCCAGTGCCAGAATGCCCCCAGAGCGGTGAATGAACGCCGCGCCCGCCCCCATGAACATGATGAGGATGATGAACTTCGTGTTGAACGGCGACCGAAACACCTCAACGAGCCAGTCCATAGTGAGTGCTGTCGCGGCGATAGGATTCCACCCGGCCACGATCATCGCACCGATCCAGACGCCGGCGAACAGGGACACTAACACCTGCCGTGTCGTCATCGCCAGTACGATTGCGAGAAGTGGCGGTGCCAACGCCAACAGACCGTAAGTTGTGGTGGTCACAGACAGGATTGAATATTGGTCCATGAAAAATATTCGTATATATCTACAACGGCTTCCGTGAGATACCGGAATATCCTGAACGCTCCTCGGTCGAAATACATCATAATTCGAGTTCGCTCTGGCCGTGCGAGAGACTGAGCGAGGGTCTCGCGCGCTGAGGCCGTGCGAATAGGATTGTCAAGAGTTTCGGGGTTACGTTCCGGGCTGCTTCTCGGTTAGCAGTTTCAGCCCGAACCCGATCAGTACGCTACCGCTCGCGTACTGGATGAATCTAGAAACCGTCTCGGAGTCAACGATAATGTGCCGTACCCGACTGGCGAACGCGACCACGATCAGGAGGTACAGGACGCTGAGAGTGGCGTAGGTCAGCCCCAGAATCGACATCTGGAGAGATACGCTTGCGGTCCGAGAGATGAACTGCGGGAAGAACGCGAGGACGAAGACGGCAACCTTCGGATTGGAGACGTTGATCGTCACTGCTTGCCTGTATGAGCGTCTAAGCGAGGAGTTCGTTTCTGAGATGGTATTCCGAATCTCGAACTCCTCGTCGTGTCGGAACGCCTGAACGCCCAGGTAGACGAGATAGGCGACGCCGAGGTACTTCACGACGGTGTATGTAAGCGCCGAGGTTCGGAGGATCGCGGCTAATCCGAGTACCGCTGCCGTCGTGTGAACGAGGATTCCTGTGGCCGTTCCGCACGCGGCGGCCGCCCCGGCATAGCGCCCGCGACGGAGACTCTCCGTCAAGGTGTATATCGTATCCGGGCCGGGAGAAAGAATGACCACTATCGCCGCCGAAACAAACGTGACAAGGGTTGTGTGGTCAAAAACGAGTACGTTCATTTAAAAGAGGCCACTACGGGATTTTCAGCCCGACAATACGGGATGATTTCCTGTCAAAACCGTCAACGCGGAGTGGGGATCTGTATTCAGCACAGATATGCTATCGGCTACTGCAGATTTCAACGAAGCCGAATAAAAAGCGTTTGATCCTCCCACGACCTCGGGGAGCAGTCTGCTCTGTTGATTCCGAGGACGACACGGCTACCGCAGTATCTGAGGGAGTGATTGTTCGTGTCTCGGTCGACGAAGCGTAGATCGATCAGTTCGGTAGCCCCGAACTTCGTACCTCCCTGCTGAGACTCCGTCACGAGATAGCGGTAGACCATAGCCGTCGGCCGGCGACACGCGACTCGATTTATAAATGCCGACCGTTGACGCCGCCGACAGACAGGCCTTTGTCGCTCGCAGCGCCGGGAGTCGTATGGGACGCGAGAAGGAGCGGATGCTCGCCGGTGAGGCGTACGACCCGTCGGCCCCCGAACTGGTCGCCGACCGGCGGCGCGCACGGGACCGCTGCCGCCGGTACAACGACACCGCGCCGACGGAGACCGACCGCCGGGATCGCCTGCTCAGCGAGCTGTTCGGCGACGTCGGAGACGACGCGACGATCCTACCGCCGTTCCGCTGCGACTACGGGTACAACGTCGGCGTCGGCGACGGCTTCTTCGCGAACTACGGCTGCGTCTTCTTAGACGTCGCACCGGTCGCGTTCGGCGAGAACTGTCAGCTCGGGCCGGGCGTCCACGTCTACACCGCGACGCACCCGATCGACCCCGAGGAGCGCGCGGCCGGGCTGGAGTTCGGCGACCCCGTCACGGTCGGCGACGACGTCTGGATCGGGGGCCGGGCGGTGCTCACGCCCGGGGTCGAGGTCGGCGACGGCGCGGTCGTCGCGGCCGGCGCCGTGGTGGTGGACGACGTGCCGGCGCGGACGGTGGTCGGCGGCAACCCGGCCGAGACGATCCGAGAAATCGACGACGAGTGACCTCTACCGCGAGTCCAGCGCGTCGGCCACCGCGGGCGCGACGCTGACGACGCTACAGCCGCGCTCGACGGTGTCGGTGCCCACGATCCGGTCGACGCCGGCGGCGCGGAGCTTCGTCACCGCGTTGGCCGCGAGGACCGGGTGGACGCAGGCGGTCAGCACCCGCGCGGCGCCGCGGTCGGTGAGGACGGCGACCGACTCGCTCATCGTGGAACCGGTCGCGATGATGTCGTCGACGACGACCACGTCGCGGTCGGCGACCGGCGCGTCGGAGGGCGACACCGCGACGGCGCCCGTCTCGCGGTCGCGGTGCTTCTCGAAGTAGTCCGTCTCGCCGGCGCCGTAGGCGTCGCGGACGGTGGCGGCCGCGTCGATCGCCCCTTCGTCCGGCGCGAGGAAGAGCGGGTCGTCGAGGTCGGCCGGGAGCGGAGCCGCGAGGACGCCCGCGGCGTCGACCGCCTCGGCGGGGACGTCGAAGAAGTCGGCGACGGTCGTCTCGTGGGGGTTGACGAGGACGACGCGGTCGGTCCCGGTCGAGATCGCCCGCGCCATCGCGCGGGCCGAGACCGGCTCGCCGTCGCCGAAGGAGTCGTCCTGGCGGGCGTACCCCATATAGGGGACAACGGTCGTCACGTCCGCGGCGCCGGCCTCGCGGACGGCGTCCTGGAGCTGGAGCAGTTCGACCCACGCCTCGTCGGAGTCGGTCGCGGCGACGATCACGGCCTCGTCGGCGTCGAAGTCGGGCACCGCGGCGAGCCCCTCCCCGTCCGGGAACCGGTCGTATGTCGGGGTGGCGAGCGCCCGGCCCGTCTCCGCGGCGAGCGCGGCCGCGAGCTGCTGCGAGCTGGACCCGGGTACGATCATGGGCGACCGTTCCGCGGACTCCGGTAAACCAGTTTCCTTACCGCGCGGCCGCCCCGCGCTCCCTCGCCCGCCACCGAGACGCCGCGCGCCACGCGAGCGCGACCCACACCGGCCCCACAGGGGCGGATATTTACGGGCGCGGCGGGTACGAGCGCCCAATGAGCGACACCGAAGCCGGCGCGCGCGTCGGACTCCCCTGTCCGTCGTGTTCGCCCGACGAGCCGACCGTCCACGAGGTCCTCAGCCCGGGCGGGCAGGCCACCGTTCGCTGTACCGAGTGCGACCACACCCACAAAACCGAGATTCCGGAGGAGGAGACCGTCGCCGTCACGATCGTCGTCTCGCAGGACGGCGACTCGTTCACGACGACGATGGACGTGCCCGCCGAGGGCGACGTCGGCACCGGCGAGGAGTTCGTCGTCGACACGGACGAGGCGCTGATGCAGGTGCGGATCACCGGGATCGAACTCGGCCCGGAGAACCGCGTCGAGGAGGCCGACATCACCGACGTGGAGACGCTGTGGACCCGCGCGGTCGACAACGTCGCGGTCCCCGTCACGCTCCACCCGAAGGACGGCGAGGCGGACCAGACCCGCTCGCTGCGGGTGAACGTCCCTGGCGACTACGAGTTCACCGTCGACGAGACCGTCGAGTTCGGCGAGGAGGAGTTCACCGTCGAGGGGCTCCAGATCCGCGAGGACGCCCCCGAGTACCGCCACGAGAAGCTCGACCACCCGGGCGACCTCGCCTACGCGAAGGACCTCAAGCGGGTGTACGCCCGCGACGAGACGCTCACCGCGTGGTCGGCCTGGTAGGCGCGGCGCGCTCGCCGCGGTCGACCTGGTCACCTCGACCCGGCCGGCGAAAGCTCGTACCAACATAAACAATTATGAAGGATACGCTCGTTAGTCGAGTCGTGCCACCCGTAGTACACGACTGACGCACGCTCGACGGCGGGGACGACGGCCGGTCCCGGCGGTCCGAGCACGCGCGAGGCGACCGAGACCGAACCGACGACCGACCGATCGGGTCCATCGACGAACCCGGGCGACGACGGTGCGACCGACGCCGACGACGGGACCGACGACCTGCCGACCGCCGCCGAGGCGGTCGCCAAGTGTGCGGGGACGTTCGACCCGTCCGACACCCGGCGGATCGCGAACGGAACCGACCGCTGGAACGAGTACGCCGGCTCGTCGCACTGACCGCGCGGCCGGATCCTTTTATTCGGCGGCGCGACTACCGACGAGCGGCCGATGACGAACCACCGCTCCGAGCCGGACTCGGCACCCGGCGACGACGAGCCCTATGAGTGCCGAGGCCACACCTTCTGAACCGACGCCGAGTGAGCGGCGGCTACGCGAGCCTCGGTAGCATTTTCACGGTCCGAGAGCGGCGAAAATCCGGGCGCTTCGACGGAAATCGCCGTCTCAGACGAGGGGCGAAACCGCCCCGACCGCCGGTCGCGTCGGGCGACCGATCAGAGGACGAACGAGACGACCGCGAGCACGACGAAGATGATGACGAGCCACTTGGCGATGGTCATGCTCAGGCCGGCGACCCCGCTGGCGCCGGCGATCGCCGCGACGATCGCGAGGACCAGGAAGGCGATCGCCAGTCCGATCAGGTCCCCGCCGAACTGTAGGGGGGCGAGCACGGCACCGTCGTGAACCACTTGGGCCGGGTTCATACGCTATCGACCGCCGCCACCCGGTTAGTTATTCGAGGGCTATCGCGCGGACGAATTGTTTTCACGCCCGTGTGCGAGTCGGCACCCATGAGTCACCGCTGCCCAGACTGCGCCGTCACGATGGAGGAAGTCAGGTTCGGAATGGGCGACGCCTGGAACGCCTACGTCGAGACGGGCGAGAAGCGGGCGGGGCTGCTCGGCAAGCTCGGCGTGAACGAACACAAGGGCCTGACGACGGTGATGTGTCCCGAGTGCGGACTGGTGCGGCACTACGTCGAGTTCGAGGGGTGACGCGGGGGCGTCGCACCGGTCGACGTGTGCCCCCAGCCCGTCGATGGTAGCTCAGGCTTCGCGTCCGGATACCCGGTGTCACGGGTGTTTTACGCGTCGCAGCCCTCCGATCTACAGGAATGTCCGACTCCGAGTACGCGCTCCAGGCGCGGCTGGAAGCCAAACCCGAGAAGGCCGGCGAGGTGGCCGAGTTCCTCGAGTCCGCGCTGCCCGCGGCCGAGGCCGAGGAGCAGACGACGACGTGGTTCGCGCTGCGGCTCGACGAGACCACGTTCGGCATCTTCGACACGTTCCCGAACGAGGAGGGCCGGCAGGCGCACCTCGACGGCGAGATCGCGGCGGAGCTGTTCGAACGCGCCGACGAGCTGTTCGCCGAGGAGCCGCAGGTCGACGAGATCGACGTGCTGGCGGCCAAACACTCCTAAGCAGTCCGCGGTCGCAGCCGCGTGTCCCGCCGACCGCGGCGGACCGACACCGGACACATCCGGTCGGGGCTTTATTCACTCGCGCGCCGGACGAGTTCGTATGGAGCCAGACTTAGACCGATTCACGTCGCGCCGGTCGACCGTGTACGGCCAGCGCGGCGTGGTGGCGACCAGTCAGCCGCTCGCGAGCGAGGCGGGGATCGAAGTCCTCCGCGAGGGGGGGAACGCGTTCGACGCCGCGGTCGCGACCGCCGCCGCGCTCAACGTCGTCGAGCCCACCTCGACCGGGCTCGGGGGCGACGTGTTCGCACTGTATCGGACCGCCGACGGCGAGGTCGGCGCGATGCGCTCGTGCGGCGGGGCGCCCGCGGACGCGACGATCGAGAACGTCAAGGCGGCGCTCGCCGAGGACGACGACGCCGATTCCTATTACCCCGACGACGGCGGCTACGCGGTCGACGACGCGGGCGAGGCTGGGATGCCCTTTTACGGCCCGCACGCGGTCACGGTCCCCGGGACGGCGCGCGGCTGGGAGGCGACCGTCGAGGAGCTGGGCCGGCTCAGCCTCGCGGACGCGCTCGCGCCGGCCATCCGCTACGCGACGGAGGGGTACCCGGTGTCCGAGGTCATCGCCTCCTACTGGGCGAGCGCCGACGCGCTGTTCACCGACGACCACGCCCGCGAGGCGTTCCTGTTCGACGGCGAGCCGCCGGACGTCGGGCAGACGGTGACGCTCCCGCGGCTCGGCGAGTCCATGCGGAAGATCGCCGAGGAGGGCGCCGATGTCGTCTACGAGGGCGAGATCGCCGAGGCGATCGCCGACGAGGTCCAGTCGCAGGGCGGGTTCATGACCGTCGACGACCTCGCCGACTTCGAGGTCGAGTGGCCGGATCCGGTGTCGACCACCTACAACGGCGCCGAGGTGTACGAGCTCCCGCCGAACAACCAGGGGCTCATCGCCTTAGAGGCGCTCAACGTCGCCGCCGAACTCGGTGCGGGCGAGTACGACTACGACTCGCCGGAGCGCGTCCACTACTTCGCCGAGGCATTGAAGAGAGCCTTCCACGACGGCCACCGCTACATCACCGACCCCGAGTACGAGGAGGTCCCGCCGCTCGCGTCGAGCGAGTGGGCCGCCGAGCGCGCCGCCGGCGTCGGCGAGACCGCCTCGCACGACGTCTCCTTCGGCGTGCCGAACGCGAACGCCGAGGACGCCGACACCGTCCTCCTCACCGTCGCCGACGACGCGGGCAACGTCGTCTCCTACATCAACTCGCGGTTCGCCGGCTTCGGCTCCGGCCTGGTCGCCGGCGACACCGGCATCGCCCTCCAGAACCGCGGCGCGTCCTTCTCGCTCGACCCGGAGCACCCGAACAGTCTCGAACCCGGCAAGCGCCCCTTCCACACGCTCATCCCGGGCGTCGTTCGGTTCGACGAGGACGACTGGGCCGCCTTCGGCGTGATGGGCGGCTACATGCAGCCGCAGGGCCACGTCCAGGTGATCTCGAACATCGTCGACTACGACATGCCGCTCCAGCGTGCGCTCGACGAGCCGCGGTGGCGCTACCGCGAGAGCGGCGAACTGGGGCTCGAACCGCACTTCGACGACGACGCCGCGGCGAAGCTCGTCCGGAAGGACCACGACGTGCGGACGCTCTCGCCGGTCATGTTCGGCGGCGCGCAGATCGCCCGGAACCGGGACGGGGTCCTGTCGGCCGCCACCGAGCCCCGGAAAGACGGGAACGCGCAGGGGTACTGAGTTCGGGCGAGCGCGGCCGCGGCACCGATCGATTTCTTATCAGCGTACGAGAATGAGGGTCGTTTTCGCGCTCGGGAGTCGATCGGCGAACGGTTGGTAGAGCGCACCTGTACGGGACAGAACCGGCCTGATGCGTCCGAGTTCCGCCGGGGTCGTATTTGTGGCCGTGGATACACTTATAATGACTCGTATGGTATACGCTCACAGAATGACGCGAAGAATCCAGCGACGCGACGTACTCAGGGGCGCCGGAGCGGTCGGAATCGCGGGGCTCGCCGGCTGTTCGACGGAGAGCGGCGACGGGAGCGACGGCTCTGACGGCGGCGACGGCGGTGACGGCTCCGACGGAAGCGACGGCGGCGACGGCGGTGACGGCTCCGACGTCCCCGACGCCGTGATGGTGGTCGGCTTCCCGCAGTCCGGCATTCAGCTGTTCCGCGACTTCTACTCGGAGTTCGCCGACAGCGCGCCGGACCTCGACATCATCGTCCCCGACGGGCTGATCGACGCCGACCTCCCCGGCGAGGTCGACAACGACATGAACAACGTCATCGGCACCGCGCCCTCCGCGGGCGGCCCCGGCGCGGAGTTCTTCGCGGAGTCGTATCAGGAGGAGTACGGCGAGGAACCGGGCGTGTTCACCTCGCAGGCGTTCGACGCGATGGCGGTGGAGATCCTCGCGGCGACCGCCGCGGGCGAGAACGACGGGGCGGCGATCCGCGACCGTGTCCGGACCGTCGCCAACCCCGGCGGCGAGGAGTTCGGTCCCGCGGACCTCCCCGAGGCCGTCGAGACGGTCGCCGCCGGCGACCCTGTCCAGTACGTGGGCGCGTCCTCCAGCGTCAACTTCGATGTCAACGGCGACATGGCCACCGCCGCCTACGACATCATCGACTTCCAAGACGGCGAGCTCGTCACCCTGGACACCGTCGAGTTCGGGAACGACCTCACCGAGGAGGACCGGAACGCGACCGCGGCCGAGCCCGTCGGCGTGGACTCATTCACGGCTCGCATCGGCGTGCTGATGCCGGAGACGGGCGACCTCGGGCCGCTCGGCGGTCCGATCCGCGACGGGGCGCTGCTGGCCGCGACGCAGGTCAACGACGCCGGCCTCAACGTCGATGTCGAGACGCGGGTTGAGGACACCCAGACCAACCCGCAGGCCGGTATCTCCGGCGCGAACGCCCTCGTCAACGCCGGCTTCGCCGCCGTCGTCGGCCCGGCCTCCTCGAACGTCAACCTCCAGGTCGCGGACGAGGTGTTCATCCCGAACGGCGTCGTCGGTATCTCCCCGTCCTCGACCGACCCGAACGTGACGGACTTAGACGACAACGACTACATCTTCCGGACCGCGCCCTCGGACCTGCTCCAGGGGCCCGCGATGGCGGACCTCGCCGTGGGCGACAACGTCGGCGCCGAGAGCTCAGGGACGTTGTACCTCAACGACGCCTACGGGCAGTCGCTCGAGGAGGCGTACGTGAACGCGTTCCAGGAGCGCGACGGGACGATCACTCAGCGCGTCTCCTTCGAGCCGAACCAGCCGACGTACACCAGCCAGTGGTCGAGCGTGCTGAACGAGTAGGAGTCTGCCCGAGCCGTTCGCCGATTTTTCGCGACTTGTGAGCCGCCGCGCTCGTCGACGAGCGGTGGAGCTGTGGAGGTCGATCCCGAGAGTGATTTATAAGTCGACTCGGCGGCGCGTCGTGCCTCGCCGCCGGTCACTTCTTGTACGCCTCGCGAAGGAACACCAGGGCCCCGCCCAGCATCGCGAGGTTGCCGAAGAAGGCGAGCCGCTCGCCGCTCTTGTCGCCCTCGTCGGCGTTCCAGAAGTCGTGCATCGTCGCGGTCACGACGGTCAGGAACGCGACCGCCGCGCCGGTCGCAATCCGGGGGACGCGCCAGAGCGCGATACCGAGGCCGGCGACCACCATCATACCGGAAGCGAACGGCGCGGCGACGTCCGGCATCGGGACCCCCGCCGACTCGGCGTACTCGATCGTGTCGTCCATGTCGCGGAAGTCCTCCGAGGCCTGCGCGGCGAGGCCGACGCCGAGCAGGACGCGGCCGAGCCGCGACGGCGCGCCGCGGTCTGCCGCCTCGTCGCTCGTCTCTGGGTCTTCGTCGCTCATACCTCCCGCAACGGCGCCGCGCCTCATAAATCGCGGTGGCGACGGGAGCGGTACGCTTCGTCAGATCCCGTCGATCCGCGCCAGCACCCGGCTCGTCGCCGGCGCGTCGAAGGCCATCGGGCGTCGCCACCAGGGGCCCTTCCCGGAGTCGCTCGACAGGTCGGTGATGGTCGGGTTCGCTTCGCTCCCGGCGTCGGGCGCGCTCAGCGGGACGACGCGGTCGAAGAGCCCGGACGCGTCGGGGTCGCCGACCGCGACCACGCGGGCGTCGAACGGGTCCCGCTTCAGGTGCGCGTTCGTCGGCGCGGCCGCCACCGCGGCCGCGCGGTCGACGACACCGTCGTCGCCCTCGTCGTCGTCCGTCGCCGAGAGCACGCGATCGACCCGCATCCCGGCGAAGAGGTACGCGCCCCAGTCGGGCGCGAGGTCGGCATCGACGGCGACTCCTCGCTCGCGGAGCCACGCGCCGTCGCGCTCGTCGGCGTCCGCGTCGCCGTCGCGCTCGTCGGCGTCCGCAGCCTCGGGGCGGTCGTCCCCCGGGCCCTTCCACCCGTGCGGTCGCAGCGTGAGCGTCGCGTAGAAGAGGAGCCAGTCGCCGGGGACGAGGTCAGCGATCCGGCCTGCCTTCACGCCGTACGGGTCGCCGTAGGTCGCCCGTTCGCGGCCGTGAACCCCCGGGAACTCGGGGTCCGCGTGGACGGGGGTCTCACGCAGCCCCTCGGGGACCGCGAAGGGGAGGTTGAGGTCGCCGTACGTCGGGAGCGGCTCGTCGACCGGGAACCCTTCGCGGGCCAGCGTCGACGCCGACTCCGGGATCGGGACGTACGTGAACGAGCCGTCGGGGTAGACGGGGCCGCGGAACCCCGGTTCGTTCGTGTTGGCGGCGACGTTGACGGCGAGTGCGCGGGGGTCGGACACGAAAAGCGAAGAGTTCAGTCGGCCGTCGCCGCGGCCCCTTCGTGTTCGATCTCGGTCCCGAGGAGGTCGAGGAACTGCGCGATCCACTCGGGGTGGTCGGGCCACGCCTGCCCGGTGACGAGGTTGCCGTCGGTCGTCACGCCGTCGACCCACGAGCAGCCGGCGGCCTCGACCTCGGGCCTGACGGCCGGGTACGCCGTCATCTCGTAGCCGTCGAGCACGCCCGCCGCCGCGAGGATCTGCGGGCCGTGACAGATCGACGCGACGGGCTTGTCGGCCTCGAAGAAGTGCCGCACCACGTCGAGCACCTCGTCGTAGCCGCGGAGGTATTCGGGGGCGCGTCCGCCGGGGACGACCAGGGCGTCGTAGTCGCTCGGATCCACGTCGTCGAACCCGTGCGTGAGCTCGAAGTCGTGGCCGCGGGTTTCCAAGTACGTCTGGTCGCCACGGAAGTCGTGTATCGCGGTCTTGACCGTCTCGCCGCTCTCCTTGTCCGGACAGACGGCGTGGACCTCGTGGCCCACCGCCTGAAGCGCCTGAAACGGGACCATGATTTCGTAGTCCTCGCCGAAGTCGCCGACGATCAGCAGGATCTGTTGTCCTGTCATATGTGTAACACCGCGCGGACGTAGGCGCCGCTCGCAGATAACGATACTGGCACGCGGTAACATACGTCGCTTTACACGGCGCGTTTCCCCGAACCGCGTCCCGAGGGGGTGCTGACGCACGGAGTCCCGCGGCCGCTACGTCCGAGAGTCGGTCCACGGTCGGCGCCGATTCCGAGTTTGGCACCTGTGTTGAGATGTTGGATGGATAAAATAGGGTGCCCGGGAGGGAGACGTATGGTTGTCGGTGACGCAGCAGCGGGTACGGTGATGGCATCGACACGATATCGGACGTCGCCTTGTCGGCCGGTCGGTCATCAAAACCGTCCTCACCGGCGTGTTGTCCCGGGAGCACGTGCTCTTGGAGGACGTCTCCGGCACCGGAAAAATCCCCACGGCGTAGAGCTTTGCGACGGTGCTCGGACTCTTCTTCAACCGGCCAGTTCACGCCGGACCTGCTACCGTCGAATATTACCGAATCGCATATCTACCGCGAGGAGGCCGGCGAGTTCGCGTTCGCGGAGGGACCCGATCTTCGCGAACGTCGTGCTGGCCGACGGGATCAACTGCGCACCGCCGAAGACGCAGGCGGCCCTGCTCGAGGCGATGTTGGAAGGGCAGGTCTCGGCGGACGGCACCACCTACCAGCTCCAAGACCCGTTCTTCGTCATCGAGACGCGGAATCCGGTCGAACAGGAGGAAACGTTCGCCCTTCCGGAGGCGCAGCGCGGCCGGTTCATCATGAAGGCGACACTCGGATCCCCCGACGGCGAGGGGATACGAACGGTCCTCGACCGGTGGGACGACCGCACGGCTCGGGCTCCGGAGCTGAATCGGGTCATCGACGGCGAGACCGTCCCGCGCTTTCAGGACGTTCCGGAGCGCGTGACCGTCGGCGGGTCGCTCCGCGACTATATGATCACGCTCGGCGAGGCGACCCGCGCTGACGGTCGGGTTGAGGTCGGGGTGTCGCCGCGCGGCATCCAAGCGCCTCTTCGAGGCCAGCCGGGCGCGGGCGCTCGTGAACGGCCGGGAGTACGTCCCGCTCGACGACGTCAAGGCCGTCGTTGCGGACGCGTTCGTCAACCGGCTCGCGTTGACTTCGAAGGCGACGGTCCAAGACACCTCGCCTACGACCGTGGTGAACGACATCGTCGAGCGGATCGAGGTCCCCGCGGCGCCGCGCGGAGCACCGCGACCGGCCGCCGACCGCCAGCGAAGACGGCCACAACGAGCCGATTTACGCCGCCGCTCCCCTACATCAGGAACACCACGGCGGTCGTGAAGGTAGCGTTCAACTTCGCATGGATCAGCTTATCTGAACGCTACCGACGAGACAGGGGTTGACCGGAGTAATCTGGATACTGAAGTCCGTGTATTCATCAGCGGACGTCACGGTGAGCAACGGATATGTCGTGTTTTAATCGAGTCTCCTGTGGATCTAGTTCCCGAAGACGACGCATCCAAATAGCAGATAGGGGCGCTAGGAGGTGAGAACCAGTGAAGCGTCAGCGGCATGTTGACGGAGCTTACAACATACGCTGAGATCGTGTCGGAACAATATGGTTGTCATCGTTGGTCGAAAACGCACACAGGAGTTGTAGTTATCTACCGTGAACTCAACAATTAGCCGCCGTGCACTGGACGGTGACCTCTGTTTGGTAAGTCTCTCCTGGGGTCAACGTAATATCGATGCTCTTATTTTCGTATCCGCTCCGTTCAGACAACTCAAGAGTATACTGACCGGGATCGACATTGCTGTTGTTGTACCAAGCACTGCCGCCTTTTGTTGTATTGTCGATCTCAGCACCGGTCTCTCTGTCGATCAGGCGTACGCGGCCGTCAGTCAGCGACTCATTAGTGTTCGACGCGATATAACGGACGGACAGCGAGGCCTGAGGTGGTATCGTGAGGTTATCGAGTTGCGTTTCGGGGCTGTTCACGCTGATACTGCGGTTGTCCGACGCCACGTAGCCGGTGGCACTCGCCGAAAGCGTGTACTCACCGTACGTGATGTTTTCAAACGAGTATGTCCCCCCGCTCTCCGTGGTGGCCTCCCTGGTCCCACCGTCGCTATTGGTGAGTACGACGGTGGCGCCGGCGACACCCTCGCTGGTGTTTGAGTCGATCACGGCGCCCTCAACACGGGAGCGTTCGGAAGAATCGTCGGCAGGTGGGGTCGGATCCAGGGAGATATTCCCTCCGAGACGGTCCTCAGAAATATTCAGCCGCTGCTCCTCGTAGCCGTCTGCGGTGGCGACCAGAGTGGCGTTCGCTATCAGCGTCTCGTTGACACTGAAATTATACGTCGGCTGGTCAGTCGTGTTCAGCAAGCCGTTTTCGTTGCGGAGAATAACCGAGATGTTCCCGGTCGAACTGTTGAGTTGCTGGCCAGTCGTATTATCGATAAGCGCACCGGACACGGTCGATTGGTCGCCCGCGTCACCGGAATCGAGGCCCAACAGCGAAGGGCCAAAAGTAACCGCAGCGAACAGGACGAGCAACACGACGGCCCCGATGGCGATGTACAGCCCTACTTCCGGAGAAAGCAGCGAATCGTCGTCCGACTGGGTCCCTCGTGACCCGAGGTTAGAGCTGGTCGCAGGGGGTTTGAGCGCCGGCACGCTACTCTGGACGCGCTTTCGAATTTCGCCGTTTGACAGGCCATAGTCTCGCGAAAGCGTCTCGACCGACTCGCGGATCGACGCGATTTCCTGTTTGATATGCTTGTCGCGGAGGGACCGAGACGTCGACTCCCACCGCTCTTCCGTCGCGCCGAGCGGCGTGATACCGCGGTGGTCACCCGGCGTGACGACGAGGTCGAACGTCGAGAGTACGTCCGCATCCATCGAGTCGGCGACTGCTGCTTGGTCGTACTGCCCGAGGTACTCGCTGAGTAGGCCGATGGCGTTGCGTTCGTCCGACACACCCACTGTCACCGAACTCCGGGACGTGATGAGCTCGGCGAGGATATCCTGTTCCGTACTGTCGCCAGGGACGGCCGTGTTCCCGCGTTTCAGTTCGCGGTACACCTGCATCTCGTCCGAGGACTCGTCAATCGTGTACCCCCACTCGGACTCGATACGCGTCGTGAGATCGCTGATGAGGTCTTGAAGCGGCGCCGCGGAGTTGTCCACGGAGTAGACGGCGTAGAACTGTTCAGTGCGCGCGTTGCGGGACTCACGCGCACGGAAGAACAGACTGATCTCCTGTCTGTGGTCCGACCGAATCGCCAGCCGAACGCCGCCGTAAAACAGCTCTTTGATCTGCTCGTTGGATCCCGTCGCGGTACCATCAGGGGAGTAGGCGTTCCCCTTCGTGTCGTAGATGCGTAGCGTTGACATGCGTGATCACCCCAGTTTCTCTAACAGCTCCTCGAAGCCGACCGTCATCACGTTCCCATTGCGGTCGCGCATCGGCACGCGTTCGCCGTCGTCGTTCACCGTCGTCTCGTAGTACACCGGGTGGATCTCCGCGCCGGAGGTGTCCTGGACGAGCGTCCGAACGGCTTGGTTGTTCTCGATTAGCGTGTCGTTCACGTACTGCCGGAAGTCCTCGAAGTACTGGTGCGGGTCCAGCGCCTGCTCGTCTTCGAACTGCTGGGCCAAGATATCGGACTTCGTCGCGACGAGGAGCACGTCCTTGTTGTCGGCCGTATCGAGGATGTCGAAGTACGGCTCGATCCCCAGCGGCTCGTTGTTGTGATACCGCTCGACGTCGATCACCAGAATCAGCGTGTTCGCCGCGCGCACGCGGTCTGACAGCAGCTGGACCGTGGAGTTGTCGATCTCCGAGTCGGGGCTCATCAGCGCGCCCGGAAGCTCCTCGAGATACTCGCCGGCGTAATCGAGGCTCGACAGCTCGATGTTTTTCGGGAAGACCCGCCCGTTGACGAACCGGAACTGAAGATCTTCGACCTCGGTCGCACCCGTCGAGTCGAGCTCCCAACCGGCGTTTTGGGTCGCGGCGTCGAGCCGGCCGACGAGCTCCATCAGGTCGCCGCTCGGGTTCAGCGGCGTGTCGCTTTTCCGATCGACCGCGTCGTCGAGCGCGGCGAGATACTTCCCGACGAGGAACAGCGATTTGCCCGACCCCGGCGGCCCGAGAACGAAGAAGTTCTCCGAGGAGTCGTACGTGACGAACCGCCGGAGCGTGACGACGAAGACGCCCGCCATCAGCACGTTCGTGGTGATCCCACCCCACGCGACCGAGACCGTCGGCTCCGGCGCGATGATCTCGACAGTGCCGCCTGAGGGGTCGACGAACTGCGGGAAGTTGACGTGGAATTCGACGAGGCCGACGAGGACGATGGCGGTTATCAGGTAGAACAGAATGCTCGCGGACCGACGGAACTCGAGCGCGGAGGTGGTCCGGACCTCCATCAGCTGTTTGCCGCCGCCGACGATCGTGCCGCCGACGAGGCCGGCCCCGAGCCAGGCGATGTTCGCGACGAAATCAATATTCGGGATGAACAGGCCGATCGAAAGCAGGCCGATGAGCGCGGAGCCGGTGCCGAGCCAGAGCAAGGCCCCCTGAACACGCTTTTTCGGGTCGACCGTCATCAGCGCGAGCAGGCCGAGGTAGATCCCGAACACCATGGCGGAGAACTGCTCGAGCGACACCGACAACAGCGGGTTCAACGAGAGTATCAGTGGCCGGAACACGTCGGACGCGATCCACGCCTCACCGAGCGTCAGGAAGAGCGGCCCGGCGACGACGATCATGATGAGGAAGTACACGCCGAGGAAGAACTTCTCGCCGTGGTCCTCGAGGAACGCGACTGGAGAGTCCATCGCTGTTACTCCTCCCCCTCCTCCCCGTCAGCGGGAGCGACGAAGTCGGTTCGACTGATGTGGTTCTCGAGCAGATCGGCTTTGATCTCGCCTTCGTCTCTGAGGAAGAACTCCACGTCGTCGGGATGCTCGAGGTTCAACACGGAGTCGCGCTTCACGAAGTACCCCTCGTCGAGGCCGTACGCGTGGTGGACGAGAATGTCGGTCTCGTCGGACTGTTTCCGTGACTCGTATCCATTCCGGTAGCCGTCGGCCTCGATCTCCGCCCGGAGGTTATCCAGGAAGATCCCGTCGATGAAGATCCCCAGGCCGACATCCCAGCTGCCACCCGCGCTCACCGGGAACGAGGCGTAGTTTTCGCCGCCCGCACCGAGGTTGTACGCCCCCTGGAACTCGGATTTGAGGTCGGCAACGTCGTTGATCTGGTCGATCGCCCGGCTCATCACGCCGACGACGACGTTCATCTCGTTGTACCGCGCGCGGTCACCGCTGATCCGGCGGCGCCGAATGCCGGTGTAGCGGGGGTTGTGGGCGTTCCGAGCGAGCTCCTCGAGCGAGCCGCGCAGCCGCTGACGTTCGGTCTCGTCGTCGAAGATCTTGCTGTCGGCGATGTCGGTGTCGTCGCGGAGCTGGAGGATGTCGTTCGGCTGGATCGTCTTCACGTAGCTGTACTCCTCCGTTTCGGTCGCGACCGAGGAGTCCTGCTCGGCGTTGTACTCCTCGCGGAGCCGCTGATACGTCTCTTGGGAGCTCAGGAACGAGTCCCGGGGGCCGTTCAGCTCCTCGAACAGGGTGACGGTCGCGTCGTACAGATCCGCCTCCGTCTCCGCGGTTTCGAGATCCGATTCGAGGTCGTCACGCCGCCGTTCGATGTCGGCGGTCTCGACGATCTCGTCGCGGACGAGCTCCTCGAACTGGCGCGTGAGCTGGTCGAATCCGATCCCCGATTCGAGGTCACGCTCCAGCTCGTCGAGCGCCGCCCGGTGTTCCTCGTCGAGTTCCGACCGGGTCCGCGACACGATCTCCTGTTGCTGCTCGTCGATTTCGGCCTCGATGAGGTGTTTCAGATCGGTGACGGTGAACTCAACCTCGATCGACAGGTTGCTGCCCGCCCGCGACATCTTGAACACCTCCGCGTCGTCAAGCTGACTCCGCTTCCGGCGGTAGTTCTTTTCCGCCTTCTTGCGTTCCTCCTCGCTCGAGGAGTCCCACGGGAGGATGGACTCGATCGTCCCCTCCTCCTCGTTCATCGTGAGGAACGACTTCTTGGCGTCCGCCAGGTCCGCGAGCGAGGAGTTGATCCGCCGCTCGATGTCGGTCGTGTCGACGCCGACCGTGTCGAACTCGGTGCTGATGTCGTCGAGCGCCGTCCGGACGGTGCTGTCGTTGACGGCCTCCACCTGGTCCGGGTCCTCGGCGTTCTCGACGGCGCGCGCGAAGGATTCGAGCCCGTTCCGGAGGTCGCCGACCAGCTCGTCGACGGCCATCGACTGACAGTCGGTGTACTCTCGATACAGCGGCTCGACCGCGTTCTTCCACGTGGCGACCCGGCGGTCCACCTCGTCCTGCTGTTCGCGCTTGCGGGTGTCGAGCTCGGCTTCGGCCTCTTTGAGCTCGGACTGGAGGCGGTCCCGCCGCTCGGTCACCTCGTCCCGTTTCGCTTCTAAGCGGTTGATGCGCACCCCGGCGTTGATCCCCTCGTCTTCGACGGCGAGGAGGTAGCTGATCGTCCCCTCGACGCGGTTGTTGTCGATCGACCGGAGCCGGACGAGCAGGTCCTTGCGGTGGGCGATCCGGTTGAGCTCCGTGTCGATGATATCGGCCAGCTGCTTGTCGATGCTATCGACGTACTGTTCGTTGTCGCCGATGCGGGCGGTGCCCGCCCGAATCGAGCCCGCGATAACGTCGATCTGGTCGAGGATGTCGTCGGTCTCGGCCTCCGCTTCCGACATGATCTCGCGGTAGGCGGAGACGGACTCGTACTCGAGTTCGGTGAAGATATCGAGCTCGGTGAGCGACCACACGTTGTCGAGCCGCGTCTCGAGATCCGTCCGGTCGGAGTCGTGGAGCTCACCTTCCATCTCGTCGGGGCTCCACTCCCGCGAGAGGAACCGGTCGACGCCCGTGTAGATGTCCTCCTCCGCTTCCAGCGCGTCCTGTTTCGCGTTGAGTATCTCTTTGGTGACCGTCTTCGCGTCTTGGATGGCGTCGACGTTGTACCGGAGGACCTGCGGGATCCCCATGATGAACGGCGCGTACGAGGGGGTGTCCGCGAACGGGTCCTCCATGTCCATCATGTTGTAGTACGACGTGATGAGGTAGATCGCCGCCCGGTCGAACTCGACGAGCGCGTCGGAACTTTGGATGAGGTTCCCCTTTTTCCCGCCGAACCCGGTCGGGTCGATCGGGATGAGCACCCGGTCTTTGAACAGGTTCTCACCCTGAAGGCTCATGTACTCCAGCTCGGAGAGGACGGCGTGGGCGTTCGCGCTCTCGGCGTCACCCTCCTCGTCGTTGGGCAACACCCCGAACAGCGTGATCTCGGCGGTCCGTTTCGTCCGCTTGAGGTGTCGGACCAAGTCGATGAAGATCCCGGAGCCGGAGCCACCACCCAGGCCGGCGATCACGGCGACCTTTCCGCGGTCCGGCAGGTCGATCGACGTGCGGACGCTGTCGTCTTCGGCGTAGGACTTGTAGTAGAGTCCCTTGCCGAGGCCGCGTTTCCTGACGACACCCGTTGCGAAATCGAGGTTCTCGTTGATGAACTCGGGCTTGAGCCACCAGTTCTCCTCGTCGATACCGGCGCCGGCCGCGATGCGCGGCACCGCCTCCGCGCCGATCAGGTCGTTCTGATCGTGGAGCTGGATGTTCCGCGTCAGCGGCAGGTAATCGATGTTGATCTCGCCGAGTCGACCCTCGTGGTCGTCGGATTCGCGGAGCCGGTTTTTTGTCTCCTGAATCGAATCGTTGATCGACTGGATTCGCTCGAGATCTCTGTTCTCCTCTTCTTCGGCCGTGTCGATCACGGTCACCGTCAGCGACCGCGGGTTTCGTCGCGGCTGGAGCACCGACTCTTGGACCCAGTCTGCCTCCAGCAGCTCGTAGGTGATCGCCTTGCCGGCGCCACCCACCGCGAAGATCCGACTTGGTAGATTCATCTGGACACACACACAGATGAAATATCGTTCAATAAACTATTCGGTCTTGTCCATACTAACTGATAACTCCAGCCCGGAGTGAATCGGGAGGTAAGCTCGGATTACGTGTGGTTTTGAATAATAGAAGCCGAACTGCTCAACAGCGACTCGGCCCGACTGGCCGGGCGGTGAGTGGGTAGAGAGACCCTAACCGACAGTATCTCGCGTTGAGGGCAGTAGGTTCGCTTCGCAACGAGTTCGGGTACGTCTCGACTTTATTACATACATACTCAGGCGCGATCGTATAGCGAGAAAGCAGTCAGATGAGTTTGATCTCAACGGAGCGATCCGACGGATGCCCATAGCCTAACGACAAGGGATCGCCCCACGAACCGCAGTTTGTTCGCCCGAAGACAGCGTCGCAAACGCGATCGGATTCGTCATGCGAGTACGCGTTGAGCGATGCCGCCCTCACTTGCTCACCCAAACTTGCGCATCAACGGATGTCTCGTACTACGTACCACGACGTTTGGGGTCCAGCAACACCTATGGTGAGCAGTGGGGTTAGCTCACGGGATCAACCGCCAGAACGAGGCGCACACGGCACACACGGCCTGTCTGAAACCACTAATGTTGTCAAACAAACAGTTTGATATGGAGAGACAACCCACCTCGACCCGTGTTTCAGAGTACGTACGCGGTGTGGCTTGTCGGGGTTGTGCTGGGCATGCTCCTATTCGCCCTTGCGCTGCTCTGGATCATCGGAGCGACCGGCACTGGCGACGGGCAGGCTGCCACCGATCCCACGCGACATGAGCCACGATCCGAAATCACGACCGGCTCGGTCGAGGAGTTGCGAGCTGACGCCGACGAGGCGCTTGACACAGCTGCGACCGCCAGAGAGAACAACCGCCTCGACGACGCGATCGACGCCTACAACGCGGCGATCACCCAGTATGAGGCTGCCGGCGATGCTCTCGACGCTGGTGCTACGGAAACACGCGCCGAGATCGACCGCCAACTCAAGACGACACGTCAGTCGTTAGCGACGGTCGAGACGCGCGCCAAACAACGAGCGACGGTCACAGAGGCACTGAACGCAGCCGAACACAGTTTCCGGGTGGCGATCATCGCGTACACGCAGGGGAGCCAGACGCTTGCGCGCATCCGGTTCCGCCAGGCGCGAGACTCGTTCACCGAGGCCAATGAACTCCTCGAGACCGCTGACGGGGATCTGCTCACCCCGCCGGTGGAGGTGCGTGTCCAGCCGGATCGAAACCTACCGTCGCACACGCTCAGCGAGCTGCCGGCGGTCCCAGAGCCGGTAGCGACGGTACTCGCCGACGCCGGTGTCGACACCGTGTCCGAACTCGAGAGCAGTGACGGCCCGCCTTGGCAACCGGCGGTCGTCGACACGGCGGTGGCAGAACTGAGCGTGGACGACGACGTGGCGACGACGCTGACACTGCTGTCTTGGCTCAACGACACCAAAACCTACGCGTTTGCCACCCCGTACGCAGTTACACGCCGCCGTGACCAAGCCGCGTACGGCTTCACCCAGAGCACGTAGCCGGCGTCGACCCCGTTCCGCGCGACGGGCGCTCAGTTCGGCGGCTGGAGGTCTCGCTGAAACTCGTCGAACTGTTCGAGGTCCTCGGGGAGCTCGTACTCGATCTCGCGGTCGTCCTGGTTGTCGGGGAGCCGCCCGTCTTCGAGCTCCTCGGCGGCCTCCTCCCAGCCGGGCTTCACGCGGACGCTGCGCGCGGGCGACCCGACGACGACGTGATGTGGCGGGACATCGCCCTGAACGACGGAGCGCGCGCCGACGACGCTGTTCTCGCCGACCCGGCAGCCCGCCCTGACCATCGCGTCGTAGGTGACGCGGGCGTCCGCCTCGACGGTCGTGTGGAAGTTCCGCACCTCGGTCTGGTCGACGATGTCGTGGTCGTGGCTGTACAGGTGGACGCCGTCAGAGATGGAGGCGCGGTCGCCGATCGTCAGCTTCCCGCGGTCGTCGAGGTGGACGTCGTCGTGGATCACGACGTTGTCGCCCACCTCGATGTTGTGGCCGTAGGTGACGGAGATTCCCTTGAAGAAGCGGCAGTTCTCCCCGCACTCGGCGAAGAGGTGGTTCCCGAGCATCTGCCGGAAGCGGAGCGCGAACTCGACGTTGTCGGCCATCGGGGTGGCGTCGAACTGGCGCCAGAGCCACTGGAGGTGTTTCGAGCGCTGGAAGCGGTCCTCGTCCTTCTCGGCGTAGTACTCCGACTCCAGCGTCGCGTTACACGGGTCGTACCCCTGGAGGCGGACGCGCTCGGCGCGCGACACGGACTCGCCGCTCTGCCACGCCTCCCACGCCTCGCGGTCGCCGTGGAGGTCGATCAGCACGTCGCGGACGACCTCGCAGGTGTCCTCGTCCGAGGAGAGCCGCTCGTCCACCTCGTCGATGAACCCTCGGACCCCGGCCTCCGCGCCGTCGGGCAGGGACACGTGTCGCTTTGTCATCGGCCCTCCTTCGTCGCCGTCACTCAAAGGGATTCGGTTGTGCGAAGGCGGTGCCCGATCCGGTCAGTACAGTTCGGCGTCGACGAAGATGCCGATGACCGTGCCCACGAAGGCGATCAAGAAGGCGATAGCGATGAACGGAGCGATCGCGGCCCCGTCGAACGAAAGCAACAGCGCGGTGACCGCGGCGGCGGCGATGACTGCGAGCAGGGCGACGACGGCGTCGAGTCGACGGCGGAGTGCGTCGTCCATGGGCGGTCGATCGGCGGCGGCCAACTAATGTCTGTAGGCGCGACGCGCGCCCGGTGGCCGTCGCCGGCCGCGACCGCGGCCCGCCGATTCCACCGGCGCGGGAGCGACCGCGTCCGATAAGTGTCCCCACCGCCAATCTGCGGGCATGCAACACCGCGAACTCGGTAACTCGGGCGTCGAGGTCTCGGAGATCGGCTTCGGCGCGTGGGTCGTCGGCACCGACTGGTGGGGCGACCGCTCGGACGAGCAGGCGGTCGGGATGGTCGAGGAGGCGCTCGACGCGGGCGTCACCTACGTCGACACCGGCGACGTGTACGGTCACGGCGACAGCGAGGAGATCATCGGGGAGGCGATCGACGGCCGCCGCGACGAGGTGACGCTGTCGACGAAGATCGGCTACGACTTCTACGACAACCCGCAGGCCGGCCACGGCGAGCTCCCGAAGGAGCTCAACGAGGAGTACCTCACCGAGGCGTTCGAGGCCTCGCTGGACCGCCTCGACACCGACTACGTCGACGTGCTCCAGCTCCACAACGCCGACGTCGACGAGGTGACGCCCGAGGTGCGCGACCTCCTCGCCGAGTGGAAGGCGGACGGCCGCGTCCGTGCGCTCGGCTGGGCGCTCGGCCCCTCGATCGGCTGGCTCGCCGAGGGCGACGCCGCCGTCGAGTACGAGGAGTTCGACGCGGTCCAGACCGTCTTCAACCTCTTCGAGCAGGAGCCGGGCCGCCACTTCGTTGAGACGATCCGCGAGAGCGGCTCGGACACCTCCGTCATCGCCCGCGTCCCGCACTCCTCCGGCCTCCTCAACGAGCAGGTGACGCCCGACACGGTCCTCGAAGACGGCGACCACCGCTCGCACCGCCCGAAGGAGTGGTACGAGACGGGCTGGGAGAAGGTCGACGCGATCCGCTTCCTCGAGGACCCGGACCACAGCGAGGGGACCCGCACGATGGCGCAGGCCGCGATCCGCTGGCTGCTCGCGCACGACGAGGTCGCCTCCGTCACGCCCACCTTCCGCGACGGCGACGACATCGCCGAGTGGAGCGCCGCCGCGGACGTGCCGCCGGTCTCCGACGCCGAGTACGACCGCCTCGAAGCGCTGTACGCCCGCAACTTCGATATCGACCGCGACGACGGCATGGACGTCCTCCGCACCTCCGTCGACGGCGAGGACATCGAGGCCGCCGGCCTCGACAAGCGCGCGGCCTCGTACTGAGCGGCGGGCCCGCCGCCCGCTTCGACGCCGCCCGTTTCGACGCTGCCGTTCGACCCGCCTTTTTCGCCTCGAAACCGCACGACTGCGAGCGGTTAGGGCGTGTGTGAAACACTTTCACCACGCTCCCGACGCCGCCGCGACCGGCGACCGCGTCGCTGGCGGCGGTAGGAACGGTGGCTCGGTGGAAACCCGTCGTCACAGGGGGCTCAGTGGGGGAGGGGCGAGAACTATTAGTAGATTTCTCGGTGGGATCAGCGAGAGTTGTTACTCAGAGCGTCGAAGTGGTGGCTCGGTAGGAAGTCTTCATCATAAGGGGCTCGAGAGGGGGTAACGGATCGTCATGGCCACCACGGTCCGACGTACTCGCTCACGATTATAAACTGATTGCGATAGAAGATGCTTTCATTGATAGATAGGTAGGTAACCAGATTCATTACATTCCTTCTGAAGAAGAGAGAGCAACGTCATTTCTTCATCATGACTTATAATATGACTGTATCTGTGTAAATGAGTCTACTAAACCGAACTTCACAAGTCTAACTTAATTAAAAGCCTCAATTGTAATATATTCTTGGAACTGTGCGAAGTACAAATTGGAACGGCCAAACCTCTTCTCTAACCTAGGTCGGATTCCACTGTAGCAGCTGATTGTATCGCTGCATTCTACTTGTCAATTAACATCTACTAATAAGAATCGACTCACGTAGGGGTAACCGACTCTTGACATCCCCCCACCCGTTCAGGAGTGGGATTCCTCCGGTGAGGATGTTGGCTATGCTGTCCCCACAGAGGCAACTTTCCCGTCCCCGGTACTCCGGTTTGTGCGCTCCTCGTTGGGACTGGCCCTCTCGGGAGAGTGTGATAGCTCCGACCAGGTGTGGTCGTCCCACTTGAGGCGCACGGGCCGTGCCATCGACCTAACGGCTTCGCCAGCCTGCTCGTCGAGGAACGTGCGAGACGCGCACAGGTCGGCGTGGGCTTCGTGACCGCACGGACACCGGAACACGTCGCCGTCCCGGTCGGTGTCGTCCTGCTCGCCACACGCTGGGCACGTTCGCGTTGTGTCGGCTTCTGACCGTACTTCGACCGTGATACCGTATTCTTCGGCGGTGTGGGACAGCCGCTCGATGAACGCCCGGAACGCCCAGAAGTGGTGCGTCTTTGCGTTCACCTCAGCACACCAATGCGTCGAAAGAACGTCCGTGAGGTCGCCCACGTACACCGTTGCGACCCCTTCGGCATAGAGCCGTTCCATCAGGTCTCGAACCAGCGCGTCCTGTGCGTGGTTGCGCCGTCGCGTCCGTGTGCGATACAGCCGCCGAATCCGCTAACTGCTGTATCGTCCCTCGTGGAGTTTGGACTGTAACCGGGCAATCTCCTCGGTGGTTTCCCGGAAGCAGTCGAACAGGTCGCGGCCTTCGTAGAGGTACTGCTGGCCGGTCGTGGTGGTACAGGCGACGAGATTGTTTGCGCCCACGTCCAGCGCGGCTTCGTGAGAAGCCAGTGGTGAATCCTGCCGAGAATCAGGTACGGTGACAGGCTGAAAGGCCCTGAACGTGTCGTCTGTCTCGTCGTACTGTATCTCCAATCGGCCCTGTTCGCCGTCCCATTTCGGAGCGCCACACACTTCGAGGCGAAGGCGGTCGTGATACCCAAGCCCGTACTCGTCTTTCAGGGCTTGACCGACTGGTATCTCGATTCGTGACCGCTCGCCGGTTTCCAGCGTGTACTGGTCGTTGCGGATAAACGTGCGGAGTTCTCTACCGTCGTCCTCGTTGCCCCAGTAGCCCGGCGGTGCGGTGTCCTCGCCGTTCCCGTGGGTGGCGAAAAACGACTGCCACGCCGATTTGTTCTTCCGAATGACCTGCTGTGCAGTGGCAGAGCCGAGAACATCGATATACTGTTTCCGGTAGTCGGCGGTGTCCCACACGCTTTTGCCGTCGAAGAACTGCTGGCGGCGCTCGTAGTTCAACTCGTTCCACAGGCTCGCAGAGGCGTCCAACAGGTCCCGCAGTAGCCGCTTGTCGTTGTCGGAGAGCGGGCGTATCGCGAACGTGTTGGTTCGCCTCACGACACCAATTAATATAGTCTTGTGGTCCTAAAGTCTTGTCACTGATGCGTCCAAACGTGGATATTCCGTGGTCGCTCCACGGACAGGTGAAAGAGTGGGCCGAAGAAACTGACCGAACCCTCACCGAAGCGTATATCGAGTTAGTCAACACTGGACTCGCTAACGTGGAACATCCAGACGAGTCGTAGCGTGTGGTTTACTACGGAATGATATCGCTCAGACCCACCCCTGAAGGGGTGGGCTTCCGCTCGCTACATGTCATCGCCACCACGCCGATCGTTGCGCGGTCGCGGGTATAAATGGCTCGCGACGGTCCGGAACCCGTTTGAACCTCGGACGCCTCAGACGCCACCATGCGGGAAGTGACGTTCCGGATCCACCACGCGGGGGAGCCGGAGTGCGAGGTGAGCGCGCGCCACCCGGAGGTGCGCTACCGGTCTGTCTCCTCGATGACCGGCAGCGGCCCCGAGCACAAGCGGATCGCCGAGCTCACCGGGCCGTCGGCGGAGATCGAGGCGTTCGTCGAGGAGTTCCGCGAGTTCGACCTGATCGTCTCCGCGGAGCCGCTGGCGCCGATCGAGGGGACGCACGCCTACGTCGCCCTGACGATCGACGTCGACG
The DNA here is from genome assembly GCF_000296615.1 of Halorubrum sp. T3. Taxonomy (NCBI): domain Archaea; kingdom Methanobacteriati; phylum Methanobacteriota; class Halobacteria; order Halobacteriales; family Haloferacaceae; genus Halorubrum; species Halorubrum sp. T3. The sequence goes on along the minus strand of NZ_JH815330.1, from coordinate 702,492 downwards.
CCGCCGACTGGGACGGGATCGGCGACCGGTTCTCGCGGATGGGGATCCACTACCGGACGGGGACGACCATCTCCGGCGGCGTCGAGCGCTGGACGGCGTACTTGGAGGACGACGACGACCTCTCGGCGGTGATGCGCGAACTCGAACGCGGCGGCAACGAGGTGGAGCTGGCGCGCAACGTCGAGCTGGCGTCGATCGAGCGCTCGCCGCAGCTCCCGGCGTCCGGCCTCCTCGACGGGCTCACCGACCGGCAGCGGGAGGTCCTCGCGACCGCGATCGCCGCGGGCTACTACGACCACGGCGGGGGCGTCGGCGTCGAGGAGGTCGCCGCGGAGCTGGGTCTCGGCTCGACGACGGTGTGGGAACACCTCTCACGAGCGGAGTCGACGGTGATGAACGCGCTGTTCGACCGGTTCGCGGAGGGCGAGCCGGTCGGCGCCGTCCGCGAGGCGGACCGGTCGGATTCACCGTGAGCGGGGCCAGACCAACGCTTTTGTAGCTTCGGGACGGAGCGCCGCGTATGGACGATGGAACTGTCTCCGTGCCGGACGAGCAGTACGAGCGCCTCGCGGCCCTCGCCGCCGCCCGCGGCGTGAGCCCCGAGACGCAGTTGGCCCGGCTCATCGACGACGCGTACGCCGGCCTCGACGGCGACGGCGACGTCCCCGAATCGCTCCCGCTCGGCGTCTGCGACGACTCCGACGAGGAGTGAGTCGGACGGCGGATCGGCGAGGGATCCGTGAGCCGCCGCGCTATCCTCGATTTTCCCCACCGTAGTCACTCGTCGTAGGGCCACCGCCCGCCCGTCTTCAGCTCCTCGACGTACCCCTCGTCGATGGCGTCGCGGATCGACTCCCGCGACCGGTGTTCGGCCTCGACGTCGCCCGTCGCGAACCGGTAGACGGCCGCGGCCACGAGCGTCGCCATCTCGCGGAGGTCCCGCGAGTCGAGCTTGTCGAGGGTGTCGGCGTGGGTGTGGCCCCACCCGCGCCCGGACTGGTCGCTCGTCGTCGAGGCCATCACGGCCGGGATCCCCTCCTGAACGAACGCCCACTGGTCGCCGTGCGGCGAGATCGTTTCGCCGGTCGTCAGGGGCGCGTCGAACGCGTCCGCGACCGCCTCGAACGTCGAGCGCATCCCCGCGAACCCGTTCGTCCCGACGCGGAGATTCCGAGAGCTACAGGCGCCGTCGAGGTTGACCACGCAGGCGATCTTCTCCTCCGGCGTCGTCTCCGCGGTGTGATACGCCCCCCACAGCCCGATCTCCTCCGAGCCGAAGGTGACGAGGCGCACCCGCGTGTCGAGGTCGTCCTCGACGGTCGCGAGCAGGCGGCCGACCTCCGCGACGAGCGCCGACCCGGCGCCGTTGTCGTTCGCGCCGTCGCTCACGTCGTGGGCGTCGACGTGGGCGGTGAGGTACACCGCCTCCTCGGTGTCCGGCCCGACGTCCGCGACGGCGTTCACCGAGGTCGTCGGCTCGTTCCGGCAGTCGACGTCGAGCGAGACCGTCGGGCGGTCGTCTTCCGCGGCGCCGCTTCCCGACCCGTCGCCGTCGCCTTCGGCCGCCTCGGCGAGCCGCGAGAGTCGGTCGCCGACCTCCTTCGAGACGCCGACCGCGGGGATCGGGCCGGGCCGGTTGTGGTAGCCGATCTCGCCGGTCGGCGGGAGCGCCCCCTCGATGTGGTTCCGGAAGACGAACCCGACGGCGCCGCGCTCGGCCGCCGCGACGTACTTCTCCATCCGGTGGATCCACCGGTCTCGGTTCTCCGGCGTGCGCGAGGAGGCCATGGCGATCGCACCCTCCAGCGCGTCGCCCGCGGCCGCGAACTCCTCGTCGGTGCCGTCGCCGACGTCGACGAGCGGAGCCGTCGCCTCACCGCTCGGCGTGCCCGGTAACGCGATCACCTCGTGGGAGTTCGCGTGGTGTCGCTCGACCGCGCCCGACACCGCGAGCGACGACTCGCCGCGCCACCAGCCGGGAATCTCGAACTCGTCGAGGCCGGCGTTCCGGAGCCCGGCGTCCTCGAACGCCTCGACGACGCGCTCGGCGCCGCGGCGCTCGCCCGCAGAGCCGGCCATCCGGTTCCCGATGTCGGTCAGGTCCGTGAGGAGGCTCCACCCGAAGTCGCTCGTCCGCGCGTCGCCGACGACGCGGTCCGGTAGCTCGGTCATACGGTCCGGTTGGGCCGCGGGCGAAAAGGGGTTCGGGATGCGGAGCCCGCGGACTCACTTCCACTCGTCGCCGTTCCCGGCGGTCTGCATCTCGCCTTTGGCCCGCCGCGGGGCCCGCCGCAGCGTCAGCGCCAGCACGACGAGGTAGAAACAGGCGACGGCGGCGAGGACGAGCGCGCCCGGGAGCGCGCCGACCGCGGCCGTCTCGACGACGCCGCTCCCCGACGGCGTGAACACGGTGAGTCTGACGACCCACGCGGCGATGAGGACGGAGAAGAGCGGCGCGTACACGCGCCGGAGCCGCCGGGACACCGCCTCGACGGTCGGCATCTTGATCGTCGGCTCGCGGAGGTCCTCACTCAGGAGCCGCCGCCAGTTGGACTCCTCGACGCCCTCCGGGTCGAGCGCGTTCGCGAACACGTTCTCCTCTAAGAGGCGGACGCGAGACCGCCAGACGTCGAAGGTACGGTACCGGCGCGTCTCGATGCCGAGGAAGACGCTGAGCATGACGAGCCCGATGAGGAGCACGTAGTGCGGCCGCGACTCGTTCGAGAAGGTCCACGTGAGCAGCGACGCGGTCACCACCACCGCCCAGTTGGTCGTGCGGTCGATTCGAGTCCGCCAGGAACTGGTCCGCCCGAGCTCGCCGCGGTAGGTGTGGGCCATCAGTGAGAGGAAGTCGGACCGGTCGGTCGCTGCCTCGGCGGCGACCTCGCGCTCCTCGCGCGACTCGGGATCGAAGTCCTCCGGTGGGTCGGACATACCGGCCGTACCGAGGGCGCACGGGTAAAACCACCAACCGAAAGCGAGAGACGGAACTCTCCGACGGTCTCAGGCCGGGTCCGCCGCGGATACTTCGACCTCGACGTCGGCGGGGTCGACGCCGATCCGCGCGAACTGCGTGCGGACGTGGTCGCGAGCTGCCTCGACGGCCTGCTCGCGGGTGTCGAACCCGCGGGGCATCGGCTCCTCGAAGGCGACCCGGATCTCCTCGCCGTCGACGACGAGCGGCGAGCCGCCGCTCTCGACCTCGTAGAAGGCGTCGCACACCCACACGTACGGGGCGTCCTCGTTCGGCGCGCCCTTGTACGCGGGCGGCTCCTCGCCGCGCTCGAACACCGTGCCGGTGAGGTCCGTCCCGCCGCCGCTGCCGCGAACGAGTATCATGCCACAGGTACGGGGTCAAGCGGGATAAGGGCGCCGCGGGAGGGATTCCCCTCCCTCGCGACGCGAGGGCAAACGCTTTCGGCCCGGCGGCCGGTGGATCCGCCATGACGCTGGAGGATTTCACCGAGTTCAGCGGTGACGACGACGCCGACGGCCGCGCGGACGAGGCCGACTCCGCGGCCGACGGCGGAAGCGCCGTTGACGCCGCCGACGGCGCCGACGCCGCCGACGCGCCCGGGGACGCCCCGCGGGCGGACGCCTCGTCTGGCGGGTCCGAGTCCGACGCGGGCGACGACCGCGAGGACGACGCGTTCGCCGACTACGACGCGACGCCGGCCGGCACCGATTCGGGGCTGGGCGTCGTGTCGGTGTCACAGGGGCTCCGGGTCGCCGAGGAGGAAGAGGAGACGTCGCTGAAGGCGTTCGTCACGACCGGGAACCGCGAGTCCGTGCGGCTCGGGAAGTACCTCCTGATCCCGTACCCGGACGGAGAGCGGCTGTTCTGCCGGATCACGGGGTTGGAGTACGCGCAGGAGTTCCAGTCGGACGACGCGACCGAGATCCACGCGCGCCGGCAGATGCGCCGCGACGAGTTCGCCGAGCGCGACTACAAGTTCGTCGCCGACCTCGAACCGATGTCCGTCGTCTACGGCGAGGGCGACTCGATGAAGCGGCGGATGACGGACCGCGTGCCCAAGCCGGGCGCCGTCGTCGAGGAGGCGGCCGACGACGCCGAGATCAAGACGGGGCTGAAGATCCCCGACGACGGCGTCTTCCTCGGCCACCTCTCGGTCGGCGGCGAGAAGGTCCGGACCGCGGCCGAACCCCCCACGGTCGACTACCGCGTGAAGGACGACTACACCGACGGCGACCCGCTCGCGTTCCGGCACACGCTCGTCGCCGGCGGCACCGGGTCGGGGAAGACCCACGCCTCGAAGAACGTCCTCCGGCAGTACCTCGATTCGGACCGGACCTATCCGATGGGCGACGGCCGCGAGTCGCAGATGGCGGTCGTCCAGTTCGACCCGCAGGACGAGTACGCGCAGATGCACGACGACAACCCCGACCTCGACGACGCGTTCGCGCGACGCTTAGAGCGCGAGGGGATCGCCCACGGCGGCCACGACGACACCGTCGCCCTCGTGCCGCGCGTCGCGAACGCGACGTACCCCGGCGAGGGGCACCGCGCCGAGCGCGTCGAGTTCACGATCCCCTTCTCGCTGGCGGACGACATGCCGTGGCTCGTCGCGGGGTCCGGGCTCAACGACAACCAGTACCCCGCGCTGTTGACGCTTCTCAACCGTTTCTTCGACAACTACGGGGACTCGGGAACCTACAGCCAGTTCCTCTCGTACCTCGACGACCCGGCGCTCAAAGAGGAGCTCCACGAGAGCGGTCGGGTCCACGAGGCGACGTTCGATGCCGTCAAGCGTCGGGTGCGGGGCGTCCCGAGCGGCGTGTTCGATCAGGACGCAAAGCCAATCACGGAGCTTGACCACACGCTCGTGCGCCCCGGCGGGCTCTCGGTCGTCCCCACCTACCACCTGCCGACCTCCCGGCAGAAGGAGATCGTCGTCCTCGCGGTCGCGGGACTGCTCGTCGACGACAAGCTCTCGAACGACCCGGCGAGCGACCGGATCAAGGAGACGCCGCTGCTGGTCGGCATGGACGAGGCACACAACTTCCTCGCCGACGCCGACAACGTCCAGGCGGAGAAGGTCGTCCAGAAGTTCACGGAGGCCGCGAAGCAGGGCCGAAAGGAGCGGTTGGGCCTCTTTCTGATCACGCAGGACCCGCAGGACGTGGCGGAGTCGGTGTTTAAACAGGTCAACACGAAGATCGTGTTGAACCTCGGCGACGAGGACGCGATCTCCAGCGTCAACATCCCGACGAACCTCGCCGGGAAGGTGCCGTACATGGAGAAGGGGCAGATGGTCGTTTACTCCCCGGACAACTCCGAGCCCGTCGAGCTGATCGGCCTCTCGGAGTGCGTGACGCGGCACGACTGACGAGACGTATCCGCGCCCCTCTGCGCGACGCGGCGCGCCCCGGATTGCCGCCCCGTCGGAGTCGCCGCCGCCCTTTATTGCCGGAGCGGGCGAACCGCCGCGTATGAGCAAACGCATCCTCGTCGCGGTCGACGGGTCGGAGGAGGCGGCCGAAGCGCTGCGGTTCGCGGCCGGCGAGTGGCCCGACGCCGACCTCACGGCGCTCCACGTGATCAACCCCGCAGACTCGGCGACGGGCGCCGAGGGGGGGTTCCCGGGAGCCTCCGACCAGTGGTACGCCAGCGCCAAGCAGCGCGGCGAGCGGATCCTCTCCGAAGCGGCGGAGGCGGTCGATCAGGGGATCGACACGCGGCTGGAGGTCGGGCGCCCGACGAAGACGATCCTCGAGGTGGCCGGCGGCGAGAAGCCCGTCGGCGAGGACGACGACGCTCCCGGCGAACCGTTCGACCACGTGGTGTTGGCGAGCCGCGGGCGGACCGGGCTCTCGCGGGTCCTCCTCGGCAGCGTCGCGGAGGGCGTGGTGCGCCGCGCCGAGGTGCCCGTGACGGTCGTTCGCTGAGTCGGGCTCCGCGGGCGACCCGCCGTCCCCTCACTCCTCGGCGCGCTCGGCCGCGACCACCTCGCCGACCATCGACCACCCCTCCTCGTCGGACCCGGAGCGACCGAGCAGAATGCGCTCGTAGTCGTCGGAGCTGATCAGCCGGAAGTCGGCGTCGCGGTCGTCGTCGGTCCGGACGCCCTCGCCGCGGAACTCCCGCTGGAAGAACTCCGTCGATGAGAACTCGAAGACGCCGCTGTCGCCGGTGTCGAGTTCGAGCCGCACCGGCCGGGGCTGGACGTTGTGGATCCGCTTCGCGATCGGGTGTAGATCCGGCATACCGACGAGTCGGGTCGGGTCGGATAAAATCCGTCGGCTCCGGTGGCCGCTGAACGCCGCCGTACTAGGTTAATACCTCGCGGCGCGTTAGAAGTGTGAGAATCATCATGATAGAAGCATCGCTCACCTACCTTCGCGACGGCGACGACGCCGTCACCACCGCCGTCATCGGCGGGCTTCTGCTGCTGGCGAGCCCGCTCGTCATCCCCTCGATCCTCGTCCTCGGCTACCTGACGCGGGTCCTGCGGCGCACCGCCGACGGCGACGGCGAGCCGCCGGTTTTCGGGGAGTGGGGGGAGCTCTTCGTCGACGGGCTGAAGGCGTTCGCGGTCGCGTTCGTTTACTCGCTGCTCCCGCTCGCGGTCGTCGCGGCCGCCGTGGCCGTGAGTCTCAGCGCGTTCGTCGTGGTTCCGGGGGCCGGCGACGGCGGCGCCGGGACGTTCCTCGGCACGTTCGTCGTCGGAATCGTCGTCCTCGTCGCGGGGCTCGTCGCTCTCGGACTGTCGCTCGTCGGGCTCTACGTGACGCCGGCGGCGCTGGCCGCGGTCGCGGACTCGGGACGGGTCGGCGACGGGTTCGCCGTCGGGACGCTCTGGGGCGTCGTGACGAAGCGGGCGTACGCGACCGGCTGGCTCACGGCGGCGGTCGTCGTCCTCGCCGGCGCGCTCGCGATCGGCGTGCTCTCCGTGGTTCCGGTCCTCGGGACGATCGCCGGCGTGTTCGTCCAGTTCTACGCGCTCGTCGCCGCGGCCGCGATCGTCGGCTGGACGTGGGCCGACGTGCGGCCGGTCGCGACCGAACCGCCCGAGCCGGAGCCCGCGGAGCGGCCCGTGGTGTAGCCGGTCCACGGTGTAGCCGGTCCGCAGTGTAACGGGTCGGAACGGCCCGCGGTGTAACGGGTCGGAATCGAAAGCGGCGCCGAAAGTCGGAGAGTCGCGAAAAGGGGCGTTACTCGTCGAGGACGTCGTCGTACTCGCCGGCGTCGACGCGGTCGTCGAACGTCCGGGCGTCCTCGCCCTCGATGGTGACGCCGAGGGAGGCGCAGGTGCCGCCGACCTCCTTGGCGGCGGCCTTCGTGTCGTACGCGAGCAGGTCGCTCGACTTCTGCTCGGCGACCGTCTTCACCTGCTCGATCGACATGTCGGCGACGAAGTTCTCCTGGGGCTCGCCGGAGCCAGTCTCGAAACCGGCCTCGTCCTTGATGAGCTCCGCGGTGGGCGGCACGCCGACCTCGATGGTGAAGGAGCCGTCGTCGTCGTATTCGACGGTGACGGGCACCTCCATGCCGTCGAAGGCAGCGGTCTCGTCGTTGATCTCCGCGACGACGTCCTGGACGTCCACCGGCGTCGGTCCGAGCTCGGGACCGAGCGGCGGGCCGGGGTTGGCCTGCCCGCCGGGGACGAGCGCTTCGATAGTTCCAGCCATGTCCGTACGAACCCGTCGCCGACTTTTAACGGTTGTTCTTTCGGGCAGGGGGAGTCAGCGGTTCGCACACCATATATATCGGGTAACTGGCGGTGAACCACCCATTCGGCGAGCGACGCTGGTCCAGTGCGTGTTTATAAAAGATCGAGCGATACCGAGTGGAACGCTAGCGAATCTCTAGCCGCCCGTTTATAAATAGTCGATGCCGGAGCGACCGTGACCACCTCCAAAGCCCCAGCCGCTCGTTTATAAACAGTTGACAGCGAATCGGCCGCAAACACCTCCAAAGCCCCAGCCGCTCGTTTATAAACAGTTGACAGCGAATCGGCCGCAAACACCTCCAAAGCCCCAGCCGGGAGGCGGCCGTACGCTCGCTGCGCTCCTCACTCGGTCGCTACCGCTCCCTCGTTGCGGTGCTTGCGTCGCCTACGGCCGCCTCCCGGCTGCCCCTTTGAACCCCGCCCCCGCACAGCGCCGCACGGCACCTCACACCTCCCCAGCCTCGCGGTTCGCGCTCTTCGAGCGCTCACCGCTCCCTCGCGCGTGCTGCTCGCGGCCAAGGGCCGCTCGCAGGCACGCGCCACCGCCTCGTTCGTTTATAAACCGTAGCTGCGCTGGTCGAAGGCCCCCTCGACTACGAGTCGACGACCTTCGACGGGTCGCTCGAACCCGCCTCGTCCGCGACGCGGCCGGGGAGGAACGTCCCGGTCTCCCGGCGGACGCCGAGGAGGAGGACGCCCCCGGCGAGCAGCGGCAGAGCGGCGCAGGCGGCGTAGATGGGGGTGAACCCGACCGCCTCGATGAGGGGAAGCGACACCATGGGTCCGAGGCCGCCGCCGACGTCGCCGAGGACGTTGTTCGTCCCCGAGGCGCGCCCCATCCGCTCGTCGGGGGTGAGGTCCGCGAGGAGGGCCATCATCGGGCCGCTCGTCCCGCCCTGTCCGGCGCCGATGAAGACGCAGGCGAGGCCTAAAGAGAGGACCGACCCGGCCCGCGCGAGCAGCAGGAACCCGACGAACGAGACGGCGAGGAACGCCAGCAGGATCGGCGTCCGGGAGTCCCGGGTGTCGGAGACCCGCCCGCCGACGAGCATGAAGAACGCGGCCGAGACGACCGTGCCGGCCATGAACAGCCCGGAAGTGCCCTGCGGGGCGAGGCCGAACAGCGAGATGTCCTCGGCGCCGAGGAACAAGACGAGCGTGGAGAACAGCGCGCCGATGTACGCGAACATCAGCCCGAAGTTGACTAAGCCGACCGTCACGGCCGGGATCGCGGTGTCGACCTCCCACGGCTTGATCGAATCTCCCGAGCGGTCGCCGGTGACGTGCGTCTCCGGGACGTAGCGGTACGCGACCACGCTGGCCGTGAGCGCGAACGCGGCGGCGACGGTGAAGGCGGCGACGTTGCCCGCGAGCGCGGAGACGATCCCGCCGAGCACGAGGCCGGCCGGGAACCCCATCGTGATCCCGCCGCGGACGATCCCCATGTTCGTCCCGCGCGAGCCGCTGTCGGAGAGGTCGGCCGCGATGGTGTAGGCGGTCGCGAACACCGCGGCGGAGCCGAGCCCCCAGAGGATCCGCGCGAGCAGGAACCACGTCTCGGGCGCGACGGCGACGTCGATCGGGGCGAACCACTCCTCCGCGCCGACGACCAGCGGGCCGGCCGCGAACCTCGGCAGCGAGGCCGCGAGCGGGCGGAGCGACTCGGCGGGGGGCATCGCGAGCGCGACGACGTAGCCGAGCGTGGCGACCCCCTCGACGAACAGCCCGATGACGAACGGCGTGCGCGTCCCGTACCGGTCGACGAGGGCGCCAGCCGGCGCGTTCGCGACGAGCCGCACCCACCGGTTCGCGGAGAGGATCGCGCCCACCATGAACGCCGAGATACCGAGGACCGCGCCGAGGTTCGGTAAGATCGGGAAGACGACGCCGCCGCCGAAGCCGACGAAGAACGTGCTCGCGATCACCGCGAGCAGGACCGGCGGCGGCCGCTCGAACCCGAAGCGAGTCATTCGGGGTCGTCCGCTGGCTCGTCGGCTTCCTGACTCTCGTTCTCAGAATCGTTTGAATCGCGCCGCAGCTCGTCGATCGCGTCGTCGAGCGGCGGCAGGTCGACCCCGTCGGCGAGCAGCGGCCCGACGATCCGTCGGAGCGCCGCCTCCGCGACCTCGCGGGTGTAGCCGTCGCCCTCGTCGCCGCGCTCGGCGCCGGCGAGCGTGATCTGCCGGGTCCGCGCGCCGTCGAGGGTCGCCACGAGCAGGGCCGCCGTCTCCTCGACGTCGACGTCGCGGAAGACGCCTTCCTCGATGCCGTCCGCGAGGATGTCGGCGACGGTCCCGCGGAGCAGCCGGTCGCTGCGCGCCAGCTGCTCGCGGATCCGCTCGTTGAACGGCCCCTGCGTGCGAAGCTCCAAGAGGGCGATGTGGAACGCCTCGCGGTCGGCCTCGTCGGGCGCGAAGACGAACCAGCCGACGAACTGGACTAACCGGTCGACCGGCGGGTCGTCCGCGCGGGCAGCGATCCGCTCCTCGGAGTCGGAGATGATGTACTCCAAGAAGGCGACGAGGAGGTCCTCCTTCGTGTCGTAGTGGTAGTGGAGCAGCGACTTGCTCTTCGAACACTCGTCGGCGATGTCCTGCATCGTCAGGTCGGCGTAGCCGTGAGCGCGGAGGGCGCTGTACACCCCGTCCATGATCTCCGCTGCCGCGCTCGGCGAGTCGCTCATTGACTGACCGGTCAGTCAGCGAGCGGTAAATCCCTATCGGTCGGGGCCGTCCGGTGGCGAGTTCGACCGCCGCCGGCGCGGCCCGTCGCCCGCGGCGAAACGCGCGTCGGCGCCGCCGCTGTGGGGACGAGAACAGTCGAAAAGCCGATTCGCCTCGGGTGTCGTCGCCGACTTACAGACGGGTGACGTTCGACGCGCGCGGACCCTTGTCCGCCTCCTCGATGTCGAACTCGACTTCCTGACCCTCTTCGAGGTCCGGGCCGCCGACGTCTTCCATGTGGAAGAACACGTCCTCGTCCGCGTCGTCAGTCGAAATGAAACCGTAGCCGCCAGTGTCGTTGAAGAAGTCAACTTCGCCTTTCGCCATTGCGACCGAAGAAGCGGGACTGGGACATATAAGGCTTCCGCGACGGATCGCCGCGTGGAACGATGTCGCACGGAAACGTCACCGAACGGGCTCCGGTCGGGGATGCCCGCCCCGCCCGCGAGAGGCGGCCGAGTTCCGGGACGCGGGAGCGAGCAACGCCGTGTTAGTAACTACTATACGACCCCGGTTCAGAACCGTTAGGTATGAGTCAGTCGTACAATCGAGGCCTCATCGAGGACTTCGGCCGCTGGCGGGAGTTCGAGGCGGGGATGTGGGCGTGGATCTTCCACAAGTTCACGGGATGGGTGCTCATCGGGTACCTGTTCACGCACATCGCCGTGTTGAGTACGGGGATTCCGGCGGCCGGCGCCGGCGAGGCGGCGATCGCAGCGGGCACCGACGTGTACACGCAGACCATCGTCTCCTTAGAGGGGCTGCTGCTCGTGCGGCTCCTGGAGGTCGGCCTGCTCGCGGTGGCGGTGTTCCACATGCTCAACGGCACCCGACTCCTCCTCACGGACCTCGGAATCGGGCTGGACGCACAGGACAAGAGCTTCTACGCGTCGCTGATCCTCACCGGAGCGATCACCGTCGCGTCCGTCCCGACGTTCATCGCGGGGGCGTTCTGAGATGGCAGAGCGCTACTCCTCGTTCCAGTCGGGCGGCCGGATGTGGTTCCTCCAGCGGGTCACGGCGGTCTTCCTGCTGGTGGTGTTGGCGTTCCACTTCTTCCTGCTCCACTTCGTCCACCACGCCGACGAGGTGTCGTTCCTCGCCAGTTCGGCTCGGATGGAGCAGCTGAGCTACTACTCGCTGATGATCCTCTTCCTCGTGACCGCGACGTTCCACGGGGTCAACGGCGTCTACAACGCCTTGGTGAACCAGGGGCTCACCGGCACGAAACGCACCGTGATCAAGTGGACGCTCGTCGCCGCGAGCGTCGTGTTGATCGCCCAGGGAATCCGCACCGCGAACGCGTGGGCGGGCATCGGACTCTACTGAACCGACCATGAGCACGCAAATTCCGAAGCAGACCGAGGAATCGACCGAGACCGAGACGGAGCCCGCCTCGAAGGGCGACGAGCGCCGCGCCGAGAAGCGGCGCCGCGCGGCCGAGCGCCGCGAGCAGCGACAGGAGGAGGAGGCCGAGAAGGCGGCCGCCGACGAGAGCACGGTCGAGCTGAAGGTGTTCCGCTACGACCCGCAGGTCGAGGGGAAACAGGAGCCGCGGTTCGACACGTTCCACGTCCCGTTCACGAAGGGGATGACCGTCCTCGACGCGCTGATGTACGCGCGCGACACGTACGACTCCTCGCTCACGTTCCGCCACTCCTGCCGACAGGCGGTGTGCGGCTCCGACGCCATGTTCGTCAACGGCGGCCAGAAGCTGGCGTGTAAGACGCAGATCTCCGACCTCGACGAGCCCGTCCGCGTCGAGCCGCTCCCGCACGCCGAGGTGACGAAGGACCTCGTCGTCGACATGGAGCACTTCTACGACCAGATGGAGGCCGTCGAGCCGTACTTCCAGACGAACGAGTACCCGGACGGCGAGCTCGAAGAGCAGCGGCAGGACCGGGAGAACCGCGAGAAGATCAAGATGTCCACGCGCTGCATCTGGTGTGGCGCGTGCATGTCCTCGTGCAACATCGCCGCGGGCGACAACGAGTACCTCGGGCCCGCCGCGATCAACAAGGCGTACCGGTTCGCGATGGACGAGCGCGAGGGCGAGGAGATGAAACAGAAGCGCCTGGAGATCATCGAGCAGGAGCACGGCGTCTGGCGGTGTCAGACGCAGTTCTCCTGTACGGAGGTGTGCCCGAAGGACATCCCCCTCACCGAGCACATCCAGGAGCTGAAGCGCGAGGCGGTCAAAAACAATCTGAAATTCTGGTAATCCCGACAGACAGTATCAAGGGACTCCGGAACCTACGAAATTACATACCAACAATGCACGAACACGACGTCGTCGTCGTCGGGGCCGGCGGGGCGGGACTCCGGGCGGCGATCGCGGCACAGGAAGCGGGCGCGGACGTGGCGATGGTGTCGAAGCTCCATCCCGTCCGGTCGCACACGGGCGCGGCGGAGGGCGGAATCAACGCGGCGCTGCGCGACGCCGACTCCTGGCAGGACCACGCGTACGACACGATGAAGGGGTCCGACTACCTCGGCGACGCGCCGGCGGTCGAGGCCCTCTGTCAGGAGAGCCCCGAGGAGGTCATCCGCCTCGAACACTGGGGGATGCCGTTCTCCCGCGAGGACGACGGGCGCGTCTCCCAGCGGCCGTTCGGCGGCCTCTCGTTCCCGCGCACGACGTACGCGGGCGCCGAGACCGGCCACCAGATGCTCCACACGATGTACGAGCAGGTGGTCAAACGCGGCATTACGGTGTACGACGAGTGGCACGTGATGGATCTCGCGGTCACCGACGAGGACGACCCCGCGGAGCGGACCTGCCACGGCGTGGTCGCCTACGACATCCAGAGCGGCGAGATCAGCGGCTTCCGCGCCAAGGACGGCGTCATCCTCGCGACGGGCGGGATGGGGCAGGTGTTCGACCACACCACCAACGCGGTGGCGAACACCGGCGACGGCGTCGCGATGGCGTACCGCGCGGGCGTGCCGATGGAAGACATGGAGTTCATCCAGTTCCACCCGACGACGCTGCCGTCGACCGGCGTCCTCATCTCCGAGGGCGTCCGCGGCGAGGGGGGCATCCTCTACAACGAGGACGGCGAGCGGTTCATGTTCGAACACGGCTACGCAAACAACGACGGCGAGCTCGCCTCCCGCGACGTCGTCTCCCGCGCCGAGCTCACCGAGGTCAACGAGGGGCGCGGCATCGAGGACGAGTACGTCCACCTCGACATGCGGCACCTCGGGGAGGAGCGCATCCTCGACCGCTTGGAGAACATCCTCCACCTCGCGGAGGACTTCGAGGGTGCCGACGGGCTCACGGAGCCGATGCCGGTCAAGCCCGGCCAGCACTACGCGATGGGCGGCATCGAGACGAACGAGTTCGGCGAGACCGTCATCGACGGGCTGTACGCGGCCGGCGAGTGCGCCTGTGCCTCCGTCCACGGCGCGAACCGCCTCGGCGGCAACGCGCTGCCGGAGCTCATCGTCTTCGGCAAGCGCGCCGGGCGCCACGCCGCCGGCGAGGAGATGGGCGAGGCCGAGGTCACGACGGGCCGGTCCAGCGACTGGGAGCCGGCCGACTACGAGTTCGGCGTCGAGGTCGGCGAGACGGACGGCTCGGACCCCGCCGCAGCCGACGGCGGCGCCGTGGCGACCGACGCCGAGAGTGTCGTCGGGGGCGCCGTCGACCGCGCGCAGGAGCGCGTCGACGAGCTGCTCTCGCGGAAGGGTCGCAACCACGCGGAGATCCGCTCGGCGGTCCAGGAGACGATGACGGCGAACGTCAACGTGTTCCGCGAGGAGGGCCGGTTAGAGGAGACGCTCGCGGACCTCCGCGAGGCCCGCGAGGCGTACAAGGACGTCGCGGTGTCTGACCCCTCGCGGACGTTCAACACCGACCTCATCCACACGATCGAGACGCGGAACATCCTCGACATCGCCGAGGCGCTGACGATGGGCGCGCTCGCCCGCGAGGAGTTCCGGGGCGCCCACTGGCGCAAGGAACACCAGGAGCGCAAAGACGAGGAGTGGCTGAAGCACACGCTCATCTCGTGGAACGACGGCGAGCCGGAGCTGTGGTACAAGCCGGTCGTCCTCGAGGGCGAGAACAAGACGTACGAGCCGAAGAGCCGCTCGTACTGAGCCGGCCGCCGGCGCTCGGCCGCTGCGACGCGGGGGTCCCGGCGCGGACCCCGCCGGGCGCCGTCGCGCCCCGTCACGCCCCGCCGCGTCTCGCCTGATCGATCCGGATCGTTCACGGTTTGCTATCCGTCGACGATCGAAACTGACCGTCGATACGCGTCGATTAAGCGTTCGTCGATCGACGTACTTCGCTCGAATGTGCCGTATTCGCCGGATTCAAACGCTTTCGAGTGCCTTCCGAGCGTTTCGACGAATGTTGAAATGGGGGTTTATTATCGTCGAACTCAACGGATCGGACAAGATGCTCGAAACGGAGACTGCGTCCGCGACGGCCCCGTCGCTCCCCCGGGAGCTCCAGTCGCCTCGCGCCAAGCTCGTGTACCTCTACCTGACCACGAACGGCGACGCCACCGTTTCCGAGATGGGCGAGTCGCTCGGGATGAAGAAGCTCTCCTTATACAGCATCCTGAAGACCCTCCGCAGCGAGGGGCTCGTCGACTGCGACGGCGACTGTTACGTGCCGAACTGACGCGGCGTCTTTTCGCCGCGTCGCGCCCGCGCCGGAGCGTTTAGGGACGCGGAGCGCGCAGGGCCACCGTGGACGCGAACCAGACGGAGTTCGAGAACCCGTTCGCGATGGACACCGACTGCGAGAACTGCGAGGAACTGTGCGGCGCCCGCGACCGCGTCGTCCACGGCTACGGCGACGTGGGCGCCGAGTTCCTCGTGGTCGGGACGGGGCCGACGGCGGCCGCCGAGCGCAACGGCGTCCCCTTCACCGGCGAGGGCGGCGGCGAGCGCGTCCAGTCGATCTTCGGCGACCTCGGGTTCGTCCGCTCGGAGCCGGACGCCGCGGAGCCCGACGTCCAGAACATTTTCTTCACGAACCTGACGCGGTGTCGACACCCCGACCGCGGGCCCACGGACCGGGAGGTCGGCACCTGTGAACCGTTCCTCAACGCGGAGATCCGGATGATAAACCCCCAGATCATCGTGCCGGTCGGCGAGCGACCGCTTCACGAGCTGGCGGTCGAGTACACGACGCGCCGGCCTGACTCCTTCGACGTCGACGCCGAACACGCGACGACCATCCGCGGGCGCGGATTCGAGCTGGTGCCGATGAAGGAGCCGGCGGAGATGACCGACGACGAGGCCGACGCCTTCCGCGATCACATGCGCGAGAACGTGTTGAGCCGGGACTACCGGCAGACGAAGGGGCGACAGAGCCGCTGATCGGCCGGGTCGGTCCCGCCGGGACGCTCAGTCCTCGAGGTCGATGTCGTCGAGGATTCCCTCGGTCGCCTCCTTGCTGTCGGCGCCGAACGCGCAGTCGACGATGATGTGCCCGCCGAGCGTCGTCGGCGAGATCACCTGGTCGGCGCCGGCGCGGCGGAGCTTGTCGACGTTCTCACGTTGAGTCACCGCCGCGACGATCCGAACGTCCGGATTGAGCTGCCGAGCGGTGAGGATGGCGAGCGCGTCGCGCGCGTCGTCCTCGGTGGCGGCGACGACCGCGCGGGCGCCGGCGAGGTTCACCCGTTCGAGCGGGTCGACGTCGCTCGGGTCCGCGGTAAACACCGGAATGTCGCGCTCGGCGAGCCGCCTCGCGGCGGTCTCGTCGGGCGTCACGACGGCGTACTCGACGCCGTCGCGGGCGGCGAGCTCTTCGAGAATCGGTTCCGTCAGGTCCCCGTAGCCGAGCACGAGGACGTGGTCGTCGAGGAGGTCGATCTGTCTGTCGGTCATTTTTCCGAGCGCCTTGGAGAGCTGCGCCTCGATGGCGGGCGTGAGGAGGACCCCGAGCGCCACCGCGAAGGCGGCGACGTTCATCACGAGCGAGGAGAGCACGAACAGCTGGGCGATGTCTGACTCCGGCCCGGTCGCCGGGATCACGTCTCCGTATCCGACCGTGGAGGCGGTGACGACGGTGAAGTAGAACGCGTCGACGATGGTCTCGACCCCGTTGAACTGGTCGCGGAGCGCGTACGTCCCGACCGTCCCGTAGGAGACCGCGGTCACGAGCGCCGCGCCCGCGGCCAGTTGCGTCGGTGAGGGCGAGAACTTCCTGTCGAACCGCCGTCGGTTGTACGCCAGCGCGGGCACCGACACGACCGACAGCGCGACCAGCGGGAACGAAAGCACCGACGCCTGCATCAGTCCCTGTATCGCGGTCAGCGGGAGCAGGACGGCCGTGGAGTACCAGCCAACCCGGTAGCCGTTCTTCAGCGCGAAGCCGCTCCCGAGCATCGAGAACCCCGTGATCGTTCCCGTGAAGCCGACGGTCTGGCGGATGAAGTCTGGGACCAGCGGGGCGAGCGGCCCGGAGACTCCTACCCCCCCGATCTGAGCGAGCCCGGCGAGGATCGACAGCACCGCGACCGCGAACGTCAGGAGGATCGACGCTCGGACGGTCACCCAGTCCCGGGTCAGCTCCATACCTCCGCGTCGCCGAGACCGGACTTAAACCCCGCGAGGCCGGAGCGCTTCCTCTGCGAGTTCGCGTGCGTCCGCTCCCGCCTCTCGCGACGCGATCCGCGCCGACACACGTTTAACCGCCCCGCCGGTTGAGGGGCGTATGTCGCTGCCCGTCGAGATCGTCTTCGGCGTCTACCTCGGCGTCATCACCGGGATCGTCCCCGCGCTGGTGGCCGGGACCCTCGGGTTCGTGTTCAAGTACGTGACGGACGTGACGATCCCCGGGCTCGGAGTCGTCGTGTTATCGCTCGCGATCGCCGGGATCAACGGCGGGCTGCTCGCGCTCAACGACGAGACGATCCGCTCGTCGGAGCGCGCGCCGGCGATCCTCACGGCGATCGTCGTGGTGTTGATGCTCTCGATGTACGCCCACGCGCAGGGTGACCGGCTCGGCGCCAGCGTCCCCAAGCGAATCTCGCTCAAGCAGCTCCGCGACCGGACGCTCTCGACCGACGTGATCGAGCTCGTCGGCGGCCGGGGGCGCGTCTCCGTCGAGGTCGCCGGCGAGGTGAACGACATGGAGGGGTACCCGCCGCTGCCGGCGGACACGCGGACGGCGATCCTCGACGGCGACTGGACGTTCCCCGCCGACCTGCCGCTCGCCGAGCTCGAAGACCGCTTCGCGGAGCGGCTCCGGACCGAGCTCGACCTCGCCGACGTGGCGGTCCGGATCGACGAGCAGGCGCGCGCGACCGTGGCCGCCGCGCCGCCGACCGGCGCGCTCTCGAAGCGCGTGCCCGCGGGGAAGCGCGCCGTGTCGGTGTCGGCGCTCGTCCCGACTGGAATCGCCCGCGGCGACGTCGTCCGCGTGATCACCCCCGACCTCGACGCCGAGGGCGCCGTGATCGCCGCCCGGTCGAGCGGGAAGCCGGAGCCGGGGGGCGGCGCGGCGCCGAAACCCGCTCCCGCCGCGGGCGACGGCCCAGACCCGGACGACGACGCGCGGACCGACGGCGGCGAGGACGCCGTCGCCTCCCCGCCGGCGGCGACCGCCCCGACCACGACCGGCGGCGAGGGACGCGTGACGCTCGCGCTCGACCGCTCCGAGGCGGCGGCCCTCCTCCGCGCCGACCGCGGGCGCGTGCTGGTGCTGTCGCGAGGCACCCGCCGCGAGTACGAGCTCACGGCCCTGCTGCGCCGGGCCGGGAAGCGGTTCCGGAAGGTCTCGGTCGTCGCCGGCGGACCGCTCGACGGCCACACGATCGGCGAGGCCGAGATTCGCGAGGCGTACGACGTGGCCGTCCTCGCGGCCCGCCACGAGTCGTGGATCATCGCGCCCGACGGCTCGCAGTCGCTGTCGGCCGGCGACGACCTGTTCGTCGTCGGGAGCCGCGACGCGATCGACCGGTTCGCGGAGGTGGCCGCGTGAGCCCCTCGCTCGTCCCGCTTACCGCCCTCGCCGCGGTCGACGTGGGGTTCGCGCGGCCGCGACAGGCGGCGGTCACGCTCGTCACGTTCGCGGTCGTCGCCACGCTCGTGGCCGGGGGCGCGGCGCTGGCCTACCGCTGGTACTTCCGCGCGGAGATCCCCGAGGGGGTGACCGGCCTGCTCGGCGTCTCGGTCGTCGCCTTATACCTCAACACGACCTCGCTGGGGTCGGTCGCGATCGGCGACAATCCCGCCCTCCTGGCGCCCGAGAGCGTGTTCTTCAACCTCGTCTCTCTCGGCGTCGCGGCGGTGACCGCCCCCGTCGGCCGGTACGCGGGCGACCGGCTCGCGGTCGACGTGTTCGCGCTCTCCGGCGCCAAGCAGCTCGAAGGGGAGCTGAGCGGAATGGTCCGCGCAGTCGGGCGGTTCACCGCGGTGACGCTCCCGCCGGCCGACGAGATCCGCGACATGGACACGTACGACCCCGCCTCGCCGGAGAAGAAGGCCGAGCTCGCGGAGACGACCCTGCTGTTCCCGCGGAAGATCTCGGAGGCGGAGCTCCGCGACCGGCTCGTTTCCCGGCTCAAAGACGAGTACAGCGTCGGCTACGTCGACGTCGACCTCGACGCCGACGGGAGCGTCGAGTTCTTCGCGGTCGGCTCCCGGGCCGCGGGGCTCGGCCCGACGCTCGCGCCGGGGTCGGCGGCGGTCGCGGTCGCGGCGGACCCGCCGAACAACGCGACCGTCGGCGACACGGTCCAGCTGTGGCGCGACGACCCGGAGCCGAAGCGCGTCGCGACCGGCGAGCTGCGCGGCGTCGCCGGCGACGTCGTCACCGTCGCGCTCGACGAGTCGGACGCCGAACGCCTGACCGAGGAGGGCGACTACCGCCTCGTGACCCTCCCCGCGGAGCCGCAGGCGGACCGCGAGTTCGCCTCCCTGCTGCGCACCGCCGACGAGACGATGGCCTCGGTCGCGGTGGGCGTCGGGAGCGACCTCGACGGGAGCACCGTCGGCGAGGTCGGGGCCGTCGTCGCCGCGGTCCGCCCGGCGGAGGGGCCCGTCCAGCCGATCCCGCCGCGCGCGTACGCCTTCGGCGCCGGGGACTTAGTGTACCTCGTCGGTCGGCCGGACGCAATCCGTCGGTTCGAGACGGCCGCCGCGTCGCCGCCCGATGCGGACGGGGAAGCCGGAGGGGCCGAGACGGCGTCCGCGGCCGCGCGCGACGCCGAACTCGACGACATCGATGAGGGGACCGACTTCGACGCGGAGGCCAAGGTCGACGAGGAAACCGGTTCCGACGACGCGGGCGGGAGCGAAGACGGCACGGCGGGTGGCGACGACGGCACGGCGGGTGGCGACGACGCGAACCGGAGCGACGCCGACACCGCGGCCGATCCCGACGGGACGCAACGCTCTTGAGTCGCCCGCGCGGGGATCCGCCATGGAGTGGAAGCTGTTCGCCGACCTCGCGGAGATCGCGGGCGACCGCGCGGTGACCGTCGACGCGGAGCCGGGCGACACGGTCGGCGACGCGCTCGACGCGCTGCTGGACGCGCATCCCGACCTCCGGGACCGCGTCATCGAGGACGGGACCGTGGCCGACCACATCAACGTCCTCCGGAACGGGCGGAGCGTCCACCACGACGAGGGGCTCGACGCGACGCTGGAGGCGGGCGACGAACTCGCGCTGTTCCCGCCCGTAAGCGGCGGGTAGCCGCTCCGTGAGGCCGCGGGCGGCCCGCGCTCGGATCGGGCGTTTCAAACGCGCGCCGGCCCCACCCGGAGCTATGACCGACAGCGACGAGGGAACGCGAGACGACGCGGCGGGTGCCGAGGGCGACCACGGCGACGGCGACGAACACGGCGGCCACCACCCGCACCGCGAGGAGTTTCACGAGGACCCGGTCGGCCACACGCGCGCGACCGCCGGGATGACGGTGAGCGAGCTCGTCGACGGCTACGGGGACGCGGGGATCGGCGCCGCCGCCGTCAACGAGGCGGGCGACGTGCTCGCGGAGATGTTCGACGACGAGGACTGTACCGTGTTCCTCTCGCTCGCGGGCGCGATGGTCCCCGCGGGGATGCGCCGGATCGTCGCCGACCTCATCCGCGACGGCTACGTCGACGCCCTCGTCACGACCGGCGCGAATCTCACCCACGATTCCATCGAGGCCATCGGCGGGAAACACCACCACGGGCGCACCCACGACCCCGAGAAGACCCCCCGCGAGCACGACGAGGAGCTCCGCGACGAGGGGGTCGACCGCATCTACAACGTCTACCTCCCGCAGGAGCACTTCGCCGACTTCGAGGGGCACCTCCGTGAGGAGGTGTTCCCGGCGCTGGAGGCCGACTCCGACATCGAAGAGGCGAGCGGAGCGGGCGACGGCGCCGTCTCCATCGCCGACCTCACGCGCGAACTCGGCCGCGCCAACGCCGAGGTGAACGAGCGCGACGACGTCCCGGAGGGGCCGGGCGTCGCGGCCGCCGCCTACGAGTGCGACGTGCCGATCTACTGCCCCGCGGTCCAAGACTCCGTGTTAGGGCTTCAGGCGTGGATGTACGCCCAGACCGCGGAGTTCACGCTCGACGCGCTCGCGGACATGACGGAGCTGACCGACCTCGCCTTCGACGCCGACGACGCGGGCTGCCTGCTCGTCGGCGGCGGCGTCCCGAAGAACTTCACGCTCCAGACGATGCTCGTCACGCCGCGCGCCTACGACTACGCCGTCCAGATCACGATGGACCCCGAGGCGACCGGCGGGCTCTCGGGCGCGAGCCTCGACGAGGCGCGCTCGTGGGGCAAGTTAGAGAAGGACGCGCGCAACGCCTCCGTCTACGGCGACGCGACGGTGATGCTTCCGATGCTTATCGCCGCCGCCCGCGAGCGCGTGGAATAGGAACGCGACCGCGATTCTGACCGCGTCATCGTTTATAAATCGATCCGCGGTGGCGCGTGCCTGCGAGCGGCCGGCGCGAAGCGGAGGCCGCGAG
The DNA here is from genome assembly GCF_000296615.1 of Halorubrum sp. T3. Lineage (NCBI taxonomy): Archaea > Methanobacteriati > Methanobacteriota > Halobacteria > Halobacteriales > Haloferacaceae > Halorubrum > Halorubrum sp. T3. The sequence continues at coordinate 681,134 of NZ_JH815330.1, read as the reverse complement.
GAGCACGCGCGAGGGAGTCAGTCGCCGGAGCGAAGCGGAGGCGACTGACGAGGCTGGGGAGGCGTGAGGTGCGGTTGCGGTGCTGTGCGGGGCGGGACTCAAAGGGGCAGCCGCGAGGGCGAAGCACGGCGACGCAAGGACCGCAGGAGTGAGCGGAGCGAACGACGAGGACCGCAGCGAGCCGCGCGAGCCCTCGCGGCTGGGGCTTTGACGGTGTTCGCCGTCGATCCGTCAGCAGCCGTTTATAAGTAAGCAGCTGGGGCTTTGGCGGTATCCGTCACCGATCCGCCAGCGGCCATTTATAAGTAAGCGGCTGGGGCTTTGGCTGCGTCCGTCACCGCCGATCGGCTTCCCCACCAAACTGAGCGGTCGAGAACGTCCACCACCTCGGATCCGGATTATTCGCGCCCGTCCAGATCCATCGCCTCGGCGAGGAGCGCGTGCGAGTCGAGCGCGTCCTCGTGGTCCGGCACGGTGTGCTGGATCATCACCTCGTCGACGCCGACGCGGTCGGCCAGCTGCTCCAACAGCCCCGAAATCGTCTCCGGACTCCCGGAGATCGACCGCGGCCACTCGTCGTCGTCCAGCGTCGCGGGCGTCGGGTCGGGCGCCCCGCCGAGCTCGTCGACCGCCTCCTCGACCGTGGGCGTCTCGTCGCCCAGCTCGCCGCGCTGCATCCGCCGGAACGTCGCCTCTGCGGGCGCTCGTCGCCGGGCCGCGGCCTCGTCCGTCTCGGCCGCGACAGCGTTGACCGCCACCATCCCCCGCGGCTCGTCGAGCCCGCCGGGCGTCCCGTCGGGGTCGAACGCCTCCCGGTACGCCGCGAACGCGCGCTCGGCGAACCCCGGGCGGATGAAGCCGGCGAAGCAGTAGCGGAGCCCGAGCTCCCCCGCTATCTCGCCGCTCGACGGGCTCGACCCCAGCACCCACGGGACGGCCGGTCCCGAGTCGGACCCCGGCACCGAGAGGTCGCTGTACGGATGCTCGGCGGGGTAGTCGCCGCGAAGGTGGTTCACGACCGCGGTGATCCGCTCGCGGTGGTCCTCGTTCGGGTTCTCGACGCGCCGGTCGGTGCCGAGCGCGCGGTCGGACGCGGGCGAGCCGTTCGCGCGCCCCATGCCGAGGTCGACGCGGCCGGGCGCGAGCCCGTCGAGGACGCCGAACGACTCGGCCACCTTGAACGGGCTGTAGTGGTTCATGAGGACGGCCCCGCTCCCGATCCGGATCGACTCCGTGGCGCCCGCGAGCCGCCCGAGCAGCACCTCGGGCGTGGTGCCCGCGAGGCGGTCGCCCATCCCGTGGTGTTCGGCGACCCAGAACCGCTCATAGCCCAGTCGCTCGGCGTGTTTCGCGGCGTCGACGGTGTTCTCGAACGCGTCCGCCGCGGTGCCGCCGCGGGGGACCGGCGAGAGGTCGACGACTGAGAGGTCCATGTCCCGACTCGGCCATCGCCGCGGGAAACGGTTTGGGTCCCGGCGGCGTCGTGGCGAACCGCAAGTATGGATGCTGTGCGGTGGCGCGTGCCTCCGAACGCCCGCAGGGCGTGAGGAGCACGCGCGAGGGACGCGGCGACCGAAGCGAAGCGGAGGGAGCCGCGAGGCTGGGGAGGCGTGAGGCGCGGTTGCCGTGTGGGGCGGGGTGGGACTCAAAGGGGCAGCCGGGAGGCGGGCGCAGACGACGCAAGCACCGCAGGGAGCGAGCAACGCGAGCGACCGAGGAGCACAGCGAGTGTGCGCCCGCCTCCCGGCTGGGGCTTTGGAGGTGTTCGCGGTCGATCCATACTCATTATTTATAAATAAACGACCGTCACACGCGTAGCTACGCGAGTAAAAGCGAGAAGAAACCGAAGAAATCGCGGCTCAGTTGTCGCCGGTCTTCGACTGCCAGGCGTAGTCGCGCCGGGAGGCGGACTCGCCGAAGCCGCAGGAGGCACAGCGCTCCTTCTTGACGTGGTAGGACTTCTCGCCGCAGCGTCGACACTTCACGTGAACCGTCTTGTTCTTTTTCCCCTGAGAGGGCGTACCTGCGCCGGTCATGCTTTGATGGTGACGACGTTATCGCCGCGTATAATCGTTGTGTCTTCGATCGCGACCGCGAACTCGCCGTCGAGGTCGTCGTCGACGCGGTCGTCCACGTCGGCCTCCGGCTCGATGACGACGTTCATGTGCTGGTCGTAACCGCCGAGGACGCCGTAGTAGGTCGTACCGTCCTTCAGATGTACCGTCACGGGCTCCTCGAGCGACGCTTCGAGCACGTCGAGGGGTCGTCCACTCATTGTCCGTATCGCCGCCCCTCGCGGTAATAAAAATACCGGGACGGAGTCCCCGACGCCGGTCGGTTTGACACGAATCAGGGGTCCAACCGCTCGCGCACGAACTCCGCCGCCGCCGGGACCGCGCTCGCGTACAGGTCGACGTACGCCAGTTCCGCCTGACTCCGCCGCACCGAACTGTACCCCTCCTCGATCCGGTCGTCGACGTATCCGATCGCCTCCAGCGCGGGTCGGACGAACCGAGTCGCCAGCGGGTCACCGTCGTCGACGACCTCGCCTATCGCCGCCCGCGCTCGCTTCGCGGCCGACCGCACGGACGACTCGGAGGGGACCGCTCGGTGTCCGCCGTCGCGGATCTCGCCGACCGCCCGCCGGTACGCCTCCATCTCGGCCAGCGCGGTGCCGGCCTCGACGGCGACGGTCGCGTACTCGTCGGCGTCGGCCGCCCGGTCGACGTCGTCGACCGCCGACTCGACCCGGCGCTCGCTCACGGCCAGCAGCTCCTGTGCCACCGTGCGGCTCAGGTCCTCGTCGGCGAGCGGCTCCTCGCCGCCGACCCGCTCCCGGACGGTCGAGCGCGTCCGGCTCACCGATCCCCGCAGCGTCTCGGCGGCCGCGACCAGCGGCTCCCAGCGCGGCGCCGCCCCGTCGCGCCCGTCGAGGAACGCCTCGCGAAGTCCCGCGGCGTCGGCGACGGCCGCGCCCGCGCGCTCGACGCGGGCGACCGTCTCGCCCGCCCGGAAGGGGTCGGCGACCGGGTCCGCCGGGTACGACACGCGCGGGGGAACGTACCCGGCGCACTCCGCCAGCAGCGACTCGACGGGCTCGTACGCCAACACCGCCGCCGTCGGCGACTCGGCGCGATACTCCAGGTCGGCCGCGAGCGCCCCGCGGTCGCCGCGCACCGCGCGGCGCCGGGCGGCGAGGTCGGCCCCGTCGTCGGTCCCGGTGGCCGCGCGGTGCGCCGCGCGGACCGCCGCGGCGTCCTCTCGACGCCGACGCCACGCGGAGAGGGCGTCGACCGGCCACTCGCCGGGAACGTCGGCCTCCACGCGCCGCATCGCCTGCTCGCGGTCGTCGCCGATGGCCCTCGCGACCGCCGCGTTGGGGAGGTCCGGCTCGGCCGGCACGTCGTCGAGCAGCTCGCGGGCCCGCGACTCGTGGGCGTCCGCGAGCGACGCCGGAACGGCCGCGGGGAACGGCGACGCCGGCCACGAAACCGTCCCGACGACGTCCGACGGGAGCGACGCGGGCGGCTCCCGACGCTCCTCGCCGCCGGCGAACGGGAGGTTGGCACAGCCGGCGACCGCCGCCGAGCTCGCCGTCGCGACCCCGGCGAGGAAGCGACGCCGCGAGCTCCACGCCCGACCCGAACTCGAATCGCGGGTCACGCGTCGTCACCCCCCGCACCGGACGACGACGCGTTGAACACGGCCGGCGGCTCCCGCCGCAGGCAGGAGCCGCTCATCCCGCTCCCGCTGCCGGTCGATCGGTCGGCGGCGACGGGGATCCGGATCGCGAACCCGACCGTGTGGAACTCGTCGGCGTTACAGTCGACGTCCGCCGGACGGTACGCCTGACAGAAGTCGGCGTGGGGGTGGAGGTCGTCGTCCGCGAGCTCGTCCGGCTCGACCGACACCGACCGGAACCGGATCTCCCGACACGCCCGCACGGGCATCGCGAGGAGGTACGCCGCCGACGACTCGAAGTCGGTGGCGGCGAGGAACGTCCGGAGCCGTTCGCCCGCGCCCGTCCCGGCGAAGGTGAGCTCGTCGATGTCCGCCGTCGCGACCAACACGCGGCGCGTCTGGCGGCGTTGCGGCGCCCGCTCGTCGGCGGACAGCGACGGCAGTTCGTCGCCCGAAGCGACCAGCGCGCCGCCGCGCTCGTCGCGCGCCTTCTCCAGTTCGTAGTCGTCTATCGGCCGGTTGCTGCTCGGGTAGCTGTTCGACGCCGTCTCGCTGCCGGCGCAGCCGGCCAGGGCGGCGATCCCTGACGCGGCCGCGAGGAGGGCTCGGCGGCGGGGAACCTCGGACATCGGCGGCGATTCGGCCGATAGCGTGAAACGCTTTGTGGGACGCGGCCCTCCCGCGCCGGGCCGCCGAGGCCCCGCTCGGACGCGAACCGTCGCCGCGGGGCCGAACCCGGGAGTTTTTAACGTGGGCGAGAGTACGCCGAGGTACCACACTCCCGCGGGACACGGTGAGTCGCGACGACTCGGCCGTAGCGGGGCCTCAACGACGCGCGGTACGACGGTGCGCCGACGGCTCCTTGCGGGGTTTCAGTGACCGGCGCCGACCACGGCGTCAGACACGAACACACCATGGAAATCGAAATTGCGACACTCGGCGGTTACGAAGAGGTCGGTCGACAGATGACGGCGGTCCGGGCGGGCGAGGACATCGTCATCTTCGACATGGGCCTGAACCTCAGTAAGGTCCTCATCCACGACAACGTGGAGACCGAGAGCATGCACAGCCTCGACCTGATCGACATGGGCGCCATCCCGGACGACCGGGTCATGAGCGAACTGGAGGGCGACGTTCAGGCGATCGTCCCCACCCACGGCCACCTCGACCACATCGCGGGGATCCCGAAGCTCGCCCACCGCTACGACGCGCCGATCGTCTCGGCGCCGTACACGATCGAGCTGGTCCGCCAGCAGATCGAAGACGAGGGGAAGTTCCAGGTCGACAACGACCTCGTGAAGATGAAGCCGGGCGCCACGATGGCGATCGGCGACTCCGAGCAGGTCGAGATGGAGTTCGTCAACGTCACCCACTCGATCATCGACGCGATCAACCCGGTCCTCCACACGCCCGAGGGCGCGGTCGTCTACGGACTCGACAAGCGTCTGGACCACGACCCCGTCATCGGCGACCCGATCGACATGGAGCGGTTCCGCGAGATCGGCCGCCAGGACGAGGGCGTCCTCGCGTACATCGAGGACTGTACCAACGCCGGCCAGAAGGGCCGGACCCCCTCCGAGTCGTACGCGAAGAAGCACGTTGAGGACACGCTCAAATCGATGGAGGACTACACCGGCGGCATCATCGCCACCACGTTCTCCTCGCACATCGCCCGCGTGAAGACGCTGGTCGAGTACGCCCGCGAGATCGGCCGCCAGCCGGTCCTCCTCGGGCGCTCGATGGAGAAATACTCCGGCACGGCCGAGCGGCTCGACTTCGTCGACTTCCAGGGCGACGTCGGCATGTACGGCCACCGGAAGTCCGTCGACCGCGCGTTCAAGCGGATCATGAAGGAGGGGAAGGGGAACTTCCTCCCCATCGTCACTGGCCACCAGGGCGAGCCGCGCGCGATGCTCACGCGGATGGGCCGCGGCGAGACGCCGTACGAAATCGACGACGGCGACAAGGTCGTCTTCAGCGCGAGCGTCATCCCGGAGCCCACCAACGAGGGCCAGCGCTACCAGTCCGAACAGCTGCTCCGGATGCAGGGCGCGCGCCTCTACGACGACATCCACGTCTCCGGCCACCTCCGCGAGGAGGGCCACTACGAGATGCTACAGGCGCTCCAGCCGCAGCACCTCATCCCCGGCCACCAGACGCTGAAGGGCCGCTCGCCGTACGTCGACCTCGCGACGTCGCAGGGGTACAAGCTCGGACGTGACGTCCACGTCACGCAGAACGGGTCCACCATCCAGCTCGTCGAATGACGAGCGAGACGAAGGAGGCGCGGGTGCTGGAGGCCATCCGCGAGCGGCGTGAGCTCGTCAACGCCGCTATCGACGAGGAGCTGCCGGTTCAGGAGCCCGAGCGGCTGTACGAGGCCACCCGCTACATCCTCGAAGCGGGCGGGAAGCGGCTCCGCCCGACGGTGACGACGCTGGCCGCGGAGGCGGTCACCGGGACCGAACCGATGGGCGCCGACTTCCGCGCGTTCCCGTCGCTCGATGGGGACGACGTCGACGTGATGCGGGCCGCGGTCGCCATCGAGGTGATCCAGTCGTTCACGCTGATCCACGACGACATCATGGACGAGGACGACCTGCGGCGGGGCGTCCCCGCGGTCCACGAGGCGTACGACGTCTCGACGGCGATCCTCGCGGGCGACACGCTCTACTCGAAGGCGTTCGAGTTCATGACCGAGACGGGCGCGGACCCCCAACACGGGCTCGAAGCGATGCGGATGCTCGCGTCGACCTGCACCGAGATCTGCGAGGGCCAGGCGCTCGACGTCGCCTTCGAGAGCCGCGACGACATCCTCCCCGACGAGTACTTGGAGATGGTCGAGCTGAAGACCGCCGTCCTCTACGGCGCGTCAGCGGCGACGCCCGCCCTCCTGCTCGGCGCCGACGATGAGGTCGTCGACGCCCTCTACCAGTACGGAATCGACTCCGGGCGCGCGTTCCAGATCCAAGACGACGTGCTCGACCTGACCGTCCCCTCGGAGGAGCTCGGCAAGCAGCGCGGCTCCGACCTCGTGGAGGGGAAAGAGACGCTCATCACCCTCCACGCCCGCCAGCAGGGGGTCGACGTCGACGGCCTCGTCGACGCCGACACGCCCGCCGAGGTGACAGAGGCGGCCATCGACGACGCGGTCGCAGCCTTAGAGGAGGTCGGCTCCATCGAGTACGCCCGCGACACCGCCGCGGACCTCACCGAGCGCTCGAAGGAACACCTCGAACTGCTCCCCGAGAGCGGCTCCCGGAGCCTGCTCGAGGACCTCGCGGACTACCTCATCGTCCGCGGCTACTGAGAGCGAACGAACACCGCTTTACCCCCGGCGCGCGTTCGGTCGACCGTGTCACGGTACCGAGACGTCGCGCTGTTTTTCACGCTCGCCCTGCTGTGGGGCGGCTCCTTCGTCGCCATCGAAGTCGGCCTCGACTACTATCCGCCCGTGCTGTACGCCGCCTACCGATTCGACGTGGCCGCGCTGGCGCTGATCTCGTACGTGCTGCTCACGCAGAGCGACCCGTTCCCGCGGACCCGCGGCGACCTCGCCGCGATCGGGTTCAGCGGCGGGCTCTCGGTGGCCGCGAACAACTCCCTGTTGTTCGTCGGCCAGCAGTACACGACGAGCGGCATCGCCTCGATCACGTACAGCCTCGTCCCCATCGCGACCGCGGCGGTCGCGGCCGTCTGGATCGGCGGCGCGGACCTCGATCGTCGCGGCGCGGTCGGGGTCGTCCTCGCGTTCCTCGGCGTGGGGCTCGTCGCGCAGCCGGACCCCGCGAACCTCGGCGGCGGCGTCGCGGTCGGCGTCGGGCTGATCGCGATCGGGGTCATCGCCGTCGCGGTCGGCAGCGTCGGGCTCCGGACCGTCGAGACCTCGTTCTCCAGCGTCGCGCTCACCGGGTGGGCGATGGGGTTCGGCGCGCTCGCCATCCACGCGCTCAGCCTCGGGATCGGCGAGAGCCAGCGGCTCCCGGCCGTCGCGCCGCGCGCGCTCGTCGCGCTGGCGTTCCTCGGACTGCTCTCGTCGGCCGTCGCGTACACCATCTACTTCACTCTGCTCGACCGGCTCGGCCCCTTCGAGATCAACCTCGTCTCGTACGTGGTTCCGATCGTGGCGACCGTCGCGGGCGCCCTGCTGCTCGCCGAGCCGGTCACGCCGTTCACCGTCGCCGGCTTCGCCGTCATCGTCCTCGGATTCGGACTGTTGAAACGGCGCGAAATCGCCGACGCGGCGGCCGGGATCCGGTTCCCGGGATAAAAGAAGGGCGTCACGGCCGCAGTCCGTCGCGTTACGCCGCACGGAACCGGGAGCCCGCGACGGCTACGCGGTCGCGTTCCCGGACGGATCGCTCCCGTTGCCCGATGGGTCGGTCGGCTCGGGGGGCGGCGTCGTTCCGCCCGGCGGGACCGCGCCGCCCGGCGGAACGCCGCCGGGGCCGGTCGGGCCGAACGACACGTCGGGCGCCTCGCCCGTCACGAGGAAGTCCGCGACGTTGCCGATCAGGACGCCGTTGTCGGCGCGGCCGGCGTTCTCCGGTTCGAGGAAGCTGGAGTCGCCCACCACCGCGAGCGAGTCGCTGCGGACCGCGACGCCGTAGGCGCCGGCCTCGCGGGTCGTCGACAGTCGCGACGTCTCCGCGGTGGCCAGCGTCGCCGGTCCGTCGGCGACGCCGACGGGCGCGGCGCCGCGGAGGACGACCTCCTCGACGCCCTCCGTCAGCGCCCCCGGCCCGGTCGGCTCGACGAGCACGCTGAGGTAGTTCGCGTCGTTGTTCTCCATGTCGTACACGTAGCCCGCCTCGCCGTAGACGCCGAACGGCGAGCCGAAGTCGGTGAGTACGCCGGCGCCGCCCGGATCGCTCGTCACGAGCGTCCGGCCGCCGGCGTCGACGAACGACTCAACCGCGTCGGCGTCGGTCGCCGACAGCGCGCCGGGGCTCGTGGTGACGAACGCGTCCGCGTCCGAGAGCATCGACGGCAGCGTCTCACCGCTCGCGATCCCGCCGTAGAAGCGGACCTCGTGGCCGTTCTCGACGAGCGCCGCGGTCAGCGGTGCGACGCCGCGCCGGACGCCGCCGAGCGAGCCGATGTCCGCCTCCGCGGGCGAGTCGCCGTCTTCGATCGGCAGGATGGAGGTCCCGCCGCCGAGCCCGGCACCGCCGCTACCGAGGTGGACGACGACGGTGTTCGACGGCTCGGTGCTCTCCATCTCGACCTCGCCGCCCTCGCTGACGGTCTCGGGTTCGACCGCGTCCAGCTGCCAGTGATCGTCCGCGACAGACGCCGTCTCGGGCGGCGCGTCGTCGAGGACGACGCCCCCGACGGCGGCGACGCCGATCACGGCGAGGAAGACCAGCGCGAAGGCGCCGACCGTCGTTCGCAGGTCGACGCTCACGCGCCGACACCTCCGTTCGCCGCGACCGCGGCGTCGATCGCCGCGGCGGAGTCGTCGCCCGTTGCGGCCGACTCGTCGTCGTTCGTCGCGGCCGCGCCGCTCGTCGCCGCGTCGGCCTCACCGCCGTCCGCCGGCAGCCGCGCGGTGTAGCTCGTCATGATCACGTCGTCGCCGACGGTCTCGTCCCACGCCGCCGGCGCGACCGCGAGGATGAGCCCGTCGCCGAGCTCGTCGTCCGGGTCCTCGGCGACGACGACCGTCCCGTCGTCGCGCTCGAGGAGCGAGAGGCCGCCGGGGATGCGGCTCTCGGTGCGGCGGGTGTCGACCGCGTAGTCGTCGATCCCCGCCTCCGCGGCGGCGTCGGCGACCGCGCCGTCGACGAAGCCGAACCGGTCCGCGAAGCCGTTCTCGACCGCCTCGGTTCCGAGGTACGCGTCGGCGTGGGCGATCGCCTCGCGGTCGAGCTCGATCTCCTCGCCGCGCTGCTCGATCACGTTTTCGATGAAGAGGTTCGCGAGCGTCTGGCGGCGCTCGCGCTGGGTGTCCGGGTCGCTGCCGGCCTTGTCCGGGCCGGTCGTCCCCGCGTTCGGCCCGCTCGGGGCCGGCGCGGTGCCGGCGACGCCGACGCTCCCGACCGCCTGCGCGGAGGGCGCGACGTAGATCCGGTCGGCGGGCGCGATCGCGAGGTAGGCGCCGGACGCGCCCAGCGTGTCGACGGCCGCGTACACCGGCATCACCGACGCGGTGCGGTCGACGGCCGCGTACATCCGCTCGCTCTGCGCGGGCAGGCCGCCCCCGCTGTCGACCTCCAAGACGACCGCCTCGATCGACTCGTTCGTACGGGCGTCCCGGAGGTTGTCCTCGACGTGTTGGGCCGTCCCCGAGTCGATCGTGCCGTCGATCTCGATCACGGCGACCGTCCCGTCGGGCCCCGTCACGGCGCCGTACACGCCGGGCGCGACGAGCAGCCCCGCGGCCACCGCGAGGATCGCCGCGACCCCCACCGCGTGTCGGGTCTCGATCCGGTCGAGGAGCGACCCGGACGCGTCGTCCGCGCTCAGCCGCTCAGTCGTCGTCCGCGGGCGGTCGGTCGCCGTCGGCGAGCGATCCGGGCTCGCCGTCTCCGCGTCGTCCGCCGGTTCGTCGGGAGTCCTCGAAGGTGAGTCCTCGGAACTCATCGACTCGTCCCCGTTCGATACCGCTGTCGTACCGCGTTGTCTCTCGTCGTCATCGTGGGTTCGCTCGTGCGTCTGTCACTGGTCGATACGGCTGCGGCGCTCTCGCGATCGACTCCGTCGCTCACGCGTCGGCCACCTCGATCGGGTCGCCGACGGTCCCGTCGAACAGCGAGGCGTGGGCGGCGAAGAGGTCGCTCTCGGCCGCGGCGTCGACGATCACGGTCCGCCCGTGCCGGGTGACGCTCGCGTCCGCGAGCGAGGTCTCGCCCTCGCGGGCGGCCCGCGCTATCGCCTCGGCGGTCTCCCTGTCGAGGCGTCGGGGGTCCGCGACCGCGCCGTACCGCAGCGCGACGGTCGGCTCACCCGGGTCCGCGCCTCCGGTAGCGGATTCCCCGTCGGTCACGCGGAGCGAGGCCCCGACCGCGCCCGACGCGTCGACCGCGGTGCGGAGTTCGTCGGGCGCGTCGGCGAGCAGGTCGTGGAGGTGATCGCGGGCGTCCGGCCCGAGGTTGACGCACACCGTCGCGTCGCCCCCAAGCAGGGATGGGAGGGGACCGTAGCTCGCGGTCGCGCTCGCTCGTCGCCGCGCTCCGCCGTCGACGGTCCCTCCGTCGACGCTCCCGCTGTCGACGCTCCCTCCGTTGACGCCTCCACCGATTCCGGCATCGCGGTGCGCCGCGGCGACGCCGGCGGTCGGGCCGTACGCGGCCACGAGTTCACCGGGGCCCACGCCGACCGCCGACCCGAGGCTCGGCGCTCGGAACCGGGCGAATCCCGAGTCGTCGTCCGCCTCGCGAGCCACCTCGGGGTCGGCATCGAGCTCGGCGCTCAGCGCGGCCGCGTCGACGTCGCCGACCGCGACGGCGCACCCCTCCGGCCCGTCCGCGGTGAGCGCGGCGCCGCCGGTCGCCTGCCGCACGGCGGCGAGCGACACGCTTTCGTATCGGTCGAGCAGTCGCCGGAGTCGGCTCCCGACCCCGCCCGGCAGGCCGGTCGCCGTCAGGACCGCGGGATCGACCCGTCCGGTCACGACGGTATCAACGGCGTTCGACGCCGCCGCGGCCGGGTCGTAGGTTCCGGCCGCGACCGCCGATTGCGGTCCGTCGGCGCCGGCGCCGGCGCCGTCGCGGCCGCTCGTCGCGTCGCCGTCTACCGGTTCGCCGCCGCTCGCTCCGGCGCCGGTTGCGGCCGATCCGACCGCGAGGGTCGCGTCGGGCGGCGGTTCCGAGGTCAGTGCGTCGATCGGTCCGCCGACTCCCAGCCCGGTCGCCGCGAGCGCAGCTAAGCGCTTCGCGAACGTTCGCTTGGAGGGCATCGTTTCACGTGACTCGTGACACGTAATAATACTACCGGGAGACGGCCGTCGGCGGATTCCTCTCGGCGACGGCCGGTCTGCCTTCAGCCGTCGAGCGCCTCGATGTCGTCGAGAATCTCGACGGCGTGGTCCTCGGGGGAGACGCCCTCGTAGGCCAAGACGACGGTCCCCTCGTCGTCGAGGACGTACGTGTTCCGGAACACGCCGTCGAAGGTGTTCCCGAACATCTGTTTTTCGCCGTAGGAGTCATACGCGCTCGACACTGCGCCGTCGGGGTCCGAGAGGAGGGTGAAGGGGAGGTCGTACTCGGCGGCGAACGGCCGGAGGTCCTCGACGGGGTCGTCGCTGATCCCGACGACGGCGACGTCGGCCGACTCGAACGCGTCCCACTCGTCGCGGAAGCTACACGCCTCGGCGGTACAGCCGGGCGTATCGGCGCGGGGATAGAAGTACACGACCGTATGACTGGCCGCGGCCGGGTCGACAGTGACCGTCTCGCCGCGGTGGTCGGTGAGCGTGATCTCGGGTGCGGAGTCGCCCGGTTCGAGCATACGAACCTACTCTTCTCAAACGGGTTAGGGGATTCGGTCCCTTTTTACCGGGCTCTCGCATCCTATCGGTATCGATGGCGTGGCAACCGACGCCGTACACGGTTCCGTTGCTCGTCGCGGCCGTCGCGTCCTTCGCGTTCGCCGCGTACGCGGTCGGGAACCGTTCGCGCGGCGGCCACGCCCTCCTGCGGAGTTTCGTCGGCGTCGCGGGCACCGCCGGCGTCTGGTCGCTGGCGTACGCGGCCCAGCTGTCGGCGACGTCGCTCGATCTCACGCTGTTTTTCAACCGCTTCGTCTGGCTCGGCTCCGCCGGCTTAGCGGTCGCGTGGCCCGCCTTCGTCCTCTCGTACGTCGACCGAACCGCGTGGCTCGACCGGCGCCGCTTCGCGCTCTTCTGGGTCGTCCCCGTCGCCTTCGCCGTCGCCGTCTGGACGGTCGGCGTCGACCCGCTGTTCTACGTCGATCCGGTCCTCGTCGACGCCGGCGGCTTCCGGGTCCTGGAGTACGCGCCGACGCCCGCGCTGCTCGGGTTCGTCGGCTACACCTACGCGGTCAACCTGTTCACCTACGCCGTCCTCGGCTACGCCGCGGTCTCCCGCGACGGCGTGTTCCGCCGGCAGGCCGCCGTCCTCTTCGTCGCCGGCGTCGCGCCACTGGCGCTCGGCGCGGCCGGCATCGCCGGGCTCGTCGGGCCGGAGAACGGGGTCGTCGACTTCACGCCGATCGCCTTCAGCGGGACCTCGGCGCTCCTGGCGTGGGTCGTGTTCCGGTACCGGCTGCTCGACGTCTCCCCCATCGCTCGCGACGCGGTGTTCGCGAACCTCTCCGACGGCGTCGTCGTCTGCGACGCCCACGGCCGGGTGGTCGACAACAACGACCCGGCCAAGGCGCTATTCCCGGACGCGGAGCTCGGCGTCCACGCCGACGAGGCGTTCGCGGACGTCCCGTCGGTCGCCGACGCGGTGGCGGAGGCGGCGTCCGACGACGAGTTCCGGGTGACGGTCGACGGCGACGGCGCGCCGCGGTTCCTGACGGTCGACGTCCACGACATCACGGGGCCGGGGACGACCCGCGGCGGGACGGTCCTGCTGTTCCGCGACGTGACCGAGCGGGAGACGCTCCAGCGGCGCTATCGCGCGCTTATCGAGAAGTCGCCGAACGTGATCGCGGTCTGCGGCGAGGACGGGCTGGTCCGGTACGTGAGCCCGTCGATAGAGCGACTGATCGGCCACCGGCCGAACGAGATCGAGGGACGCCCGGTCATCGACCTGGTCCATCCCGAGGACCGGCGCGAGGCGCAGCAGGCCTTCGAGCGCGCCTTCGAAGGCGCCGAACCGCAGTCGCTCACGCATCGGATCGCGTGCGCCGACGGCAGCTGGCGCCGGTTCGAGACGGTGATCGAGCGACTGTTCGCCGACACGCGCGAGGTCGTCATCACCGCAACCGACGTCACGGACGCCCGGCGGTACGAACAGCGGCTTCAGGTGTTGAACCGGGTGCTGCGACACGACCTGAAAAACGACACCAACGTCATCGGCGGGTACGCCGACCTGCTCCGCGACCACGTCGACGAGGAGGGCGACCCCTACCTCGACATCATCGACCGGAAGGTGCGGACCCTGACCCACCTCAGCGACCAGGCCCGCGAGATCGACGTCGCGCTCCACAGCGACGCCGGACGGACCGAGATCGACCTCGCCGAGCTGGTCGACCGCCTCTGCGAGTCGCTCGAGTCGTCGTTCCCGGAGGCGACGGTGACCGTCACCATCCCCGACTCGGCCGTTGTCTCCGCGGACGAACTGCTCGAGTCGGCGGTCCGGAACGTGTTGGAGAACGCCGTCGTCCACAACGACGGCGACGACCCGCACGTGGAGGCGACGGTCGTCGCCGACGGCGACCGGTTCCGAATCGACGTGGCCGACGACGGCCCGGGGATCCCGCCGGTCGAGCGGACGGTGTTCTCCGAGGCGCGGGAGACGGCGCTCGAACACGCGAGCGGCCTCGGCCTCTGGCTCGTACACTGGATCGTCACGGAGTCCGGCGGCGACCTCGAGATCGACACCCGCGAGCCGACCGGGACGGTGGTGCGGATGTGGCTTCCGCGGGCGGACAGCGAAAGCGGATAGGTCGGACTATACGTGGACGCGAACGACGTGCCCGCCGCAGCCGCACTGCTCTACGTACTCCCAGTCGACGTCTTCGTCGCCGAACGCGACGTCGAGCGCCGGGAAGAGGTACTCCTCGGGGTGACCGTGGTCGCCGTGGGTGACGAGGTTGACGTGGTTGCCCGCGGCCGTGTGTTCGACCGCCTCGATCGCCTGTCGCACGAGGAGGTCGCGGTCGTCCGCGTGTTTGGGGCCTTCGAGGTTCGCGGACCACGAGTTCTCGTGGACGTGGTCGGTCACCGGGTCGGTGTCGTGGTCGTGATTGTCGCCGTGGTCCGAGGGTGTACTCGACATGGACGACCGTACGCGCCCGAGCCTTCTCCCTCTTCGAGCGAACATGTTCGAACGTATCGCCAGCGCTCGGATGATCGCTCTCCGCAACCTCTTTGCGCGCGGTCGCCGAACCCGGAGCCATGAGTCACGGACCTCTGGACGAGGACGCGGTCGAGAGCTACCGCGAGGCGGGCGCGGTGCTGGTCGAGGCGGTGAACGAGGCCCGCGAGATGGTCGAACCGGGCCGGACCCACCTCGAGGTCGCCGAGTGGACGGAGGACTTCGTCCGCGAGCAGGGGGCCGGCCTCGCGTTCCCGGTGAACATCAGCGTCGACCCGGAGGCGTCGCACGCGACGCCCGGCCGCGACGACGAGACGGAGTTCGGCGAGGAGATGGTGTGTCTCGACGTCGGGGTCCACGTCGACGGCTATATCGCGGACGCCGCGGTGACGGTCGATCACAGCGGGAACCCGGAGCTCGTCGAGGCCGCCGAAATGGCCTTGGAGGCCGCGCTCGACGAGGCCGGCCCCGGCGTCGAGGTCGGCGTCGTGGGGCAGGCGATCGAGGACGTGATCCGCGGGTACGGCTACACGCCCGTTCTCAACCTCTCGGGCCACGGCGTCGAGCGGTACGACGCCCACACAGGTCCGACGGTGCCGAACCGGGGCGTCGACCGGTCGGTGGAACTGGAGCCGGGACAGGCGGTCGCCATCGAGCCGTTCGCCACCGACGGCCGCGGGAAGGTCGGCGAGGGGACCGTCGAGGAGATCTTCGAACAGCAGGGCTCCGCGAGCGTGCGCGACCGGCGGGCGCGGCAGGCGCTCGAAGAGATCGAGGCGTTCGACGACCTCCCGTTCGCGGCGCGGTGGTTAGAGACGGACCGCGCGGAGATGGCGCTCCGCCGGCTCAAGCAGGCGAACGCGATCAAGGGCTACCCGGTCCTGAAGGAGGACGACGACGCCTTAGTGAGCCAGGCGGAGCACACCCTGCTCGTCACCGAGGACGGCGTCGAGGTGACGACGGCGGGCATCCACGGCTTCGACGACTGATGGACCGGATCTTCGCGCCGTGGCGGATCGAGTGGGTCGAGCGCGACGCCGACCCGATCGACGGCTGTCCGTTCTGCGTCCTGCCGGAGCGCGAGGACGCCCGCGAGGCCCGGATCGTCGCGCGAAGCGACCGCAACTACGTCCTGCTCAACAACGCGCCGTACAACCCCGGCCACGCGATGATCATCCCGGACGAGCACGTCGAGGATCCGACCGACCTCGACGACGCGGCGCTCCTCGACCACGCGAAGCTGAAGGCGGCGACGCTCGACGCGCTGGGCCGCGACATGAACCCCGACGGCGTCAACACCGGACAGAACCTCGGCGGCGACGCCGCCGGCGGCTCGGTCGACCACCTCCACACGCACGTCGTCCCGCGGTGGAGCGGCGACACGAACTTCATGCCCGTCACCGGCGACACGAAGGTGATCGTGGAGGCGATAGAGCGCACCTACGACCACCTCCACGACGGGTTCGCGGCCGACGACGCGGTCGTCGATTCGGGCGACGCCGACGCGGGCGATGCGGTCGAACTCGACTTCGACGTCTGAAGCGGCGGTGTCGATCGCTTATAAATAACCGGCGCGGTGGCGCGTGCCTCCGAGTGGCCGCCGAAGGCGGCCGCGAGGAGCACGCGCGAGGGAGTCGCTGGCTCCCGGAGCGGAGCGGAGGGTGCCAGCGACGAGGCTGGGGAGGCGTGAGGTGCTGTGCGGTTGCGGTCGGGTGGGGCTCAAAGGGGCAGTCGCGAGGGCGAAGGCGGCCGCAGCAAGCACCGCAGCGAACGAAGTGAGCGAGGAGCGCAGCAAGGCCCCCGAGTCCTCGCGACTGCCCCTTTGACGGTGTTCTCCGCCGATCCATAGTCAATCATTTATAAACGAGTGAATGGGACTTTGGCGGTGTTCACGGTCGATCCATAGTCAGTCATTTATAAGTGAACGGCCGTGGCTCTGGAGGTATTCGCCGCAGCGTCGTCGATCACCTATCTCAGATCGCCGGATCCGACTCGGCTCCCGTCACTCCTCGATATTTATTAGTACACCAGTTCGCCCGAGATGAACTTCCGGGTGCGCTCGTTCTCGGGATCCTCGAAGATGGACTCCGTCGGCCCGATCTCCGAGATGCCGTCGTCCAACAGCACTGCGACGCGATCCGCGACGCGCTCAGCCTGGTGCATGTCGTGGGTCGCCACGACGACGCCGATCCCCCTGTCTCTCGCCTCGCCGATCGCCTCCTCGATGACGGCCGTGTTCCGCGGGTCGAGGTCCGACGTGGGCTCGTCGAGCAGCAGGGCGTCCGGCTCGTACGCCAGCGCGCGGGCGAACGACACGCGCTGGGCCTCGCCGCCAGAGAGCGAGTCGGCCGGCTGGTCGGTCTTGTCCGCCAGCCCGACGACCTCCAGGGACTCGTGGACCGCGTCGGCGGCGCCGTTCAGCCGGAGCACCGAGGCGAGCCGGTCGCTCCACGAGCGCCGGACCCGAAGCCCGTACTCGACGTTTCGCGCGACCGTCCCGTCGAAGAGGCTCGCCTCCTGGAACACCATCCCGACGCGGCGGCGCAGCGCGAGTCGCTCGGCCTCGTCGACCGCCCACGCGTCGGTCCCGTCGAGCGTCACGGCACCCTCGTCGGGTTCGAGCGCGAGCGCGAGCGTCCGGAGCAGCGTCGTCTTGCCGACGCCGGAGGGGCCGATGACAGCGACGACCTCACCCTCGCCGACCTCGATCGAGAGGTCGCGGAACACGGCCTCCTCGTCGTACGACAGGGACACGTCCGTCGCGCGGAGCATCAGCCGGTCACCCCCCGGTCGCCGAAGCGGACGACAATCGCGTTGACGGTCAACACGAGGGTGACCAACACGGCGCCAAGAACCATGGCCGTCTCGTACTGGCCCTGCCGCGCTTCGAGCTGGATGGCCGTCGTCAGCGTCCGGGTCTTCGAGATGCCGGACGCGCTCGTGATGTTCCCGCCGACGATGAGCACCGACCCGACCTCGCTGATCGCCCGGCCGAAGCCGGCGAGCACCGCGGTCGCGATCCCGTACCGCGCCTCCTTGACGACGACCAGCGCCACGTCGACGCGCGTGCCGCCGAGGACGCGGGCGGCGTCGCGGACCCCGTCGTCCACGCCGCCCACGGCCGCGAGGCTGATCGCCGTGATCGGGGGCGTGGCGAGGACGAACTGCGACATGATCATTGCCTCGCGAGTGAAGATCAGTTCGAGAGACCCGAGCGGCCCCTGGTTGGAGACCGCGAACAGCACGACTAACCCCACGACCACGCTGGGAAATCCCATTCCGGTGTTGACCACCGACTTCACGAACCCCTTCCCGGGGAAGTCGGCGAGTCCGATCGCGACGGCGGCCGGGACGCTGACGAGCGTACTCAGCGCCACCGCGGTGAGGCTCACGTACAGCGAGACGGCGATGACGCTCCCGACGTACCCGTCCCTGAACGAGACGTCGAGCAGCGCCGGCGCGAGGCGCGCGGTCGATTCGAGCAGGGCGAACGCCGGGCGCGCGGTCGATTCGAACAGCGTCGGTCCGAGCTGTGCGGTCGCTGCGGATGGCACGGCTACTCGTCCGAGTCGTCGCTACTCCAACCCTCCGGAACGTACTGCTGGAAGTCCGGGTCCTCGGAGACCGCCCTGGGGAAGAACAGCTGCTCGCCGTTCACCTGGTACTCCGAGATGGACTCCTGGACCTCCGGACTGGTGATCCAGCCGATGTACGCCATCGCGAGGTCGTAGTTGGCGTTGTCGTGGACGCCGGGGTTGACCGCCATGATCCCGTACGGGTTCGCGAGGATCTCCGGGCCGTCCTCGATCGGCCCCTGAACGAGGATCGTCAGGTCGATCTCCGAGCGCTGCGAGATGTAGGTCCCGCGGTCCGAGAGCGTGTACGCACCCTGCTGGTTGGCGATGTTCAGCGCCTCGCCCATCCCGGTGCCGGTCTCCTGATACCAGTCGCCGCCGGGCTCGGTCCCCGCGGCCTCCCAGAGGTTCAGCTCCTTCGTGTGCGTGCCGGAGTTGTCGCCGCGGGAGACGAACTGCGCCTGCGCCTCGGCGATGGCGGTGAGCGCGTCGGTCGCGGAGCCCATCCCCTCGATCCCGGCCGGATCGTCCTCGGGGCCGACGATCACGAAGTCGTTGAACATCAGATCCCGGCGGTTGATCCCGTAGCCATTCCGCATGAACTCGTCTTCGAGCCCGCGGGCGTGGACCATCACGATGTCCGAGTCGCCGTTGCGGGCGGTCTCCAACGCCGCGCCGGTCCCCTGCGCGACGGCGTCGACGGTGACGCCGTACATCTCCTCGAAGTCCGTGTGGATCTCGTTTAAGAGCCCGGTGTCGTACGTGCTCGTCGTCGTCGTGAGCGTCAGCGTCTCGCCGGCGACGCCGATCGACTCCTCGGGGCTTTCGCCGCCGTCGGTTCCGTTACCCCCGCTTCCGTCGCCGCTCCCCCCGTCGCCTCCGTCCCCGTTGCCGCCGTCCGTCGACGAACAGCCGGCCGTACTCGCGACCGCTCCGGCGCCCAGCGCCGCCACGAACTTCCGTCGTTGTATCAGCATAGATACAACGGTGGTGCGGTCCCACATATAAGTTGCGTGCCGCGGCAAGCGAGGGGTCCCGGCCGGTCGAAAACGCCATCACGGCCCGGCCGCAACCGCGGGACATGGGAGAGCCGACCGAATCCGATCCGGACGCGGCGGCGGGTCGCGGCCGCGCCGCGCTCATCGAGGACGGCGTCGAGTTCGACGGTCGGGACGCGGCGCTGCTGCGCGCGGTCGACGCGGCGGGGTCCGTCGCGGGCGCGGCCGCGGACCTCGGACGCTCCCGGGCCCGAGCGCTCTCGCGGATCGAGGACTTAGAGGAGGCCTATGGGACGCTCGTCGAGCGGCGCCGCGGCGGCGAGGGCGGCGGCGGGAGCCGGCTCGCGGCGTCCGGCCGCGCGCTGCTCGACCGCTACGACCGGCTCCAGGCCGTCCTCGCTGCGACCGCGGCGGTGCCGGAGACGGTACTCGACGGCACCGTGACCGCCGTCGACGGAGAGCTCGCGGTCGTCGACACCCCGGTCGGCGAGCTCTCCGGGCTCCACGGTGGAGGCGGTGAGGCCGACGACTCCGGCGACGACCGCGGGACGGTGGCCGTCGGCGACGCGGTCCAGGTCCGGATCGGCGCCGACGCGGTCACGGTCAACGACGCGGCCGACGCGGTCGACCCGGACGCGACGAGCGCGCGGAACCGCCTCAACGGGCGAATCTCCGCCGTCGACCCCGGCGAGACGGTGTCGACGCTTCGGATCGCGGTAGGGGCGGCGGCGGACTCGGGCGAGGCGGACGACGCCGAGGGGGGCTCGGACGGGGTCGCGGTCGCCGCGCTGATCACGGCCGAGAGCATCGAGCGGCTCGGCCTCGCCCGCGGCGACCCGGTCTCGATCCGGTGGAAGGCGACCGCGACGCGACTGGTGCCGCAGGCGGAGTGACCCGACGCGGGGGACAGCCGCCCCCGCCCGACGCGTGCCAACCGCTCCCGCGCAAGCGAACGGTTTTTGCGTCGACCGACGGGAGAGGTGGTATGGACGAGGACACCTCCGAGGGGGCGACGCCGGGCGGCGACGGACGCGAGTCCGCCGCCGCCGGCGGGCCGCCGACGCCCCCCCGGACCGACGGCGGGACCGAGCGCGCGGACGAGCCGACCGAGGACGTCGCGCTCGACCCGTGGGGGTCGGCGTCGGTCGGCGACTACGCCGACCTGTTCGCGGAGTTCGGCATCGAGGCGTTCGACGACGTCGCCGACGACGTGCCGGACCCGCACTACCTGATGCGCCGGGGCGTCATCTTCGGGCACCGCGAGTACGACGCGGTCGCGGAGGCGATGGCGAACGACGAGCCGTTCGCGGCGCTCTCCGGGTTCATGCCCACGGGCGACCCGCACATCGGCCACAAGCTCGTGTTCGACGAGATCATCTGGCACCAACAGCAGGGCGGCGACGCGTTCGGCCTCATCGCCGACCTGGAGGCACACTCCGCGCGGGGGATGTCGTGGGACGAGATCGACGAGCACGCCCGCAACTACCTCCTGAGCCTCCTCGCGCTCGGCTTCGACGCCGAGGAGGGCGAGCTGTACCGCCAGTCGGACAACCGCGCGGTCCAGGACCTCGGCTTCGAGCTCGGCTCGAAGGCGAACTTCTCGGAGTTCGAGGCGATCTACGGCTTCGACGGCGAGACGAACATCTCGCACATGCAGAGCGTCATCACTCAGACCGCGGACATCCTCTACCCCCAGCTCGTCGACGAGCCGAAGCCCACCGTCATCCCGGTCGGCCCCGACCAGGACCCGCACGTCCGGCTCACCCGCGACCTGGCGACCCGCGTGCGCTACTTCAAGGTGACCGAGGCGTTCGCCTCCTTCGAGCTCGACGACGACGAGCGACGGCTGGTCCGGGCCGCGTACGACGCGCTCGCGGCGGGGAACGCCGCGGACGACGCCGACGGCGACGCGGACGTGCGCTGCGAGGACGCCGCCGCGTGGCTCGCCGACTACGAGCCGCCAGAGAGCGACCGGGAGAGCGTCGACCTCGCGGCCGCGAAGTCGACCGCGCTCGACAAGCTCGAAGCCGGCGGGAAGGAACCCCTTCGCCCCCGCGTGCGCTTCTTCGACCGCAACGCGACCGACGAGGCGTTCGAGGCGCTGATCGAGGCTGTAGAGGGCGAGAAACGGGTCTTCGAGGGGCACGTCGACGCGTTCGACCTCACCCGCGGCGAAGCCGAGTCGGTCGCCCGCGAGGTCGAGATCGACCACGACGGGTTCGGCTTCCGGCAGCCCTCCTCGATCTACCACCGCTTCATGACGGGGCTCACCGGCGGGAAGATGTCCTCGTCGATTCCCGCGAGCCACATCTCCCTGCTCGACGACCCCGAGGACGGCTACGACAAGGTGAAGGCGGCGACCACGGGCGGCCGGGACACCGCCGAGGAGCAGCGCGAGCTCGGCGGCGAGGCCGACGAGTGCCCCGTCTACGAGCTGTACGCCTACCTGCTCGCGGGCGACGACGACGAACTCACCAAGACCGTCTACTCCGAGTGCGTCAACGGCGAGCGCCTCTGTGGCGGCTGTAAGGAGCAGGCCGCGGAGCTCATGCGCGAGTTCCTCGAAGACCATCAGGAGAAGCGCGCGGAGGCCGAGGAACTCCTCGACGATCTCGACATCGACCTCGACTCCGACCGGCGCGGCACCGGCGGCGAGCACTGAGGCGGCTCCGCTCGGCGTCGCGGGCGGATTCTGTATATGGCTGTTTATAAATGAATAGCGCGGTGGCGCGTGCCCGTGAGCGGCCGCCACCGGCGGCCGCGAACGGCACCGCGCGAGGGAGTCGGGCGCTCCGAGGGCGACCGAAGGGAGCCCGAAGGAAGCGCCCGACGAGGCTGGGGAGGCGTGAGGTTGCGGTGCTGGGCGGGACTCAAAGGGGCAGTCGCGAGGCCGCAGTAGGCGACGTAAGCACCGCAGCGAGCGGAGCGAGCGAGGAGCGCAACGAGCGTACTGCGGCCTCGCGACTGGGGCTTTGGAGGTGTTCGCCGCCGATCTACAATACATTCTTTATAAGTACCAGCGGCCGACTTACAGCTCGTTTTTCACGTACACGCCCAGCAGTCCGCCGAGCGCGCTCAACACCACGGAGTAGGCGACGCCGCCCAACACGATGACGACCGCGACGAGGGCGATCCCCCCGGCCGCGAGGCCGAGTTCGAGCGGGAACCCGAAGACTCCGAGGAACGGAAGGATCACCAGCGCGAGCAGCAGCAGCCCGACGATCGGGATCGACGCGATCGCGCCGGAGAGCGCGCCGACCCGCAGCCCGTCGTCGCCGTTTAAATACCCGGCGACCGCGCCGCCGAGGAGGGGTGAGATACCGGTAAACGAGAGGACGGCCGACGCGATAGCGCCGACCACCGCGTTGAGGAGGGTGTTTTCGGTGTCCATGCGCGGTCAGACTCCCGGCGGCGGCATACGTCTTGCGGACCGCGGAACGCGGCGCGGGCGGCTGCGGTCTCGCTCCGCTCGCGGTCTCCTCGCGCTCACCTCGCGGCCGGCACCACCGCGCGACGAGCGAGGCGATAGTTTATGAGGCGGGCGCCACCTCTCACGGGTATGAGCGAGGAGGAGACGATCCACGTCGCGGACGTCAGCGAGGGGATCGGCGGCGACGCGACGGCGGAACCCGGCTCTCCGGTCGAACTCCCGGTCGTCGACGTGCTCACCGGCCGGTCCTTCATCACGGGCAAGAGCGGGTCCGGCAAGAGCAACACCGCGTCCGTCGTGATCGAGAACCTGCTCGACAGCGGCTTTCCGGTTCTCATCGTCGACACGGACGGCGAGTATTACGGCCTGAAGGAGGAGTACGAGATCCTCCACGCCGGCGCCGACGACGAGTGCGACATCGTCGTCTCCCCCGAACACGCCGAGAAGCTCGCGAACCTCGCCTTAGAGCAGAACGTTCCGATCATCCTCGACGTCTCCGGGTACCTCGAAGAGGAGACGGCGAACGAGCTCCTCTTAGAGGTCGTCAAACAGCTGTTCGCGAAGGAGAAGCGGATGAAGAAGCCCTTCCTGCTCGTCATCGAGGAGTGCCACGAGTACATCCCCGAGGGCGGCGGGATGGACGAGACGGGGAAGATGCTGATCAAGGTGGGCAAGCGCGGCCGGAAACACGGCCTCGGCATCGTCGGGATCAGTCAGCGCCCGGCCGACGTGAAAAAGGACTTCATCACCCAGTGCGACTGGCTCTGCTGGCACCGGCTCACCTGGGACAACGACACGAAGGTCGTCGGGCGCATCCTCGGCTCGAAGTACGCGAGCGCGGTCGAGGACCTCGGCGACGGCGAGGCCTTTTTGATGACCGACTGGGACGAGTCGATCCGCCGGATCCAGTTCCACCGCAAGGAGACGTTCGACGCGGGCGCGACCCCCGGGCTCGACGACTTCGAGCGCCCCGAGCTGAAGTCGGTCTCCAGCGACCTCGTCGGCGAGCTCGAATCCATCTCCGACGAGAAGGAGCGCCGCGAGTCCGAGATCGCGGACCTCAAACAGGAGTTAGAGAAGAAGGACCGGCGGATCGCCGACCTCGAACGCGAGCTGGAGGAGGCCCGCGACCTGAGCGACATGGCCGACCAGTTCGCGCAGGCGCTGCTGGGCAAGGCAGAGGCGCCGTACCGCGGCGGCGGCGGTCGGGCCGCGGGCATCCCTGAGCGAGCCGACGCCGCCCGCGACGGTGACGACGACCAGTCCGTACTCAAGTCGTACGACGAGGCGGTCGCCGCGACCGAGAAGCGCGCGCAGGAGGCGGACGAATCGGAGGCCGAGACCGCAACCGAATCGAGCGCCTCGGCCGCCGACGGCGGCGCCGAGGTCGACGACAGCGGCGCCGCGGACACCAACGATTCGAACGGTGGCGCCGCGGACGCCGACGCCACGAATGCTGACGCCGCGGACGCCGGCGCCGCGGGGCCCGCCCCGGAATCCGAGTCGAGCACGCCCGACGACGTCGACCCGGTCACCCGCGACGACGTCGCCGAGAGCGCGCTCCGGTTCGACGACGCGATCGAACTCGGCACCCGAGAGGCCGTCATCGAGGAGCTCCGGTCGCGGATCGAGGCGCTCCCGGAGCTCTCGCGCGGGATGCTCCGCCACTACCGCCGAGAGGGCGCGAGCGACCCCGTCGCGGCCCACATCGACGCCGGCGGCGACGGCGACTCCGGCCACGCGTACAGCCGCCACCGGCCGATCCGGCGCGTGGGGCTCATCCGCCACGCCGGCCGTGGCAGCTACGCCTACGCGGTCCCGGACCTCGTCCGCGAGGCGTACGCCGACCGCCTCGACGAGGACCAGGTCGCCGAGATCGTCCGCGCCGTCGAGCGCGTCTTCGTCCCGCCCGCCGAGCTGAACTACCCGCCGGACGCCGACCCGTCCGAAGTCGGGGACCGACCCGATGACGGTGTGGGACTCGACGCCGACGACGCGGACGCCGACGTCACCGCCGACGGCGGGAGCGCCGACGGCGGGAGCGCCGACCCCGGTACCGACGCGCCGGACGCCGACATCGACGAGGTCGAAAGCGACGAGAGCGAGACGGCGACCGACGCCGGCCTGAGCGACGCCGCGCGGCGGTTCGCCGAGCGGTCGGAGCGCTGAACTCGATCAGAACGGCAGCGAGAGGTACTCGCTCGGCACCGCGTTCCGCGCCGTCACCTGCGGGTCGACCACCTGACTGATCTCTAAGCCGCCGACGAGACTGGAGAAGAGGTACGCCTCGGTGCGCGAGAAGCCGTGGTGGTGCGCCAGCAGATCCAGCATGTCGCCGTTCGCTAATTCGACAGCCTCCTCCATCGTCTCGGCGCTCGCGAGCGTCTTCACCGCGTCGCCGGTGTCGAGAAGTGGGCGGTTCGGCGAGACGGCGGGATCCTCGATCACCGAGAGCGTCGCGTCGACCTCGACCGCGATCTCGGCGCCGGTCCCGCACATTTCCCCGTCGGCCATCGCGGCCTTCGCGTCGCCCAGCGCCAGCATGGCGCCCTCCTGAAAGACGGGGAAGTAGACGGTCGTCCCGCCGGTCACGTCGGTCGTGTCGAGGTTGCCGCCGTGGTCGTCGGGCGTGAGCGTCGAGACCGTCTCGCCGCCCGTGGCGACGCCGATCGTCCCGATCACGGGCTCGATCGGCACGTCGATCCCCTCGAAGTCGATCGTTCCCGCCTCGTCCGCGGCGCCGCTCGCGTCGCCGCCGTCGACCTCAGTGATCCGCGTCGCGGGGTGGTCGATATCGGGGTCGTCCTGAAGCAGGCCGAATCCGGGCGCGGTGAGCACGCGGCCGCGGTCCTCGGCGACGCGCACGTCCTCGATCTCGACCGCGAGAACGTCACCGGGGCTCGCGCCCGCCACCGCGATCGGTCCCGTCGCGGCGTTGACCTCCTCCGGGATCGCGTCGAGCAGGTCGTCGTCCGCCTGAATCTCGCCGTTCAGACTGTCCACCGTCTCGACCGTCAGCGACTCGCCGTCGGCGGCCTCGTACACCGGGTCCATCTCGGGTCCGAACTCGTACACGTGGCCGTCGCGGTGCGTGATCGTCTCGCGTGTCATCACGTCGTCTTGGACGCGCCGTTGCCAAAAACCTCGGCCGCCGGCATCGCACCGAGTCACTGCGGCAACGTCACCGCACCGAGTCACTGCGGCAACGTCACCGCGACGGCGTCGCTTCGGGCGGGACGAGCAGGACGTTGTTCGTCCCGCGCGCGACGATCGACTCAGCGGTGCTGCCGAGGAGGAGGCGCCGGAGTCGACTCGTCCCGCGCGCGCCGATGAGCGTCGTCGTCGCGCCCACGCGCTCCTCTTCGGCCGTGATCTCCTCGACGGGGTTCCCCGACCGAACGCTGGTTTCGACGTCGATCCCCATCTGATCGCGGAGGTCGCTCGCCAGTTCGTCCAGCCGCTCCTCGGCGTCCCGCATCGACGCCGAGTCCTCCCGACCGCCGACGTGGAGCAGGGACGCCCGCTCGGTCGCGCCCGTCAGCGCCGGGAAGAAGTCGAACGCGCGCGCCGCGTTCTCGGAGAAGTCGGTCGCATACAGCACGTTCTGGAACAGGTGTTCCTTCCTGACCGCGTGGCCGTCGGGCGTCTCCTCGATTCGCTCGACGAGCAGGGGTCTGACTGCCGTCCGCGCGACGTTGCGGACGGTTCCGCCGATGAGTCGGTTCCGAAGCGGGGCCTCGCCGCGCGACCCGACGACGATCATGTCGGCGTCGAGGCGCTCGGCCAAGCCGTTGATGCGCCGGTGCGGGGTCCCGCGGGCGACGTGCGTCTCCACGTCGAACCCCGCGCGCTCGAACACGCGGCGCTGCGGGGCGAGCGCCTCGCGGGCGTCGGTGGCGGCGTCCATCCCCGGCAGCCCGCTGGAGACGTTGTCCGGGACGACCGTCAGCAGATGAACCTCCGTGACGCCGATGTTGTCGAGGCAGTCGAGACAGGTCCGTGACTCGATCGCCGCCTCGTTCGCGTCCGAGAGGTCCGTCGCGAATACGATACGCATACCTACCCCTTCGTCCCCGACGGTAATATTGTTTTTGTTGTACAATACACACGACAAGCGGACTCAGTCGCTCGGGTCCGAGGCGGCGGACGGGTCGTGATCGAGCAGCGGCGAGTCGGAGTTCGCACACCCCTCTCGGCCGCAGACGCCGGCGTCGTCGCCCGCGCGCTCGACCCCGGAAGAGAGTCCGCCGATCTCCCAGTCGACGGCGTGGCTCGTCGCGCGTTCGTGCTCGTCGAGCGCGGTCCGCGCCCGGCGGAGCGAGTCGAACGACTCCTCGTACGCGCAGTCGGTGCAGCGAACCCGAACGGTCGTCGCCATGGGACCCGCTTCGGCCCCGACGACCGTAAGTGCCGCCATCGGCACCGGGTCCGACCGATCCGACGTCGGTCGTCGCGGCGGTTCTACCTAGTATTGATTTAGATGCGCAAGATTAAAACCATCACAGAGAGTATTGTCTGTTGCGTACAAACAACTGACCCATGAGCACAGAACTCGACATCGCGGAGACCCTGGACGTGAAAGGACTGAGCTGCCCGATGCCCATCGTGAAGACGAAGGGCGCGATAGACGACCTCGCCCCCGGTGAGGTGTTGGAGGTCGTCGCGACCGACCCCGGCAGCGTGAGCGACATCGACGGATGGGCGACCGGCACCGACGGCGTCACGCTCCTCGAACAGGAGGAGGGCGACGACGTGTACACCCACTACGTCCGCAAGGAGGAGTGAGCATGGACGAAATCGGCATCATCATCTCCGACGACGACCCGAAGAACCTCGCGATGGCGACCAACCTCGGCCACGTCGCGCTGACGATGGACACGGACGTGTTCCTCTACTTCACCTTCGACGGGCTGACGCACCTGCTGGAGGGCGAGAAGGACCTCTCTTCGGTCCAGCCGCTCCTCGACGAGGGGATGCCGAACCCCTACGACATGCTCGACCAGCTGATCGCCGACGGCGGTGAGGCGGTCACCTCGGTCGCGTGTACGACCACGCTGGACATGCTCCAGTGGGAGCAGGACGCCATCGACGACGACCTGACGACGCAGTTCGCCGGCGCGGTCACGTTCCTCGAAGCGGCCGACGAGGCCGACCACGTGTTCACGTTCTGAGCGTCGGCGCCGCGTCACTCCCCTCCCCCGGTTTTCCCCGTCACACTCGTCTTCGAAAGCTGTGGGTAAACCGCACACGCGCCCGCTGAAGAGATCTGTCCGGACCGCGAGGAACCGCTCGAAGCGGTACAGCGACCGGAAACGGAGAGCCGCGCGCGACGCCGTCCGAATCGCACCGACCGCCGGAACAAGAATCTGACCGCGAGCCGACTGCTCCACCGAAGAAACGACACGATACCGACACCGACCGCTCGCACGCCGAGTTCCGCGCGTCGGGCCGCGTCACGACCGAATGGTCGGCCGCTGGGGTAGCTCGGTCGGCCGCTGCGGAAGCTCGGTCAGTTCTTGACGGTAGCGCGCTCGGGCTGCTCGTACTTGTCCTCGAACTCGCCGATGAGCTGTCCCATCTTCGCGTACCAGTCGTTGAGCAGCCGCTGCATGTCGTCCGCGATCTGCGACGGGTCCGTCGGCATGTACACGTGGTAGTAGCCACCCTGCTCGTAGTTGATCTGTTCTTTCTGGATGAAGCCGGCCTTGAGGAGCCGCTGAACCGCACGGTAGGCGGTGGAGCGTTCCCGGTCGACGCGCTCGGCGACCTCGTCGATCGTGAGCGCCTCGTCGGCTGATACGAGCGTCTGGTAGCAGTCCTTGTCTAACTGCTTCAGGCCGTGGAAACACTCGAGTAACCCCTCGCACTCCATGTCCCGTTGGAGCTGTTCGGACATCGAATCGGGCATTTTACAGTGTACGTATGGCGTCCCGGCGCTAAAAGTGTTGTGTGTGAGGTATACAATTCCGCGCACTCGGCCGACGAACGCCGACCGTTAGCCGGTCGAGGGCGTCTGGGCGGAGCCGCTACTCGCCGGCGCCCGCGTCGGTGTCGTCCGCGTCGGTGTCGTCCGCGTCGGTCTCATCGTCCTCCTCGTCGTCGACGTCGAGGCCCGCCGCCTCGAACGCGGCCTCGACCTCCTCGACCGGGACCGTCCGGAAGCCGTCGGCCTCGGTCACGGTCGCGACCGCGAGGTCCGAGGGCTCGAACTCGTCGTCGTGGGCGGCCAGCGCCGCGACCGCGAGCTCGATGCCGTCCGAAAGCGAGAGGTCGTCGGTCCACTCGTCTTCGAGGTGGCCCTGAATCTCCTGCCGGCCGCCGCCGATGACGGTCGCCTTCCACTCGTTGGGCGTGCCCGAGGGGTCGGCGGCGAACAGGCGCGGCTCGCCGTCGTCGATGCCGCCGATGAGGAGCGCGGCGCCGTAGGGGCGCGTGCCGCCGCGCTGCGTGTTCTCTTGGATGTGGTCGGTGACGAACTTCGTCAGCGTCTCGACGCCGACGGGCTCGCCGTAGCGCAGGCGGTTCCCCTGCGACTGGCGGCGCGCGAGGTCGATCAGCTGGCGGGCGTCGGCGACGTGGCCCGCGCTCGCGGTGCCGACGTGGTCGTCGAGCTTGTGGAGCTTCTCGATGCTCTCGGCCTCCATCAGCGACGAGGAGGGGCGAGACATCGCGACGAAGACGACGCCGTCCGTCGTCCGGACGCCGACGCTCGGCGCGCCGCGCGAGACCGCCTCGCGGGCGTACTCGACCTGGTAGATGCGCCCGTCGGGCGAGAACAGCGACGTGCCGCGGTCGTACGCCTGCTGGTCGTTGTTCCCCATCATCGCCCATCACCCGCTCGCGCGGTGTCGCGTTCGCTCATTACCCTTCCTTACGTCGGGCCGTTGAAAAAGGGTCCGTAACCGGTACGTCTCGGAGGCCGCCGAAACCCCGAAGTCCGGCTGGTCGCCGGTCGTGAGGGGCCCCGCGCGGACCGCCGTCGCGTCCACCGCAAAGCGGCGCCACGGGCCCGCTTCCGTCGCCGACGGATATATCCACGGCGGTCGCTTAGGAGATATGACATTGACGCACACAAGAACTACAGCCGCGCTGCTGGCCGCGCTGGCGCTGCTCGCGGCCGTCGGCGGGGCCTTCGCGGTCGGGGGCGCGGCGGCGGTACCGGACGCGCGGATCACCGTCGGCGAGGTCGGGGCGTCGCCGAGCGACCCGACCGTCGGCGAGCGGACGGCGCTGAACGTCACCGTCTCGAACTCCGGGGGCAGCGACGCGGCGGCGAACGTCACCGAGGTCCGCGTTCGGAACGCGGACGGCGACGTGCTCGACAGCGTCTCCGGCGTCGGCGCCCTCTCGGCTGGCGACTCCCTCGACGCGACGCTGTGGACGGCGTTCGACGAGCCGGGCGCGAAGCGGCTCACCGTCGAGGCAGTGGCGAACCAGTCGACGAGCGGCGAGTTCGTGACCGTCAGCCGCGAGACGGTGATCGAGGTGCGGCCGACGCAGGTCGCGCTCGACCTCCGGACTCGCGCGCTCGACCCCGAGGACCTCCGGACCGACGAGGGGAGCGACGGCTCGGCCGGCGACCTCGGCGTCGGCGGCATTCAGGGCATCTTCGGCGGCGGCGGCGGGCTCGACACGGGCGACGCCGGCGGCCAAGGCGAGTCGCCGCCGATCGCCGACTCGCCCGTTGAGGTGACCGTGGTCAACACCGGTACGACGACCGCCGACCGGGTCAGCCTCCGAGCGGTCGGGACCGCGGTCGACGGCGCGGGCGGCGCGGACGGGTCTGGCGACGGTGCGGAAGGATCCGGCGACGGCGGCGACGGCGCGGAGACGGTCGACGTCGGCCCGTTCGTCGTCGAGGACGTCGCGCCCGGCGAGGAGCGGCGGGTGATCGTCGACCTCGGGCCGCTCGACCGGCGGTCGGACGTGACGGTCACCGCGGCGTTCCGCGCCGACACGGACCAGCGGAACGAGCGCGGCGCCGACCGGGCCGCGGAGTCGACGGTGACGTACCCGGTCCGCGAGGCGACGCCGACCGTGACGGACGCGACGGTGCGGGAGACCGCGGACGGCGCGGTCGTCGTCGACGCGAACCTCGGCAACGCGGGGAGCGGCGAGATGACGGGCGCGGTGGTCTCGGTCGGCGACGCGCCCGGCGTCGAGCCGACGCCGGCGGGCGGCGAGTACTTCGTCGGGACGCTCGGCGCGAGCGACTTCGTCGGGTTCGACCTGTCGACCGCGGTGAACGCCTCGGTCGCCGACGAGATCCCGATCCGCGTCGCCTACACCGAGCGCGGCGTCCGGTACACGGAGACGCTGACGGTGGCGGCGCCCGAACCCGACGACGACGGGGAGGCTGGGGGCACGCTCGGCCGGATCGGCGTCGGCGGCGTGGGCGCCGCGGGCGCGGTCGCGAGCGGGATCGCGCTCGTCGGCCTCGCCGGCGCGGTCGGCCTCGCGGTCAGGACCGGACGGATCGGCGGGTCGACGGGGCGGCGACGCGACGGGTCGGCGCCGTGAGCGGCGACGCAGTCCCGGAGACGAAAGCCGCGGCCGACCGCACGACAGACGCCGAAGCGGGGGGCGACTACGCCGTCGAACTCCGGGGCGTCGTCAAGCGCTACCCGAGCGGCGGCGGCGAGCCGGTCGTCGCGCTCGACGCCGTCGACTTCGCGGTCCGGCCCGGCGAGTTCGTCGCCGTGGTCGGCCCCAGCGGCTCGGGGAAGTCGACGCTACTGAACGTGCTCGGGCTGCTCGACGACCCGACCGAGGGGCAGCGACTGCTCGACGGCGTCGACGTGACGAACCTCTCCGTCGCGGAGCGGACCCGGGCGCGCAAGGAGTCGATCGGGTTCGTCTTCCAGGACTTCCACCTGCTGCCGACGCTGACCGCCGTCGAGAACGTCGCGATGCCGACCGCGTTCGACGCCGGCGACGCGAGCGGCCGGGCCGCCGACCTGCTCGCCCGGTTCGGGCTCGGCGATCGGCTCGACCACGAGCCGAGCGAGCTCTCCGGCGGACAGAAGCAGCGCGTCGCCATCGCCCGCGCGCTGATCAACGAGCCGGCCGTGCTGCTCGCGGACGAGCCGACTGGGAACCTCGACACGGAGACCGGCGAGTCGATCCTCGCGGAGTTCGAGCGCGTGAAGTCGGAGGGCGTCGCCGTCATCGCGGTCACCCACGACCCGCTGGTCGAGGAGTACGCCGACCGCGTCGTCGACCTCACCGACGGCGTGATGACCGGCGGACTGCCGACCGACGGGCCGCCGGAGGGCGAGACGGGGGACGACCGATGAGCGACGGCGACGCGAGCGGGACGGGACCCGCCGGCTGGCTGCGCGGCTGGCGGCCCGCGGTGTCGATGGCCTCGCGGAACCTGCGCCGGAACCGCGTGCGGACGGTGCTGGCGGTGCTGGGCGTCTGTATCGGCGTGCTCGCGGTCGCGGCGCTCGGCATCTTCGGGAACGTGCTTGCGCTGGGCGCCGACGACGCCATCGGCGACATCGGCACGCAGGTCGTCGTCTCGCCGAACAACGACGCGGGCGTGGAGTCGCTGTCGGACGCGGACATCGCCTCGATCCGGCGCGCGGTCGGCGAGCCCGCCGTCGTCCCGCTGTACTCCGACAGCGCCACGGTCGCGCGGCAGGGCGACCAGACGTTCGCGACGGTGTACGGGATCGAGGAGCCGGCTCTGGCGTACGAGGCCGCCGAGGGCCGGCTCCCCGAGCGCCACCGGCAGGGCGCGATCTTAGGGGCGGGCATCGCCGAGGACCTCGGCGCCGGCGCGGGCGACACCGTCGAGATCGCGGGCTCGCAGGTGCGGGTGATCGCGGTGTTGGTCGAGAGCCAGACGTTCAGCCCGGTGGCGCCCGACGACGCCGTCTTCCTGCCGGAATCCGCGTTCTCGGCCGACGGCTACGCGCAGGCGCTCGTGATCTCCGACTCGGGCGCGGAGGCGCGGGCGGCCGCCGACGCGATCCGCGAGCAGGTGAACGCCCGGCAGGAGCGCGTGGACCTGTTCGAGCTGGCCGCCTTGGTCGACGAGATCAACGAGTTCTTCGACCTGCTCTCGACGTTCCTGCTCGGGCTCGGCGCCATCTCCCTCGTCGTCGCCGGCGTCTCGATCCTCAACGTGATGCTGATGAGCACCGTCGAGCGCCGGCAGGAGATCGGCGTGATGCGCGCGGTGGGCGTCGCGCGCCGCGACGTCCTCCGCGTCCTGCTCGCGGAGGCCGGGCTGATCGGCGCGGCCGGCGCCGCGGCCGGCACGCTGCTCACCGTGCTGCTCGTCGCCGGCCTCGTCGTCGCGACGCCCGCCGTCGACGCCGCGCTCGTGATCGACCCGACGAACGGCTACTACCTCCTCCTCGCGCTCGTGTTCGGCGTCGGCGTGGGGATCGTCAGCGGCGCGTACCCCGCGTGGAAGGCGGCCAACGAGCGCCCGGTCGAGGCGCTGCGGAACTGAGGTGGAAGGAATCGGACCGGTAGTACTCTCGTCTCAGTTATAAACAGACCGGCGCGCCGGCGAGCGCCCGGAGGGCGCGAGCCGACCGCGAGGGAGTCGATGGCCCGGAGCGAAGCGGAGGGCCACCGACGAGGCTGGGGAGGCGTGAGGTGCGGTGCGGAGCGGTGCGGGGTGGGGACTCAAAGGGGCAGTCGCGAGGCGGTCGCAGGCGACGTAAGCACCGCAACGAGGGAGAGAACGAAGTGAGCGACCGAGTGAGGAGCGCAGCGAGCGTGCGCCCGCCTCGCGACTGGGGCTTTGGAGGTGTCCGCCGCCGATCTACAGTCGGTTATTTATAAGTGAGCGGCTGGGGCTTTGGTGGTGTCCGCCGTCGATTCACTGTCAGCTATTTATAAAAGACGATAGCCCAGCCAAACGCCTATGTATCGCCGCGACGCGGCCCTGTCTATGTCCCCCAAGCGGCGGGCCGTCATCCTCCTCGGTGCGGGCGCGGTCGGGTTCGGCGCCCTCGGGTACCGCGAACTGACGGACTGCGAGGAGTTCGCCTGCTTCGCGTTCGAGTACCAGGGCGCGGACGACGCGCCGAACCGACTGACCATCGAACACACCGGCGGGACGGAGCGGCTCCGCGCGGGAGACGTGTTCGTGACCAACGTCAGCACCGACTACGAGGCGGGCGAGTCCGACACCCTCGCGTGGGCCGAGTTGGACGACGACCTCGACCCGGACGACGCGATCGACGGGGAAGCGGTACAGATTTCGATCCGGTTCCCGGACGTCGTGACGGTCCGCTGGCGTCGCGACGGCGACGAGGAGGTCGTCGGGGCGTGGGTGTACGACGACGACGAGCGGTGAGCCGCTCCCGTCGACTTCATCGACCGCCCTCGCTGTGGTCCGACTGACTCCTGAGCCCCCCAAACGGCTTTTGCGCGCGGCGACGCACCTGCCGGGCATGGTCCTCGAAAATGTGCGCACCTCACCGCACCTCGTCGGCGCCTCCCCGGCGAGGGGACTGCTTGCGCTGGCGGTGGTTGGCCTCCTCCTGCTCGCTTCCCTCGGATTTGCGCTCGGGTTGGACGTCGGGCTCTCCCTCGGCTGGATCGCGCTGGCGCTCGGGATCGCTATCGCGGCGGGGTTCGCGGGTGCGGGTCTGGTCCCGGCCGTCGGCTCGCTGTGGCTCGTCGGACTCTGGTGGTTCGCGTTCCCGCCGCTCGTCGGCTCCCTCACCGGTCGCTGGGCGGAGTCGACGCGGTACAACCACCCGCGAATGCTGGGCTACGGGTACGAGTCAGCACGCGCGGAGTTGCTCGGCGGGATCGAGTACGGGTTTAAATACGGACTGCTGTTCGCGGTCGTGATCGGGCTCGTCGGGTATGCGGCCGGGGTGGCTGTTAGTCGACTCTCGACGCGAACGAGCGCATCTCGATGAGCGTGGTTTCTCGTTTATAAACCGTTGACTGCGTATCGACGGGGGACGCCTCCAAAGCCCCAGGCGTGAGGACTCGCGCGCCTTGTTGCGCGCCTCGCTCAGTCGCTCGCTTCGCTCGCTCCCTCGCTGCGGTGCTTACTGCGGCGTGCTTCGTCCTCACGCCTGCCCCTTTGAGTCCCACCCCGCACCGCACAGCGACCGCGCCTCACACCTCCCCAGCCTCGTCGGTGGCCCTCCGCTTCGCTCCGGGCCACCGACTCCCTCGCGCGTGCTGTTCGGCCGCGGGGCGGCCTCACAGGCACGCGCCACCGCAGTTCCATTTATAAGAAGTCGCCGCGCTGCCGAAAAGACCTATTTAAACGCCGCGGCCCTGAAGCTTCTCCTCTTCTTCCATGTCCTCGTTGGACTGGCCCTTCATCCCCTTGCCCGTGCCGCTCGCGATGCGCGCGAGCTCGTCCGGGTCGTCCCAGTTGTTGACGGCCTCGACGATGGCGGTGCCCATCGCCTCGGGGTCCTCCGCGCCGAAGATGCCGGAGCCGACGAAGATGCCGTCGCAGCCGTGGTACATCATCAGCGCGGCGTCGGCGGGCGTCGCGATGCCGCCCGCAGCGAAGTTGACGACCGGGAGCCGCTCGGCCTCGGCGGTCTCGTGGACGAGGTCGCGCGGGGCGCCGTGTTCGCGGGCCCACTTCTCGCGCTCCTCGTAGTTGAGACCGGTGAGGGTGCGGATCTGGTTTTTGATGGTGCGCTGGTGTTTGACGGCCTGGTTCACGTCGCCGGTCCCGGCCTCGCCCTTCGTCCGGATCATCGCCGCGCCCTCCCGGATCCGGCGGAGCGCCTCGGGGAGGTTCCGGGCGCCGCAGACGAACGGCGAGGTAAAGTCGCGCTTGTCGGTGTGGTACTCGTCGTCGGCGGGCGTCAGCACCTCGGACTCGTCGATCATGTCGACGCCGAGCGACTCCAATATCTCCGCCTCCTTGCGGTGGCCGATCCGCGACTTGCCCATCACCGGGATCGACACCTCGTCGATGATCTCCGGGACGCGCTCGGGGTCGGGCATCCGCGCGACGCCGCCGCGCTTGCGGATGTCCGCCGGGACGTGTTCGAGCACCATCACCGCGACCGCGCCGGCGTCCTCCGCGATGCGTGCCTGCTCGCGGTTGACGACGTCCATGATCACGCCGCCCTTCTGCATCTGCGCGAAGCCGCGCTTGACCAGCTCGGTCCCCCGCTTCAGCTCCTCCAGATCCGTTGCCTCTGGCATGAATATCGGTTGGGTCGCCGGCCACTTAACGGGTCGCTTTCGGGCGGATAGACGGGCGAGAGCGTCGTTCGCGGCCCGTCCGCTCGCCGCGCGCGGCGCCACCGCAACCGCGAAGTCCCCCGCCGTCCAAGCCGCGGGCGTGACCACCGGAGCCATCCTCGCGGGCGGCCGCTCGACGCGCTTCGGCGACGCCGACAAGGCGGTCGCGCCGATCGCCGGCGTCCCGATGATCCGCCGCGTCGCGGACCGGCTCGCCGGGACCGACGACCCGGTCCCGCCCGGCGCCGACCGCGCGAGCGGCGGTGACCCCCTCGTCGACGAGCTCGTCGTCAACTGCCGCCCCGACCAACGGAATGCGATCACGGAGGCCCTGTCGGGTCTCCCACTCCCCGTCCGCTGGGCGCTCGACGAGGAACCGGACCTCGGACCGCTCGCCGGGATCCGGAACGCCTGCCGGGCCGCGACCGACGCCTACGCCGCCGTCGTCGCCTGCGACATGCCGTTCGTCGACCCGTCGTTCCTCGCCTCCCTGCGCGAGATGGCCGCGGAGCCGGGAGTCGAGGCCGCGGTCCCGCGGCTCGACGACCGCTGGTACCAGACGACGCAGGCCGTCTACGCGACCGAACCCGCCGCGACCGCCTGCGACCGCGCGCTCGACCGGGGTGACCGGAAGGTGCTCGCGATGGTGGACCAACTGGACGAGGTCGTCGTCGACGACAAGGCGATCCGGTCGCTGACGACCGAGCGCACCTTCACGAACGTCAACACGCAGTCCGAACTCGACGAGGCCGAGCGGGCGGTCGCCGACGCCGTCGAGGCGAAGTGAGAGCCGGCGACAGGCAGCGAACCTCGGTCAGTTCTTCAAGACCTCGTACGCCTCGTTGAGCCGCTTGAACCCCTCCTCGTCGCCGTCTTCCCCGTCCGGGTGGAGCCGCTTCGCGCGCTCGCGGTACCGCCGGCGGACCGCCTCGCTGTCGGCCGTCCGATCGAGCCCGAGCGTCTCGTACGCCTCCCGCTCGCTCATCCGGTCGGCCGCCGGCGCGCGGTCGCGCGGGTCTCGGGCCCCGGTTCCGCCGGGACCGCGAGCGCCGCGCTGCCCCGTCCCCGGACCCGCATTCGGACCGCGACCGCCGTCCGTGCCGGCGGCGCGGTAGGCGCGCTCCCTGTTGGCCTCGGCGCGAGCGCGCTGTCTGGCGCGTTCGCGCTCCGTCGGGCCCGCCGCCTCGGCCGACCGCCGCGCCTGGTCGTGGAGGCGCCCGCTGGCGTGGTACCAGAGGAAGTAAGAGACGGCGCCGAACGGCACCGCGAGCGCCAGCGCGATCGGGTGGAGGACGACCCCGCCGATCAGGAGCAGCGCCGTCATGCCGACGAACGCTCCGGCGAGCCCCACGACGATCGTTCGGTTCGTCACGGCCGTATTCGGGGGCGGAGGACCGTAAGGCTCTCGGCGCCCCACGAGGCTCACGCTACTTCCCGCCGCCTCCGTACCGTTTATGCCCGCGGCCGCCCGGGTACGGGGTATGGAACCGGCGGACCGAGAGACGGCGACCGGACTGCCGCCCGGGATCGCGGCCGCCCGCGAGGAGCTCACGCCGATGCTCTCGCAGTACGCCGACCTCTGTGCCGCCCACGAGGACGCCTTGGTGCTGTTCCAGGTCGGCGACTTCTACGAGGCGTTCTGCGAGGCGGCCGAGACCGTCGCCCGCATCTGCGAGGTGACGCTGACGGAGCGCTCCGACTCGACCGGCGACTACCCGATGGCGGGCATCCCGATCGACAACGCCGCGCCGTACCTCGAATCGCTGCTCGACGCGGGCTACCGCGTCGCGCTCGGCGACCAGGTCGAGGACGCCGAGCAGGCGTCCGGCCTCGTCGACCGCGCCGTCACCGAGGTTATCACGCCCGGCACCGTCGTCGAGGACGACCTCCTCGAAGCCGGGACGACGAACTACGTGGCGGCGGTCGCGGCCGAGGGCGACGGCGACTCCCCGCAGGCGACCGTCGGCCTCGCCGCCGTCGACGTCTCCACCGGCGAGTGCCTCGTCACGTCCGGCGACCGGGACGCGGTCGCGGGCGAACTGGACCGGATCGCCCCGGCGGAACTCATCTCCGGCCCCGACGCGCCCGAGTTCGACCCGCCGGACGCGGAGCGGGGCTGGACGACCCACGACTACGACGCGGGCGCCTTCGACCGGCGGACCGCAACCGAGCGGCTGGAGCCGTACCTCCCGGCGCCCGACCGGCGGTTCGATTCCGACGCGGAGCTGCGTGCGGCCGGCGCGGTGCTGGCGTACGCCGAGTACACGCAGGGCGACGACGGCCCGCTGTCGTACGTCACCAGAATTCGGCGGTACGACCCCCGCGACCGGCTCCGGCTCGACGCGGCCGCCCAGCGGAGCCTGGAGCTGTTCGAGAACCGCGGGTTGGGCGCGAGCGACACGCTGTTCGACGTCCTCGACGAGACGAGCTGTGCGCTCGGCCGGCGATGCCTGGAGCGCTGGCTCCGGCGCCCGCTCGTCGACGCGGACGCGATCCGGAGCCGCCACGACGCGGTCGGCGAGCTCGCGGACCGGAGCCTCGCCCGGGAGGCGGTCGCCGACGCGCTCGCGACCGCCTACGACCTCGAACGCCTGGTGAGCCGCGTCTCGCGGGGGCGCGCCGACGCCCGCGACCTGCGCTCGCTCCATCAGACGCTCGCGGTCGTCCCCGAGCTGAAGGCGACGCTGGCGGGGGCGGACGGGGCGGGCGGGGCGGGCGGCGACCGCACCGATGCGACGGACGCCGCCGACGAGGGCGGCCCCGCGCTCCCCCGGACCGATCACCTCCGCGACCTCCGCGACCGGCTCGACGAGCTGACCGCGGTCCGCGAGCTGATCGACGGCGCGATCGCGACCGACCCGCCGCAGGAGATCACCGAGGGCGGGGTGATCTGCGAGGGGTTCGACGACGACCTCGACGACCTGCGCACCACCGAGCGCGAGGGTCGCGAGTGGGTCGCGGAGTTGGAGGCGAGCGAGCGCGAGCGAACAGGGATCGACTCGCTGTCGGTCGGTCACAACCAGGTCCACGGCTACTACATCGAGGTGACCGACGCGAACCTCGACCGAGTCCCCGACGACTACCGGCGCCGACAGACGCTGAAGAACAGCGAGCGCTACGTCACCCCGGAGCTGAAGGAGCGCGAGGAGGAGATCGTCGGCGCCGCCGAGCGCGCGGACGCCATGGAGTACGAGCTGTTCGTCGACGTCCGCGAGCGCGTCGCGGCCGAGACCGAGAGAATCCAGGACCTCGCCGACGCGCTCGCCGAGCTCGACGCGCTCGCGTCGCTCGCCGCGGTCGCGGTCGAACGCGACTACGTCCGGCCGGAGCTGCGCGAGGACGCCGCGCACGCGGGCGACGGCGAATCCGCCACCGCCGGGGACCCCGCCGCCGGCATCGAGATCGAGGGCGGCAGACACCCGGTCGTCGAGCGGGCCGAGGAGTCGTTCGTCCCGAACGACGCGGACCTCCCGCGCGGCTCGGTTGCCGTGATCACGGGGCCGAACATGAGCGGGAAGTCGACGTACATGCGGTCGGTCGCGCTCGCCGTCGTGCTCGCACAGACCGGCTCGTTCGTCCCCGCGCAGGCCGCCACGGTCCCCGTCTTCGACCGGCTGTTCACCCGGGTCGGCGCCTCCGACGACATCGCGGGCGGGCAGTCGACGTTCATGCGCGAGATGAGCGAGCTGACGGAGATCCTCCACGACGCGGGCGCCGACTCGCTCGTCCTGCTCGACGAGGTCGGCCGAGGGACCGCGACGACCGACGGCCGTGCCATCGCCCGCGCGGCCGCCGAGTTCCTCCACGACGAGCTCGGCGCGACGGCCCTCTTCGCGACCCACTACCACGGGCTCACGGACCTCGCCGACGAGCGCGAGCGCGTCTTCAACCTCCATTTCACCGCCACCCGCGAGGACGGCGACGTGACGTTCCTCCACCGGGTCGTCCCCGGCGCCTCCTCGTCGTCGTACGGCGTCGAGGTCGCGGAGCTCGCGGGGGTCCCCGCCCCGGTGGTCGACCGCGCTCGCGACCTCGTCGCCGCGGAGGAGGCGGACAGGGACCGGAAGGCGGACCGGACCGAGACCGGTGCGGAGGGAACGACGGATAAGGGAGATCCGGAGGACGACGCGGACCGCGACGGCGACGCGTCCTTGGAGGAGTTCCTCGCGGAGGAGGCGTCGGACGAGCAGGACCGGGCCGGACCGGGGACGGGCGACGGCTCGACCGAGACGGATCCGCCGACGAGCGACGCCGAAAGGGAAGCCGCCGGCGCGCCCCCCGATCTCGCCGCGGAACTCCGCGACCTCGACCTCGCCCGGATGACGCCGATCGAGGCGCTGAACGCCCTCCACGACCTCCAATCCCGAGTCGACGATGACGGGTGAGCGAGAGAGCGGTCGCGGCGCGTCCGGCTCCGGAGACGCCGCCGAATCCCGGGATGATTCGGCCGACGACGAGGGTCGCGTCCGCCGGCTCGACCGGGAGACCGTCGACCGCATCGCGGCCGGCGAAGTCGTCACGCGGCCGGCGCGGGTCGTCGGCGAGCTCGTCGACAACGCGCTCGACGCGGGCGCCTCCCGGGTCGAGGTCGCCGTCGACGGCGACGGCACCGACTGGATCCGGGTCGCGGACGACGGCCGAGGGATGGCTCGCGCGGACGCGGCCCGCGCCGTCGAGCGGCACGCGACGAGCAAGTTGGCGCCCGACGGCGACCCGGTCGGGGTCGACTCGCTCGGCTTCCGCGGCGAGGCGCTCGCGGCGATCGCGGAGGCCGCCCGCCTCGAACTCGTGACGAGTCCCGGCGACGGAGTCGGCACCCGGGTCGTCGTCGATGGGACCGCGGGAGACACAGAGCGCGCGGAGCAGTCCGGCGGGGGGCAGGACGTCACAGTCGAGCCCGCGGGCCGCGCCCGGGGAACGACGGTCGTCGTCGAGGACCTGTTCGCGACCCGGCCGGCACGCCGGGAGTCGCTCGCCGGCGCGGCCGCCGAGTTCGCGCGGATCTCCGCGCTCGTCGCCGACTACGCGCTGGCGAACCCGTCCGTCGCGTTCTCGCTCGACCACGACGGGTCGGCGACGCTGTCGACGCCCGGGACCGACCGCACGGACGCCCTCCTCGGCGTGTACGACCGCGACACGGCGAGCCGGTCGACGACCGTCGACGCGAGCGTCGACCTCGGAGTCGACGGCGGGGACGCGGCGGGCGCGCGCGACGCGGACCCAGTCTCCGTCGATGTCGCCGGCGCGCTGGCGTACCCCTCTGTCACCCGCTCCACCCGCGACCACGTCCGCGTCTCCGTGAACGGGCGTCCGGTCCGGAACGACCGGCTCGCGGCCGCGGTCCGCGACGGCTACGGTCGCCTCCTCCCCGACGGCCGCGAGCCGGTCGCCGCGGTCGACGTCTCTCTCCCGCCCGCCCGCGTCGACCCGAACGTCCACCCGGCGAAGCGGGAGGTGGGGCTCCGCGACGCCGACGCGGTCGCGGACGCGGTCTCGTCGGTCGTCGAGGACGCGCTCACGGGCGCCGACCTCCGGCGCGCCGCGGACGTCGACACCGACCTCGAAAGCGCGCTCGAACCGGTGGGCGAGGGCGACGGCTCGCGGGCAGGGGCGTTCGCGGACACCGAGCCGATCGGCGTTTTCCGCGACCTCTACGTTCTTGTCGAGGCCGATAACGAACTGCTCGTGATCGACGGCCACGCCGCTCACGAGCGGGTGAACTACGAGCGGCTGGCGCGGGCGTTCGACGGCGACCCGGTGTCGACCGCGACGCTCGACCCGCCGGCGACGCTCTCGCTGTCGACCGACGAGGCCGCGGCCGCTCGGGCGCACGCGGACGACCTCGCCGCGCTCGGCTTCGAGACCGAGGCGTTCGGCGGCGGCACGCGCCGCCTGCGGACCGTCCCCGCGCCGTTCGGCCGGACGGCGGACGCGAACGCGTTCCGCGACGCGCTTGCGGCGCTCTCGGGCGCGGAAAGGGGTCGCGGCGCCTCGCGGGACGCGCGCGAGGACCTGCTCGCGGACCTCGCGTGTCACCCGTCGCTGAAGCGCGGCGACTTCTCAGAACTCGGGGACGAGGACCTCCGAGACCTGCTCGACCGCCTCGGGGAGTGCGACCGCCCGTACGCCTGCCCGCACGGACGCCCGACCGTCCTCGCCGTCGACGAGGCGACGTTCGCGGCGGGGTTCGGCCGAGACCGGTGAGTCGCGGGTCGGCGGCCCTCTGTCCGGGAATCGGGGGCTTGGCGGCGAAACGGGTGAGGACCCCGACCGGTATCTATTAACACGATGAGGACGGGGGTTCTCGCATGGGAGAGCGGACCGAAGTGACGCGGGGGTCGCTGCCGGCGGAGCGGTCGGCCGGCCGGTTCTCCGGCCCCGATGGCCTCCGCGACGTTGTCGAGCGGATCCTCGCGTGGCTTCGGGAGCGGCGCGGGTCCGGCCTGAAGGGCGTCTCGACGGCGACGACCATGCGGAACGTCGTCGACACGGACGCGCTCGCCGAGGAGACGCCGGAGAAGTGGAGCGTCCTCCACGACGTGGTCACCTACGGCGCGGACTCGCTCACCGACGTCCTCGTCTTCCGGCACGACCCCAGCAGACAGGACCTCGTGGTGATGCCGGAGCGGAACACGGAGCCGGAAGGCGAGATCAGCTTCTATCACGCCGACCGCACGAAGGGCGCGCGCCACCTGCTGTCCATCGGCGCAGACTCGCTCACGGCGGCGCTGAGCTACGTGTTAGAACGAATCGAGCGATTCGAGCGGCTGTTCACCGGCCGCGGCTCGGAGCTCCCGAGCGGGTACACGGGACCGTCCGAGGGTCTATAAGCGCGTCCGGATCGCGGTCCGAGGAACGCCGGAGAGTTTCAGACCGAGCCGTCGCTCGGGCGGCCGTCGACCGGCTCGTCGGCCCGTTCGACGCGCTCGACGGTCTCGTCCGCTTCCGCCGTCTCGGGCGGGTACGTGACGGTCCGCTGCGGGTAGGGGATCGAGATGCCGGCGTCGGCGAAGCGGTCCTGTATCTCCTCGACCGCGGTCGCCTTCGAGCGCCACCGCGCCTGCGGGGTCGGGGGATCGATCCAGAACCGGAGGTCGAGGAGGATCGCGGAGTCACCGAACCCGGACGGGATCGCGTACGGCTCGGGGTTGTTCGCGATCGTGTCGATCCCGGAGAGGACGTCCTCCGCGATCCCGGCCGCCTCGTCGGGGTCGTCGTCGTACCCGATCCCCACCTCCATATGGATCCGGAGGCGCCCCTCGCGGCTCCGGTTCGTGATCGCCTGGTTGCCGACGATGTCGTTGGGCACCACGACGTACTCCCCGTCGAAGTTCCGCATGTGGGTGTTCATGATCGTGATGTCGGTGACGAACCCCTCCTCGTCGCCGATCTCCACCCAGTCGCCGATCTCGAACGGCCGCGAGAACATCAACACGAAGCCGGCGAGCATCGAGCCCAGCGTCTGCCGGGCCGCCATCCCGAGGACGATCCCGAGGAAGCCGGCGCCGACGAGGAGGCCGCCGAGGTTCACGCCCCAGACCCCGAGGACGGTGATGCCGGCAAGTACGAGCAGGCCGACCTGCGCGAGCCGGGTGAGGAGCTGTTCCTGGTGGGCGGTGATCCGGTCGCTGTCGGCCGACAGGTCGGCGACGTACGCCTCGATCACGTCGCTGACGACGTAGGCGCCGCCGAGCAACACCGCCGAGACGACGACCTGCGCGCCGACCGTGAGGGCGTCCTCGGCGACGGGTAACACCGCGATCACGAGTCCGAACTGTCCCCACAGCGTCAGTACTGCGACGCCCGCGAGCGCGAACAGCGCGATCTGTAGGATTCCGACCGCGAGCCGCAGGAGGAACGACGACGGGACGCCGTCGCGGAACGTCTCGATGGCGCCCTCGGTCGACTCCGCCAGGCGATCGTCGACGAGCCGCTCGACCCAGCCCGAGGCCGTCCGCTCGCCGGCGCGGACAGCCTTCGGTAACAGTAGCCACCCGACCGCGAGCGTCCCGAGGGCGATGGCGGCGGTGACCGCCAGTCGCCCCTCCGTGCTCGAGACGTCGCTCAACACCGCGCCGACCCGGGCGCCCAGTCCGCTGATCACGGTCGAGGGTTCGCCGCCGGCCGGATAACGGATCCGACGCGAGTCTCAGCCGAGAGAATCGGGGCGGCCGCTCCCGGGGATCGGGCCGCGGAGGTAAAGCGGTCCGTCACCGACCCCGGCGAAGCTCCTCGATCAGCTGTTCGATGAGCGCCGACTGCCGGTCGAGCCGCTCGGACTGCGCCTCGACGGTGCGCCGCAGCGCGGCGACCTCGCTCGCGAGGTCAGCGTCCTCGACGCCGGCGCTCTCGAACGGCGACCCGTCGAACGCGTCGTCCCCGGGAACGGGACCGTCGGCGTCGGCGTCGGGCGCGACGACCTCGGAGTCGGTGACTGGGTCTCCGGTCGCCGACTCGGCGCCGGCGGCGTCCGTCGAGAGCGCCTCAGCGTTGACCGCGGACGCGGACTCGTCTCCGGCCTCCTGTTCGATCCCCTCGGCGGCCGACGCGGGCTCGGTCGCGTCCGCGTCGAGCGGGTCCGTCGCGTCCGCGTCCGGAGACTCCGTCGCGGTCGGGTCGTCGAGGGGGTCCGCCGTCGCGTCGTCGACGCTCGCGTCCGTTGCGAGGGGGTCCGCGCCCAGCGGATCGTCGTCGTTGGCTTCCGACGACTCGGAAACCGACTCGACAGCCGACTCGGCCGACTGCGACGCCGCGGCGCCCGGGTCGGCGGCGTCGTCGGTCGCGGAGCTGGGAGCGGACTCGGCGGTCGGATCGGCGGCGCCG
Source organism: Halorubrum sp. T3 (assembly GCF_000296615.1). Taxonomy (NCBI): domain Archaea; kingdom Methanobacteriati; phylum Methanobacteriota; class Halobacteria; order Halobacteriales; family Haloferacaceae; genus Halorubrum; species Halorubrum sp. T3. Next base: position 636,481 of record NZ_JH815330.1, on the reverse strand, counting down.
GTCGCGCCGTCCAGTTCCGTTTCGGGCCCGTCGGCGTCGGCCTCCGCGTCGGCGGCGGGGGACGCCGAGAGGGGATCAGGCCCCTCCCCGAAGTCGGTCGTTCCGCTTGCCTCCGCGTCCGGCGCCGACTCCTCGGTCTCCGCGGCGGCGACGCGGAACTCCTCTAAGCTGTCGACGCCGTGGAACGAACACACCGCGTCGGCGAGCGTCTCCCGGACCGCGCGGGCGGACTCGTTCGGGGCCTTGAACCGCTCCGAGCGGCCGTCGTGGACGAGGACGACCGCGGTGGCGACGGTCCCCTCCTCGAAGTCGAGGCCGGTGAGGTCCTCGTAGTGGAACTCCTCGAACTCGGCGTCCCAGACGGCAGAGCCGACGTGTTTGACCAGCCGCTCGCTGGTGACGATGAGGGTGAGCTCCGAGAAGCGGAAGGTGCGCACGACCGTCTCACCGGGGCCGGTGACGCCGCTCGCCGAGAGGACGCCCGCGAGAATCGGGTGGAGGACGTCGTCGACGCGCTTCGAGGGGACCGAGAGCGTCTCGTCGCCGTCGAGGCCGTACCCGAGGGTGATCTTCGCCTTGCGGCGGCCCGTTGAGACCTCGATCCGCTCGACGTCGTGGCCGTACTCGTCGACGGACTCGTCGGAGAGGAGGCCGTCGCCGCGGAAGACGAGGGTCCGGGTGGGCGTGACCGCGAGTCGATCGTCGCCGCCCAGCGGCACCTCGGCGACGACGTCCTCGTCGCCGACGGTCGCCGCGAGCAGTTCGGGGAGGCTCATACGCCCGGGATACGCCGCGCCCGGCATAAATCCGCTGGGTCGGCCGCGAGCGCGCGGCGAAACCGGTCGCGACGCTGCGGCTTCCGCGACACGGAACCGCTTCGGAAGCGGCCGCCCGCGGCGATCTGCGATCGGTTCACAACCTCCCGACGGATGGGAAGGTTAAAGGGTCTCATCGCGGTACGAAAAGGTGAGGCCGGGTGGCTTAGCTGGACATAGCGCCGCACTCATAGGGTTCGGAGATTCGGTGCGGTGACGCCTTGGAAGCGTCCGCGTCCTTCCCGTGGCTCCGCCGAGCCTCGGACCTGGGACATGCGGAGATCGTGGGTTCGGAGCCCACCCCGGCCATCTAACATAATATTCACATGTTGAGTGATAACCCTCCGTAGAGGGGCTGGACAGTCTTAACAAGGTTCACGTTCTGTCAAGAATGTACACGAAGCGGTCGGGTCGATCCAGTAATCGTAATTCACATCGGATAAAATATACGTCAGATAACGGAACCTCCGGTAGAGTAAAATAGTGGCACAAGTAATATCACGATAACAAGATGAGCCATCCAGAGATGGCAGAAGGGGATTCTGATCTCGCGCTAGCTGTAGGACTGTATGTCCTCGGCGAAATGACTCTGGGTGAGGCAGCAGAATTCGCAGAGATCTCTCGCCAGCGATTTAGAGATGTACTATCTGAGAGTGCTGTGAACTGCCGACTGGGTCCTAGTAATCTTGAGGATGCTGAGTATGAAGTTCAGACTGCCTTAGATATCTAATTCTGAATGTCAGATTTTGAGATTATATTGGATACAACCGTTATTTCTAATTTTTCAAAAACTGAATCGATGTCAGAGCTTTGCGAAAGTTTTGATGAGCCACCAGCAGTCACAAAAGCAGTAATAATTGAGACTGAGAGGGGAGAACGGGAAGGATACGAGTTTTTAGATGACGCAATTGACCTAATGCCATCGCCAAGGCGTTCAAACACTGAAAATACAAGTTATTTAATAAAATGTTCCTCCTTTTCTGAGATGGCACACAATAATAACAATATCGACAAAGGAATCAATCATTTATTACTCTCTGCTGAAATGAATCAAGTTGATATAGATACAGAAACCGGTGTTGATTTTGTCACCGAGTGTATGTCTCGCTTGGACTGGGGAGAAGCTACAGCTGTACATGCCTCTTTTGCTCACGGGGTTCCAGTTGCCACTGATGACGGCGATGCTCGCGATTTTGCAGACAAGTATGATATTGAATACACTGGATCCCTTGGATTACTAGCCAGATGCGTCTCAAAGGATATTGTTGAAATAGAAACTGCAAATGACTGGTTATCCGCTTGGATTAGCGAAAATGGATATTACTCACCTGTGTCTGACATAACTGAAATTCTATGATGAATTGAGAATATTTTCACACATTAATACAAAGCACACGTGTGTTTCGATAACGTTCTCCACCTACTTTATTTGATCAGGTGGGTGTTGTCAAGCGCTGCTACCGTTCTCACCAACCGCCAATATCGTGCGCTCGGCGTTGACTCTCACAGTACGCTGCATGAGCAGTAAATGTCGGCGATGCTGCGTCAGATCGGACTTTTTATTTCACCGTATATCTGTTACTTAACATATACAGTACAGTCATCAACTAGACTATGAGAACTCCAGTTCGAGCAACCTAGCGGCTCTATCAACGTCGAAGAACTCCGAGCCGAAGAAGACGGACAACGGTAACTCTCGGTTGGTATCCGCGTACTCCTCTTTCCAGAGTTGCGCGAGCTCCTTCAGATCCGCTGCGCGAACCAGTCGGATGTCCTTCCCGACTTGCATTTCGAGTTGCTCGGCGTTCATCGCCGCCTGCTCTGTGAAGTCCGGTGCGATGATCAGGAACCACTCGACATCGTGCTGTTTGTCTTTTGTGTCGATGTAGTTCTTGATTTTACTCCGGGTGTCGCTTCCCAGTTTGAACTTCTCTCGACGGCGCTTGTTGTCCCACAGAAGCCAATTCCCGTCCTGCTCAATCTCGCCGTCAGCGACCATCCCGGTCGCCTTCTGACCGAGTTGGTTCACTCCCTCTAGGTTGAACGCCTCGCGGAAGATCTCTCCCGTGGCCTCCTCGAAGAGGATATCGAGCTTCTCTTCGGCGTTATCAGCATCAATTAGATCTTGGAGTTGAGGAGGGACCTGATTAACAGCCCCGTCGGCGATATCCTCGTACGCATCGAGGTAGAGATCGACTGCCGGCTCTCCTTGCTCGACCGACTTCTGTGACTGCTCGAAGTACTCGATAATCGCAGAGACCATATCGTCCGTCTTCCGCTTGTGGGCGTCGAGCCCGTAGCGGTCGACGATCTTTTTTAATTCGTCTTTATCGACGACTTCTCTCAGAAGTTCGCTCGGGAATATTCCTGCCTTAGCGATATTCTCGCGGCGGTTTTCGTTCCGGCCGTAGTTCTTCCCTTCTACCCCGAAGCGCTCGCGAGCATCGATCAAGACTGATTGTCGGTCGAATACATCGAGCGTTTCGAGCATCGCTAGCAGGTTCTCCTCCGACATCTCGTAGTACAGCCAGTCTCGAACAACCTCGATATAGTCCTCCGGGATTCCGACGAGTTCCTTTGTCGACTCGTCGTTTACCTCATACACGAGGGCTTGCTCCTGAAGCGACCAGAGTCCTTTTTCAATCGTGTCGAGGGCGTGCTCGGGGCTGTCCGATCGAGAGACCTTCGGGAAGCGTCCGAACGACGAGAGACGTTTGAAGAAGTCCAGCCACGTGTAGTACTCGTGTTTACTATCCTGTGCCCGATTGTGGAGCTCGAAGTAGCTGTACACCATGTGTAACTCCGAGTCATCGATCTGGTTTTGGTAGTCGACAGCAGCCTGCGCGAGATGGAGGAGATCGTCCGTCTCTTCGAACGAGTCTTCGTCGTACGCCTCGATAAACGAGCGCTGCCAGTTTTGAACCGCATCCAGCAGATCGCCTTTCGCCATACTGTAGTCCGGTTGTTGAATGAGTTGACGGAGAATTCCGTACCTAATGACGAGGGATTGGTACGGTGAGTCGTTGATCGCCGTGAGTCGAGGTGGGGTAAAATCGTTCAACTCAGTTCGGATGCGGTCCGGATCCGCCAACGCAGGGACGTACGTCTCTAGATACTTTTCCCGGTCATCGAACCCATCGTGTTTGAACGACTCCGGATCAAAATCGTCCGTTTTTGCTTTCGTGTCATCCCTGATGAACCGTTTTTGCTCGTAACTGTTCCAGTCTTTGTCCGCGAGGTCCCGCAATCGCATTGGTTAAATCACGATTATTGTCACTCTACTTGAATCTGTGTGACAATGTCTCATGTATGAATACCAGCCTAACAACTCGTCTCGTGGCTGATTTCACTCCGCGACGGCAGGTGGATGTAGGTTTTCTACACCGGCACTGCGTCGCCCGTGACCAGCGCGACCGCGGCGACGACGCCGCCCATCCCCAACAGCGCGTAGTTCGCGAGCGGGTTCGCCGCCGTGAACAGGTCGAGCGTGTACTCGGTGTCTCGCACGGGCGCGAACGGCCGGATCCCCATTGGCGTCAGCGCGTCGGCGAGGAGGTGCGAGACGATCGTCACGACGCCGAACAGGAACCCGGCGCCGCCGAACAGCAGCGCCTCGACGCCGCCGCCTTGGAGGCCGGCCGCCAGCCCGACGACCCCGAAGGTGACGCCGACGAGCAGCGCGAACCAGACGGTGTGGGTGATCCCCCGGTGTTTGACGAGGGGGACGCGCATGTCAAGGTCGGGGACCATCGCCAGCGAGGCGACGCCGGCCGCGCCGACGAGCCCGACCTCTATCGAGGCGAGGGCCGTGACGAGGAACCCGAGCGGGGCGTAGACGACGAGCGACGCCCCGACGTGACCCTTCCGGTACATGTGAGCGACTGCGTTCCCGGTCCCTAAGTCCGTTGCGTCGGCGAGCAGCACGTCGTGCGTCCCGCCGCGCCGCCGGGGCGAAACGCCTACGGCCTCCCGCCGTGACGCTTCGGTATGACACTGACCGCCCGCGACCTGATGGAACCGGACGTGAAGACGGTCTCGCCCGACGACGACGTCGCCGACGTGTTCAAGCGATTCGCCCGCTACGAGTTCAGCGGCTTCCCGGTCGTCGACGACGACGAGCGGGTGGTCGGCGTGATCACCGAGTCCGACCTCGTCGACCTGTTCGAGCCCGAGGACGAGACACTGTGGATCCCGATCGGCCTCCCCCCGTTCGTCGACACGCTCTCCTATCAGGTGAAGCGCCCGTGGGCCGACCTCGACCTCGGCGTCGACATGCTCCGCAACGCGGACCGGCCCATCTCCGAGGTGATGAGCGCCGACGTGGCGACGGTGACGCCCGACAGCGACGTCGACGACGTGTTGGACCTCCTCGTCGGGGACGACCCGGATATTAATCGTGTTCCCGTGGTCGACGAGGAGGGGCGGATCGTTGGGATCATCGCCCGGCAGGACGTGATCCGCGCGTTTCGCGACCGCCGACTAGAATAGGACGGATCGAGTCGTTCTAAGAGCTATTTATAAATAGCCGACCATAGCTCGGCGGTGAACACCTCCAAATCCCCGGTCGCTCGCTTATAAATGGATGACTGTCGATCGACGGCGAACACCGCCAAAGCCCCAGCCGCTCGCTTATAAATGAGTAACTGTCGATTGACGGCGAACACCTCCAAAGCCCCAGCCGCGAGGCGGGCGCACGCTCGCTGCGCTCCTCACTCGGTCGCTCACTCCGTTCGCTCCCTCGTTGCGGTGCTTACGTCACCTGCGCCCGCCTCGCGGCTGCCCCTTTGAGTCCCGCCCGCACAGCACCGTCCCGCACCTCACTCCTCCCCAGCCTCGTCGGTCGCCGTCGCTTCGCTCGGCGACCGACTCCCTCGCGCGTGCGGTTCGCGGCCTATCGGCCGCTCACCGGCACGCGCCACCACACAGTCATTTATAAACGATTGCGACGACCGCTTACCCAAATTTAAATATCGCGTCGCTGCTGGCGGGCTGGTCCGCCGTTTCTCGGGTGGTTCGTTCGGTAGCCCCGAACGTCCGGGATTGGGGGGTCGCGAACGGACAGCCTCTTACCGGTCGACCGTCAGGAACGGACGGACATGCTGATAGCCGGAACCGTCGTCGCCGACTCCGAGACCGTCATCCCCGACGGCGCCGTCGTCGTCGAGGGGAACACGATCGCCGCGGTCGGCGACGAGGCCGCCCTCCGCGACCGCTACCCCGACCACGAGCGCCGCGAGTTCGACATCGTCGCGCCCGGGCTCGTCGGCGGCCACGTCCACTCCGTCCAGTCGCTGGGGCGGGGGATCGCCGACGACGACGCCCTCCTCGACTGGCTGTTCGGCGCCGTGTTGCCGATGGAGGCCGCGATGGACGCCGAGGCGACCCGGGCGGCCGCCGAGTTAGGGTACTTGGAGTGTCTCGAATCGGGGACGACGACCGTCGTCGACCACCTCTCCGTGAACCACGCCGAGGAGGCGTTCGAGGCCGCGATCGAGACTGGAATCCGCGCGCGGCTCGGCAAGGTGCTGATGGACCGGGACTCTCCCGACAGCCTGCTGGAGGAGACCGACGCCGCGCTCGCGGAGAGCGAGGCCCTCATCCGCGAGTACCACGGCGCGGCTGATGGTCGCGTCCGCTACGCGGTCACGCCGCGGTTCGCCGTCACCTGTACCGAGGAGTGCCTGCGCGGCTGCCGCGAGCTGGCCGACCGGTACGACGGCGTGACGATCCACACCCACGCCAGCGAGAACGAGGACGAGATCGAGACGGTGGAGGCCGACACCGGGAAGCGAAACGTCCTCTGGCTCGACGAGGTCGGGCTGACGGGACCGGACGTGACGCTCGCGCACTGCGTCCACACCGACGAGCGCGAGCGCGAGGTGCTCGCCGAGACCGACACGGTCGTCACCCACTGCCCCTCCTCGAACATGAAGCTCGCCTCGGGGATCGCCCCGGTTCAGGACTACCTCGAACGCGGCGTCACGGTCGCGCTCGGCAACGACGGCCCGCCGTGTAACAACACCCTCGACCCCTTTACGGAGATGCGGCAGGCGAGCCTCCTCGGCAAGGTCGACGCCCGGGACCCGACCCGCCTCCCGGCCCCGACCGTGCTGGAGATGGCGACGACCCACGGCGCCCGGGCCGCCGGCTTCGACCGCCTCGGCGCGCTCCGCGAGGGGTACCGCGCCGACGTGATCGGAATCTCGACCGACCTGACCCGGGCGACCCCGATACACGACCCGCTCTCGCACTTAGTGTACGCCGCCCACGGCGACGACGTGGCGTTCACGATGGTCGACGGCGAGGTCCGCTACGCCGACGGCGAACACGTCGGAATCGACGCCGCCGCGGTCCGCGAGCGCGCGACGCGCCACGCGGAGCGGGTGGTGGAGACGGCCGGCATCGACCTCGCCGGACCGTAGCCTCGTCGCCGTCGATCTCGCGCCGCGAGAAACGGGGAGGTCCGCGACCTACGGGGAGGTCCGCAACCTACGAGGAGGTCTCGACCGACGAGGCGGCCGCGGACGGGCACTTCGCCCACCGCAGCGCGGCGTCGTCGTCGTTGAACGCCTCGGTGTCGACGCCCTCGACGTCGATGGTCCGCTTGAGGTACCGCCGCTTCGAGCGCTGACCGACGACGGCGAAGCGGTCGACGCCACGGGCGACCGCGATCTGCGCGGACTCGCGGAGCGCCCGACGGCCAGCGTCCGAACACGGACGGCTCGTCCGCACGACGATCACGACGGCGTTGACGGTGTTAGGGTCCGTCGCGCCCCGCCACCGATCGAGGAGCGCCTCGCCGTCCGCGGGGCTCAGTCCAGTCCCGTGTGGGAACTCGACGACGAGGACATCGTCCTCGACCCGCAGCAGCCAGCGCTCGCTCGGTTCCATGGCACCCTCTATCACGTACAAGGGTATAAATTACGCCCTCAAAATATTCAATTTGATACTCTCCCGATCCGGTCGACAGCGCGGTCCGGTTTCCGCGCCATCCGCGCCGAGAAGTACGTGCGGGCGTCGCCGGCGCGGTCGCCCGTCCGTTATCATCGCGAGAGATTCGGCGGGAGCGCAACAGAAAGTGTCGCGGCCCTCGTCCGGCCCAGCGCGTCAGTCCTGGCGGGGCGATTCCACGTCGAGCGCGTCGACGACCGCGGTCGCGAGCGCCTCGAACGACGCCTCGTCGGGGACGACGTCGACGTCGACCCCGCGGTCCGCGGCCGTCTCCGCGGTCGGCGGGCCGATGACGCCGACCACCGCGTCCGCGAGTCCGGCGCGAGCCGCGTCCTCGACGCCGCGGTCCGCGGCCGCCGCGAGGAAGTTGTCGACGGTCAGCGAGGAGGTGAACGCGGCTGCGTCGAGGTCGCCGGCTGCGGCCAGCTCGGCAGCGTCACCCGCGCCGGTCGGTCGCGTGAGCCGGTACAGGACGGTCTCGGTCACGTCGGCGCCGGCCTCGCGCAGGCCGTCGAGGAGGACGTCGCTGCCGTGGTCCGAGCGCGCGACGACGACGCGCTCGCCCGCGACGCGGGGTTCGAGCGCCGCCACGAGGCCGGCGGAGGTGTACTCCTCCGGGACGACGTCGACCGTCCAGCCGGCCTCGCGGGCGGCCGCGGCGGTGGCGGGACCGATGGCGGCGAGGTCGGCGTCGCCCGGCTCCCAGCCCGCCTCGGCGGCCAGTTCGACGCCGGTCTTGCTCGTGAGGACGACGAGCGGCGCGTCCGCCGGAACCGCCCCCGTCGGCTCGACCTCGAGCATCGGGTCGGCGACAGGCTCGGCGCCGAGATCGCGGAGCAGGTCGACGGCCGACTCGATCCGCTCGTCGTCCGGCCGGAAGACGGCCACGCGCGGTCTTCGACCCCCGTTGCCGCTCACGCCTCGTCACCCCCGGCCGACCCGTCTTCTCTCTGGTCCTCGCTCGCCGACTGTACGGGGGCCGAGCCGGCGTTTTCGAGGAAGGTCACGACGCGGTCACGGGTCGCCGCCACGTCGCCGATCACGGTCACCGCGGGCGGTTCGATCCCCGCCTCGTCGCGGGCGTCGACGATAGTGTCGAGCGTGCCGGTCGCGACGCGGGTGTCGGGCCAGGTGGCGCGCTCGACGAGCGCGACGGGCGTGTCCCCGTCGAGGCCGGCGTCGCGGAGCGCGGCGGTGTACGCCGGCAGCTTCCCGACGCCCATCAGCACGACGATGGTTCCGCCGGTCGCCGCGAGCGCATCCCAGTCGACCGCCGACTCCTCTTTCGTCGGGTCCTCGTGGCCCGTGACGAACGAGACGGAGGAGGCGTGGTCGCGGTGGGTCACCGGGATCCCGGCGACCGCGGGACCGGCGATCGCCGAGGTGACGCCGGGGACGACCTCGAAGGGGACTCCCTCCTCCGCGAGGTGTTCCGCCTCCTCGCCGCCGCGGCCGAAGACGAACGGGTCGCCGCCCTTCAGCCGGACGACGCGGTTCCCCTCGCGAGCCAGTTCGACCATGCGCCGGTTGGTGTACTCCTGCGGCGTCCACTCGCCGCCGGCGCGCTTCCCCACGTCCTCCCGTTTCGCCTCGGGGATCTCGCCGAGGATCTCCGGACCCGGGAGCTTGTCGTGGAGGACCACGTCGGCCGACTCGATCAGCCGCTTCGCCTTGACCGTGAGCAGGTCCGGGTCGCCCGGCCCGGAGCCGACGAGGAAGACGGTGCCGACTCGGTCGTCGCGACCGCGCGTCGGGGGCTCGTCCGCGTTCGATCCGGGGCCCGCGCCGGTGCCGGCAGCGTCCTCACTCATCGTCCTCCCCGGTCTCCGCTTCACTGTCCTCCCCGGTCTCCGCCGCCTCGCGCGCCTCGGCGATCAGGTCGTCGGCGCCACGCTCCGCGAGGTCCGCGGCGAACTCGGCGGCGGCCGTCGCGTGCGACCGGATCGGCAGGTCGCGGGTGTCGGCCACCTCCTCGGTGCCGTCGGTCGAGAGGATCCGCGCGCGGACGTGGACGTGCTCGCCTTGAACCATCGCGGAGACGCCGATCGGCGCGACGCAGCCCCCGTTGAGCTCGCCGAGGACCGTCCGCTCGACGGTGACCGCGACGCGGGTCCGCGAGTGGTCGACCGCGTCGCGGACCGCTTCGATCACCTCCGGGTCGCTCGCGGTGACGGCGATGGCGCCCTGTCCGGCCGCGGGGACGAACTCCTCGCGCGGGAGCCGCGTCGTCTCCACCTCGTGGAAGAGGTTCGAGCGGCGGAGCCCCGCCTCAGCGAGGACGACCGCGTCGTACTCGGTCTCGACCCGCCGCTCCATCGCCGCGCGTTCGAGGTCCGACAGCGAGTCGAACCACTCCTCGACGGTGCGCTCGAAGTCGGCGTCGATTTCGTCGCTGTCTGTTTCGGCCTCGTCGCCCTCGCCGCCCTCGTCCTCCGCGCCGTCGCCCTCGGCGGTCAGCGCGCTCTCCTCGCCCGATGCGATCAGTCGGCGCTCGTGTTCCGCCTGGAGGCCGGGCGCGAGCAGCTTCTCCAGCCGGGTGTCGACGTTGCCGCGGATCGGCTCGACGGTGAGGTCCGGCCGCGCCGCGCGGATCTGCGCGCCCCGGCGGAGCGATCCGGTGCCGACGACGGCGCCCGACGGGAGGTCCTCGATGCCGAACCCGTCGGGGTGGACGACCACGTCGCCGGAGGGGGCGCGCTCGGGGACGCCAGCGACGACGAGGTCGGCCATCTCCTCGGTCGGGAGGTCCTTCAGCGAGTGGACCGCGAGGTCGGCGTCGCCGGCGAGCACCTCCTCGTCCAAGGCGCGCACGAACGCGCCCGTCTTCCCGAGGCGGTGGATCAGTTCGTCGGGGATCTGGTCGCCGCGCGTCTCCACCTGCCGGAGTTCGACGTCGCGGCGCCGGCTCGACAGCGCCTCGCGGACGGTCTCGGCCTGTCGAAGGGCTAAGTCCGACCCGCGGGTCGCGAGCCTGAGCGTTTCGGTCATACGCGAACGGAGGTCCCCCGCGTTCAAAAGCGCACCAGTTCGGCCGCCTCAGCGGCCGCGACCGTCCGGTGCCGCGTTCGCGGGGTTCAGGCGTCCGCTCGCCGGGTCCGAGGCAACTCCCGCCACGGTCACGGACCCTTTATCAGTCCGCCCCGAAGCGACGACGAGATGGCACGCGCGAGCGCCGGGGCCCGGCTCCACTTCGGCTTCTGTAACCTCAGCCTCTCGCACGAGCGGCTGTACGGCGCCCTCGGCGTGGGGCTCGCCAGCCCTCGCGTCGTCGTCGACGCGGAGCCGGCCGCGGCGGTGCGCGTGACGGTCGACGAGGCAGACGGGACCTCCTCGGAGTCGGCCGATTCCGCTCCGAGCGTGCGCGACGACGCCCGCGAGTACGCGACCGCGGCCGTCGACCTGCTCGGCGTCGACGGCGCCCGGATCGCGGTCCGCGAGTCGCTCCCGCGACACGCCGGCCTCGGCAGCGGGACGCAGCTGGCGGCGGCGACGCTCGCGGCGGTCGCGACCGCCCACGGCGAGCCGGCCCGGGTGCGCGAGCGCGCTCCGGCCCTCGGCCGCGGCGGGCGCTCCGGGGTCGGCGTCGCGACGTTCGAAGAGGGCGGGTTCGTCCTTGACGCCGGCCACCCGACCGCGCGCTTCACGACGGACCGCCCGGCGGACGGCGAGTGGACCGTCCCGCCCGTGGCCGCGCGCCACGCCGTCCCCGACGACTGGCGGTTCCTGCTCGTCGAGCCCGAGGCGGACGCCGGCCGGAGCGGCGCGGCCGAGGACGACGCGATGCGGACCGCGGTCGAGCGCGCGGAGCCGGGGCTCGCCGACCGGATCGGCGGGATCGTCACGCGGCGCGTTCTCCCCGCGGTCGCGACCGGAAACGCGGAGGCGTTCGGGGCCGCCGTCGGCGAGATCGGCCGTCTCAACGGCGCGTGGTACGCGGACGAGCAGGGCGGCGTGTACCGGCCGCCGGTCGGCGAAGTCGTCGACTCGCTGTCGGGCGCCGCGTCGGTGTTCGGCGCCGGGCAGTCCTCGTGGGGGCCGACCGTCTACGGGGTCACCGACGCGGAGCGCGCGGCGGCGGCGCGCGACGCCGGCGAGCGCGCGCTCGACGCGGCCGGAGTCGGCGGCGAGGTGTCCGTCGTCCGCGCTTCGAACGAGGGCGCGCGGATCGACGCGGAGCGCGGGACGGAACTGCCCTCGGCCGACCCGGAGAGGGGTAACACTAAACCCCGCGGCGACGGGGCCTAACCCATGTCCAGTGTTCCGTTCGGGGTCGCGCGCCTCGACTCGATCCTCGGGGGCGGCGCGCCGCCGGGAAGCGTCGTGCTGCTCGCGGGCGAGGCGGGCGCCGGCGCCCGGGAGTTCGCGTACACCAGCGCGGCGATGAACGCGCTGGCGGGCGCCGACGAGGAGCTGTTCGACCTCTACTACGGCGACGTCGACGCCGACGCGACGCTGCCCGAGTCCGTCCACTACATCTCCTTTACCGCCGACACCGAGGCGATCACCCGCGAGATGGGGTACACGATGGCCGACGAGATAGTCGACGCGGCGGTCGACGAAATCTCCTTCCGCGACCTCTCGCCGGAGTACTTCCAGCTGTCGCCCGTGCCGCGCGACTGGTACGAGACGGCGACGGCGTCGATCACCGAGCTCGGCGACCGCGGCGAGTACGAGGACGTGCTCACCGCGTTCGGCGACTACCTCTCGGAACACGGCGAGCGGAGCCTCGTCTGCATCGACTCCGTCACCGACCTCGTCTCGATGGTCTCCGATGACACCGACTGGAGCGACGTCGCCATGGTCATGAAGGGGTTAAAGAAGGCCGCCTACGAGTGGGACGCCCTCGTCCTCGTGTTAGTGAATACCGACGCGCTCCGCGACCGCGAGTTCGGCACCCTGATGGACGCCGCAGGCGGGACCCTCCAGTTCTCCTGGGAGAGCGGCGGCTCCCAGCGCGCCCGGACGATGTTCGTCCGCGAGTTCCGCGGGGTGCTCTCGCGGCTGGAGGCCGAGAACATCGTTCGCTTCGAGACCGAGATCCACGAGGGCGGGTTCGACATCAGCGACGTGCGGAAGATCCGGTAGCTGATTCCCGACACCGGACCGGGCGGTCGCCGAGTATCGATCCGGAGAACGGCGCGACAGGTTACTTAAGCCTCGCCCCGCAACGGCAGGTAGATGACGGAGGATCCGCGATGAGCGACCTCGACCCCGCGGCGGCCGCCCTCGACGCCGCGGCCGAGGACGCCGGCGTGAGCCGCGAGGAGCTCCTCAAGCGCGCGCTCGTCGCGCTCGCGGAGTCCGAGGAGATCGACGTCCCCGATTCCGAGGAGGTGGCGGCGATCGAGGCCCGCCTCGACGACCTCGACGCGGAGCTGGACGAGAAGGTCGCCGACCTCCGCGAGCGGTTCGTCGACCTCTACCGCGAGGTGGAGTCGCTCGACGCCGCCGAGGGGGGCGCGGAGGACGACGGAGACGCCGGCGACGCGGAGGGCGCGGCCGCGGCGCGGATCGACGAGCTCGCCGACGAACTGGAAGAGGTCGCCACCCGGCTCGACCGCCTCGACGCGGCCGTCGCCGACGCGCCGTCCGCGGACCGGGTCGACGACCTCCGGGAGCGGCTGGAGGCGCTCGACGACCGCCTCGACGACCTGGACGCGGTCCGCGACCGACTGGACGCGTTCGGCGACCGCCTCGATGGGGTCGACGAACGTGTCGACGCCGTGGACGACCGCCTCGACGACGTCGAGGCGGACCTCGACGGGATCTCCGCGGACGACCTGACCGAGATAGACGACAAGCTCTCGCGGGTCGCGAACGCGGTCGTCAGAGTCAAACGCCGGCTCGACGCGGCCGAGCGCGACCGAGCCGATCGCGAGCGCGTCGACGCGCTCACGCGGACGGCGAACCGGCACGGGGTGCGGACCGCGGACTGCGACCACTGCGGCGGCGGCGTCGAGCTGGGGCTGCTGTCGGCGCCTGAGTGTCCCCACTGCGGGCGCCGGTTCGAGGACTTAGAGCCGAACACCGGCTTCCTCGGCACGTCGAAGCTCCTCGTCGGGGACGCGCCCGCCATCGACGGCGATGTCGCGGACGGCGAGCGCGACGAGACGAGCCGGACGACCGACCGAACGAGCACCGCCGCGAGCGACGGCGGGCCGGACGGGGACCGCCGATGAGCGACGACCGGTCCGACGACCCGGAGGCCGATCCCTTCGGCGACGACGACTCGGACGGGGACCCCTTCGGTGACGATCCGTTCGGCGACGAACCGAACGACGAGACCGACGACGGCTTCGACGACTCCGACGCGGACGAAGCCGACGACCCCTTCGCGGCGCTCGGCGAGGGAGTCGACGACGGCCCCGACCCCGCCCGAGACGACGCCCGCGGCTCCGACGACGCTGATATCGGGTGGGAAACGGACGCCGCGGCTACCGACGACAGCAGCGAGACATCGTCTTGGGCGGACCCGGAGCCGAGCGCGTCCGCGGACCCCGAACCGAGCGCCCCGGCGGACGACCCGTCCGCCGAACTGGACGCCGACGCGTCCGACGCGCCGACCGACGAGGACCCCTTCGAGTCCATGGGGAGCGGCGACGTCGGCGAGGAGGACGTGTGGGAGGCGCTCGACGAGGGGACGTCGGTCGGCGCCGACGCGGCCGGGAGCGCTGCGGTCGGCGACGCGGAGGCGCCCGGCTCCGAGTTCGCGGGAACGGCGCCGGGCGCCGGGACCCTCGGCGACGAGCGCGTGGTCGACAAGCGGAGCTACTGCCAGCAGTGCCCGCACTTCACGGCGCCGCCGGAGACGGCGTGTACCCACGAGGGGACCGAAATCGTCGAGTCGGTCGACTTCTCTCGGTTCCGAGTCCGCGACTGCCCGATGGTCGACGCGGAGGATCCCGCCTTCGACGAAGAGTAACCGTACGTAGTTTCTCTCTGACGGTAGCGCATCCACCAGAAATTTCTGAACACGTTCAAGTCACCTCGGCAGATAATGCCCTCGTCACGTGGTGAAATTCGGTTCGAAGGGGTACCGGTCGATCGAGTTCGGGTCGGGGGCGGTCACCGGCGCGATAGGGGATTCGATTACGGTCATTCCGCTCGTCGTCGCGCTGGCGCTGCTGACGGACGTGTCGCTGCCGCACGCGCTCGTCGCCTTCGGCGCGTTCCAGGTCGTCTGGGGGGTCCGGTACGGCCTCCCGGTGTCCGTCGAGCCGATGAAGGCGCTGGCCGCGCTCGCGATCGCGGGCGCGCTCACCTACGCCGAGCTCGCGCTCGCGGGGATGATCCTCGGCGTCGTCCTCCTCGCGATCGGACTGTCCGGGACGCTCGCGTACGTCGAGCGCTGGATCGGCGAGCCCGTCATCCGCGGCGTCCAGTTCGCGGTCGGGCTCGTCCTCTTGGAGACGGGGATCGAACTCGCGGTCGACGACCCGCTCGTCGCGCTCGTCGGTGTCGCGGTCGCCGCCGCGTTCGCGCTCGCGGGCCACGGGAAGGCGAGCGCGCTGGCCGTTGCCCTCCTCGGCGTCGCGACCGCGCTCGTCGTCGCCGGCGTGCCGACGCCACGGCTGCCCGGTGCGCCGCCGACGCCGGCGTTCGGAACGGCGCTCACGCGGGCCACCTTCGACGGCGTGGTCGCGCAGTTGGCCATGACCATCGGCAACGCCGCGCTGGCGACCTCCCTCCTCTTCGCGGACCTGCTCGACGCCGACGTCACCCCCGACGAGCTGTCGACGAGCATGGGGATCACCAACCTAATCGCGGTGCCGCTCGGCGGGATTCCCATGTGCCACGGCTGCGACGGGGTCGCCGGCAAATACGCGTTCGGCGCGCGCACCGGCGGCGCGAACGTCGTGCTGGGCGCCGGCTACCTCGGTGCCGCGCTCTTCGCCACGCCCGCGCTCATCGCGGCGTTCCCGCTGGCGATGCTCGGCGCGCTCCTCGCGATCGTCGCCGTCTCCCTCGCGAGCAACGTCACCGACTCGAACAACCGCGCGCTCTCGGTCGGTATCGGCGTCCTCGCGCTCGCGACGAACCTCGGCGTCGCGTTCCTCGTCGGCATCGCCGTTCACCTCGTGTGGGAGCGGGTCGGCGGCTGACGGGCCAGTGAGGGGAAACCACTTATAAACGAGATGCGGTGGCGCGTGCCTGCGAGCGGCCCTTGGCCGCGAGGAGCACGCGCGAGGGAGTCAGCCGGCCGGAGCGTAGCGGAGGCCGGCTGACGAGGCTGGGGAGGCGTGAGGTGCGGTGCTGTGCGGTGCGGGTGCGGGGTGGGACTCAAAGGGGCAGCCGCGAGGGCGAAGCACGGCGCAGTAAGCACCGCAGGAGCGAACGGAGTGAGCGACGAGGAGCGCAGCAAGCCGCGCGAGTCCTCGCGGCTGGGGCTTTGGCGGTGTTCGCCGCCGATCTGTTCTCAGCTATTTATAAGCCAGCGACTGGGGATTTGGCGGTGTTCAACGCTGAGCTACTGACACCTATTTATAAAAGAGCGGCAGAGGTTTTCGGAGAGCCCACGGCAGCGATTCCCGATACGTCGACCGCAATCTCGGTGTGAGCTCGTTTATAAATCCCCTCGCGCTTCTTCGTCTCGATCGTACCCACCGGACCTAAACCGCTCGACCCCCTGTCGAACACGTATATGCAGTTCTGTGACGACTGCGGCTCGATGATGGTCTCTCGCGACGGGGAGATGGTGTGTCAGAACGACGACTGCGGCGGCACCGCCGAGCGCGACGAGGGGCTCGCGGCCGAGTTCGAGTCGACGACCGAGCAGACCGGCGAGGAGGTGATAGAGACGGAAGAGGGCGCGAACTTCGAGGGGAAGCCGACCGCGACCGACGTCGTCTGCGACGAGTGCGGCCACGGCGAGGCGTGGTACACGATCAAACAGACGGGCGCCGCCGACGAGCCGCCGACGCGCTTTTTTAAATGCAAGGAGTGCGGCCACCGCTGGCGCGGGTACAACTGACCGCGAGAGCGCGGGAGGCTCCACGGCGACGCGCGGTCGACGCGGGGGCGACGCGTTCCCCGGCCGCGCCCCTCCCGAGGACCTCGGCGGAGACCCGCCTGCGGCGAGCGGCCGGCGGCAGGGCTGATCGGCGATCGCTGACGCGCGCGCCGCGAGCGCCTGGACCGATCGACGGCTTCATCCGCGAAGCACAGATCCGACACCATGAAATACACTAACACGCGTCATAGCGCCGCAGTCTGTGGATTGTCTCGAATCAGATCGGATTAAGCGCGTAAATCCGGTCGAAATACGACTGAATTCTCCTGTAACGTTTGGACGGTTCATAGGGCTCGGCGCGGGAGTGGGGGGCACGATGAACACCGAACGTATCGCACTGATCGGGGTGACGCTGGCGCTCGTCGTCGGCGGCCTCGCGACGCTGTTCGCACCGACGGTCCTCTCCGGCCCGGGCACCGCTCCCGCGCAGGCGGCGGCAACCACCGCAGTCGGCGACGGCGGACTCGGGTCGCTGTTCGGGATCGCGCTCTGGGGCGTGACGCTCCTCTTCGGCGCGACCGCGCTCGTCTGGTTCGTGCTCACGGGAGTCGTGGGCGCGGGCTACGAGGCGCCGCCCAACGAGTACGGCCTCGACGAGATTCAGGTCCGTATCATGACCGTCGACGCCGCCGAGGTCGTTCAGGACACCGTCGACTCCCTGCCCGAGGGGCTCGACGACGTCCACGTGATCGCGGAGTCGGAGATCGACGTGAGCGGGGCGACCGTCCACGTCGTCCCGGAGGAGTTCGCGTGTGACGCGGTCCGGAAGGGGCGCGCCCAGGAGTGGGCGCGCCAGGCGCTGGACCCTCAGCGGGAGTTCGTGCTGTACCTCGACGAGGACAGTATCGTCGAGTCGCTCGACGGCCTCCCGGACGCGGACATCGTCCAGCTCCGCGAGAAGCCCCGACTCACCGGGTCGAACCTCAGCTACCTGGCCGACATCTACCGGATGGGCGTCCAAGTCGAACAGCGCGCGTTCGCGCGCCTCTCGATCCCGCTGTTCGCGTGGGGCGGCGGCATCGCGGTCCGGACCGAGGTGGAAGACGAGACGACGTGGGACCGCGAGACGCTGGTCGAGGACACCGCGTTCGTCTGGGCCGCGTTCCGGGAGTTCGACGTGACGTTCGCGCTGTCGGACGCGGTCTGCCGGAACGAGGCGCCGCCGTCGCTGTACGAGATCGTCCAGCAGCGCCGCCGCTGGGCGGCCGGAAACCTCCAGGCGTCGGCGATGCTCCCGTTCCGGTACGAGCTGCTGACGAGGGTCCGCAACTACGCGTGGGCGCTCTCGCCGATCGTCACCCTGCTCGTCGTCCCGCTGTCGCTGCTCAGCGTGACGATCGCCTACAGCGGACTGTTCTTCGTAGCGTCGATGGGACTGGCGCTGTGTACGCTCGGCTGGTTCCTCCTCGGCGTCGGCTACTACGGCGACGACCACCGCCGGTGGGCGCTGGCGGTCCCGCTGGCCCCGCTGATCACCGTCATCCACTCGATGGGGACGGTCGCCGGCATCCTCAGCCCGCCCGAGACGTTCCGGGTGACGACGAAGGTCGGGAGCGAATAGTCCGGACGAAGCGCTGCCGCTTATAAATCGTCGCGAAGCCGCGGTCCGAGAAACGCCGCGGCCGCCTCGCCTATCTCCCCGCTCCGCCCGACGAAGAAGTGGTCGGACTCGAACGCGACCGTCTCGACGCCCAACTCCTCCGCCCGCTCCACCACGGGCTTCCAGTCGGCCGTCGAGTCGCGCGTCGCGTACAGGATCCGAACAGGAGTGTTGCGCCCGACGACCTCGTCGAGCGCTGCGACCGCGTCGACGTCGGGGTTCAGGCGCGCCGTCGGGGCAAGCGCGCAGACGCCCGCCAGCTCGGGCCGCGACGCGGCCGCGACGAGCGCGACCGTCCCGCCGAACGAGAAACCGAACAGCCCGACGCGGTCGTAGCGGTCGAGCGCCCAGCCGACCGCCCGATCCGCGTCGGTGGTCTCACCGTACCCCTCGTCCCAGTCGCCGTAGTCGAACCGGAGGCAGTCGATCCCCCGGTCGGTCAGGGCGTCGCTCACGGCCACCAGCCGCTCGTCGCCGCGGTGGCCGCGCTGCTGCGGGTGCGGCGGGCAGGCGACGACAACCGTGTCGCTCCGAGGGTTGTCCGGCGACCCCTCGGCAGCCCCGTCGGTCGCGGCGGTGTCGAGGGTGGCGCGCACGTCGCGCCCGCCGGGGATCAGAATGGTGTCGCTCACGGAATTCGGATTCAGTTCGAGTTCGGATTCGGTGGTCGCGGTCGCTCCCGCTCAGGGGACCTGCGTCACGCGATCGACGTCGTCGAGATCGGCGAGGTCGGCCGCGAGCGCCTCCTGGTCGACGGTCGCCTCGTAGTAGAACACGATGTCGAAGGCGCCGTCGCGGAGGAGCTGCTGACACTCCCAGACGAACTCCTCGCCGTCGAGCGTGAGTCCCTGAAACTGGTTCGACGAGAAGTTCGTGTCGTCGTTGCCCGCCTCGATGTACGTCTCGCCCTTGTCGGCGTGGTCGGCGATGACCTCGTTGGCGGCGACCGTCAGCTCGTGCATCTCCAGGTCCTGCTGCCCGTCGAGGTTCGTGTGGACGATACAGCCCACTAACTCGATGTCGCCGGGCTCTAACAGGGCCTTCGTCCGGGCGTACAGGTCCGAGTCGACGGTCTCGCTCATGCGTCTCCCTTCCGGCTCCCGTAATAAACGGGTGACGGTTCACGGGGCGGACCGAACCGGACCGGGCGCTACTCCTCCCAGAACGCCCGTTGCCGCGCTTCAACCTCCGAGAGCGCGCCCGACAGGACGTCTCGCCAGTCCGGCGGGTGGGACGCGTCGTCACCGGGGGTCGGCGCATCCGGTCCCGGGTGGACGTGGTCGCGCGCGTTATGGTCGGAAGGGTGTCTGTCCCACCGATGGTCGAACGCCCCGGCTTCGTACTCCTCGTGGTAGTGGATCGAGAAGTCCCCGTTCTCGTACCAGACCACCTCCAGCCGAGCGGCGCGGACTCGCCCCGGGTAGAACCGGTCGTTGTAGACACAGACCAATCGGTCCGGAGCGCCCGCCGGTTCCCCGTCGACTCGACTGAACCGGTCGTCCGTCGCGAACCGCTCGCGGATCGCGTCGAGTCGGTCGAAATCGACGGGCGCACCGCTCGGCGAGTCCGACTCGTCTCCCGCTCCGCCGCTCATACAGCGGATCGCCGGTCGGCGGCGTCACCGGACTCGGCCGCGAGCGCGCGTTCGAGCAGTGCCACCCGTCGGAGGGCCGTCTGCCACGCGGCGAGCCGTTCCCAGACCGCTTCGACGGAGCGGTCGGTCGCTTCGGCGCGGGCCGCGATCGCGACGTCCGTCGGGTCGTCGGCGTCGAACTCCCGTCGCAGCGCCGTGGCACGCTCGGACTCCTCCTCCAGCAGGCCGATGAGCTCCTCGGTCGTGTACTCCCGGCGGAGGCGCTGGACGCGTCGCCAGTTCAGGTACTCCTGGTTCCGCTCGTAGGTGGCCGGCGAGTTCGTGGCCTTCGTCACGACTCCCATGCGCTCGAACCACGACAAGTACTCCCGGGCGGCGTCGACGCCGTGGCCAGCCAGATCGGCGACCTCGCCCGCCGTCGCCGGCGAATCGAGCGCGAGGACGGCGTCGAGGAAGTCGTCCCGCGTTCGATCGCCGTGGACCGCCTCCTCCGGCGGCGCCAACGCTTCGAAGTCGGGCGCGTCCGCGCGCTCCGCATCGCCCGCCTTCAGTTCGTCACGGGGGTCGTCCATACGCCGCTCTTCGGGGTATTACGGGATAAAACTTTCTCGCACGGAATATTCCACGAACTCCCCTACCGCAATCGAACGACCGCCCGATCGCTCCGCTCTTCGAGTCGAACCAGCCCGTCGTCCGCGAGGTCGTCGACGAGCCCGCGGAGCCACTCCCGGCCGTGCTCGCCGTCCGGTGCGTAATCGACGCGGATCCGGTGGCCGAGCGCGTCCAACTTCATCTCGTCGTACTCACCGAGCAGCCGCACGATCCGCCCGCGGAACTGCCGGCGGCTCCCCTCGAAGCTCGGCTGCTCGGGCACGTCCGGGGCGGTAAAATCGCCGGTCTGGTAGGCGTGACACCACTCGCGCCACGGACAGCCGGCCTCGTCGCAGCGGGGCTTCTTCCCGCAGGCGACGCCGCCGAGTTCCATGATCGCGTTGTTCCAGACACGCGACTCGCCCGCCGGCATGAGCCGGGACGCGACCCGCTCGAACGCGTCGTCGTCGTCCGGGACATCGAACGCGCGGTACAGGACCCGCTTCACGTTGGTGTCGACGACGGCGTCGCCGTTGTCGAACGCGAACGACGCCACCGCGTTGGCGGTGTACGGGCCGACGCCCATCAGTTCGCTCAGGCCGTCGGGGTCCTCCGGGAACGACCCGTCGTAGTCGTCCTCGACCTGGCCGGCCGCCTCGTGGAGGTACTTCGCGCGGTTGTTGTATCCGAGCGAGTGGTCCGACCAGAAGGCGACCACGTCGGCGCGATCGGCGGCCGCGAGGTCGGCCGTGGTCGGCCACTCGTCGAGGAAGTCCTCCCACGCCGGCACGACGCGGTCGAGCTGAGTCTGCTGGCTCATCACCTCGCTGACGAGGACCTCGTAGGGGTCCTCGGTGCGGCGCCACGGGAACTCCCGGTGGTCCGCCTCGTACCAGTCGACGAGCGCGTCGCGGACCGCGTCGAGGTCGGCCGGCAGCGCCGGCGACTCTCCGGCGTCGTCGCCCGCGGCGGCACCCTCCGAGTCGGTCATACCTCCGGTCCGACCGGCGGCGGTTTATCGGTGCTGGTCGCCGCCGGCGTCGACCGCCGCCATCGTCCGTGGGTCGCGGTCGGGACCCGGATACTCTCCGCCGACGGCGTCCGGGTACAGCTTCGCAGGGTCGAACACCGTCGCAAACGCGCGCGGTTCCCGGACGCTCACGGGCATGCGGTCGCGCAGCCCGGCGGCGGCCCCCGGCCCGGTCAGCGAGGGGTCGAGGCTCACGACCTGCATCGCGCCGCCGCGGTAGGCGGAGGCCAGCGCGGGGTGATCGCCCGGCGGCTGCGCGACCGGCTCGCGCCACGTCTCGACCGCGGCCCGCCAGTCAGCCGCGAGGTCGGCGTCCGAGAGCGACGCGATCACGGCCTCGGCGTCGTCGAGGAGCGGGTCGCTGGCGACCAGCGTCGTCCACGCGTGCGATCGGAGCGCGTCGAGCGCATCGCGCGCGGCGCCGCCGACGAGCAGGTCCGCCGCGAGCGCGTCCGCGTCGGCGACGACGCGGGCCGGGGTGGGGTCGAGGGGGTCGGCGACCGCGTCGCCGTCGCGGGAGGCGTCGCCGTCGTCCCGGTCTGACGCTGATCGCACGTCGTCGAGCGCCGAGCGCACGTCCGCCTCGTCGAGGTCGCCGTCGAACGCGGCCGCGCGCTCGAACAAGTCGGCGAAGGTCATACGCGTCGGTCGGCGCCGCGCCCGTATCGTCCTTGCGGCCGAACTCGACCGGGCGCCGGCGACGCTGACCGCGACGCTCGACCGCGAGACGCTCGCCCCACAGCGGGATCCGGTCGGCGCCGTCGATAAGTTTGAAAATATTCTTTTGAATATTGAAAAAGTAGTTTTCTAAGTAGGAACTATTAAGTAGGTCGCGCGCGTATGTACAGTTGAAATGAGTACCCAAAAGCAGGCCCGTCAGCGATACGGCGACGTTCACGAGAGCGAAGCGCTCCGCGTCCCCGAGGAGAAGGCCGAACAGCTCGTCGACGCGCTCAACAGCGACCTCGCGGCGACGTACGTCCTCTACCATCAGGTCAAGAAACACCACTGGCTCGTCGAGGGCGCCGAGTTCCTCGACATCCACGAGTACCTCGGCGAGGTCGCGGCCGACCTCGAGGAGGGCGCCGACGTGCTCGCCGAACGCGCACAGGCGCTCGGCGGCGTGCCGCTCTCTGGCGGCGCGAACTACGAGGAACACGCGCCGGTGACCCCCGAGGACGCCGACGCCTACGACATCCGGACGTCGCTGGAACACGACCTCGAGATCTTCGGCGACATCACCGAGCAGCTCCGCGAGCACATCCAGCTCGCCAACAACCTCGGCGACTACAACACCGAAGAGCAGCTCCGCGAGGTCCTCGAAGACGTCGAGGAACACGGCCACCACCTCGAGCACTACCTCGAGGACGACACGCTCGTCACGAGCGAGACGCTCGAGTAAGCCGACCGCGACGGACTGCTCTCGGGCCGTTCCGGAATCCGATTTTCGTGTTTTTCACGCCCCGCAGAGTGGCGACGCCAGCGACGCTCCCGCCGCTCAGTCCATGTCCGGCGCCCGCTCGCCCGCCGGGATCACGATCTCCAGCCAGTTCTCCTCGGGCGGGAGCGGACAGGAGAACGTCTCGCTGTACGCGCAGAACGGGCTGTACGCGAGGTTGAAGTCGATCGTGACGCTGTCGCCGTCGTCGAGGTCGCGCTCGGGCGCCAGCTCCATGTAGCGCCCCTGATGGTACGTCTGCTGACCGGTCGTCTTGTCGCGGAAGGGGACGAAGATGGCGCCGTCGTCGCCCTCCTGTCGGTAGCCCGCCAAGGTGTGTTCCTCTCCGTCGACCTCGAACGCGAACGTGACGACCCGGAGGTACCGGACCGGGTTGCTCGCGGTCGTCTCCATCTCGACCGGCTCGGGATCGTCGTGGACCGTGACGGTCGCCTCGACGCGGTAGTCCGGATTCGGCGGGAAGTAGTCGAGCCCGTCGAACTCGTCGCGCTGTTCCGGCGGAATCGGCGACTGCGGGTGGTCGTCGAAGAACTCGTCTTTCTCCCGGCGGTTCGCGCGGAGCCGCTCGGCGTAGTCCTCGCTCATGGCCGGACCGACGGGCGCCGGCCGTTTCAGGCCCGCGGTTCGGCTGCCCTCTCCGTCCCCGCCGTCAGCTCACAGCGCCTGAAGGTCCGCGAGGCAGTCGTCGAGGTCGCGGTTCGACGTCGCCAGCGAGACGCCGTCGACGCGGGCGAGGTCGGCGGCGTGGTCCCAGAGGTCGCCGTCCTCGATCCCGTGGAGCACGACCGCGTTTGGGGTGGGGCTCACGACCCGGAGCGCGACGAGCGGCGACTCGCCGCGCGTCACCCGCGTGAACACGAGCGCGCGGTTCGTCGACTGGCCGTACAGCCGGTAGAACTCCTCGCTGGAGAGCCGCGTGATCGCCTGGATCGAGTCGATGACTGTGTGCCCGTTCACGTGGTCGTGGTCGCCGCGGACGATCTCCGTCGCGCCCATCGCCTCGTAAAACTCCGCTAAGGGCACCGCCGTCGAGTACTCGCGGAGGTCGTGGACGATGTCGCTCTCGAACCCGGCCGAAAGCACCCGGGCGTGCTGTCGGAGCCGCCCGCCGCCGCGCCGCTCGTCGATGTCGAGCAGGCCCTCAACCGTGCGGCGGACGACGCCGATCCCCGGGCTCTCGCGGCGACCGCTCTCGTAGTCGGAGACGACCGACGAGGAGACGCCGAGCTGCTCGGCCAGCTCCGTCTGCGAGACGTCGAAGTCGGTCCGCCACTTCCGGAGCGTCGCCCCCGGGTCGTCGCTCAGCGTTATCTCGCCGGCGATCCGGCGGGAGAGCTCCTCGCGTGCGTCGCTCATGCCATGAACGGACGGCCGAGCGCCGCAAAAGGGTACCGTTCGTCGCGCGTCGAAAGCCGCGAAGCCTACTCCAGATACAGCGAGTAAACGATGACCGCGAACCCGACCGCCGTGAGGAGGCCGTCGATGGCGATGCCGACCGCCAGGTCGGCGCCGATAATCTGGTGGGAGACGCCGCCCAGCAGCGCCCCGACGGTGACGATGCCGAAGCCGACGCCGAGCTCCCGCAGCGAGCGGTCGCCGGTCCGGTTGTACGCGCGGAGCGCGTAGTAGGTGATGCTGCCACCGAGGGCCAGGATGGCGGTCTTTGCGGCGATGATAGTCAGGTCGATGTAGGGGTTCATGTTTCCTCTCGTAGCTCCGACCACAGGTCGGCAAGTCGCTCGTCTCGGGTCCGCTCCGGCCGAGAGAACTCCACGTCGAACTCGCGGCGGTCCGCGTCTTCCTCGCCGTCGCCGTCGACCGAGACGGTGACGGCGTCGAACGACACCGAGTACCGCGTCGTGTGCTGTCCGTCCCGCCGGATGTCGGTCGACTCCGACAGCAGGGAGGCGTCCGTGAGCTTCTCCAGCTTCCGGTAGGTCGTCGACAGGGGGATGTCGCACTCCTCGGAGAGCTCGCTCGCGGTCTTCGGCTCGGTGAGCGCCGCGACGATCTGCCGGGCCGCGTCGTCGGCCAGCGCGTCGAGCACCTCGTCGACCGACGGCGGCTCCGACTCTCGCGACGGGTCCCGCACCATGCCTGACGGTTCGGCCCCCGGAACTTAAACCATCGAACTTCGGTCCAGTGCCGGGACGGTTCGACCGTCCACCTCCCGGTCCGACCCGCAGAGGGACTGCGCATGGGCGCGGGAGTCGACCCGAGCGAGTCCCCCCGTTTTTGTACGGCCGCGGCGTATCGCGGCTCGATGGACACGTGGAAGCGACGAGTCGTGTTGTACACGATATTTCTCGGCGTCGTGCTCACCTTCACCGCCGTCGCTTACCGGTGGGGGATGCGCGTGTACGAGAACGACCCCCGGACCCTGATCGAGTCGGTCCAGTTCGCGATCGAGATGTTCACCACGACGGGGTTCGGCGGCGACTCGTCCTCGTGGCAGAGCCAGCAGATACACGCGTTCGTCGCCGTGATGGACCTCGTCGGGATGATGCTCCTCATCGGCGCGCTCCCCGTCGTCGCGACCCCGCTCCTCGAGTCCGCGTTCTCGACGACCGTCCCCCGATCGCTAGAGGGGGACCTGGAGGGACACGTCGTGGTGTGTTCCGACACGGCGCGCTCCGATGCGCTCTTAGACGAGTTCGAGTCGGAATCGGTTCCGTACGTCGTCGTCGAGCGCGACCCGGACCGGGCGCTGGACCTCTACGAGGCGGGCCACAGGGTGATCCGGGCCGACCCCGAGACGACCGGGGGGCTCGAGCGCGCGGGCCTCGGGTCGGCGCGCGCCCTAGTCACCGACGTCTCCGACCGCGTCGACGCGAGCATCGTCCTCGCGGCGAAGGAGCTCTCGACGGACGTCCGCGCGATAAGCGTCGTCGAGGACCCGAGCCGCGAGCGGTACCACCGCCTCGCCGGCGCGGACGAGGTACTCTCCCCGCGGTCGCTGCTCGGAGAGAGCCTCGCCTCCAAGGTGACGACCGCGGTGCGGACCGACCTCGACTCGGCGGTCGCGGTCGGTGACCTGCGGATCGCGGAGGTGTCGATCCACCACGGGAGCGGCCTCGCCGGCTCGACGCTCGCCGGCAGCCGGATCGGCGAACGCACGGGGGTCGACGTGATCGGCGCGTGGTTCAACGGGTCGTTCGAGGCGGCGCCGCCGCCGAACGCGACGCTGTCCGCGGGGACGGTCCTCCTCGTCTCGGGGACCGAGGGGCAGGTGGAGCGGCTCGTCGACCTGACCAACTCGGCGGCCCGCCGGTTCGGCGCGGGCGAGACCGTCGTCGTCGGGTACGGACAGGTCGGGAAGACCGTCGTGGACGCCCTCGAAGCGGCCGACCTCCCGGTGACCGTCGTCGACCGCGACGGCGGCGAGGCGATCGACGTAGTCGGCGACGCGACCGAGCCGGAGACGCTCCGGGAGGCCGGCGTCGACGACGCGCGCACCGTCGTCCTCGCCCTTCCCGACGACACGACGGCCGAGTTCGCGACGCTCGTGGTCCGCGATCTGGCGCCGAACGTGGAGCTGCTCGCGCGGGTCGAGGACCCGGAGAGCGTGCCGAAGATGCACCGCGCCGGCGCCGACTACGTCCTCTCCCTCTCGACGGTGACCGGGCGGATGTCGGCGTCGGCCGTCCTCGCGGACCGCGACGTGCTCTCGCTGGACACCCACGTCGAGGTCGTCAAGAGCGAGGCGCCCGCGTTGGCCGGCCGTACGGTCGGGCAAGCGGCCGTCCGCGAGACCACCGGCTGTACCGTCATCGCCGTCGAGCGCGGCGACGAGCTCGTCACCGACGTGGGCCCGGAGACCCGGATCGAGCGGGGCGACGGGCTCGTCGTCGCCGGCACCGACGAGGGGGTCCGCGCGTTCGAGCGCGCGTTCGCCTGAGCGGGTTCGCTCTGCGGATTCGCTCTACGAATTCGGCCCGCGCCGCCGGTCCGGGTCGCGGCGCTGATCCCGCTCGCACCGCCGATCCCGCCGGGACGAGTCGAACGCTTCAAGTATTCGCTGGCTGTTCGTACCCGTATGAAAGACCAGGGACGCTCCGCGCGCAAGCGGACCGGCGGCCGACTCAAGCACGCCTCGAACAAGAAGCGCCACCAGCTCGGCCGCGAGCCCGCCGAGACCACGGTCGGCGAGACGCGACTCCAGTACATCGACGCCCGCGGCACGGACAAGAAGGTCCGCGCGCTCTCGACGAACGTCGCGCAGGTCGCCGACGACGGCGAGGTCAGCGAGGCCGAGATCGAGAACGTCGTCGACAACCCCGCGAACGTCAACTACGCCCGCCGGAACATCGTCACCAAGGGCGCCATCATCGAGACGTCCGCCGGCCGCGCGCGCGTCACCTCCCGCCCCGGCCAGACCGGCCAGGTCAGCGCGGTCCTGCTCGACTAAGCGCGACCTTTCTGAAGGTATTTCCCCTCGCACGTCCACCAGCCACGCGTGTACCTCGGCGTCGACGAAGCCGGCAAGGGGCCCGCGCTCGGCCCGATGGTCGCGGCCGCGGTGATCGCCGACCCGGCGAGCCTGCCGGCCGACGTCGGCGACTCGAAGCGGATCGCGCCGGCTCGGCGCGAGGAGATGGCCGCGGCCCTCAGGAGCGACCCCGACGTCGCCGTCGGCGTCGCCCGCGTCGAGCCCGCCGAGATCGACCGCCCGGACACCGACATGAACACGCTCACCGTTCGGGGGCAGGCGCGGGCGGTCCGCGACGCGCTCGCGGACCTCCCCGCGGACGTCGCCGAACCGGTCCGCGTCGTCGCCGACGCGGGCGACACCAGCGAGGAGCGGTTCGCGCGGCGCCTCAGCGAGTTCGTCGAGGGCGACGGCGAGAGCGACCCCCCAGACGGGGGACCGCTCCCGGCGGTCGACGTGACGGCCGCCCACGGCGCCGACGAAGACGATCCAGTCGTGGGCGCTGCGAGCGTCGTCGCCAAGGTGAGCCGCGACCGGCGAATGGCTGCGATAAACGCTGAGTACCCCGAGTACGACGACCTCGGGAGCGGCTACCCGAGCGACCCCGCGACCCGGTCGTTCCTGCGCGAGTACGTCGCCGAGACGGGCGACCTCCCCGACTGCGCCCGCCGTTCGTGGGCGACCTGCGACGACGTTCTCGCGGCCGCCGAGCAGTCCGCGCTCGACGAGTTCTGAGCCGATTCGAAAGGGCGACGGAGGGTCGCCCTCAGAACAGTCCTGCGACGAGCCCGCCGACCGCCCCGACGAACGCCTCCCACACCGAGAAGCCGGTCGCGATCGCCAACACGGTGTCCGCGCCGAAGAAGGCGAACAGCAGCGCGGAGCCGAGGTGAGCGAGGCGCATGTCGACCCGCCCGGCGAACTTGTGGAAAAAGTACGCGTTCGCGAGGCTCACCGGGATGATCGCGAGCATCTCGCCGAACCAGATGGCGGAGGTCGCCCCGTACTGGACCGCTAAGCCGATCGTGACCAGCTGGGTCTTGTCGCCGAACTCGCCGGTCGCGGTGAGCGCGAAGATCGGCAGGAAGCCGCCGAGCGACCCCGAGTACCGATCGAGCCGCCCCGGCAGCGAGAGGTCGTCGAACGCGGCCATCCCGCCGTCCGTGCGCTCCGCCTCGGGGCTCGTCCCGCGGGGCGGGGCGGAGCGGTACAGAAGCACCGCGAAGACGAAGAACAGGACCGCCGTCACGGCGTTGAGCACGAGCGGCGGGAGCGCCGACTGGAGGGCCTGACCGAACGCGATCTCGACGGCGGTCCACCCGGCGAACGCGGACCCCGCGGCGGCGACGACGATCTTCGGGTCGTACTTCGTCGCGAGCCCGGCGATCATCAGCTGTACCTTCTCGCCCGGGAGCACCGCGAGCTGGGCGGCGAACGCGACGACGAGGATTTCGACGTAGCCGGTCATGCGTCGCTTGCCTCCTGGCCGTCTCCGGCGGCGCTCGACTCCGCGGCGCGGCGGACGTACACGCGGTCCGCGACCGCCTCGGGCAGCCCGTGTTCGTCCCCGTCGCTCGTCCGGACGGTGACGAGCCCGAACGAGGCCACGTCGACGACCTCGACGGTCGTTCCCGGGGTGATCCCCGCGTCGACGAGGAACTCCAACACGTCGGGGTCGCGGTCGCTGATGCGGGCGACGGTTCCCCGTTCGCCGGGCGCCAAGGCTGCGACGAGCGCGGTCCCGGCGTCCTCCGGCGTCGACAGGTCCGCCGGGGGAATGGGGTCGCCGTGCGGGTCGGCCGCGGGGTAGTCGAGGACCCGCTCGACGCGTCGCGTGAACTCCTCGCTGACGTGGTGTTCGAGCGCGTCGGCCTCGTCGTGCACCTCGGTCGCCTCGTAGTCCAGCTGCTCGGCGAGGAACGCCTCGATGAGGCGGTGCCGGCGCACGACCTCCAGCGCGGCGACCTCCCCGGCGGGGGTGAGTTCGACGCCTGTGTACTTCTCGCGGGAGAGCAGCCCCCGGTCGGAGAGCGTCTCCACCATGCTCGTCACGGTCGCGGGGGTCTTGTCGAGCGCCTCCGCGACCTGCGAGGTCGAGACGGGCGGCCCCGCCCGCGACTCGATCCGATAGATCGCCTTGAGATAATCTTCGACGGCGTCGGTGGGCATAGACTTTTTTGACTGGTCTAAACTAATAGTTTGTCGGATCATCTGCCGTTTTCTGATAGAGCCCTAGTGCCGCCCCTATCGGGATCACGAACGAGAAAAAGAGCGCGCCGGACGCGAGACAACTGATCGAGCGTCACATATGGCCGGGGAACAGGCGACCGCGGGGTCAGAGCCGGGTCACCTGACCGTCAGCAGGCGGCGCAGGATGTCGCCGTAGGCGGGGCGGGTGATCAGCACGCCGATCAGCACGCCGAGGACGGTGAAGATGGCGAACCCGGAGAGGTCGCCGAGCGACAGCACCATCAGCGGCGACATCGCGATGATGGTCGTGGCCGCGGCCGCGCCGATGACCCAGAACGCCTGCCGGAACCGCGAGTTGAACACCGTCCGGGAGCTCACGTCGCCCTCGCTCATCACCTGGTCGGCGATGATGACGAGGTCGTCGACCCCGGTCCCGACGACCGCGATGAAGCCCGCGATCACCGCGAGCTCCAGCGGGTAGCCGAGCAGCGCCGCGAACCCGAGCAGGGCGTACACCTCCGCCAGCGCGGTGACGATCATCGGCAGGGCGACGCGCGGTTCCCGGTAGCGGAGGAACACCATCCCGGCGACGGCGAACACCGAGAGCACGCCGATGATGAGCGAGTAGGTCCGGAAGTTCTCACCCTGCGAGGCCGAGATGGACGAGGAGGTCCCCTCGCCGCTGATGTCGAGGTCGGCCGGGAGCGCGCCGGCGCGGAGGTTCAGCGAGATGGTCTGCGCCTCGGTGAACTCGCCGGTCGTGAGACGGAAGTTCCCCGTGTCGGCCCACGAGCCGGCCGCCATGCTGCCGGCGAGGCCGGGGTCCATCCCGAAGGAGTTGACGACCTCCCCGTCGACGACGAGCAGGAGACACGGGTTCGAGTTCTCGAGTTCCCCGGTCTCCGAGTTGTACCCGCATCGGTCCGCCTGGGATTGGTACGCGTCGGCGAAGCCGCGCTGCGCCACGGCGTCTTGGAAGGCGTGTGCGGGCGACTGTCCGCCGTCGGCGGTGTTACGCACCGTGACGGGGACGTACGCGCCGGTGCCGCGGTCGCTCTGTGTCGCGGTCCCGATCTCCTCGAAGTCGTCTTGGATCAGCGCCCCCTCCTGAACCGCGGTGCCGTTCCCGTCGGGGTACGCGATGTCGATCCGGACGGTCCCGCGGTCCTCGAGGAGGTCGATCACTTCCTGCCGGCCCTGTCCCGGCACCTCGACGAGGATGAAGTACTCGCCGGTGATCGACTGGACCTGCTGGACGCTCCCGCCGGAGAGGCCCGCCTCGTTGATCTTCCCTTGGATGATCTCCATCGTCGCGTCTCGGGTCTCCTGAGTGACGCCCGAGCGGATCCCGCCGTACTCGTAGCCGGCGGCGTCCATCGCCGCCCGGAACTGGGACTCGGTCACGGACGGCTCCGTGACCTCCACCGCGCTCTCGTCGGGGACGACGCCGACATCCCGCGTCGAGGCGTTGTCCAGCTCGGCCGCGACCGCCTCCGCGACCGCCTCGGGACTCTCACCTCCGAGCGCCACGTCGGTGGCGGTGTACCCCGAGAGCGGCGCTCGGACGCGCGTCCCGCCCGCGAGGTCGAGCCCGTACTGGAGGTTCGTGATCCCCTGTTTGGCCTCGCTCGCGTTCTCGCCGGGCGCCGGCTCCGGGCCGAATCCGGGGCCGAACAGCGCCACCGTCGACCCGAGCACGACGACGACAAGCAGCAGGATCCGCCAGTTCTCCTTGATCGGTTCGAGCATTATCGCGCCACCCCCTCGAACTTGTACCAGCGAAGCAGCGAGACGTTCAGAAGGTACGTGTTCATCAGGTCGGCACAGAGCCCGACCGAGAGGATGATCCCGATGTCACGGAGCAGTCCGACGCCGAACACCGAGGCGACGACCGCCATCACGACCATCGCGGCGATGGAGGTGAGCGTCATCGTCACCCCGGTCCGCATCGCGCGGCTGACCGACTCGTAGAACTCGCCGGTCCGGCGCAGCACGGAGTCGTTCAACAGGATGTCCGAGTCGACGCTGTAGCCGATGATCATCAAAAGCGCCGCGATCGTTCCGAGCGTCATCTCGATGCCGAGGAGGTTCATCGCCGCGACCGGTATCACGAGGTCGGAGAACGCGGACGCGACGACCGCGAGCGAGGGGACGAACGTCCGGAACAGCGCGAACACGAGCACGCTCATCCCGAGGAACGCGAGGGCCACGCCGAACAGCGCGGTCCGCGCGGTGTCGCTCGCGAAGCTCGGCGACACCTGATCGACGGCGGTCGTGGTTAACCCCGCCGCCTCCGCCTGGTCTTGGAGGTCGTTCGCGAGTCCCTCCGGGTCGTCTTCGGCCGCCTGGAACGTGACGACGACGACGTCGTCGCCCGGGATCGTCCGGACCGAGTCGGGCTGGCGGTCGAAGGCCGTCTGAATCTGCTGTTCGACGTCGCCGTTCGCCTCGTCCGCGACTCGCAGCTCGACGCCGCCGGTGAACTCCAGTCCGAGGTTCGCCGGCGCACCGGTGGCCACGAACCAGCCGCCGATGATCGCCAGCGCGAGGACCAGGAACGCGAGCGGCACCGCCGCGAGCTGCCGGTTCGAGTAGTCGGTGTAGTTGACCTCCGGCACCTCGATCGCTACCATAAATACCGCTTCCTCCGCGGGCGCGAATAAGCCTTCTTATCTCCGAGGGTACGGCGACGACGGCGCTCCGGTCGGCCGCGCTACGGAAGGTACCGCACGGCGACGACGCCCGGCTCCGACCGGACCTCGACGCGGTTCACGCCGAGCCGGGCCGCACGCGAGAGCGTCCCCTCGCGATCGTCTATCACGTCGGCGACCGCCGCTTCCGTCTCCGACTCCGGCGGCGTCAACACGTGGACTTCGCCGACGCCCGCGCGCTCCTCCCGGGAGAGCTCTCCCGTCTCGGTCTCCGCGGCGAGCTCGCGCTCGTGGACGGTCGGCGGCTCCGGGCTCTCCTCGATCGACAGCGACCGGCGCTCCGCGACCTCGATCACCTGATAGGTGACCTCCATCGGCGGATCGGGGGCGACGGTCGCCTCGACGGCGTCGTCGACGTCGAGACCGGGGTTCGAGCTCAGCGTGTGCACCTGCCCGTCGTGGACGTCCTTCAGCACGGCCGAGTCGCTCTCGACGTGCGTGACGAGGAACGTGCTCTCCTTCTCGTCGGTCATTGCGTCCGGGTAGTCGCTCGGCCGACTTCCGGCTTTCGAGCCGTCGGCGGTGACTCGCGTCTACGTCGCCACGTCGTTGACGTCCGCGTCGTCGTCCGACCCGCCGCGGAGCCGGAAGTGCGTCGCGAAGACGGCGAGCGCGGCCGCGACGGGCGGGACGAACCCGGCTAACTGCGGAAGCGCGTACAGCGCCCCGATCACGGCGGAGTCGGTCGGGTCCCGGAGGCCTTCGGGCGCCGAGATGACCATCCCGAGGTATAGGGAGAGCAGGAACAGGAAGCCGGCGACCCCCATCCACCGGTCGTACGTGTCCGCGACGCGGTCGCCGCGGCGGTGGCGGCGGGCGACGAACAGGATCGGCGCGAGCAGCGGGCCGACGGCGCCGAGCCCGGCGACCACGAACAGCGACCGCGAGAAGAGGAACGTCCCCCCCTGCGCTGAGACGGTCTCGCCCATCCAGACGACGAGGGCGAGCGTGACGATGAGCGCGACGAACGCGGCCGCCAGCGCGCCGAGCGCGGCGTACGCGCGCATCGTCAGCGACTCGGTCGCGCGGAACGCGTAGGGAATCGCGCCGAACACCCCGCGGTAACTCTCTGCCATTACACGCGGTAGGCGCGTCGGCGGATTAAATCCCTCGTCGGCGGGAAGCCATTTATAGGCGCGACCGGATCCTCCCTACGTGGGTCTCTACGACGCCTACCTCGCGACGCGCCACCGCCTCCACGACGCCGAGCCCCCGGCACACGTCGCCTTGGTGGTCACCGAGCGCGACCTCCTCGCCGATGGCGCGTTCGACACGCTCTCGTCGGCGATCGGCTGGGCGTTCGAGTACGGCGCAGAGCGCGTCACCGTCTCCGTCTCCGTCCTCGACCGCGCGGTCGCCCCGACGCTCGTTCGTGAGTTACGGCGGCTCGACACACCGACGGAGACCGTGGTCCGCGGTCCGGAAGTCGACGGGGGGCCGGAGCAGGGGAGCCCGGACGCGGCGACGGAGGCCGGCACTGCCGCTGACGCCGACGCCCCGGTCCGGATTCTGGTCGGCCTCGGCGGCAAGGCGGAGTTCGCCGGCGCGGTCCGCGAGCTCGCGAGCGACGTCGCGGCCGGCGAGATCACGCCCGAGGCCATCGACGAGACCGACGTCGCGGAGCGGCTGCTGTTCCCCGAAGAGCCCGACTTAGTCATCAAGACCGGCGCCGAGCGGCTCTCCGACTTCGCCATCTGGCAGTCGGTGTACGCCGAACTCTACTTCACCGACGTGAACTGGCGTGACTTCCGCAGGCGGGAGTACCTCCGCGCGGTCTTAGACTTCCAGGACCGACAGCGCCGGTTCGGTAGGTAGCGAGCGCCGTTCGGCACCCCAGAAGACCGCCTACCAGACGAACGCGAAGAGCGCGGTGAACGTCACCAGCGCGCCCACGGTCGAGAGGATCGGCACGATGTTCTGCATCAACACGACGCGCGCGCTCGTGCCCGGGTTGAACAGGTCCGAGGCCGAGGGGATGTCGCTCGCGTCCCCCTCGCCGATCTCCGGCATCTCGTCGGCCGTCAGCGCGCCGACGGAGACCGTCGGCTCCTTCTCGCCTTTGATCCCCTGTCGTACCGTCACCGTGCGCGTTGCGCGCCCCCAGCCCAGCCCGACGATCGACATCGTCGCGATGATCACGAACGAGGCGGGGATGCCGACCGCCGAGAGGCTGATGACGATTCCCGAGGAGACGACCGCGACGACGATGGCGGCCGTCAGCGGGAGGTCGGTGATGTCGTTGCCGAGCGTGTCGAGCGTTCGCCGAGCGATGGTGAACGCGCCGACCGCGACCGCCGCGCTCCCGAGGAGGATCATCGGCGTCATCTCCACGCCATCGAGCGCGACGAGCGGCGCGATGGCGTTCGCGATGTTCGACGTCCCGGAGGAGAACGCCATCAGGCAGCCGATGGAGATGACGACGATTCCGCCCGTCAGCTCGCGCCGCGTCGTGTTCGGGCCGAGGACCGGCCGCGGGATCAGCCCGGAGCGGTCGAACTCGAACAGCGCCCCGTCGGTGCTCTCGATCGCCACCCAGCGGTCGATCGCCGAGTAGAAGTAGCGACCCACGACGCCGGACACCCAGAACCCGATGATCGGCGCGACGAGCCACCAGATCGCGATCTCGCCCATCACCGCCCAGTCGAGGGTGTTCGTCGCGATCCCCAGCCCGGCGATGGAGCCGACCGCCGTCATCGACGTCGACGCCGGCACGCCGGCGAAGTTGCCGACGAACAGCGCCCCGCCGATGAAGAAGAGCACGATGATGCTCGTCTCCAGCGTGAACACGTTCGCGCCGGTGACGAGGTCCTCGCCCAGCGTCGTCACCACGCGCTGGCCCAGCGTCCCCGCGCCGACGAAGAAGAACACCGACATCAGCGCCGCCGCGCCCGCCTTCGATATCACGTCCGCGCCGACGGCCGGTCCGAACGCCGGCCCCGTCGTCGCCCCGCCGATGTTGTATCCGACGAACGCCGCCACCGCGACGCCGACGAGAAGAAGAAGCTCAACCATATACGCGAACAGAGGACACACGCGCTGTTAAACGGACGGGGTCTGTCGCCGTCGGCTCAGCACACGCGGCGCTCGCGGAGCGGTCACGAGCGAGAGGGACGCGAACGCGGACGGTATTTAAATGACGATGCGAGCAGTTCTGAGTTGTTTATAAATGAACGGGGCGGTGGCGCGTGCCTCCAAGTGGCCGCCGAAGGCGGCCGCGAGGAGCACGCGCGAGGGAGTCGCTGGCGGCCGGAGCGCAGCGAAGGCCGCCAGCGACGAGGCTGGGGAGGCGTGAGGCGCGGTTGCGGTGCGGGGCGGGACTCAAAGGGGCAGTCGCGAGGCGGGCGCAGACGACGCAAGCACCGCAACGAGGGAGCGGTAGCGACCGAGTGCGGAGCGCAGCGAGTGTGCGTCCGCCTCGCGGCTGGGGCTTTGGCGGTGTTCACCGCCGATTCACAGTCAGTCCTCTACGGCCGAGCAGCTGGGACTTTGGGAGAGTTCGCAGCGGAGACGGCTGAAAGGAGTGCACCGGCCGAGATTTGAACTAGGGAAAGACGGTCCTGCTCGCTCACTCCGTTCGCTGCGCGGGCTGCGTCTTTCTGAGTTCAAATCCCGCGGTGATTTCTCTCACTGCGTTCGAGAAATGCACCGGCCGAGATTTGAACTCGGGTTGCAACCATGGCAAGGTTGCGTGATACCACTACACTACCGGTGCGTGCTTCGCATCTCGCAGTTGGTCGGAGACTCACTTAAACCTGTCACATCGGGACTGCGGTGCGTCGTTGTCCTCGTCGCCGCTTCGTCGCTCACTCTCCCCGCAGTCGCGCGATCTCGTCCGCGTGCGCGTCGTGAAGATCGGCGAACGTGGCGGCCTCCGCATCTTCCTGCGTCCCGCTCTCACGCCGGTCACGCATCCGGCGCTTGATCGCCGCGAGCGCGTCGGACTCGCCAGCCGCGATCTCGTCGGCCACCGAGCGCGGGTCGTCGACGACGCGCGAGACGAGCCCGGTCCGCAGCGCGGCGTCCGCGTCGAGGACCCGCCCCGAGAGCGCGAAGTCGAGCGCGTCACCCTCGCTCATGACGCGCGGGAGCCTGACGGTCCCGCCCCAGGCGCCGAACAGCCCCAAGGAGACGCCGGGCTCGGCCAGCGTCGCCCGCGGGGTCGCAACTCGAACGTCGGCCGCCAGCGCCAACTCCACTCCACCACCATGGGCGGCGCCGTCGATCCCGCAGACGACGACCGACGGCGATTCCTCGATGGCGGCGGCGACGCGTTGCCCTCGCCGCGCGAACGATTCCGGATCGTCGAGCGCGGCGACCGCGTCGAGGTCGGCGCCGGCACAGAAGGCGTCGCCCGCGCCGCGCAGGAGCGTCACCGGCGGGCCTTCCTCGGCTTCCGGCTCCGCGAACGCCTCGCGCAGGGCGGTCAGGTCCGCGGGCCGAAGCGCGTTGCGCGCCTCCGGGCGGTCGAGCGTGACGACGCGCACGTCGCCGTCGGTTCGGGTCCGGATCACGGTACCGGATCCCGTTCGTTTCCAAAGGTCTTTGCCCTTCGCTCGTCTACCGAACGGCAATGGACGATGCCGCGCGAGCGCGTGACGCCGCGCGCGATGCGCTCGCGGACGTCGAACCCGAACAGCTCCGCGAGGCCCTTGACGGTCGGCTCCTCGACGCGGCGGTGACCCCCGGCGTGCTGGCGCTGGTCACCGCTCGCGCGCTGGAGCCCGACGTCGACCTCGGCGACGTGGCCGACCGCGCCGCGGGCGTGCAGCTCATCTACGAAGGGTTGCGACTCACCCGCACGGTGGCCCGCGAGGAGCCGTGGGTGACGGCGGCGACCGCCGCGGCCGACATCGACGCCGACATGGATATCCTCGCCGCCGACGTGCTCGTCTCCCGCGGCTTCTCGCTTTTAGCCTGTACCGACGCCGCCCGCCCCGCGGTCGACGTGGTGCGTTCGTTCGGCCGCGACCAGACGCTGCGCGACCGCGAGGGCACGGACGCCGAGACGGCGGCCGGACTCGACCGCAACCTGGAGGTGGACGCCCTCGAGCTCGCCGTCGTCGCCGGCACCACCGCCGTCGGCGGCGACCCGCCCGAGGAGCTGCTCGAATACGCCCGCGACCTCGCCGCCGACTGCGACGGCGAGTTCCCGCCCGCGGGCCGGGCGCTGCCGGACGCGACCGCCGACCGCATCGCCGACATCTCGGAGCGGGCCGTCAGCGCGACGGACCGCTGACCGGCGGACGACGAGGCGGAGTCGATCCCCCGACGCCGCGCCCACGAATCGAAACCCCTAAAGTCGAATCCGGTCAACGACTGGTTGCGTGCCTGGGTAGCTTAGCGGTAAAGCGCGTCCTTGGTAAGGACGAGACCGGGGGTTCAAATCCCCCCTCAGGCTCTTTCCTCCGTACACTCCTTGTACGCACACTTTTCCGGCTACACTCGTCTGAACGAAACCCGTTCAAGATTCGCGTCTCTCGCTAAACAGGGCATCCCTCGCCGTAATGCGATTCGTCAAACTATCAGGACACACAAACTAATTCACAGACAGCGGCGGATTAGACCCGAAATCGACCGGGGGCGCATCCCCTCAAGGGACACCCCAGATTTCGCTAATCAACGCTCACAGGACGGCCGATGAACCGTAGTCAGTAATATGACAGAACACCCCTCGATGCGGCGAGATACGGGTGGAGGTTCAGCGGATTTGGCCCCGGTCGTTGTCGGTCGTGAGCCATATCATCGAGGGGGGCTGTTTCTTCTGCCCCTCGATGTGGTGAGAAGTTTCGGTCAGTACAGGTCAAGTACGTATCGTTTAATGTGGAATATATTCATCAACTGATATTCATTTTCTATTTGGTTACCATAGTGGGGTATGCCCTATGATTCCCGACCATCAAGGAAGTCGTTGACGAGTAGAGGAACAAATATCCCGACTACAAAGAGAACTGCAGTTTTAACCCATGATGGGTACTCAGTGAAGCCTACGAGGGCTAAGAATATGACGAGGGCTGACGCTCCAAATACGTAGAATACCTTATTCTCACGGGCAACCATGCTCAGAGGGATGCTTCTGAGGTATATAGTTCCACCCATTGAGTGAACCTTCTTCGGTCGATACGCACGCTCTACTATCCAGCTGGTTCACCTCAGCATTTCTGAAACGAACGGGGTACTCCCCACTCGATGAAGTGGGCAACACGTATGAACCACACAACACCCCTCACAATTATGATGTGTCGAGTAGGGCAACACTCACCCGAACACGTTTGTTGTTTTCCGGTGTCCACAGACGGCATACGGGGCTGAATACCCAATTCTTTTATAAGTAGCGTTGCTAATAGAGAGATAAGAAGCACGCAAAGTGGGCGTTTGCGGCAAAGGTAGCCGCTTTCAGGGCCGAAGGCCTCCTCGGTAAAGCAAGTCCTTGGTAAGGACGAGACCGGGGGTTCAAATCCCCCCTCAGGCTCTTTCCTCCGTACACTCCTTGTACGCACACTTTTATCGATACACTCGTCTGAACGAAACCCGTTCGAGATTCGCGTCTCTCGCTAAACAGGGCATCCCTCGCCGTAATGCGATTCGGTGAAGTGTCAGGACACACAAACTGATTCACAGACAGCGGCGGATTAGACCCAAAATTGACCGGGGGTGCGTCCCCTCAATCGACACCCCGGATTTCACTAATCCACACTCACGGGATGGACGATGAACCGTAGTCAGGAATGTGATAGAACTGCTCCTCGATGCGGCTATCCACGTCGGTTACGCGGTGAGTGAGCCTCCGCCGAAACGACTATCGGTAAGACCAGCGTATTACGTTTATATGTCCGAAGCAACCACAAACGACGACGGCGGCGACGACATCGCCACGGTCAACTTCAAACTCACCGAGTCGTTCCTCGAACAGATAGACGATACGTGGCAGGGACGCGGGTTCAACAGCCGGAGCGAGTTCATCCGGTACACGCTTCGGGACGCCGTCGAGTTCCCGACGTTCGACCGCGACGAACTCGTCGCCCTGCTCGAAGCCGAAGAAGACATCCGCGAGGGACGAACGACGAGCGCCGAGGAAGCCCGCGAGCGGTTCGACACGGATGAATGACAACGGGAGGGCGTGGGAACTCTCCGCGACGGCCGAAGACGACCTCGACGGACTCCCTCCTGCCGATCAAAAACAAATTCTCGATAAGCTCGACGAGATCGTCGACTCACCGTGGCGCGACCCGCCCGACTACGGTGAACCGCTCCGGAACAGTCCGTACAAGAAAATCCGATCGGGGAGTTCCGGCTCTCCGTGAGCTTCCGGCAGGACGACGAGCGGCTCGTCGTTGCACGTATCAAGCGTCGGGGCGGCGCGTACACCGCTAACGACGATTAAGTAACATGATCCTCTCCGAACTACTATATTCCTTCATATCCAGTGTGATCGCATGGACGACGGAAGCCCACCGGAAGCGTTCGAGGACGTCAACGAGGCGGTCGGCGCCGACTGGGAGGCCGAAACGACGCCGTACGAACGCGTCCGGCGCGTCATCGAGCACGCGTACGACCCCGTCTCGGCCGAGACGGTCGCGGAGGAGGCGCGGACCGCGCCGAAAACCGCCCGCAAACACCTGAACGCGCTCGCGACGGAGGGGTTCGTCGAGACGGAGAACGGCGACCACGGCGGGACGCTGTACCGCCGCTCGCCGGAGTCGCTGGTCGTCGAGCAGGCCGCGGAGATCCTCGAACGCGTCTCCACCGACGACCTCGTCGCTCGGATCCGAGAGATGCGGACGCGGCTCGGCGAGTTCCAGTCGGAGTACGGCGTCGAATCGCCCGAGGAACTGACCGTCGACCAGACGAACCACGCGCTCGCGGCGTCCGAGTCCGAGTCAGATGACCCCGATCCGGAGAGGATTCGCGAGTGGAAGACGCTCCGGCGGAACCTCGCGTTCGCGAACGCGGCCCTCGCAGTCGGCAACGCGGAGCGGTTCGTCGACGACGACCGTCGCTCCGGCGACGACGGCGTTCCCGTGTGATCGATGCCGGAGCCACAACATGAGGCCCACGCCCTCCGCGGGGCGACCGACCGCCCGGCGCTGCTCGCGATCCGCGACACCGTCGAGGAGATGGAGCCGCTCGCCACGGCCCGCCTCGACGACTATATCAATCCGTCCGCGCTCGAAGTCGAACTCGCGGACGGACTCCGCGACGCCGACGAGGCCCGCCTCGACGTCACGTGGACGACGCGAGGCGATTACAAGTACCACTACACGGATCCCACGGGCGTGAACCTCCGGTGGGGAAACCATCCCCACGACGGCGACTACGTTCACGCCACCGGGCCGGAGCACTACCATCCGCCTCCGGACGCGAGTTCGGACCCCGACGAGGTCGAGGCGTCCTGTATCACGCAGTCTCCCGAGGAGCTGGTCACCCGCGCCGTCTGTAAACTGTGGCGGGTCGCCTATCACGCGGACTCGTACGCGCCGCTCAACGCCGTGAGCAACCCGCCCTGAACCGGCGCCGGTAAGCGATCGAATCTCCCCGCGGTAGGCGCTTTTTTATTTCCCACTCTCCGACTGACACGACACATGGGCAAACACGAGCGCGGCTGGGTCGAGGCCACGGAGAAGCTGACGGCGCAGCTCGCGAACGGCACGGCACCCGACCCCGACCTCGAAGAACAGGGGGAACCCGACCTCGCGAAGGCCCTCGCGGAGCGCATCCGGGCCGACTTCCCGGACCGGACCGCGGTGCGACACGCCGGCAACTCCTACGACTCGCTGGGCGACCTGATCGTCGACGCCGCCGACGGCGAGACGTTCCTCGAAGCGAAGTTCGTCGCGAGCGGGGGCACGCGGGCGAACCTCGGACAGGACACCCTGACGCAGTTCGGACTCTTCGAAGACGCCACCGCGTGGAGCGACTTCCGCGAGGAGATCGGGTTCCCCGAGGACCGCGAGGCCCTCCTCCGGCGGTTCGACGACTACCCGGACGACGTCCGCGACTGGTCGTACAAGTCGGCGGTGTACGACCGCGCGAAACACCTCAAAAACGTCCTCGACGTGTCGCGGGGCCAGAAAACGGGGTCGCGGGCGGATGAGGTCCTCGCGGACCCAGATTCGACGGAGAGGCAGCGCGAGGCGGCGCGGATCGT
Source organism: Halorubrum sp. T3 (assembly GCF_000296615.1). Lineage (NCBI taxonomy): Archaea > Methanobacteriati > Methanobacteriota > Halobacteria > Halobacteriales > Haloferacaceae > Halorubrum > Halorubrum sp. T3. The sequence continues at coordinate 594,956 of NZ_JH815330.1, read as the reverse complement.
CAACGCGATTCTCGAACTCGACCGCGAGGAGAAGTTCGCGTACTTCGATCACCTCCGCGAGGCCGAGCAGAACCCGCGCAACGTCGAGACGTTCGCGCACCTGATCATCTGTGGCTACCACACCGCCGACGCGCTGGAGGAACACTTCGACGACGACCTCGACGAGATCAAGCGGCTCCTCGAAACCGACTCCTACCGCCTCTACGAGGTGAACAAGAACAGCGGGGCGGTGACGGTCGAGAACCCCTCGGAGCTGCTCGCCGGCTTCGAGTGGGCGGACACGCGCGTCGAGATCCCGGAGGACGGGACCTCCGTGAGCGTGGTGACGGGACCGCCCGAGAATCGGCGGCGCGTGCTGAACATCGCGTACAACTGGAAGAACAAGTTCCAGGGGATCCAGACGCCGTCGATGAACGTCTTCGTCCCCGAGGCCTGAGTCGAGGGGACCGCCGCGCCGCTCCGGCTCGAACCGGCGGCGACCCCCGCCGACCCGCACGCTTTTGCGCTCGGACGCTAAGGGTCGACCATGCAACGCGGCCGCCGGAAGCCGGACTGGCTGAAGTCGCGCCCGCCGTCCGGGAGTCGCTTCACCGAGATCAAGTCCACCCTCCGCGACCGCGACCTTCACACGGTCTGCGAGGAGGCGAACTGCCCGAACATGGGCGAGTGCTGGTCGGGAGAGGACGGCCCCGGCACGGCGACGTTCATGCTGATGGGCGACCGCTGCTCGCGCGGCTGTAACTTCTGTGACGTCGAGACGGGCGGCATGGAGCCGCTCGACCCTGACGAGCCGGCGAACGTCGCGGACGCGGTCGCGGAGATCGGCTTGGACTACGTCGTTCTCACGTCCGTCGACCGCGACGACCTCGCGGACGGAGGATCGGCGCACTTCGCCGAGACGATCCGCGAGATCAAGCGCCGCGACCCGGAGATCCTCGTCGAGACGCTCATCCCGGACTTCCAGGGGGACCCCGAGGCGATCGACCGCATCATCGAGGCGGAGCCGGACGTGATCGCCCACAACGTCGAGACCGTCGAGCGGCTCCAGTGGCCGGTCCGCGACCGCCGCGCGAACTACGAGCAGTCGCTCGCGGTCCTCGACCGGGTCGACCGCGAGTCGGACATCCACACGAAGACGAGCCTCATGCTCGGCGTCGGCGAGTACGACCACGAGGTGTACCGGACGCTCGGCGACCTCCGCGAGGTCGGCGTCGACGTCGTCACCTTCGGCCAGTACCTCCAGCCGTCGCGCTCGCACCTCGACGTGTTCGAGTACGTCCACCCGGACGTCTTCGAGACGTGGCGGCGGGTCGCCGAGGAGGAGTTCGACTTCCTCTACTGCGCGTCGGGCGCCATGGTTCGGTCGTCGTACAAGGCCGGCGAGCTGTTCGTCGAGGCGCTGGTGCGCGAGGGCAGGTCGCCCGAGGACGCGCGGCGCCACGCGCGGGCCGCGGGCGGGGACTGACAGGGATATAAAACACCGAGGCGCGGCTCCGAGAACTCCGCCGAGGCCGCCACAGCTGTCAGGCGCTTTCGAGGTATCGACTTTTGTCCGAACAGCGAGTTATTTACCGCTCGGTGACCCACCCTGTGGCAGTGAGACGTACACATGGGAACAACTGACTCGTCGATCGTCGACTCGGCGCGGGCCCGACCGGGGCTTCTCTTCGTCGCCCTCCTCGGCGGCCTGCTTCTCGTCGACCTCGCGGCGAAGCTCGCGGGAGTCGGCCTCGGCCCGATCGGGGGGTCGATCTCGGTCGACCGGCTCGGCTCGAACCTCTGGAACGGCGTCGTCATCGGGCTCGTGATCGGGCTCGCGGGCATCGGGCTCTCGATGACGTACAGCATCCTCTCGTTCGCGAACTTCGCGCACGGCGACCTCGTCAGCGTCGGAGCGTTCTCCGGCTGGGGCGTGGCGTTCCTGATCGCGGGCTTCGGCGACGTGCCGGTCCGCGCGCTCCTGACCGTCCGCGATGCGGGGAACGCCTCGCCGGGCGACATCGGCGCGCACATCCTCACGACGCCCGCCGCCATCCTCGTCGGGCTGCTCGCGGCGTTCGCCGTCACCGCGCTGCTCGCGGTGGCGCTCGACCGCGCGTTCTACAAGCCGATGCGTGACCGCGACGGGATCTCGCTGCTGATCGCCTCCATCGGCGCGGCGCTCATCGTCCGCTACCTGCTCCAGTTCGTTTACGGCTCCGACCGCCGAGGGATCACCGCCAGCGTCGACGCGTCGAACCTCGCGTTCGACCCGCTCGGGCTCTCGGTGAACGCCCACGAGCTCACCATCCTCGTGGCCGCGGTCGGGCTGATGCTCGCGATGCACGGGATGCTCCAGCACACGAAGCTCGGCACGGCGATGCGGGCGATGGCCGACAACAAGGATCTCGCGCTCATCACGGGGATCCCGGCCGAGCGCGTCGTCACCGCCACGTGGATCATCGGCGGCGGGCTCGCGGGCGCGTCCGGCTACCTCTACGTGCTGCTCCGCGGGACGATCCAGTTCGACTTCGGCTGGCTCCTCCTCCTGTTGATCTTCGCGGCCGTGATCTTAGGCGGGATCGGCTCCGTCTACGGCGCCATCGCCGGCGGCCTCGTCATCGGCGTGGTGTTCACCACGTCGACGATCTGGATCCCCTCCGACTTCAACCAGGCCGCGGCGTTCGGCGTGATGATCCTCATGCTGCTGTTGCGCCCCGAGGGGCTCTTCGGCGGGGTGACGACCACATGAGCGACGCGAATTCGACTGAAGGGGACGCCGAGGCGCCCGAGAGCGCGACGGCGGCGGTGGTCGAGGCCGCCCGAGAGAGTGACCTCGGCCTCGTCGTCGGGACGCTGCTCGCCATCTACGCGGCCGCGACGCTGCTGACGTTCACCGACGGGCTCAACAGCGTCGTCGGGCTCATGGAGACGCTGACGTTCCTCGGGCTCGTCTACGCGCTCACCGCGCTCGCTTTAAACCTCCAGTGGGGGTACACCGGCCTCTTCAACATCGGCGTCGCCGGCTTCATGGCCGTCGGCGTGTACACGATGGGGATGGTCGTCCGGTCGCCCGACCCCGCGTTCGGCCCGCCCGGACTCGGGCTGCCGCTCCCGGTCGGGATCGTCGCCGGCATGGGGATGGCGGCGCTGCTCGGCGCGGTCGCGGCCCTGCCGGCACTCCGGCTCAAGGCCGACTACCTCGCCATCGTGACGCTCGGCCTCTCGGAGATCGTCCGCCTGTCGCTCCAGTCGAGCGCCTTCGACAACTTCCTGCGCGACACGATCGGCGCCGGGACCGGCGGCGGCCGCGGGATGGGGATGCCGGACAACCCCGTCCGCGAACTGTTCCTCGTCGACGGACAGGCGGGGACGCCGACCGCGTTCGGCGAGCTCGTCTTCGGCGTCTTCGGGAACGACGGGCTCGGCATCTCGCACCCGATCCTCATCGGCTGGGGGTACATCGCCGTCCTCGCGGCGTTTTTGGTCGCGTTCTACCTCGTACTCGAACGCCTCGGCCGCTCGCCGTTCGGTCGGACGATGAAGGCGATCCGGGAGGACGAGCTCGTCGCCAACTCGCTCGGCAAGGACGTGAACCTCGTGAAGATCAAGGTGTTCGTCATCGGCTGCGCGCTGATGGGGCTCGCGGGGATCCTCTGGTTCGGCAGCCAGGGCAACGTCTCGCCGACCCCGCAGTTCCGCCCCCTCCTGACCTTCTACGTGTTCATCGCGGTGATCATCGGCGGGTCGGGGTCGAACACCGGCTCCGTCCTCGGCGGCATCGTCTTCGCCGCGGTCCTGTTCGAGGGGCCGCGGCGCGTCGGCGGGACGGTGCGGGGGCTCATTGACGCGGAGACGCCGCCGTCGTTCGCCGACGCCCTCGTCTCGCTCGACCCGGTGACGTTCCTCGCGTACGCGACCGACAACATCGCGCCGCTCCAGTTCGTCTTCCTTGGCCTCGTCTTGGTGTTCATCATCCACCGGCGGCCGGAGGGAATCTTAGGCGACCGGATCGAGACGGCCGCGGCCGTCGACCTCTCGGAGCGGCCGGCCGGAGGTGAGAGCGATGAGTAGCGACGCGCCCGACCCGGCCGACATCGCCGACGCGGACGATGTCGCCGAGACGGTCGACGCGACGGACGCGACGGTCGACGAACCCGAGGCGAACGACAGCGCGGTCGAGGAGGCGGCGAAACACGTCCCCTCCGGGGGGCCCCCGCTCCGCGTGGAGGGATTGGTCAAGCGGTTCGGCGGCGTCACCGCCGTCGACGGCGCCTCGTTCGAAGTCGAGTCCGGCTCGCTGACAGGGCTCATCGGGCCGAACGGCGCCGGGAAGTCGACCACGTTCAACTGCATCACCGGCGTCCACGAGCCGACCGCCGGCAAGGTGTACTTCGAAGGCGAGGATATCACCGGACTCAGGCCGCACCAGATCGCTCGGAAGGGGCTGGTTCGGACGTTCCAGATCGCCCGGGAGCTCTCCGAGATGACCGTCTTAGAGAACCTCATGCTCGCGCCGCAGGGCCAGCTCGGCGAATCTGCGGTCCGGGCGGTGACGCCCGGGCTCCGCGGCGCCGTCGTCGCGGAGGAGACCGAGCTCCGCGAGCGGGCCTGGGAGACGCTGGAGTTCTTCGAGATCGACCACCTCGCACACGAGCACGCGGGGAACCTCTCCGGCGGCCAGCGGAAGCTGCTGGAGATGGCCCGCGCGCTGATGACCGACCCCGAGATGGTGCTGCTCGACGAGCCGCTCGCCGGGGTCAACCCGACCCTCCAAGAGAAGCTCTTAGACCGGATCCACGACCTGCGCGCTGACGGCTACACCTTCCTGCTCGTCGAACACGACATGGACGTCATCATGGACAACTGCGAACGCGTCATCGTCATGCATCAGGGCAGCGTGCTCGCCGAAGGGACCGGCGACGAGATACGGAACGACGAGCGGGTCATCGAGGCCTACCTGGGGGAGGACCTATGAGCGCCGACGACGGACCTGACGCGGCCGGCGACGCCGCCTCGCCGACGAACGGAGGCGACGCCCCGGCGACGGACGGGGACGACGCCCCGGCGACGGACGGGGACGACGCCCCGGCGACGGACGGACACTCCGCCGACGCGGTCGACGTCGACTCGGATGCGGTGGAGGCCGACGCGGACGCCGGTGCCGAACACGCGATCGACGGCGACGCGATCCTCCGGATCCGCGACCTCGACGCAGGCTACGGCGACCTCCAGATCCTCTCGGACGTGGTCTTAGATGTCGCCGACGAGGAGTACGTCACCATCGTCGGCCCCAACGGGGCCGGGAAGTCGACGGTGATGAAGACCGTCTTCGGACTCACGACCCACATGGGCGGCACCGTCGAGTTCGAGGGGAAATCGATACAGGGGCTCGCGCCCGAGCAGATCATCCGCGAGGGGATCGGGTTCGTCCCGCAGAACGACAACGTGTTCCCCGGGCTCAGCGTCCGCGAGAACCTCGAAATGGGCGCGTACATCCTCGACGAGGTGCCCGAAGACCAGATCGAGACGATCTACGACCGGTTCCCGATCCTCCGCGAGCGCAGCGACCAGAAGGCGGGGACCCTCTCCGGCGGCCAGCGGCAGATGGTCGCGATGGGGCGGGCGCTCATGCTCGATCCCGACCTCCTCCTGCTCGACGAGCCCTCGGCCGGGCTCGCCCCGGACCTCGTCTCCGACATGTTCGACCGGATCGACCGGATCAACGAGGGCGGGACGGCGGTGTTGATGGTTGAGCAGAACGCGAAGGAGGCGCTCCGTCGCTGCGACCGCGGCTACGTGCTGGTGAACGGCGAGAACCGCTACACCGACCGCGGCGACGTGCTGCTCGCCGACGAGGACGTGCGGCGCGACTTCCTCGGCGGGTAGGCGGCCGCAGAGCCGCCGGCGTCACTGCCCGTTTATAAGTTGCCAGCGTCCAGCGGGTCCTCTAACTGGCCCATCACCGCCTCCATCGCGTCGGTCGCGGTGATCAGGCCGACGACCCCGCCGTCCTCGATGACTAAGGCGAGCTCCTGCGACTCCGCCTGAAACTGGTCGAAGGCGTCGCTGACGCTCGCGTCCGCCGACACCGTCATCGGCGGGGCCGCGACGTCCGCGAACGTGAGGTCGCCGTCCCGGAGCTCGTCGAAGCGGCTCACGATCGACGGGGCGTACACGATCCCCTCGAACTCGTTCAGGTCGTCGCCGACGAGCGGGAAGCGGCTGTGCGGGGTGTCGCGGATCCGGTCGAGGTTCTCCTCGGCGGAGGCGGTCGTCGACAGCGAGATCACCTCGTCGGCCGGCGTCAGCACCTCCCGTACGGCGAGCTCGTCGACGTCGAGCGCGTTGAGGACCTCCTCGCGGCGCTCTTCGGGGAGCTCGACCTCCTCCATCATCGAGCCGAGGCGGTTGCGGAGCTCCGCGCGCGTCTCCAACACCTCCTCTTCGGCCTCGGTCCACGAGCCGGTCATCTCGACGCCGAACAGCCCCAGCGTCGCCTTCGCGACCCAGTCGCCGAACTTGATCAGCGGCGAGATGAGCCACGCGAACCAGTACAGCGGTCGGGAGCCGTAGTTGGCGACCTGCTTCGAGCGCTCGACGCCGAGGTACGTCGGCGTCTGCTCGCCGTGGGTCAGGTGGACCATGTTGATGAGGAAGAATCCCAACAGGGAGCCGGCGCCGGCGGACGCGAGCGCCGTGTTCTCGAACAGCGGGGCGAAAAGCGCCGCGAGCCCCGGCTCCGCGACGATACCGAGCGCGATGGACGTTCCGGAGATCCACACCTGACAGGTCGTCAGGTAGAACTCCAAGTCGTCGGTCATCTCCCACGCCCGCCGCAGTCCGGGGGTGTCCATCTCCGACTCGGGGTACTGACGCAGGCGCGTCAGGCCGAACTCGATCGCCACGAAGTACGCGTTGATCAGGATGAGGGCGACGCCGGCGGCCACGCGGAGGCCGATCTCGACTGGGGGCATCGCCGTCGCGAGCGGGATCATCGTCCCCACCGTCCCGACGCGCAGTTGAAAAGCGTTGAGAAAGCGACCGCGTTCGCCCGTTACTCGTAGTCCTCGTACGTCGGCAGCCCCTCCTCCGGCGGGAACTCTTCGACCGGGACCGTCGTCTCGTCGCCGCTCGCCATGTCCTTCACCGTGTACTCGCCGTTCTCCAGGTCGCGCTCGCCGACGACCACGACCGTCTCGGCGTTGATCGAGTCGGCGTAGCCGAGCTGCGCGCCGAACGAGCGGCCGGAGACGTCCTGTTCGACGACCACGTCGTCGCCGAGCGCGCGGAGGTCGCTCGCGAGCGCGGCGGCCTCGCTCCGCGTGTCGCCCACCGAGAGGACGTAGTAGTCGGTCGACAGCTCCTCGTCGGGCCAGACGCCGGCGCGCTGACAGAGGAGCTTCAGCGTGGCGTGACCGGGCGCGACCCCGACCGCGGGGGTCGGCTGGCCGCCGAAGCTCTCGATGAGGTCGTCGTAGCGCCCGCCGCCGAAGACGGAGCGTGAGACCTCGCCGGTGGAGTCGAAGCACTCGAAGACGACGCCCGTGTAGTAGTCGAGCCCGCGGGCGGTCGTCAGCGACACCTCGCAGAACTCGCCCGCGCCGAAGTCGTCTGCCGCGGCGAGCACGTTCCGGAGGTTCTCGACGGCGTCCTCGACCGACTCGTCGCCGGCCTCCGCGACCGCGTCGAGGTCGTCGACGGTCTCGACGTCCGCGATGAGGTCGTCGAAGTCGCGCGCCGTGTCGCGGGCGAGCCCGGCGTCGGAGAGGAGGCCGACGTACTCGGCGTCGTCGACCTTCGCGCGCTTGTCGACCGCGCGGATGGCGGCCGCGGTGTCGACCGCGTCGGGATCAGCCGCGAGCGAGCGAACGAGGCCGCCGAGGATGTCGCGGTGGGAGACCCGGAACTCGAAGTCGTCGCCGGTGAGCCCCAAGTCCGTGAGGGCGTCGGCGGCGACTGCCAGCACCTCGGCGTCGGCCTCGGGCGCCGAGGAGCCGAACACGTCGATGTTCGTCTGGTAGAACTCGCGGAAGCGGCCCTGCTGGACCTGCTCGTAGCGCCAGAACGGGCGGGTGGACATCCACTTGATCGGCTTCGACAGCTCCTGACCCTTCGCGACGACCATCCGGGCGACGGTGGGCGTGAGCTCCGGCGTCATCGAGACGCCGCGGCCGCCCTTGTCGTCGAAGGCGTACAGCTCCTCGACGATCTCCTCGCCGGACTTGTCGACGTACATCTCCGTCCGCTCCAAGGCGGGAGTGGCGATCTCGCGGAAGCCGTGCCTGACCGCCGCGTCCTCGATCGCGTCGGTCACCTCGCGGCGAGCGGACTGCTCGCCGGGGTAGAAATCTCGGAATCCCTTGAGGCCGTCGTACATGAGCGTCGGTTCGGCGAGCGCCCGCTTGAAAGCATCCTTTCGGGGGCGGGCTCGCCGGCGTCGATGCGTGGGTCGCGCGACTCACGGTCGGGGAGCGCGGCCCCGCGACCGGTCTACTCGCGCTGGTACTCCTTCTGGAACCCGCGGAACTCGGTCCGGTGGGCCTCCTCGTCGGAGAGCAGCGTCACGGCCAGGTCCTCGGTGACCGGGTCGTCGGCTTCCTCGGCGGCGTCGATCAGGTCTCGGTACGTCGCGATCGCGTCCTCCTCGGCGTCGAGGACGCCGTTGATGACGGCCAACACGTCCGTCGAATCCTCGGGCGGCTGGAGCGACTCCTGGCCGGCCGTGAACTCGGCGGACCCGGGCGGACGCGCGTCGAGCTGTTTGAGCCGCTGTCCGAGCTGTTCGGCGTGGCCGAGCTCCTCTTGGACGTCCTGTTTGAGGCTCTCTTTGATCTCCTCGGCACGGACGCCGTCGAGGACGATCGCGTTCGTCTGGTAGTTCATCACGGTCTCGATCTCGTCGGCGTACGCCGTCCGGAGCAGGTCGACGACTCGGTCGGATGACATACCTGACGCTACGACCCCGGGGTCGAAAGGAGTTCCGGCGGTTCCGGGTCGACGGGAGGGCGTCGACTGCGGACGGTGCCGCCCGCGACGGACGAGGGGTCGGCCGGGGTCAGTCGTTCCGGCCGTGGACGTACGTCTGGTCGTGGTCGGGGAACACGTCGCCGACGGTCTCTTCGCCGTACTCGCCGGCGATGAGCGTCCGGAGCTCGTCCTCGTAGTCCGCCTTCGGGACCTCCTCGCTCGGCCCCTGTTGGACATCGAAGGTGGCGTCGACGAGCTGGTCGACGGCGTGGCGGCCGAACCCGGAGAGCGGGGAGATGTAGTCGATCCCGTTGCGGTCTTCGAGGCTCTGCGCCTGCGCCCGCGACACCGTGGGGACGCGGTCGTCGCGACGAGTGCCGTCCGCGATGGCGTCGACGTCGAGGGCGGCGATGGTCTCTAAGGCGTGCTCGTGGACGCGCTGGATCCCGTTCCGGGGGTAGCCGTCGGCGACCATCGTCTCGGCTGCGTCCTCGGCCACCTCGCGGTCGAGGTCGACCCGCTCGAACGGGAACCCGAGCTCGTCGGCCGCCCGCTCGGCGTGCTCCCAGTCGTCCGTGAGCCCGAAGCTGCCGGTGACGCAGCGGACGTCGTAAAACCGGTCGAGCAGGTGGGCGGCGAGCGAGGAGTCTTTCCCCCCGCTGTACAGCAGCGCGAGCTCCATCTACCGGTGTCGGATGTCGAAGCTCTTCTGCTCGGGCTGAAGCTCTTTGAGCAGGTCTCGCATCTGCTCTTCGTCGATCTGTCCTTGGATTCGTCCGCTCTGCGCCAGCGCGGCGACCTGCTTTTTCACCTTCTCGCCGAACTGGGGCTTCGACATCTCGACCGCGTTGAGCCGCTGGCGCGCGCCGTCGGTCAGGTGCTGTTTCAACACCGCCTCCTGCTGGGCCTCGGCACGCTCTTGGGCCTCCTGTTGGGCCTCGGCGGCGTCGCCCTCGCCGCCCTGTCGCTCGCGGAGCTCCTCCATCTTCTGTTCGCGCAGTTCCTCGAGCCGTTCGTCGTCGGGGTTGCCGCTCATACGCGTCCGTTCTCGGTCCGTGCGAAAAACCATTTCGGAGGTCGCGACCCGCGCGGCCCGGGCGGAACCGGGGGGGCGCCCGTCGACGACCGACGGGGGCGGTCCGCGCGGTTTAAACGGATCCTCGGCGTAGCCGCGGGCAATGAGCGAGTCGCGGGAGTTCTGTCCGCGCTGCGGCGACCCGGTCCCCGAGCGGCGCGACCCCCTGCCGGGCGAGCCGCGCGGGCGAGACGCGCTGCTCTGCGACGACTGCTACTTCGAGGACTTCGACCTCGTCGACGCGCCCGACCGGATCGAGGTGCTGGTCTGTTCCGGCTGCGGCGCCGTCAGGCGCGGCGAGTCGTGGCGCGACGTCGGCGCGCGCGACTACACCGACGTCGCCGTCGACGAGGTCGCCGAGGCGCTCGGGGTCCACGTCGACGCCGAGGACGTCGAGTGGGGCGTCGAGCCCGAGCAGGTCGACGAGAACAACGTGCGGATGCACTGCCGCTTCTCGGGCGTGGTGCGCGGCACCCTCCGGTCCGCCGAGGTGACGGTCCCGGTCAAGATCTCGCGCGGGACCTGCGACCGCTGCGGGCGCATCGCCGGCGGCTACTACGCGGGGATCGTCCAGGTCCGCGCCGACGAGCGCGACCTCACCCCCGCAGAGCGCGCCGAGGCGCTCGACATCGCCGAGACGTACGTGGCCGACCAGGAGGCCGACGGCGACCGCGAGGCGTTCATCACCGAGGTGAACGAGACCGACGACGGGCCGAATATCAAGCTCTCCTCGAACCGCCTCGCGCAGAACGTCGCGACGCGGATCACGGAGTCGCTCGGCGGGAGCTTCGAGTCGTACCCGACGCTCGTCACCGAGGACGGCGACGGCAACGAGGTGTACCGCGTCACGTTCGCGGTCCGGCTGCCGAAGTACGCGGAGGGCGAGATCGTCGACCCCGAGGACGGCGACGGGCCGGTCCTCGTCACCGGCGTCTCCGACCGCCTCCGGGGCGTGCGCCTCGCCAGCGGCGCGGAGTACGCCTCCGCGTTCGCGGACGGGGAGGCCCCGGACGCGACCCGCCTCGGCACCCGATCGGACGCGACGGAGACGACGGTCGTGACCGTCGAGGACGAGAACGCGATCCAGGTGCTCGACCCCGTCACCTACGAGGCGAAGACCGTCCCGAACCCGGCGTTCGTCGACGACGACGCCGACACGGTCCTCGCGTTCGAACACGGCGGCGACGTTCTCCTCGTTCCGGAGGAAGGAGCGGAACCGACCGCGGAGTCGGCGCCGAGTCGGGACTGACGCTTCTCGCGGGTCGTTTCGGCGGAAGAACTGATCGTTCGTGGAAGGAAGCCGAAGAGTCGGGTCGGCGCGTCGACGTCGTCAGCGGGAGCGGGAGACGCTCAATCGGCGCGGGCGGGCTGTTCGCGGCCGAGCGCTGCGGCGCGCTCGGACTCGGTTACCTCGATGCCGCGGCGTTCGAGCTGCTCGATGAATTCGGCCTCGCTGAGCCCTGCCTGTGCGGCCGCCTGCGACAGCGTCAGGGTTCGCGCACCGTACAGCGTCAGCGCACTCGACAGCCCGTTCGTGGCCATACATCCAGTAGTCGCGTGAGGGATTATGAAGGTTACTACTTCATGGAGGGCCCTGATACACCTTATACGATATATATTGACGCATGATCGGCGCGGGGGTGATAATACGACTCGCGCGCCGCCACCCCTCGCCCGCAGGAGTTATACGGTTCTACGGTCGACACGGCGACATGGACAGACAACAGGTTATGGCGCTGTTCTTCGCGTTTCTCATGGTGAGCTCCATGGTCGCGTACGGCGTCTCGCTGCTGTGACGGCCGCCTCGCGGTAACCCCCGTCAGCCGTCGCCCCACACGTCCGACAGCGGGTGGTCCCGTCGGCGCTCCTCGTCGCGCTCGGAGCGGGTCCGGACCGACTCGTCGCCGGGCGTTCCGCTGTCGACGGTCGCGTCCCCGTCGCCGGCTTCCGAGCCGCCCTCGCCGCGGGACGCGTGACCCGCGTTCCCGCTCTCTGACCCGCCCGAGCGGCGACTCCGCCGCCGTCCCGCGCCGGCGCCGCCGGACGGCGACGCGTCGATGCCGGCCAGCGCCGCCTCTGGGTCGAACGCCGGCAGCGACGGGGTCGTCATCGCGTCGACCTGGTCGCGGAACCAGCCGGGCGTGTCGGCATCGGCGCGCTCGAAGAGGTCGAGGAGGGAGTCGTCCGCGAGGTACGTCGCGCCGTAGTCGTCCGGCGCGCGGACGACCCGGCCGCACGCCTGGATGACCGTGCGCAGCGCCGTGCGGTGGTACCACGCCCACTGGCCGTCCTCCAGCCGCCGGGCGACCCGCGAGTCGTTCGTGTTCCGGTACGGCGCCTTACACACCACCTGCCAGCGGCAGAGGTCGCCTTTGAGGTCCAGCGCCTCCTCCATCTTCACGGAGACGAACACCTCCGGGTCGGCGCTCGCCTTCCACGCCTCCAGTTCGGCGTCCCGGTTCTGTCGGTCGTGGCGCCTGACGCGCGCGGCGACGCCGAACTCGCCGAGGCGCTCCGTGATCCGCTCCGCGATGTCGTACGAGTGCGCGTGGATCAGCCCCTTCTCGTCGGGGTGTTCGGCCATCAGCCGGACGATCAGGCGGGCGATCTTCGGCACCGTCTCGTCGCGGTGCTCGTACGTCATCGGCCCCTGCGTCACGTCGTACAGCGGTCGGTTCGCGAGCGGGAACGTGTGCTCGACGTCGACGAGGGCGACGTCGGCCGGGTCGAGCCCGACGCCGCGGCAGAACGCGTTCTTCGAGAGGATGGTGGCGGACAGCAGCGCGAAGCGGTTCCCGCGGTCCCACACCGTGTGTCTGAGGTAGCGCGCGGGGTCGAGCGGCTTGATGTCGATGCGGGACCCCTCGCCGCCCGACTGGTCGACGACCCACGTGGTCGGGGACTCCGGCTCGCGGTAGTCCTCAAGGAACCAGCCGAGTTCGCTGATGAGCTCCTGAAGTCTGTCGCGCCGAGCCACCTCCTCGCGGTCGAGCTCGGGGCGGCCGACCAGCTCGTCTTTCGCGCGGATCGCCACGTCGCGAAGGCTCTCGACGAACCGCGCGGTCCGGTCGAGCGGGTCCTCCTCGGGGCCGGCGTCGGCCGCGACGTCGGGGACGCCCACGTCGTCCCACACCGGGACGCGCTCGGGCGATATCTCGATGGTCGCGTACATCTCGGCCCACTCCGCGAGCCCGTGCGCCTCGTCGATCACGACGACGTCGCGCTTGCGGAACACCTCGGAGCCGGCGGTGCGCATGAAGTACGCGAGCGTCATGGCCGCGAAGCGGTTGCCGGAGGCGATGGCGCGGTCGGAGAAGTACGGGCAGCGGTGCCGGATCGAGCAGTCGAACCCCTGCTGGCGCGCGCAGGGGGCGCGGTTCACGGGCGTGTCGTGCTCGCCCGGGAGCACGCAGTCGTAGTTCGACTTCCCGCGGATCACCGCGAGGTCGTCGAGCAGGTCGTCGGCCTCGACATCGTCGATCTGCGACACCTGCGGGGTCGTGTAGTAGGCGCCGGTCGCCTCGCTGGGGGCCGCCTCGCCGGCGGTCGCGGCCGCGCCCATGATCGCGCGGGCGAGCAGCGACTTGCCGCTGCCCGTCGGCGCGCGCACCAACACGACCCGGTTGCCGGCCGCGAACGCGTCGCGGATGTCGGCGAGGGCCTGCTCCTGTGCCCCGCGGAAGCTCGGCGCGGGGAACTCGGCGGGGATCCGGCTCGGGTCCACACGACGCCCTCGCGCGCTGTCGGAATTAAACCCTCGCTTGGGCCGCGGGGGCGACACCTATTGGTAGTCCGGGGCAAAAGGGCGAAGCGACGATGAGCGACGACGGGATCCTCGGGTCGCTGTCCGCCGTGGGCCTGCTGAGCCTCTGCTGTATCGGGTTCGGCGGGCTGGCCGGCGGGGCGGCGGCGGTCGGCGGCGCCGCCTCCGCGAGCGCGTTCGCGACCGGCGCGACGAGCGTCCGCGGCGCGCTGATCTCCGGCGCCGTCACGTTCGGGACGGTCCTCCTCGCAGCCGCGGTGATCCGCTGGCGGTTGAACCGGTGACGACGGCCACCGCATCGACACCTCGCCGCTGCTCCGACTCAACGTCGCTCCGCCTCGCGACCTTCGGCGGCGCGCCGACCCCCGGTCGAGACGGACTTATCCGGCGCCCCTCCGTTGTCCGCGTATGATCGAGTTCGCTCGGGAGGCCTACGACGACGTGGTCCGGCACGCCGACGCGGGCGGCGCCGAGGAGGTCTGTGGCGTGCTGGCCGGGACGCGCGGCGACGGCGACGAGCCGAGCGTCGTCGCGCGCGCCCACGAGGCGGAGAACGTCGCCGACGCGCCCGCGGTCCGGTACCGGATCGACCCCGAGGAGCAGCTCGAACTGTTCGAGGCGATCGAGACCGACGGCCGCGAGGTGGTCGGCTTCTACCACTCGCACCCGGCGGGACCGGCGCGCCCGAGCGAGACGGACGCCTCGCGGGCGACGTGGCCCGGCTACTCGTACGTGATCTGTGCGCTCGACGGCTCCCCGTTCGTCGGCTCGTGGCGCTGGCGCGGCGACGAGGCGGGGTTCGAACAGGAGACGGTGTCGGTTAGCGGCGAGCGGTAGGATCTCCGAACGACGCCGCGCCGGCCCGTCCTACTCGTCGGCGGCAGGCGCCGTTTCGTCGGCGGCAGACGCCGCTGTGTCCTCGTCGGACTCGTCGTCCGCTCGGCGGTCACGGACGACGAGGACGGGACCGACGGAGGCGGCCGCGACGCGCTCGCTCTCCTCGCCGAACACGAACGACCGGAACGAGGGCGCGCGCTCGCCCATCACGACCGCGTCGTGGCCGGGCACCGCGTCGATCAGCGCGTCGAACGGCGAGCCGTCCGCCGCCGTCGCCGTGTCAACGTCGAGCCCCGCCTCGCGGAGGCGGTCGGCCGCGGCCGCCAGCCGGGCGTCGACACCGTCGCCCACGTCGCCGGCGACGCCGGGATCGGCACTCTCGGACGCGGCGGCGTCTGCGGCGCCGTCGCCGGGCATTTCGGCTCCCGCCGCGAGGAACAGGGTGACGCCGATGTCGCGGTCGCCGACGAGCGAATCGACGAACGAGAGGATCCGGTCGGCGTCGACGTCGCCCGAGAGCGACACTAAGATCCGTTCGACGTCGCCGGTCGTTCCGGGGACGGCGAACGCGTCGGCGTCGACCTCGCCCGCGACCCGCCGGATCGTCTGCTCGCGGTCGTGCGTGAACACGAGCCGGTGGTCGGCCGCGCCGCCCGCGGCCGCGAACTCCTGACTGATGTCCTCCAGGGCGGACGTCGCGCGCTCCTCGAACCGGAGCCGGGCCTGGTCCGGCGGCGTCTGTTCCGGGAGGATGTGGTAGCCGAGGACGGTCACGTCGACGGTCCCGAGCAGCGAGATCAGGCCGGTCGAGACGCTCCCTCCCTCGAGCACCGCGACGGGTACGAGTACGCGTGTCATTACAGGGCCCCCTTGAGCGACACGTCGCGGGCGTAATAGAAGTACCACCCGGCCGTGGCGGCGATGATCGCGATCCCGACGAGGATCGAGAGCCGGTTCATGAACGCGATCAGCCCGAAGCTGGCGAGCGCGCCGAGGACCGGGATAACGGGCCCCCCGGGCACGACGAAGTCGGGGTCGTACCACGCGGGCCGGTCCCGGCGGATGGCGACGAGCGCGACGCACATCAGCCCGTACATGATCAGGTGGAGGAAGGAGGCGACCTCGGCGAGCAGTTCCACCTGCCCGGTCGCCGCGAGGACGACGACGGGGCCGCCGGCCATGCCGAGGGCAACGTGCGGCGTGCCGTACCGGAGGTTGATCCGGCTCGCCCGCCGCGGGAGGAGCGCGTCCTTCGAGACGCCGTAGATCGCCCGCGAGGTGCTGAGTATCGAGGCGTTCGCCGACGACATCGTCGCTAACAGTCCGCCGACGATGATCACGAGCGCCCCGGCCGGGCCGAGCAGCGCGCGGCCGACCTCGACCATCGCGGTCTCGCCGGCGGAAAGCAGCGCGTCCCGCGTGAAGATGTTGGTCGCGACGAAGATGGTCAACACGTACAGCACCGTGACGATCACCACAGAGCCCACCATCGCGAGCGGGAGGTTCCGTCCGGGGTCTTTCATCTCTCCGGCCACCGTCGCCACCTGGGCGAACCCGAGGTAGGAGGTGAACACGAGCGCGGCGACGGAGAGGACCGGCCCGGCTCCCCAGATGTTCGCGGCCTGGCCGGGCGGCGTGTCGACGGCGACGAGCCCGAACGCCTCTAACAGCCCGAACCCGAGGAACGCGACCAGCATCGAGAGCAGGAGCGCGACGATCCCGTTCTGGAGCTTCGCGGCGTTCTCGGTTCCCGTGACGTTCAGGACGGTGAACGCGACCCCGGCGAGGACGGCGATGACGGAGACGACGGCGTCCGAGCCGGCGCCGACCGCGAGCCCGACCTGTGCGAGCGCGTCGAGCGCGTAGTAGCCGAGCCCGACGAGGTAGAAGGCGGTCGCGAACACGAGCCCGAGCCACAGTGACAGCCCGATCACGGTCCCGGCGAGCGTCCCGAGCCCCCGCGAGATGAAGTAGTAGCCGCCGCCGCTCCGCGGCATCGCCGTCGCGAGCTCGGAGGTCGGGAGCGCGACGAGGAGGGCGATCACCCCGCCGACGGCGAACGAGGCAGCCGCCGCGGTCCCGATCTCTCCGCCCGCGAGCCCGGGGAACACGAAGATCCCGGCGCCGATCATCGTCCCGATCCCGATCGCGAGGCCGCCGGTCAGCCCGATGGTGCGTTCGAGCTCGGCGTCGCCGGTGATCGTCGCCGACTCGGTCTCGACGACCGACTCCGCGACCGGAGCGTCGCCGTCGAGGTTGCGGCCGCTCGGCTCGTCGGGCATGTGTGCCCGAAGAGGACGGGGCGCCCGATAAGTGTGGGGAGCCGTACCGACCCGACCGAAGCCGTGCGACGCGGTTCGGCGGGCGCGACCGGAAAGACGGAGCCGGCTCTCGTCGGTTGGTCGCGTCGTGAGAGAAATGCTCCGGCTGGGATTTGAACCCAGGTCATCACCGTGAGAGGGTGATATGATTGGCCGG
The DNA here is from genome assembly GCF_000296615.1 of Halorubrum sp. T3. Taxonomy (NCBI): domain Archaea; kingdom Methanobacteriati; phylum Methanobacteriota; class Halobacteria; order Halobacteriales; family Haloferacaceae; genus Halorubrum; species Halorubrum sp. T3. Next base: position 577,854 of record NZ_JH815330.1, on the reverse strand, counting down.
ACTACACCACCAGAGCACGTCCGTTCGTCGCAATCTACGGTAGGAAAGACGATAGTAAAACAGTTCCGTTTCGACGCCGCCGTGCCCCGGTTTGTCGTGGCGAGCCGCGCTCAGACGTCGACCCCGAACGGCGATTCCGCCGCGTCGAGATCGCCCGCCGCCGCGCCGATCGCGGCGAGGAGGTCGGCGACGGCGTCGAGGTCCCCGGTGTCGATCACCTCGACCGGCGTGTGCATGTACCGGTTCGGGATCGAGACGTTGAGCGCCGGCACGCCGCCCCGGGCGGTGTAGAACGCGTCCGCGTCGGTGCCGGTGCGAATGCCCGCCGCCTGGAGTTGGACCTCGAGGCCGGCGTCGTCCGCCGCGTCGCGCGCGAGGTCGACGAGGACCGGGTGGTTCGCGCTGCCGCGACCGATCACCGGACCGGCGCCGAGCTCGACCGGGCCGCGCCGCTCGCGGTCGACGTCCGGGTTGTCGGTGGCGTGGGTGACGTCGACCGCGACGAACGCGTCGACGTCGTCGAGGTCGACGCCGACCATCCGGGCGCCCTGGAGCCCGACCTCCTCCTGGACGGTCGAGACCGCGTAGACGGTGGCGTCGACGTCGGCCGCTGCGGCGCGGCGGAGCCCCTCAGCGGCCGCCCACGCGCCGGCCCGGTTGTCGATCCCGCGGGCGGCGATCCGGTCGCCGACGAGGTCGCGGCGGCCCGTCGAGAACGTGACGGGGTCGCCGACCTCGACGTGGTCGCGCGCCTCGTCGGCGTCCTCGGCGCCGATGTCGACGAACTGGGCCGCCACGTCCTCGTACTCGTCGTCGCCCTCGTCCCGCAGGTGGATCGCCGTCTGGCCGACGACGCCCTGGACCGGCTCGTCGGCGTGGACCGTGACGTGCTGGCCCTTCGAGACGGTGCGGTCGGAGCCGCCGATCCGCCCGATCCGGAGGAAGCCGTCGTCGAGCACGTCGCGGACGATGAACCCGATCTCGTCGGCGTGGCCGGTGACGGCGATCGCCGGCGCGTCGGGGTCGCCCTCGTGAACCGCGACGGCGTTGCCGTACGCGTCGGTGTCGACCCGGTCCGCGAACTCGCGGACGTAGTCGGTCCAGACCCGCTGGGCGGCCGTCTCGAACCCTGAGGGGCTCGGCGTCGCGAGGAGGTCGTCGAGGAACGCGCTGCGCTCGTCGTCCATGCTCCGAGGCTGTGGGGCGGCCGGCAAGAAAACGTCGGTGTCGGCGCTCGGCGCCGGGACCCTCGACGCCGGGACTCTCGGCGAGCCCGCAGGCTTGGAGAGCGGTCGACGCAAGCGCTTTGGGGCGGCCGCCCGTCGGATCCGTATGGACATCCTCCGAAGCGTCCGGACCGTCGCCGAGGCCGAGGGGCCGGGCGTCGTCGACTGGGACCGGGCCGCGGCGGCCGCGAAGGACGCCACGGCCCCCGGATCGATCGCGCTCTCCGACGCGGAGCGCGCGGGGTACGCCGCCGACGTCCGCGACGCGCGCTCGCGGCTGGCCGAGGTGGCCGGGATCGAGTTCGACGTTCCCGACACCGTCGAGGTGCAGAACCGCCACCACTGGATCGACGCGAGCGTGGGGACCTTCCGGCGCGTGATGGACCCGATCGAGGCGGCCGCGGCCGGCGACGGCGAGGAGGCCGGAGCGGTCGGGGATCCCGGAACCGACTCGCTCGACGTGATGCCGGACAGCGCGCCCGGACCGGTCGGACCCGCACCCGGCGCAGCCTTCGCGCAGGACCTCTCGCGGGTCGCCAACACGGGGTCGATGGCGTTCGCGCTGGGCTTCCTCGCGCGCAACGTCCTCGGCCAGTACGACCCGCTGCTCCTCGCCGACGAGCCGGACGCCGAGCACGGGCTCTACTTCGTCCACCCGAACATCGTCGCGGTCGCGGCCGCGCTCGACGTCGACTACCCCCGGTTCCGCCGGTGGATCGCGTTCCACGAGGTGACCCACGCCGCGGAGTTCGGCGCGGCGCCGTGGCTGCCGGAGTACCTCGAATCGCGCGTCGAGCGCGGCGTCGAGGGGATGGTCGGCGGCGCGGGCGGCGTCGAGGGGATGACCGGGCGCGGGCTCGATCCCGACGCATTCGCAGAGCTCCAGGCTGCGATGACCGCGGTGGAGGGGTACGCCGAGGTGCTGATGGACCGCGCGTTCGACGGCGAGTACGCGGACCTCCGACGGAAGCTCGACGAGCGCCGCGGCGGGGGCGGCCCCGTGCGCCGGCTCGCGCAGCGCCTGCTCGGCCTCGGGCTCAAGCGGCGGCAGTACGAGCGCGGCGCCGCCTTCTTCCGGCACGTCGCCGACGCGCGCGGCATCGAGGCCGCGGGCGCCGTCTGGGAGCGCGCCGAGAACCTCCCGACCGCCGGAGAGATCGACGACCCCGAGGCATGGCTCGTCCGCGTCGACCCCTGAGGCGGAACCGACGCGCGCCGATTCACTCCAGTTCGAGGTCGCGCTCCCGACTTCTCCCGCCGCGGTCGGCGTCGATCCGGTCGAACCGCTCGTCGAGGTCCTCGGTCGCCAGCAGGCGGTCGAGCCGCTGCTCGAACTCCGCCTCGTCTATTTCGCCGCTCGCGTAGCGCTCGCGCAGTTCCGCGACCGGTCGTTCGGCGGTCGTCGCGCTCTCAGTCGACGCGTCGGCGTCGGGATCGTCTGCCGCGACGAGCGGGAAGTCCTCGCCGAGCACCGCCACGAGCGGAATCAGGAGGAAGAATCCGGCGATGAACGTCGCCGGGATCAGCGCCTCCAGCGGGCCCGGGACGATGACCGCGAAGAGGGAGGTGAGGCCGAACGAAAGAACAGCGATGAGCCCGATGAGTCGCTTCTTCTCGAACGTGGGGAGGGACATACGCCACGGATTCCGTCGCGTCGACAAAAGCGTACTGCCGGGTCGGGCGGATTTTCACCGTCGCCCGCGACCGACGCCTATTCGTCGGGCGCGCGCCCACGGCGATCCGTGCTCAGGTACGTGACGACAAACCCGGGGAAGGTGCGCGAGGCGGAGCGGTACCTCCCGGACGGCTCGGTGGAGCGGCTCGACTTCGACTACGCGGAGGTCCAGGCCGACGAGCTCGGCCCGATCGCGGCTCGCGGGGCCCGCGAGGCGTACCGCCACGCGGACGGTCCGGTCCTCGTCGACGACGCGGGGCTGTTCGTCGAGGGGCTTGACGGCTTCCCGGGACCCTACTCCTCGTACGTCGAAGACACCCTCGGGGTCGAGCGCGTCCACGAGATCGCCGCCGACCTCGACGACCGCCGCGCAGCCTTCCGGTGCGTGCTCGGCTACTGCGACGGCGAGGGGTTCGCCGCGAGCCCCGATCCGGTCGACCGGGGCGACCGCGACGCGGCCGCGGCGGCGGGTCCGGACGAGGGCGAAGGTGACGGCGGTAGCGGCGACGCCGGCGCCGACCCGCTCCCGGTCAAGCTGTTCGAGGGGTACGTCCCGGGCCGGATCGTCGCGCCGCGGGGCGACGGCGGGTTCGGCTACGACCCGATCTTCGAACACGACGGCGAGACGTTCGCGGAGATGGACACCGACCGGAAGAACGCGGTGTCACACCGCGGCCGCGCCTTAGAGAAGTTCGCGGAGTGGTACGCGGACCGGTAGCGAGCGACGATAGCGGGCCTACGCCGCCGCTTCGATCGCGTCCGTGAGTAGGTCGGCGCCGAGGTCGATTTCGCGTTCGGTGACGTCGAGCGGCGGGAGAATTCGGAGGACCTTGTGACCGCACGCGAGCGTGAGGAGGCCGCGCGAGAACGCCTCGTCGACGACCGCGTCCCGGCGCTCCTTCGTGTCGAACTCGACGGCGAGCAACAGGCCCTTTCCGCGGACGTCCTCGACGGGGTCGAGGTCGGCGTCGCGCATCGTCTCTTTGAACTGTCGGCCGCGGACGACGGCGTTGTCGGTGAGGTCCGCCTCCTCGATGGCGTCGAGCGTGAGCGCGCCCTGCGCCGAGGCGATCAGGTCGCCGGCGCCCCACGTCGAGGAGAGCCGGCCGGTCTCCTCGGGGAACACGTCGCTCCGCGAGACGGTCGCGCCCACGCGGAGCCCCTTCCCGCTCGCGATCACGTCGGGGTCGTACGCGTAGTGGTCGGAGCCCCACATCTCGCCGGTGCGCCCGACGCCGGTCTGGATCTCGTCGGCGATCACCGTAATGTCGTGTTCCTCGGCGAGCGCCGCGATCTCGTCGGTGAACGCCTCCGAGGGGAACCGGTAGCCCCCCTCGCCCTGGATCGGTTCCATGATGAGGTAGGCCACGTCGTCGGGGTGGACGTTCCCGCGCTCCGGATCGAGCTTCTTCCGGAGCCGCGAGACGCCGTCCGCGAAGAAACCGCACGAGCAGGTCTCGGGCGAGCAGGTGCGGTCCTCGCAGAACGGCACCTCAGTCACGCCGCTGATCTCCGGAAAGTCGCGACGGTAGACGGACTTCGAGCGGTTGAGCGAGAGCGCGCCCAGCGTCCGGCCGTGGAACGCCCCGTCGAAGGTGATCGCGTACTTCGCGCCGTCGGAGGCGTCGTAGGCGATCTTGATGGCGTTCTCGACCGCCTCCGCCCCGGAGTTCGAGAGGAAGACGGTGTCCATGTCGTAGTGGCTCGTCAGGTCCGTCAGGCGGTCCATAAGCCCCGACGAGCCGGGGAGTCCGTCCCCGGGAGAGGGGCCGCCAGCGGCGTAGAAGTCCTGCCCGGCGATCTTCAGCGGGTCGACGAGGTCGAACTCTTCGAGTCGGTCCATTATGAGGGGGTTGTTGTACCCGAGCGGCGCGGCGGCGACGTGGCTGGTGAAGTCCATGAGGACGTTGCCGTCGACGTCGGTGCAGAACGGGCCCTCTGCGGGCGCGGTGCGGTCCCAGACGAACTCGTAAACGTAGGTGCTCGGCGCGGCCGACTCGTGGTGGTAGTCGACCCACTCGCGAGCGCGCTCGCCGGGGAGGTCGGCGACGGCGGGCGTTGCGGTGTCGCGATCCATGGGTGCTACTGGCACGCAGGTGAAATAAATCCGGGGCGGCAGCGCGAACGTTGGAGAAATCTCCAACCGGAATCGCCGCGCTGATTCACCGCGTTCACCGTGGGAGATTCGTCGAGACCGCTTCGTCGCGAACGGTCCGCGGCTCGCAGTGTGCCTGTTAATTCCTCCCAGAATTCGTTGGATTTTTATAGAACCGCCGCCATACTACCGACCGAGTTCGAGGTGGTCAGCAATGCCCATGCTCGAACCGGCGAACACGTGGACGCAGGGACTCGACTTCCCGAGCCGACTGCTCGAATCCGGTAGCAACGACTACGAACTGTACGAGGAGGACGGCGAGTTCGTCCTCTCGGTCGAGCTCCCCGGGTTCGATCCCGAGGAGATCACCGCCTCGTGGAACGACGGCGTGCTCAACGTGGCCGGGGAACACGAGGACGAGAACCGCGGGACTCGTCGGACGTACCACCGGCGGTTCCGCTTCCCAAAGGCGATCGACGAGGACGGCATCACGGCCGAATACCAGAACGGCATCCTGACGGTCCGGCTCCCCGTGACCGTCGAGAACGCCGTCAGCGGCACGGAGATCGAGATCGAGAGCTGACCGCGGCGCCGTCCGCCGCGACCGACCGGCCGCGCGCCGGTCGACCCCCGCTCTCACCCCGCGTTTTTCGGCCGTACGCTTCCGCTTTCGACCGCGAGAGCCCGTCTTTTCGACGTCGATCCGGTCGGATCCGCGCGCCACGACCCCGCACGCCTTTTGTACTCCGCCGCCACGAACGGAGCATGAACCGCGAGGAGTTCGCCGCCAGCATCGACCACACCGTTCTCGGCCCTGAGACGACCCCGGCCGACGTGCGGGCCGTTCTCGACGAGGCCGCCGCTCACGGGATGAACGCCTGTATCCCGCCCTGTTACCTCCCCGAGGCGGTCGCGTACGAGGCCGAGCCCGAGGCGATCGCGACCGTGGTCGGGTTCCCGCACGGCCAGCACGCCCCCGATGTCAAGCGCGACGAGGCGGTCGCGGCGTGGGAGGCTGGCGCCGACGAGATCGACCTCGTGATCAACGTCGGCCGGCTGAAGGCGGGGGACGACGGCGCGGTCGCCGACGAGATCGCGGACGTCGTCGCGGCCGTGCCGGTCCCGGTGAAGGTGATCATCGAGACCGCCCTGCTCGACGACGCCGAGAAGCGGCGCGCCTGCGAGGCCGCCGTCGCCGCCGACGCCGACATGGTGAAGACCTCGACCGGCTTCGCCGACGGCGGCGCGACGGTCTCGGACGTCGAACTGATGAGCGAGTACCTCCCCGTGAAGGCTTCCGGCGGCGTGGGGTCCTACGAGGAGGCGACGGAGATGCTCGACGCGGGCGCGGTCCGGATCGGCGCCTCCTCCGGCGTCGAGATCGTCGAGGGATTCCCGGAGTGAGTGCGCCGGTCGCCGTTCTCTCGGAACGAGTCCCCGCCGCCGTTCCCGGGGAGTTCCCGCGCCCTGCCGTTCCACGGCTCTGAGAATTCCGTCGGGTGGATTTATACGCGGAACGCCTATCGAGGAGTATGAGCCACCAATCCGGATCGCCCGGCTTCGACCTCGACGCGGCGTTCAAGGCGTTCGGCGCGGTCGGCATCGCCATCTCGCTCGCGCTCGTCGTGGGCGTGTTCGCGCTGACCGACCCGTTCGGCGACTACGTCACCGCATCGCCCGCGGTCTTCGGCACCCTCCTCTCCGCCGCGCTCGTCGTCGCCGTCGGCTACACGGCGTACGCGCTCCGCCGGCGACAGTAGCCGGGCACGCGTCGCCGGCGTTCGACCGCGCCGCCGGGAGACATAAACCGCTCGCGGGCGGACGGTTTCGCATGACCGACGAGCCGACCGACGAGGCGGTGGAACGGTTCCTGGACCGAGCGGCGGCCGCGCTCGACGACTACGACGAGGGGTACGCCGACGCGGACGCGACGCTGGCGACGCTCCGCACCCACGTCGACGAGCTGTCAGAGAGCGTCGAGGACAGCGGGGACGGCGGAGACCACGAAGCGTAACCCGATCGACTACGGCCCGGCCCCGATCAGCTCCCGGACGCGACCCACGTACTCCGCGAACGCGGCGTCGCCGCGCTCGCGCGGGCGCTCGACGTCGACGTCGACTATCTCGCGGACGCGTCCCGGGTCGGCGGCCATCACGACGATCCGGTCCGCGAGCGTCACCGCCTCCGCGACGTCGTGCGTGACGAAGAGGACGGTTTTCCCCGTCGAGGCCCACACGTCGAGCAGCTCCCGCTGGAGCATCTCGCGGGTCTGAGCGTCGACCGCGCCGAACGGCTCGTCCAGCAGCAGGAGGCTCGGATCGACGGCGAGCGACCGCGCGATGGCGACGCGCTGTTTCATCCCGCCGGACAGCGACTTCGGGTAGGCGTCGCGGAACTCCGTCAGCCCGACGAGATCGAGCATCTCGTCGACGCGCGCCTCCTGCTCGGCGGGCGAGCGGTCGCTCCGTTCGAGGCCGAACCCGACGTTCCCCGCGACGGTCAGCCACGGGAACAGGTGGTACTCCTGAAACACCACGCCCATGTCGGTCGTGGGGCCGGTGACCTCGGTGCCGTCGAGCAAGACGCGGCCGTCCGTCGCGTCGGTGAGCCCGGCCGCGATCCGGAACAGCGTCGTCTTGCCGCAGCCCGACGGCCCGACGAGACAGACGAACTCCCCGTCCGCGACCGAGAAGGAAACGTCGTCGAGCGCGCGCACCGAGCCGCCGTCGCCGTCGCCGGGGTACGTCTTGCCGACCCCGTCGAGCGCGACGCTGGCCTCCGCGGGAGTGAGGGAGGAGCCGCCGTTCACGCCCGCCACGCTAACGCCCTCCGTTCGACCGCGCGGAACGCCACGTCGACGAGCAGGTACATCAGGCTCAACACGAGGATGTACGCGATCGCCCGGTCGACGCGGAGGTTGTTGCTGGCGCGGATGATCTCGCGGCCGACCCCGGGGACGCCGAAGATCTCCGAGGCGACGACGAGCATCCAACACCGTCCCAGTCCCGTCCGGATCCCGGTGAGAATCCCCGGCATCGACGCCGGCAGCACGATCGACCGGACCGCGTCGAGGTCGCCGCGGACGCCGAGCGTCCGGCCCACGTCGAGGAGGTCCTCGCTCACGCCCTCGACGGCGCCGTACGCCGCGTAGAAGTTGATCCAGAACGCGCCGACCGCGATGATGAAGGCGGCGCCCCAGTCGTTGATCCCGAACCACGCGATCGCGAAGCCGATGAGCGCGAGCGGCGGCACCGGGCGCAGCGTTCTGACGAGCGGCGCCGTCAGGTCGTCGAGCAGTCGGCTCCAGCCGAACGCGACGCCGGCGGCCACGCCGAGCCCCGTTCCGGCGAGCGTGCCCGGAATCCAGTGCTGGACGCTCTGGAACAACGCCGCCGTCATGTCGCCCGAGGCGAGTTCGCTCGCGAACGCCCCCGCGACCGCGACCGGCGAGGGAAGGACGAACGGATCCTGCGTCAGCGAGACGGCGTGCCAGACGAGGAGGAACGCCGCGATCCCGACGGCCCCGCGAAGCAGCCGGCGGCCGTCGCCGAGCTCGACGCCCGCGAACGCGTCGCCCTCCCCGACGGGCGATGCGGTTTCGGTCGCCATCAGAGGGTGTCGTACACCTCCAGATCGAATATCTGGTCGTTCGACAGCTGCTCGTCGATCTGGCCGTTCCCGGCCGCGAACTCCGAGAACACCTGCGTCGCCTCGGTGATCTCGTTGGGGTCGGTGATGAAGTTCGACAGCGGCGAGTCGAGCGCATCCCGTGCGCGGTCGGTCGGCATCCCGATCCCCTCGTTGACGTGCGCGGCGGTCGCGTCCGGGTTCTCGCCGATGAACTCGGTCGCGCGGACGTGCTCTTCGAGGAACTGCGCCGCGAGCGGCGAGTCGCGCACCGCGTCGCTCATCAGGGTGACCGCGGCGGGCTGGCCGGGGAGGACCTCGGCCGCAGTCCGGAGCATCGTCACCGACGAGCCCTCCGCCTGCGCGATCGTCGGTACCGGCTCCATGATCGAGGTGCCGTCGATCTCGTCGTTGGCGATCGCCTGCCAGACCGAGCTCGCGCCGCTGATCTCGATGATCTCCACCGCGTCGTTCTCGGCGGGGTCGACGCCGACGTCGCGGAGCCAGTAGCGCAGGAGAACGTCGGGGACGCTCCCCTGCGGGAACGTGCCGAAGGTGAACGGCTCACCCTGCTCTTCCTCCCACGTCGCGAACGCGTCGGCGCCCTCGGCCTCGAACGTCTCGTGGAACGACTCCTCGGCCATGATACCCATCGGCTCCTCGATGTTCGCGGCGGTCACCTGCGCCGAGATGCCGCGGTCGATGGCGATCATCGCGGGAACGATCCCGAACATCGCAATGTCGATGTCGCCGCCGCCGAGCGCCTGAACGATGTCCGGGCCGTTGCCGAACTCCTGTCCGGTGACCTCGGCGTCTATCTCCGAGAAGTACCCCTCGCCCTCCATCACGTACCACTGAAGGTCCGGGTAGATCGGCATGTGCGCGACCGTTAGCTCGTCGAGTCCGCCGCCACCGCCGCCGCCGAGACAGCCGGCGAGGCCGACCGTCGCGGTTCCGCCCGCGGCCGCGAGGAACGACCGCCGCGACGCTGTCCGCGTTGGTTCGTACATACGCACGAAAGCGGCTCCGCGGGCAACACCCTCGCGTCACCAGCAACGGAAGCGCGTTCCGGTGACGCCGACGAATTCGAAATTCGGAGCCGCTCGGGATTGAAAACGGGTTTCAAGCGATATTCCGGAGCAGAGCTCGTCATCGAACGACGCAAATGTTGCTGGTGTGGTCCCCCGTCGGGAGCGCTCGTTCGCGGTCTCGCGGGGCGCACGCGGGAGTCTGTCGGCGGCGACCCGCTCGCGCGAATCAGACGGCGTACGGTCTCACGGCCGCTCGGTCGCATCCTCGTCGAACAGTCCGAGATCCTCGGCGACGAGGTCGGCGAGCCGGTCTTTGATCGCCGGGTCGACCTCGGCGACGGACTCGCCGTCGTGCTTCTGGGCGTTGTGTTTCTCGAGCGCGTCCGCGAGGTCGTCGAGCGGCACGCGGGTCTCCGTCTCGCACTCGTCGCACACGATCGGGACGGACGGCTCGTCGGTGGACATTACGCCGACAATCGCCCGTGGCGGGTATATGCCTTCGGGCGCGTCGTCAGTCGTCGGTATCGCGCCGACCCGCCGAACCGCCACCGTCTATTGACTCCGTCGCGAACGCCCGGCCATGTACGTTCTCGTGACGGGGGCGGCGGGCGGGATCGGTGGGGGCGTCGCGGGCTCGCTCGCGGCCGCCGGTCACGACGTCCTCGGGGTCGACCGCGACGCGGCGGGGCTCGCCGATCTGCCCGACGCGGTCGAGACCGCCGCGATCGACCTCCGCGACGAGGCGGCCGTCCGCGACCTGCTCGCGGACCGCCCCCTCGACGCGGTCGTCTCCTGTATCGGGGGCTACGAGATCGGGGCGGTCGAGGACACCTCGGCGGAGGCGTTCCGGCGACAGGTGGAGACGAACCTGACCGCGGTCCACGTGACGGTCTCCGCGGCACTCCCGGCGCTGCGCGAGCGCGGCGGCCGGGTCGTCGTCGTCGGGTCGATGGTCGGGTCGGTCGCGCTACCGTACCACGGCGCGTACAGCGCCGCGAAGGCGGGTCTCGACGGCTACGTCGACGCGCTCCGTCGCGAGGTCGCCCCCCGCGGGGTCGACGTCGCGCTGGTCGAGCCCGGACCGGTCCCGACCGGGTTCAACGAGCGGGCCGCGGCGGCGGTCGTGAGTGCGGACGGCGAGGACGCGAGCGGCGCGGGGGAGGGCGGCGAGGACGCGAGCGACGAGAGCCCCTACGCCGACGCCTACCGTGAGTTCGAGGGGTACTCGCCGGCCGCCACCGACGTCGAAACGGTCGTCGAGCGCGTGGTGACCGCGGTGACGGCGGAGCGGCCAGAAACGCGTTACCGGGTGAGCCGTCGGGCGCGGTGGCTGCCGCGACTCGCGCGCGTCCTCCCCGACCGGCTGTACGACCGACTCGTGCGCGCCGGACTCCCCGGCGGGCTCCTGTGGCGGCTGCTCCGCCGGTGACGAGCCCGTTCCGGCGCGGGGACCGCGTCGCGCGTCAGTCGTCGGCGGCGCCAGACGAGGACCCCTCGGCACCGGGCGCTCCCTCGGACCCCTCCGCGTCGGCGGCTTCCGAGCCGTCCGCGTCGGCGGCCTCCGAGCCGTCCGCGTCGGCAGCCTCCGAGTCGTCCGCGTCGGCAGCCTCCGAGCCGTCCGCCTCCGCGTAGAACTCCTCGGGCGAGGCGTCGATGCGCTCGAACTCGCCGAAGTCGCGCTCGTGGTGGCGGATCATCTGCTCGACGATCCACGCGCTGTACCGCTCCGAGAACCCCCAGTCGGCGTCCGCGTCGTCGACCTCGAAGCGGCCGTCGGTCGCGAGCGCGGCGTACAGGTGATAGAAGCCGAGGACGACGTCGCCGAACTCCCTCGCCTCGCCGCCGATCTCGCGGCGCTTCTCGGCCAGCTCCTCGCGGCCCGCGTCGGTGAGCGCGAAGTACTTGCGGTCGGGCTCGTCGTCGCGCTCGACGCGCTCGGCGACGCCCTCCTCCTCGAACTTGTAGAGGATCGGGTAGACGGAGCCGTAGGAGGGCTCCCAGTGCCCGCCGCTGATTTCGGTTATCTCGCCGAGCAGCTCGTACCCGTACCGGGGACGCTCGTCGAGCAGCTCCAACACGAGGTACGAGATCAGTCCTTTCGGCGGGCCGCTTTTCCGCATTGTCCCGACTTTTCGGGGTCGCGTCGAAAGGGTTTCGGTCACGGCGATCACGGCCGAACAACCGGTCTGAGAGCGCTTGACAGCCGATATCGACGGTTGCCCGGATCAGCTCAGGTCGGCGCGCCGGAAGCCGAGGTACCCGACGGCGAGCGGAACCGCGGCCCACGCGACCATGACCGCGAGGAACACGACGGGGCTGAGGAACGCCGGCGCGGGGGCGCCGGTCGCCGCCGCCACGCCGGCGTCGCCGAGCAGCGTCCGCTGGACGAGCGCGTTGTACGCGCCGGTCGGGCTGAGCCCGCGAACGAGCAGGAACCACGCGGGCACGCCGGCGCCGGGGAGTCGGCCGGTGACCAGCAGGTGGACGCCGTTCGGAGCGAGGTCCCAGAGGAGCGTCAGGCCGAGGTACGCCGTGATCGCGAGCGTCATCGCCCGGGCCCGCGTCGCCGTGACGGCCGAGATCCCGACCGCGATCCCGAGGAACGAGACCGCGAGCAGCACCGTCAGCGCCGTCGTCGCGAGGAACGCGGCGACCGGGAGTGTACCGTAGAGGGCGGCCGTGACCGCGCCCGAGATCGCGAAGCCCGCGGCGATCCCGCCGGCGACCGCGACGCCACGCCCGAGGAACTTGCCGGCGATCACCTCGCCGCGCGACGGCGGGAGCCCGAGCAACACCTTCAGGCTCCCCGACTCGCGCTCGCCCGCGACCGAGAGATACGCCGCGATCAGCGCCATGATCGGGACGAGCAGCCCGGCGAACTGCGACGCGCCGCCGATAGCCGCCTCGGGACCGGCGCCCACGTCCGCCTCGGGGACGAGCAGCGGGAGCGCCGCCGACAGCGACGACACCGCGGCGATGACCGCGACGATGGCCCAGACCACCCGCGAGCGGAGGGCGTCGCCGAACTCCTTGCGGGCGATCGTCAGCCGGACGCGCCGGGTCATCGCTCACCCTCCGCAGCGTCGGCGTCGGAAGCGGCGATGTCGGAAGCGTCACGGGTCGGCGCCGATCCACCGGTGTACGCGCTGAACAGGTCCTCCAGCGACGACTCGGCGATCGCCACGTCGAGGATCGCGGCCCCGTCCTCGCGGGCGCGGTCGATGACGTCGACCTTCGCGGCGGCCTCGCCGACGCGGACCCGGATCGTCCTGTCGTCGATCGCGACGTCGTCAACCCCGGCGAGCTCACCGAGGGTCAGTCGGTCCGGGACGGCGTCGACCGTGAGCGTCACCGTCGAGCCCGTGTCGAGCGCGTCGCGGAGCCCCTCGATGGTGTCGACGGCGACGAGTCGCCCCCGGTCGAGGATCGCGACGCGGTCGCAGACGGCCTCAACCTGACTGAGGATGTGGCTGGAGAAGAACACCGTCTTCCCTCGGTCGGCGTGGTCGCGGGCGATCTCCCGGACGAGGCGGACGCCGTTCGGGTCGAGCCCCGACGAGGGCTCGTCGAGGATCAGCACGTCGGGATCGCCGACGAGCGCGATCGCGAGCGCCAGCCGCTGGGTCATTCCCTTCGAGTAGCCGCCGACGGCGCGGTCGGCGGCCGCGCGATCGAGGCCGACGCGGTCGAGCAGGTCGTCGACGTCGTCGTCGGCGTCCTTCAACGCCACCGCGTACTCCAAGTTCTTGCGGCCGGTGAGGCGCTCGTAGAGCCCGTACCCGTCCGGGAGGATGCCGACCCGCTCGTGGACCGCGCGCGTCTCGGCCTGCGCGTCGCGGCCGAGGACGGTCGCGCTCCCCGCGGACGGGCGGACGTAGTCCATGATCACGTCGATCGTCGTCGACTTCCCGGCGCCGTTCGGCCCGAGGAAGCCGAATATCTCGCCGGCGTACACGGTCAGGTCGAGGTCGTCGACGGCGAGCACGTCGTCGCCGTAGCGTTTCGTCAGGCCGGTCGTTTGAACGGCGACCGGTCTGTCGTCGATCGACGCGGTCGGGTCGTCGGAGGGGTGCGTTTCAGCGGGCATACGACCCGCAACGTCAGTCTGACATAAAACGCTATGCGGGCGCCGCCGGCGTCTCGGTCGTGGTTCCGTTTCCGGTGCGCGGGACCCCGCGACCGTGGTTCCGTTTCCGGCCCGCGGGACGACCCGCAAACCCCTAAGTCGCGCGGCCCGAACCCGAAGTATGGTCGAGGCTCCACAGACCGCCGAAGGGTGGTTCTCGCTGCACGACTTCCGCTCGATCGACTGGGACGCGTGGCGCGAGGCGCCCGAGTCAGAGCGACGACGAGCGATCGAGGAGGGCGAGGCCTTCCTGAAACACCGCGAGCTGGTCGCCGACGCCGACGACGGCGAGTCCGCGCTGTTCTCCGTGCTCGGGCACAAGGCCGACCTCATGTTCCTCCACTTCCGGCCGTCGCTCGACGACCTGTCTTCGATCGAGCGCCGGTTCGAGGACACCGCGCTCGCGAAGTTCACCGAGCGTGAGACCTCCTACGTCTCCGTCACCGAGGTGTCCGGGTACGTCTCCGACGACTACTTCGAGGAGGGCGCCGACGCCGTCGACGAGGGGCTCCGCCGCTACATCGAGGGGAAGCTGAAGCCCGACATCCCCGACGAGGAGTACGTCAGCTTCTACCCGATGAGCAAGCGCCGCGGCGAGGAGCACAACTGGTACGACCTCGAGTTCGAGGAGCGCGCCGAGCTGATGGCCGGCCACGGCGAGGTCGGCAAGGAGTACGCCGGCAAGATCAAGCAGGTGATCGCCTCCTCGGTCGGCTTCGACGAGCACGAGTGGGGGGTCACGCTGTTCGGCGCGGACCCGACGGACATCAAGGACATCGTCTACGAGATGCGGTTCGACCCCGCCTCCTCGCGGTACGGCGAGTTCGGCGACTTCTACGTCGGCCGCCGGTTCCCGCCGAGCGACCTCGACGCCTTCCTCGCGGGCGAGACGGTCCCGACCGGACGCGCCCCCGAAGACGAGGGCGCCGGCCACCCGCACGGTGAGGGCGGCCACGGCGACGAGGGCGGTCATCACGGCGAGGGCGGCGGCCACGGCGACGACGCGCACGGTCGCGGCGAGGGCCACGACCACTCGGGCGCTGGCGGCGGCTCCGCGCACGGCGACCACCCGCACGGCGAGGACGGGGGCGGCGGCGAGGGCGACCATCCCCACGGCGAGGGCGATGGGCACGGCGACGAGAGCGGCCACGGCGGCGGAGACGACGAGACCACAGACGAGGACATCCGCGGCGAGCTCGCCGACCTCGACATCTACGCCGGGAAGCCCCACGGCGAGGACGTGTACGCCACGGTGCTGTACAGCGAGGCCGACGTCGACGAGCTGTTCGACGAGGTCGATGGGCTCCGCGGCAACTTCGACCACTACGGCACCCACGTGAAGACCGCGGTGTACGAGGGGCGCCACACCGACCGCGCCGCGGTCGTCTCCATCTGGGACACCGCGTCGGCGGCCGAGACCGCGGCCGGCTTCCTCTCGGAGCTGCCCGACATCGTCGCCCGCGCCGGCGAGGAGTCCGGCTTCGGCACGATGGGGATGTTCTACACCGTCAAGCCCGACTACCAGACGGAGTTCGTCGAGACGTTCGACGACGTCGGCGAGCTGCTGGGGGAGATGGACGGCCACGTCGAGACCGACCTGATGGTGAACGTCGAAGACGAGAACGACATGTTCATCGCCAGCCAGTGGAACGCGAAGGAGGACGCGATGGCGTTCTTCCGCTCCGACGAGTTCTCCGAGACCGTCCAGTGGGGCCGCGACGTGCTCGCCGACCGCCCGCGACACGTCTTCTTAGCGTAACGGGACTGGACGCGCGCAGTCTTTTATAAATACGGCGGGTCGGCAGAGAATTCCTCCAAATCCCCAGCCGCTTGCTTATAAATAATCGATAATAGATCGGCGGCGAACGCCTCCAAATCCCCAGCCGCTCGTTTATAAATAGTCGACTATGGATCAACGGTGGACACCGCCAAATCACCGACTGCTCGCTTATAAATCGCTGCCGCCGCAGCGGACACAGCCAAAGCCCCAGCCGGCGAGGCGGGCGCACGCTCGCTGCGCGCTTCAGTCGCTCGCGTTGCTCGCTCCTTTCAGTGCTTACGTCGCCTGCGCCCGCCTCGCCGGCTGCCCCTTTGAGTCCCGCCCCGCACCGCCCACCACCGCAACCGCACAGCGCCTCACACCTCCCCAGCCTCGTCAGTCGCCCTCGCTCCGCTTCGGGCGACTGACTCCCTCGCGCGTGCTCCTCGCGGCCGCCTTCGGCGGCCACTCGCAGGCACGCGCCACCGCCCTGTCCAGTCATTTATAAATAGAAACCTCGTCGCACTCGCGCCGCTTCGCACCGTCTCCCCTCCCCCGACCGCCGGGTTTTAGGTGCCGTTGCGGCGAACGGACGGCCATGTTCGACACCATCGTGGTCGCGACCGACGGCTCCGACAGCGTGCGGCGGGCCGTCTCGGTCGCGGTCGACGTGGCGGCGCGGTTCGACGCCGAGGTCCACGCGGTGTACGTCGTCGACGCCGGCGAGGTCGAGTCGTCGCCGGACCGGGTCCGCGAGGACCTCCGCGACGCGCTCGACGACGAGGGACGCGACGCGCTCGACCGCGTCGCGGACGCCGCGCACGACCGCGACGGCGACCTCGACGTGACGATCGAGGTCCGCGAGGGCCGCCCGGCCTCGGAGATCGACACGTACGCCCGGTCGGTCGACGCCGACCTCGTCGCGATGGGCACCCGCGGCCGGCACGGCGAGAACCGCTTCCTCATCGGCTCCGTCGCCGAGCGCGTCGTGCGTACCTGCCCGGTCCCCGTGTTGACCGTGCGACAGCTGACCGACGAGGACCCGCGGCGGACGACGATCTGAGCGGTCGCGGAGGTCGGCGGCCGCCGAACGCGACGCCGCGCGACCGCCCCGAGAGCGGCGGAGTTTTCCGGCTGCCGCCCGCCTCGACGGTATGGACGACGACCTCATCGAGACGGGGGACGCCCCCCGCTCGCGGTACACGAAGCTGCCGGGGAAGGGCTTTTTCTACCCCGACTCGCTGGATGACGAGCGCGCGGAGCGGCGAGCGAAGGAGACGATCGAGGGGAGCGAGGCGGTCGTGATCGCCGACGGCGACGCCGACGGCCTCGCCTGCGCGGCGATGATCCGGGAGGCGTACGACGCCGCGCTCGACGTCGAACCCTTCGAGGACGCCATCGCGGCGCGGCTGGCGGACGACGACGAGGAGTCGGGCGGCGCGGAGACCGACGACGCAGAGAGCGAGGAGTCCGACGACGACCCCCTCGCCGACGCCCACGCCGAGTCGCCGGTCGGGCTGCTCTCGGCGGGCCCGTACTCGATCGACACCGCGCTCGAACGCGTCGAGGCGTACGCCGACGACGACATCGACCTGTTCGTCTGCGACCTCTGCCCCGACGACTACGAGTGGATCGCGGAGCCGCTGGAATCGCTCGCGACGTCGACCGACTCGATCCGCTGGTTCGACCACCACCAGTGGGACGACGCGACCGCCGCCGCGGTCCGCGAGGCGGGCGTCGACCTCGTCGTCGGCGACTCCGACGAGGAGTGCACCGCCGACGTGACGCTCCGGTCGCTGGAGTACGCGTTCGACGACCGCTGGACCGAGCTCGCGGAAGTCACGCGCGACCACGACCTCTGGCTCAAGGAGGACCCGCGCTCCGACGACCTCGCCGACTACTCCTACTGGGCCGGCGCCGAGGAGTACGCGGCCGCGATCGGCGCGTACGGCGTCGACCTCCCCGAGACGGTGCGGTCGTTCGTCGAGGATCGCCGCGTCGAGAAGGAGGCCAGGATCGACCTCGCCGTCGACCGCGCGGTCACCCACGAGGTCGGCGACTGGCGCGTCGCGGTCACCTACGGCCGCTGCTCGCAGAACGAGGTCGCAGAGCGGCTCCGCGAGGCGGGCGCCGACGCCGCCGTGATCGTCAAGCCCGCGGGGTCCGCCTCCATCCGCGGCTCGGACGACTTCCGCCACGCCCACGAGGTCGCCGGACGGGTGAACGGCGGCGGCCACCCGCAGGCGGCGGGCTGCAAGCCCGACATCTACGACGACATGCTCGACTACGCCCACCACTGGAGCACCGAGGGGCAGGCGTGCAAGCGCGTCATCCTCGCGGCGTTCGAAGCGGTCGCCGAGGAGGTCTCGGCCGAGGAGAGCGCGGCCGAGGAGAGCGCGGCCGAGGAGAGCGACGGCGACGACGCGGGCGACGCCGACGAGTAGGGACCGCGAGGAACCGAGAGGGTTCGCTCGTCGCCTACGACGAAGACGGCGACATCTCGATGTTGAGGCTCTTCTGGACCAGCTGCGTGAACGCCATCGAGCAGAGGAAGTACCAGAGGATCCACATCTGGATCGGGCCGACGATCCCCGTGTCCCAGGTGACGGTGCCGGCGAGCGGCACGACGAGCTCTTGGGCGGCGACGGCCGGATACGCGGCGTCCGACCCGCGGTAGCCGATCACCCAGAACATCCAGAGGAACGCGGGGATGGTGAGGAACATGATCCACACCATCGGGCGGAACTGCTCTTTGAACATGCCGAGCTGGTCGCCCATCGCCTCCATCTGCTCTTCTTGGATCTCGTCGAGCGCCTCGTCGTCGTCGCGCTTCTCCGCCTCCTTCCGACGCTCCTGAATGTCTTTCATCCGGTCCTGGTACGCGCCCATCTTCTCCATGTCCATGAGCCCGGCGCGCAGCAGCGTCGAGTACAGCCCCGTGCCGAGCGCGATGACCATGATCACGACGTAGAACGGGACCACGTTCAGGAGGGGGCCGAGAACGACGTCGATGGCGCCGGCGATCGCGTTCCGGACCGGGGGGACCGCGTACCCGACGAACGCGCCGAGCGTCGCCACCCCGGCGAGCTTGTCCCACTTCGACCAGGTGGTCGTCTCGGGCGTCTCGACGTCGCTCCCGCCGGAGTCGTCGTCATCTTCCAAGCCGGCCTCGATCCCCTCGCGGTCGGCTAAGGCGAACCCCTCCTCGCCGTCGATGAGGATCTCCTTCTCGATGAGCCGGCCCCACTGCCCGCTCGAGATTTCGTCGCGAACGTCGACCCAACGCACCTCGCCGCCGCTGGCGTTGTCGAGGACGACTTGAATGGCGTCCCGCATCTCGCCGTCCTCGCGGACCAGCGAGCGGACTCGCCGTTCGACTTTGCTCATTAGCGGTCGGTTAGCAGTCGACGGTTAAGAACCTTGTAGGATCGTCGGCCGCGCGTCCGGCCCGTCACCGCGCGACGGACGGGGGCCGGCTCTCGATCGCGTCAGTTCTCGACGACGTCGCGGATCCGGGCGAAGACCTCGTCCGGGGTCGCCTCGCCGTCGACCTCGACGAGGACGCCCTCGTCGCGGAAGTGGTCGATCACGGGCTCGGTGTTCTCGTAGAAGACCTCGAGGCGCTCGCGGGCGGTCTCCTCGGTGTCGTCCTCGCGCTGGATCAGCTCGCCGCCGCACTCGTCGCAGACGCCCGGCTCCTCGGGCGGCTGGAAGTCGACGTGGTAGTTCGCACCGCAGTCGTCGCAGACGCGGCGGCCGGTGAGCCGGTCGACGAGCACCTCCTCGTCGACGTCGAGCAGGATGACGGCGTCGAGATCCGTAATCTCCGAGAGGTACTCCGCCTGCTCGACGTTGCGCGGGTAGCCGTCGAGGACGAACCCGTCGGCGTCGTCGAGCGCGGCCTCGACGATCTCGTTGACGACCGGGTCGGGAACGAGCTCGCCCGCGTCCATGAACGACTTGGGCGTGCCGTACTCCGTCTCCATCTCCTTGTTCGCGCGGAGCGCGTCGCCGGTCGTGACGTGCTCGACGCCGTACTCGTCGGCCAGCTTCGCGCTCTGCGTCCCCTTTCCGGCGCCGGGCGCCCCCAACAGCAGGATTCGATGGCTCATACCGGAGCGGTCGCGGGCCGCCCCTAAAGGCTTGAAGATTCCGGCCAACGCTACTCGTCGCCGTCGTCCGGATCGGGATCGGCGTCCTCGTCGTCGCCCGCGTGAAGCCGCAGCCCCATCTCCAGCTCGAAGCTCTCGGCGTCGGAGGTCTCGAAGCCGATCTTCTTGTACAGCGAGACCGCGGCGCGGTTCCACCGCTCGACGGTGAGCCACACCTTCTCGACGCCGTTCGCCTGCCCGTGCCCGAGCAGCCCGCGGATGAGGTGGGTGCCGATCCCGGCGCGCTGGTACTCCTGGTGGACGAAGATCGCCAGCTCGTAGGCGTCGCCGTCGGGGACGAGCGTCGCGTGGCCGGCCGCGTCGTCACCGCACCAGGCGATCACGTTGTAGCAGTCGTCACAGAGGATGGCGTCGAGCCACTCGCGGATGCGCTCCTCGCCGCCCGGCGGGATCCCCTGCGCGCGGTCGGCCGGGTCGAAGGCGTCGTACATCTCGACGAGCGCCTCGCGGACCGCCTCCTCGCCCTCGTACGGCCGGATCTCGATCTCGCGGTCCTCGCGGTCCGTGAACGCGGTCGGCGGCGGCGGGAACTCGTCCGCCACCGCGTTCGGGTAGCCTCGGTCGCTCATCTGACCAGCGTGACCGACGTCTTCGCGTTCAGCAGGACGAACTCCGCGATCGACCCGATCGTGATCTTCCCCATCGGACTCGTGTGGCCGCCGCCCAAGACGATCTCCTCGAACCCCTCGGTCTCGGCGATCTCCACCAGCCGGCTCCCCGGGTCGCCCTCGACCCGTCGGACCTCGGCGTCGATTTCGGCCTCGTCCGCCGCCGCCTCGGCACGTTCGACGACCTCGTCGGGCGACACAGAGGAGTCCTCGTTGTCGACCACGGCGATCGTCAGGTCGTCGTTCGCGACCGCCGCCCGTTCGACCGTCCGGTCGAGCGCGCGGAACGAGTCGTCGCTGCCGCCGATCCCGCAGAGCACCTTCATGCCCCATTCCTCCACGCGGCGGTACAAAAGTGGATCTCCGCAAAAGTGGATCCCCGAGCGGGCGACCACCGACAAGGCTTTTGCCCGCCCGCGGAGTTTCGGATGTATGACCGATCACACCGGTTCGGCGGCCGACTCGGCCGGCGAGACCGGCGACTCCGCCGCGGACCGGTCACCCTCCGAGGACCGGTCCCCCGCCGAGGGCGACGACGGGGAGCCCGACTCCCGAGCGGGTGACGGAACGGACGAAGAGACACCGGCCGCGGGGCCGGACGCGGCCGACGCTGACGAGCAGGATTCGACCGGTGGCGATCAGGATACGACCGCGACCGACGACGAGTCCGACGACGTGCCGCGGGATGTCCAGAAGTACGAGCGGTTCAAGAAGATGGACGGCGCGCGCTACGAGCGCGTCAACGAGTTCCTCCGCGACCGGACGTACATCACGGCCCGCGAGTGGGCGATAGCGCGGCTCTGCGCGGACTTCCGCACCGAGACGGGGGTCGAGATGACGAAGATCGGCGAGAACCTCCCCGAGCTCGTCCCCTTCATGACCGACACGTACACGCCGCAGGCGGTCAACCAGGCCCGTTACTCCTTCGAGGAGAAGGTGACGAAGGCGGGCGCAACGTTCCTCTACGGCGCGATGTCCGGCTTCTTCACCGCCGAGGACTTAGACGAGATGATGTACGAGGTGACGGAGGTCGCGAAGTTCCTCCTCGAAGTGGAGGGCGTCGACCTCGCGGTCGCCGACGAGTTAGAGGCCGAAGATAGGATTAGCGAGGTGATGCGCGAGGTGCGCGCCTCCTCGGCGGACCTCCGCGGCGAAGAGGTTCGCTGCCCCGAGTGCGGTCACGTTCACACGCCGGCGGACGAGTGACCATGGACCGCTTCCCCGAGGCGATCGACGCCACGCCGGACCCGACGCTGGTCGTCGACGGCGACGGCGTCGTCCACGCCGGGACGCCGAGCGTCGAAGCGGTGTTCGGGCTCGACCCGAATGACCTCTCGGGGCGGTCGATCGGCGACGTGTTCGAGGATCCGACCGAGCTGGACTGGGGCGGCGGCGGGTCGGCGCCGCCCTCCGGCGTCGACGACGACAGCACCGGAGCCAGTGGTTTCGGGAGCAACGAGCCGAGCGAGAGGGAGGCAGCGGACTCTCGCCACGACGTGCGGGCGCTCATCGAGACGACGCGCGCCGGCGAGGCGCGGTCGCTCGCCGACGGGTTCGAGCTGGCCGTCCGCCGCGGCGACGGCGTCCTCGTCCCGGTCCGGGTCAGCGTCGGCCCGTTCGAGATCGACGGCGACCCGTACGCGGTCGTCACCGCGATCGACGTCTCGAACGAGCGGACGCGGCGGCTGGCGCTCCAGCGCCGCACGGAGACGCTCGAATCCCTCCACGAAGCGACCCGAGAGCTGCTGAAGACGACCGACAGGGGGGCGGCCGCCGAGGCGGCGGTGTCGTACGTCGACGACGTGTTGGGTCATCCGATCGCCGCGATCTGGCTGTACGACGAGGGGGAAGAGGCCCTCGAACCGATCGCCTGGACCGACACGGCGGACGCCGTCGTCGGCGACCACCCGACGTTCGCGGCCGGCGAGCGGAGCATTACGTGGGACGTGTTCGAGAGCGGGGAGCCGACCTACGTGGCGGATGTCGGCGACGACCCGGACCGCTACGACGACGACGCGACGATCCGCAGCGAACTCGTCGTCCCGCTCGGTCGGTACGGCGTGTTGAACGTCGGCGCGACCGCTCCCGACGCCTTCGACGACTCCGATCTCGCGGTCGCGCGCATCTGGGCGGCGACGGTGACGATGGTGCTCGTCCGCATCGAACGGGAGCGGCAGCTCCGGCGCCGCGAGGAGGAGGTGGCGCGCGAGCGCGACCGCTTGGAGGAGTTCGCCAGCCTCGTCTCACACGACCTGCGGAGCCCGCTCAACGTCGCGGCCGGGAACCTCGAGATCGTCAGCGACCGGCTCGCGGACGAGTCGATCGACGTCGGGGAGCTCGGGGCGGTGAAGCGCTCGCTGGACCGGATGGACGCCCTCATCGAGGACCTGCTCGCGCTGGCGAGACAGGGGTCTGGGATCGACGAGACCGAGCCCGTCCCGCTGGCGGACCTCGCCGCCGAGTGCTGGGAGACCGCGGACACCGAGTCGGCGACGCTCGCGGTCGAGACGGACGCGGTCGTCGAGGCGGACCGCAGCCGCCTGCGGCAGGCCTTAGAGAACCTCTTCGGCAACGCGGTCGAACACGTCGGCGAGACGGTCACCGTCACGGTCGGCGCGCTCCCGGACGGCGACGGGTTCTACGTCGAGGACGACGGCCCCGGGATCGACCCGGCCGACCGCGAGGAGGTGTTCGAGGCGGGCGTGACGACCGACCCCGACGGCACCGGGTTCGGGCTGAAGATCGTCGCCGAGGTCGCGGACGCCCACGGCTGGACGGTCGAACTGGTCGACGGCGAACGCGGCGGCGCCCGGTTCGAGTTCCGCGGCGTCGACGTCGAGTCGGGCGGCGAGTAGGCGAGCAGCGGGAAAGACTCCGGCTCAGTCGTCGGCCGTCGCTCGGCTCCCGGCGTCGAGGCCGTCGCCGTGGCCCGGGACGGTGCCGTCGTCGTTCCAGCCGCGGAGCGCGTAGTACTCCGAGAGGGCGTCGTCGAACCCCTCGATCGCGTCGGCGTACGGGAGCGTGTCGTCGGCGCGGTCAAAGCCGCGGGCGTTGTTGAACGCGCGCTCCAACTCGACGATCCGCGCGCCCAGCGATTGGAGGGCGTCGTAGTCGGCGTCGAGCAGCGCGGCAAGCCGGTCGTCGGTGACGGTGCCCCGCGAGAACTTACAGATCACGGCGGAGTCTAGCACCGCGTTGCGGTTCTCCTTCGCGACGAGCTTGGGAGGTTTCCCGTCGAGTCCCTGCGGGTCGAGCGCGTCGTCGGGGTCGACGAGCGGGTACTCGTACGGGTAGAACTCCCCGTACATGTGGTCGGCGCCGCGGTTCGCGGTCGCGAACGCGAGCCCCTGCCCGTTGAGCGCGCGGCCGTCGTGGCCGGAGAACGCCATCCCCTTCACCGTCCAGTCCTCGGCGCCGAACTCCTCGCTGGCGCGGTGGACGCCCTCCGCGAGCTTGTCGCCGACCCCCTCGCGGTAAGCGATCTGCTCGACGAGCGAGCGGACGAGCTCCGCGTTGCCGAACTCGTCTTCGCTCTGCAGGAACATCGAGACGACGTCGCCACAGGAGATGGTGTCCATCCCGAGCTCGTCGCACAGCTCGTTCGCGGCCATCACGTCGACGACGTCGTCGACGCCCGCGTTCGAGCCGAACGCCATCACGGTCTCGAACTCGGGGCCCTCGGTCTCGACGCCGGTCTCCTCGTCACGCGTCGGGAGCTTACAGGCGAACGCGCACTGCGAGCAGGTCCCCTTCTTGTACTTCTTCTCCTCGACGCGGTCGCCGGAAATGTCCTCGACGCCCTCGAAGGAGGTCTCGGCGAAGTAGTAGGAGGGGAGCGCGTCCACCTCGTTGGCGAGCTCCGTCACGCTCGTCGTCCCCTGCCGCTTCATGATCGAGTCGGAGGTGGCCGCCTCGCGGTGGACTTCCCCCGCCTCGTCGGGCCAGTCGAGGTCGATCTCGGCCTCGCTATCCCCGTCGAACGTGAGCGCCTTCACGCCCTTCGAGCCGAGGACGGCCCCCAGCCCGCCGCGCCCGAACGCCCGCGTGTCCGAGGTCATCACCGACGCGAACCGCACCTCGTTCTCCCCTGCGGGGCCGACGCAGGCAACGTGTTCGGGCTCCAGGTCGCGCGTCTCCGCGAACCGGTCGGAGACCGCCGACACCTCCGCCTGCTCTAAGTCCGGGACCTCCTCGAACGTCACGTCCGGCTCGCCGTCCGGGCCGACCTCGCGGACGTGGACCGCGAGCAGGTCGTCGCTCGCGCCGACGATCTCGACGGCCGCGTACCCCGCGCCGGTGAAGTTCCGCGAGAGGAACCCGCCCGCGTTCGACGACAGCAGCCCGTTCGTGAGCGGCGAGAGGCCCGTGGCGGCCATCCGGCCGGTGTAGGAGGTCGTCGAGTACTGCATCGGACCGGTCGAAAAATACAGCCGGTTCTCCGGGCCGAGCGGGTCGGCGTCGAACGGGATCCGGTCGTACGCGAGCGACGTGTTGAGCCCGCGGCCGCCGACGAACGACGCGAGCCGATCGTCGATCGGCTCCGTCGACGCGGTCCGCTCGGTTAGGTCGATCGTGAGGAGCGGCCCCTGTGCGTGTCTCATGGACGAACAGAGCGAACGAGCGGCGATAAAACTCGGGGTGGGGATGCGGTTTAAATACTGGATCGCGGCAGTGCGATGGCTTATAAAAAGCGGTGCGGTGGCGTGCCTCCGAGCGGCCGCCAGCGGCGGCCGCGAGGAGCCCGCGAGGGAGTCAGCCGCCCTTCGCTTCGCTCCGGGCGGCTGACGAGGCTGGGGAGGCGTGAGGTGCTGTGCGGTGCGGGGCGGGATTCAAAGGGGCAGTCGCGAGGACGGCGCAGACGACGTAAGCACCGCAGGAACGAGCGTAGCGAGTGACGAGGAGCGCAACGAGTGTGCGCCGTCCTCGCGGCTGGGGCTTTGGTGGTGTTCGCCGTCGATCCGCGATCAGTCGTTTATAAGCGAGCGGCTGGGGCTTTGGAGGTGTTTGCCGTCTATCCGCTATCGGCGATAAATAGCCAGAGGACCGGGGATTTGGCGGTCCTACCCCAGAGATATTGAAGAGTTCGTGACAAAGTCACTCACTCCGAACCAGCTAACTGAAAGGGTTGTCAGCGGTCTCCAAGCGTGTGAAACCCTCGACCACGTCGAAGTCGTCGTCAAAGGAATAGAGATACTCAACTCCTTCCCGATTCAGGTACGCGGCGATGGTCGCGTCCACGAACGAGAGTTCGTTGTGTTGGCGGAAAAGCGGCTGTGCGGCGTTGAAATCCACCTGCGGGGAGTGAACAATCTCGAAATGTGCGCCCTCGATAAGCCGATCCAGCAGTCGGTTCGCGGCATCTGGGCCGAGTTTCTCGCGAGAGAGGTTCAGTAGCTCCGCGACGACGTAGTCCGTTATGACGGCGTTCGGTAGTTCCCCGTGGTCGATCCCACGGACGATCTCCAGAGCGCGGTCGTGGTATTCGTCGCGGGCACTAGCACTGGCGAAGAGGACGTTCGTGTCCAAGAGGGCGACTGCCATCACTCGCCTCCGAACTCGGCCTCCGCTTCGACGGCGTTCGTCTCGCCGGCGTCCACGGGTTCGAAGTCGTCGAACACGCCCTCTCGTTGATGGACGATTTCGACCGAGAGCGCACCGTCTTCGTCTGTGGTCCACCGGAGCTTGTCACCCGGCTCGATGTCAAGTCGCTGGCGGAGGTCTGCCGGGATCGTGACCATCCCCCGATCGCTGACCGTCGTTTCTTCGGACCTCTCCTCAGTCGCCATACCGGGATATTCCGGTTCGACTCTCATACATGTTTCTCCACATGTGGAAGAAGTAGGCAGTCGATGATGCGTCTTCACCGTCGCTTCCGGAGTTATCCGTCGAGGACGTGGTGCGTCACGGCGTCCGCCCCGGACTCCGCCGTGTCGAGCGTCGCGACCCGGAACGCGTCGTCCGCACCCTCGACCGGGATGGGAAGCCCGCCCGGGTTCACGCGGACGGTCCCGTCCCGCGCCTCGACGCCGTGCGCGTGGGTGTGCCCGTGGAACAGGTAGTCGTAGTCGCCGCAGTCGACGAGCGCGTCGACGACGAGGTCGCTGGTCCCGTGAGTGACCGCGACATCGACGCCGTCGGTTCCGCTCGCACCATCAAAGGAGAGCGCGGCGGCCTCACCGTGGTACGCGCCGAACGCCTCGACCGTCGACGCGACCGCCCACTCGCCGTCGTTGTTCCCGCGGACGGCGTGGAAGTCGAAATCCGCGTCGAACGGCGTCACTGAGAAGGGCGCGACGAAGTCACCGCAGTGGACGACCGCGTCGACCCCCTCGCGCTCGAACAGCGAGACGGCCGCCTCGACCGCGGTCAGGTCGTCGTGCGTGTCGGAGACGATGCCGATCAGCATACCGACCGGACGCCGCCGCGCTACTTCAACCTGCGCCTACTCCCCAGTCAGCGCCTCGCTCGCGGGCGCGAAGTCGATGGTCTGCCCGCGCCCCTTCTCGCTCGCCCGTTTATAAAGCATGTACGCGGCCGCGACCGTCTCGACCCCGCTCCCGCCGGAGTCGAAGACGGTCACCTCCTCGTCGCTCGTCCGGCCGGGGTGGTCGCCCGCGACGACCTCGCCGAGGTCGGCCGCGATCCCCTCGCCCTCCGCGATCAGGCCGGCCTCGACCGCGGCGAGGTACGAGCCGGCGTCCTGCGTCGCGCGCGCTCGGAGGTCGGGGACGTACGTCGCCCGCGCGACGAGCTCCGGCGGCAGCTCGTTCTTCTCCGGGTGGTACTGGCCCATCGCGGTGACGTGCGTCCCCGGCTCCACGTCGGCGTCGTCGATCACGGAGTCGCTCGCGGTCGTCGCGGTAACCACCACGTCGGCGCCCGCCAGCGCGTCGCTCGCGCTCCCGACCGCCGACACGTCGGCGTCGAGCCGGTCGTCGAAGTCGGCGGCGAACGCCTCCCGATGCTCCGGGGTCGGCGAGAAGACGCGCACCGCCTCGAACTCGCGGACCGTCGCGGTCGTCGCGACCTGCCCGCGCGCCTGTGCGCCGCTGCCGATCACGGCGAGCTCGGTCGCATCCTCGCGAGCGAGCGCGTCGACCGCGACCGCCCCGGCGGCGCCGGTCTTGAACGGGTTCATCGACGCGCCGTCGAGCAGCGCGAGCGGCGCGCCCGACTCGGCGTCGAACAGCGGGGTCATGAACCACGCGTCCTCCGCGCCGAAGCCGGCGGAGTACGTGTACCCGCCCATCGCGCCCGTCTCGGGGAGGAGGGCGGCGTAGGTGGTCAACATCCCCGGCGGCTCGCGGTTGAACAGCTTCGTCCGCGGCTCCGCGGGCGCTCCCTCGCCCACCTGTCGGTAGGCGTCGCGCACGGCGGCGACGTAGTCGGCCGGCTCGGCGAGGTCGTCTACCTCGGCGCTCGTGAGGAACAGGGCGTCCGTCATGCTCGCCCGGTCGGGGCGAGGGAACTAAACGGTACAGGACGCGGCGAACGGCGAGAGCTCACGCGGACGACCGCCCGCCCGAGCCGGCCCCTCCCCGACCGGAGCGCGACGCGTCCGCCGACGCGTCGGTGGCGACTGGAGCCCTGACGAAGATCGCGTGGGCCATGACGGTGGCGGCGGCCACCGCGCCCGCGGGCAGCGCCGAGATCAACGACAACCCGACCAGATTGAGGAGGGCGGTCACGCCGATCAGTGCTGCCGGAATAAGCCCGAGGACGTAGTCGTAGTATCCAGTCATGCTGTCGTTGAATACTAGTGGAAAATCCATATTAAATCTTTCCCGGTGTTCGGTGAGAGTTCGTTCGTGAACACGCAGATGTAACTCATAACTTATGAGCCGGAAGGAGGTGTCGTCGACGCGGGTCGAGATCGCCAAAAGGTGGAAGAAACAACTTTCGAGCCCAGAAATCGGCCGAGAACGCTACCGGAGCTTGAAGTACACCGCGCGCCAGCCGCCGAGTGCGACCGAGCCGAGCACCAGCATGACGACGACGAACGCGGGCGCGGCGCCGCCCCGGAAGACGAACGCGCGGAGCGCCAGCCCGACGACGGCGGCCGGGATCCACGACCGGATCACGAGCGGGACCGACGACTTCGCGGTCTCGACGGCGCCGGCGGAATAGGCCCCCACGAGCGGCGCGATCAGGGCCCACGCGATCAGGAACGGCGCGAACACTTCGAGCAGGTAGAGCGGGTTCGACGACAGGAACTCGACGCTGCTGTGGTTGATCGCACCGATCGTCAACAGGACGATCAGCGCGATCAGGTCGCCGACCGCGAGGGGGACGGCGGCGCGGTCGAGGCGTGTTGCGAGGAACGACGAGTCGGCCATACCGACCCGTCGGGCTCCCCCCTACTTTGTACGCACGGATTCGGTCGGGCAGTCGAGCACCGGCGACTGCGACGTCGCCAGCCGGTGTGCCGCTACTCGTACAGCGGGTGCGCCTCGCAGAGCTCGACGACGCGCTCGCCGACCTCGTAGATGACGTCCTCGCTGTCGACGTTGTCGACGACGCGGTAGATCAGGTCGCCGACCTCCTCGATCGCATCGGCGTCGAAGCCGCGCGTCGTCAGCCCGGCGGTGCCCGCGCGGATCCCCGAGGGGTCGAACGGCGAGCGCGTCTCGCCGGGGACCGTGTTCCCGTTGAGGACGATGTTCGCGGCCGCGAGCGCGTCCTCCGCGTCGCCGCCCGAGAGGTCGGGGTGCGAGTCGCGTAAGTCGGCGAGCACGAGGTGGTTGTCCGTCCCGCCGGAGACCAGCGAGAGGCCGTGCTCCTGAAGCGTCTCCGCGAGCACCTCGGCGTTGTCGACCACGTTTTGCGCGTACTCCTCGAACTCGGGCTCGAGGGCCTCCTTGAAGCCGACCGCCTTGCCGGCGACGTTGTGCATCAGCGGGCCGCCCTGCCCGCCGGGGAACACCGCCGAGTCGACGTCGTCCGCGAACTCCGCGTCGCACATCACGATCCCGCCGCGGCCGGCGCGGATCGTCTTGTGGGTCGAGCCCGTGACGAAGTCGGCGACGCCGACCGGCGAGGGGTGGACGCCGGCGGCGACGAGCCCGGTGATGTGCGCGATGTCCGCGAGGTGGTAGGCGTCGGCCGCGTCCGCGGCCGCCTGGATCTCCTCCCAGTCGACGGTGCGGGGGTACGCCGAGTAGCCCGAGACGATGATGTCCGGCTCGAACGACTCGGCCGCGGCGCGGAGCCCCTCGTAGTCGATGTACCCCGTCTCGGGGTCGACCTCGTACTGCTCGACGTCGTACAGCTGCCCCGTGAAGTTCGCTGGATGGCCGTGCGAGAGGTGGCCGCCGTGGTTGAGGTCCAAAGAGAGGATCTTGTCGCCCGGCTCGAGGACGGAGTAGTACACCGCCTGGTTCGCCTGCGTCCCGGAGTGGGGCTGGACGTTGACGTGGTCGGCGCCCCACAGCTCCTTCGCGCGCTCGATCGCCAGCTCCTCGACATCGTCGGCATACTCGCAGCCGGCGTAGTAGCGCGACCCGGGGTAGCCCTCGGCGTACTTGTTCGTGAGGACGCTCCCCTGCGCCTCCAGTACCGCCTCGCTCACGTGGTTCTCGCTCGCGATCATCGCGAGCGTCTGCTCCTGTCTGTCGCGCTCGCCCGCCAGCGCGTCGGCGACCGCCGGGTCGACCTCCCGGACGTGCTCGTGGTCCATGTGCGAACGCGGGCGCGACCGCGCATTAATCCTTCCGTCGCCGGCGGAACTGCCGGCGCGCCGCCCGCGGACGCGGCCCCGAACCGACGGCCGGCCCGAGAGCGACCTCCCGAGAGAAACCGCCGGCCCGAGAGAAGACTGTCGGCCCGGAAGCGCCCCCCGAGACGGGGCCCAATTTTCGACCGGGCGTATCGGCCGTTTTCGGTGGTTTGAGGCCTGCTGCGTGCGTTGTTCGTTACATAAACCCCGTTAATATTAAATACGCAACCGGCTTTTATACGAAGAGATAAATGGTGTCGAATTTACTGGCGGCCGACGTCGAGGCGGCGCTCGAAGCGGCGTTCGCCGGGGGCGACGACGAGCTGCTCGTCGTGGACCCCTCCGCAGAGACGATCGTATCGCTGGTCGAGACCGCGGTCGGGCGGGACGACCTCCCGGAGCTGTCGATGCTCGCCGACGAGCGCACGCTCAAGGACGTCATGGACGACTTCGTCGTCGCGTCCCGGGCGGCCGACCTCGTCGCCGACGGCGCCTTAGAGATCCGGGTGCTCGACGGGGAGGTCGACAACGCGCTGTTCGTCTCCCCGTCCCGGGTCGTCGCCCTGGTCACCGCGGGAGACGGCGTCGCCGCGCTCTCGACCGACGACGAGGAGTTCGTCGACGAGGTGTACGACTCCCACCGCGGCGCGTTCGACGATGCGGAGCCGTACACGCTCCGCACGCCGGCGATCAGCCGGGTCCGCGAGACGATGGAATCGGAGATCGGCGAGGCGGCCCGCGCCGACTTCGACGCCGTCCTCGACGCGACCGAGCGCGACGGCGGCGCCGACCTCGACGAGGTGACCGTCTCGCTGCTCGTCGCGGCGAAGAACGACGTGCTGCTCTACGACATCTCGAAGTGGGGCGAGGACGTCGGCATCGCCTCGAAGGCGACGTTCTCCCGGACGAAGACGCGCCTCGAGGACCTCGGCATCATCGACACCGAGAAGGTCCCGATCGACGTCGGCCGCCCCCGGCTCCGCCTGAAGCTCGGCGACGAGCGCCTCGAGGGCGTCGACGCCGCGGAGCTGGCCGACGAGGCCGCAGAGATGATGGCCGCGACGCCCGCCTGAAGGCCGTTCCTCGTTCCCGCCGCAGCAACACCCTTTCTCGTTCCCGCCGCAGCAACGCCGTTTCCCGTTCCCGCCGCAGTCTCGTCACGCGTCCGGGCGCCCGCCGCGGACCCCGCGCCTTTTTTTCGCCGCCTCGCGTCGACCGGGTATGGATATCGGACTTGTCGGCGACGGGCCCGCGGTCGAGGCGACCGAGGCCGCGCTCGGCGACGTCGACGTGAACGCGATGCCCGTCGAGGCCGACCTGCTCGACGGGTTCGACCTCGCGGTCGTCGTCGACACCGCCGGCTCGTCGGCGTTCGCGACCGCGAACGAGCTGCTCGACCGGTGGGTCGCCGTCGAGGTGGGCGGGCTCGGCGGCGTCCCCCTCGACGACCTCGACGCCGCGGTGACCGTCTTCGACGACGCCTGCTACGACTGCCTGCGCGTCCGCGTCGAGAGCGGCGGCCCGGAGCCGGCGGACGCGCCGGCCGGCCGTCGGTCCGCGGTGCGCTACGCCGGCGCGGTGGCCGGGCGACGGGCGATTCGACTCCTCGCCGGCGACCCGGTGGCCGACACCGTCGTCGAGGTGCCGGGCGCCGAGCGGACGCTGCTGCCCGCGCCGGGCTGCGGCTGCGGCGCGGACCCAGGCGACGCGCTCCCGCGCGACCACGCGGACCGGAGGCTCGACGACGCGATCGACCGCGCGGAGCGGGCCGTCGACCCCCGGATCGGCGCGCTGCGCGAGGTCGGCGAGCAGGAGTCGTTCCCGCTGCCGTACTACGTCGCGCGGGTGGCGGACACGACCCCCTTCTCCGACGCCGACGCGGCCGACTTCGGCGGCGGCGCGGCCGCCGACTGGGACGCCGCGTTCATGAAGGCGCTCGGCGAGGGGTTAGAGCGGTACGCGGCCGGCGTCTACCGCGAGGCCGAGTTCACGCGCGCGCCGGCCGCGAACGTCCCGAACCCGGTCACCCCGGACGCGTTCGTCCGCCCCGACGGCGCCGAGGCGTACGACCGCGACGACCGGCTCCCGTGGGTCCGCGGCGAGCGCCTCGGGACGGGTGACCCCGCGAGCCTCCCGGCGGAGTTCGTCGGCTTCCCGCCGCCGGAGAACCGGTATCGCCCGGCGATCACGACGGGGCTCGGGCTCGGTAGCTCCGGGCCCGACGCGGCGCTCTCCGGGCTGTACGAGGCGATCGAGCGCGACGCGACGATGACCAGCTGGTACTCCACGACGGAGCCGCTCGGGCTCGACCTCGACGACCCCGGCTTCGCCGAGCTGGAGAAGCGGGCCCGCGCGGAGTCGCTGTCGGTGACCCCGCTGCTCGTCACGACCGACGTCGACGTGCCGGTCGTCGCGGTCGGCGTGAGTCGAACGGGCGACTGGCCGCGGTTCGCCGCGGGGTCGGGCGCCGACCTCGACCCGGCCGCGGCGGCGCGGAGCGCGCTCGCGGAGGCGCTCCAGAACTGGACCGAGCTCCGCTCGATGGGGCGGGAGGCGGCCGACGAGCAGGGCGCCGCGATCGGTCACCACGCCGACCGCCCCGCGGAGACGGCCGCGTTCTTCGACCCGGACGCGACCGTCTCGGCCGAGGGGCTCGGCGAGCCGGAGCTGTCGGGGACCGAGGAGCTCGACGCCGCGATCGACCGCGTCGAGAGCGTCGGGCTCGACCCGTACGTCGCGCGGGTGACGACCCGCGACCTCGAAGCGCTGGGGTTCGAGGCCGTCCGCGTCCTAGTTCCCGGCGCGCAGCCGCTGTTCACCGGCGAGCCGTTCTTCGGCGACCGCGCGAGCGAGGTGCCGCGGTCGATGGGGTTCGAGCCCGCGCTCGACCGACCGTACCACCCGTTCCCGTGACGGGCGTCCCGTTCTCGTGACGAGGGGGAGCCTCTCGTTCCCGCGGATTTAGGTGCCTCCGGGTCGCGGGAGGTCGTATGGACGTCGTACCCGACGCGGACGTCGAGGCGGTCGAGGCGGTCGACGACGTGTTCCTCACGCAGGGCGCCGTCGGCGATGGAATGAGCATCCAGCGGTTCAAGATCGAACCGGGCGCGACGGTGCCCGAACACGACCACCCGCACGAGCAGATCGGCGTGATCACGGCCGGGCGGCTGACGTTCGTCGTCGACGGCGAGGAGCGCGTCGTCGGCCCCGACGACACCTACGTGATCCCCGGCGGCGAGCCGCACGCGGCCGAGAACCGTACCGACGAGCCGGTCGTGGGGTTCGACATCTTCTCGCCGCCGCGCGCGAACCCCGATTGGCAGGAGTAGGTGGGGGGCGGTCCGGGCCGGGTCGAGTGCGGGGCGAGTTCGGGCGCGAACCGCCGCGAAACGCGCGATTCCGCGCGTCAGCGATACCTGCAAGACGTACCGGACCGAAGGTGTGTTAGTCCTCGGGCCCCGATTAGGGGTAATGGGAGTTCAAGAACAGTACCCGTTCGACGTGGAGGCGCTCCGCGCCGATTTCCCGATCCTCGATCGGAAAGTCGGCGGGGACCCGGAGACGGCCGGGGAAGGCGAGGGCGACAACACTCCCCTCGTCTACCTCGACAACGCGGCGACCTCGCACACGCCCGACCCGGTCGTCGACGCCATCTCCGACTACTACCGGAGCTACAACGCCAACGTCCACCGCGGGATCCACCAGCTGAGCCAAGAGGCGTCGGTCGCCTACGAGGAGGCTCACGACGCTGTCGCCGACTTCATCGGCGCCGAAGGCCGCGAGGAGATCGTCTTCACGAAGAACACGACGGAGGCGATGAACCTCGTCGCCTACGCGTGGGGCCTCGAAGAGCTCGGTCCCGGGGACAACGTCGTCCTCTCCGAGATGGAGCACCACGCCTCGCTCGTCACCTGGCAGCAGATCGGTAAGCGGACCGGCGCCGACGTGCGCTTCATCGACGTCACCGACGAGGGGCGACTGGACATGGACCACGCGGCGGAACTCATCGACGACGACACCGAGATGGTGTCCGTCGTCCACGTGTCGAACACGCTCGGCACGGTGAACCCGATCCGCGAGCTGGCCGACATGGCCCACGATCACGACGCCTACATCTTCGCCGACGCCGCGCAGTCGGTGCCGACGCGCCCCGTCGACGTCGCGGAGTTAGACGTCGACTTCCTCGCCTTCTCCGGCCACAAGATGTGCGGCCCGACCGGGATCGGCGCCCTCTACGGCCGCGAGGAGATCTTAGAGGGGATGCAACCCTATCTCTACGGCGGCGACATGATCCGCCGCGTCTCCTTCGAGGACTCCACCTGGGAGGACCTCCCGTGGAAGTTCGAGGCCGGGACGCCCTCGATCGCGCAGGGGATCGGTCTCGCGGCCGCGATCGAGTACCTCGAAGAGGTCGGGATGGACCGGATCGAGGCCCACGAGGACCTGCTGGCCGAGTACGCCTACGACGAGCTGGAGGCGCTCGGCGGCGTCGAGATCTACGGCCCGCCCGGCGAC
This sequence comes from Halorubrum sp. T3, assembly GCF_000296615.1. NCBI lineage: Archaea > Methanobacteriati > Methanobacteriota > Halobacteria > Halobacteriales > Haloferacaceae > Halorubrum > Halorubrum sp. T3. The sequence continues at coordinate 543,305 of NZ_JH815330.1, read as the reverse complement.
GACCGCGGCGGCCTCGTCGCGTTCAACGTCGAGGGCGTCCACGCCCACGACCTCTCCAGCATCCTCAACGACTACGGCGTCGCGATCCGCGCCGGCGACCACTGCACCCAGCCGCTCCACGACGAGATGGGCGTCGCCGCCTCCGCGCGCGCCTCCTTCTACTTCTACAACACCGTCGAGGAGGTCGACGCCCTCGTCGACGCGGTCCGCGAGGCGCGCGACCTGTTCGCCTGAGCGGCCGTTCCCGCGGCTCGTCCCCGCGATCGGAGGGGCGGGCGCGCGATCGAGTACCCGTCCCGTTCTCGTCCGGTGTTTTCGTAGTAATACCACCGAATAGTCGGCGCTAAGCGGTGTGACAACGGTGATCGCGGTATTATTATTACGACCCCGCGGCGATTACGTACGAAGAAAGTAACTACCGACGTAGTAAGTCGCCCTCCGACGAGACGTCGCCCGCCACACAACGCATGACCGACCACACCACACCGCCGTCCGACACGTCCGCAGCCGCGAACGCAGCCGCCGATCGAACCGAGCCGCCCGAGGCCGACGCGGAAGACCGCGGAGCGCCGATCACCGTCCTCCAAGTCGAGCCCGACGCGCGCTCCGCCGAGCTGCTGGAGGTGTTCGCGGCGCGGCTCACCGACCGCGTGCGAGTTCGTTCCGTGGAGCGCCTCGCGGACGCGCTCGACGCTCTCGACGCCGGAGTCGAAATCGACGGGGAGCGGGTCGCGGTCGACTGCGTCGTGACCGAGCAGCTGCTGCCCGACGGCGACGGGATCGAGCTCACGGAGCGGCTCCGCGGGGCGGGCAGCGGACTGCCGGTCGTCTTCAACACCACGTGTCCGAGCGAGGAGCGCGAGGCCGCGGCGTTCGGCGCCGGTGCGGACGCCTACTTCGAGAAGGGGGCCGACCGCGGCCGGTTCGACGCAGTGTTGGACCGGGTCCGAGCGCTCGTCGACGAGCGTGGCGGCCGCGCGGGAGGCGCCGAGCCGCCGGTCGCGCAGACGCCGCGGACGCCCGGCTCGCCCGGGGAACGGCTCCGCTCCGAGGAGTGAGGGCGGCGGCGCCGCACGGCGCGGACGCTGCCGTCCGCGAGAGGCGCCGTGAAGCTCCCTATCGCTCGCGGTCGAGGTCGACCGTGAGGTCGGTCGCGATCCACGCGTCGGTGTTGCCCTGTTCGGCGAAGACGGTCCGCTCCTGAGAACAGCGGGTCGCGGCGACGGTCGGCCGCTCGTCGGCCGCCGCGTCGGCGTCCCGCTCGATCCGGTCTCCCGTTGTCATTACCGTCCGCTCAGGGACCGGTGGTGTTATAGATTTCGGTCGGCCTAAACCGGCGGCGGCGATCCGCGCGGGGGATCGGAGGGACTTACCTCGGGGCGGTCGTTCGTCCGTCCGTGACCGACACGCTGTTCACGCCGCTTACGCTTCGCGACACCGAGTTCCGAAACCGCGTGATGCTATCGCCGATGTGCCAGTACTCCGCCGACGAGGGGCTGGCGAACGACTGGCACCGGGTCCACCTCGGCGCCCGCGCCGCCGGCGGCGCGGGGGTTGTGATGACGGAGGCGACCGCCGTTGAGGACCGCGGCCGCATCACACCGAACTGCCTCGGGATCTGGTCCGACGAGCACGCCGAGGCGATCGAACCGATCGTCGAGTTCGTCCGCTCACAGGGCGCGACGCCGGGGATCCAGCTGGCTCACGCCGGCCGGAAGGCGTCGCACCGCCCGCCGGCCGAGGGGAGCGGTCCCATCTCCGTCGACGAGGCCGACGGCTGGGAGACCGTCTCCGCGACCGACGAGCCGTACCCGCACCCGGACGTCGACGAGGACGAACTGGCCGACACCCACGGGCTCGACGGGGAGGGGATCGACGAGGTGATCGACTCGTTCGCGGCCGCCGCGGAGCGCGCGCACGAGATCGGCTTCGAGGTCGCGGAGGTCCACGCCGCCCACGGCTACCTGCTCCACCAGTTCCTGTCGCCGGTCACCAACGACCGCGACGACGAGTACGGCGGGAGCTTCGAGGACCGGACCCGGCTCGTGCGCGAGGTCGTCGAGGCCGTGCGCGAGGTCTGGCCCGACGGGAAGCCCGTCTTCGTCCGCATCTCCGCGACGGACTGGCTCCCCGACCGCGACTCGTGGGACGTGGACGACTCGGTTCGGCTGGCGCCCCTCCTCGCCGAGGCCGGCGCCGACCTGATCGACGTCTCTGGCGGCGGGATCCACCCCGACCAGGAGATTCCGAGCGCGGGCCCGGGCTACCAGGTCCCGTACGCCGAGGCGATCCACGAGGGGACCGACGTGCCCGTCGCCGCGGTCGGCGGGATCACGGAGCCGACCCACGCCGACGCGCTCGTGCGGAACGAGCGGGCCGACCTCGTGGCGCTCGGCCGCGAGATGCTCCGGCACCCCTACTGGCCGCTGGAGGCCGCTCACGAGCTCGGCGAGGAGGCCGACTGGCCGGTCCAGTACCGCCGCGGGCGCTTCGACTGAGCGGGCCGACTGGTCCCCCTCGCAGCGAGGGGTGAGAACCACACGCAGGCGCCGGGAAGGCTTATGCGGCTCCCGGGCGCCGACGGCGTATGGGCGAGCTCGACTACCGGCCCTTCCCCGAGGAGCGCGACGACGAGTTCCGCGCGTTCATGCGCTACGCCTTCTCCCCCGAGGAGGGACCGTACGACCCCGAGGAAGACGACGACGACCGCGAGCACCTCGCCGACTACCGAGGACTGTTCGACGGCGATGAGCCGGTCGCGGTGTGCGGCCACCACGACTTCTCGCTCCGGATCCGGGGGCGCGACCGCGACGTTGCCGGGCTTTCCGCGGTCGCCTCGCCGCCCGAACACCGGCGACAGGGGCACATCGAGCGGCTCCTCCGCGAGTCGCTGACGGAGTACCGCGGCGACGGCGTCCGCTTCTCCGTGCTGTGGCCCTTCGAGCACCCGTTCTACCGCCGGTACGGCTGGGCGACGGTGAACCGCTACCGCTGGGTGAAAACCCCGCCGGAACAGTTAGCGTTCGCGGCCGAGAGGAGCGCCGACCCGGCGGGAGACGACGGCGATGGCGACGAGGCGGGCGAGTTCCGCCGGCTCGACGAGGACGACCACGACGCGGCCGCCGACCTCCTCGCCGCGACCGCGGAGCGCTACGACTTCACGATGGCGCGGACCGAGGCGTGGTGGCGCGAGCGCACCCTCCGCGGGTGGAAGACGGACCCCTACGTCTACGGCTTCGAGCGCGATAGCGACCTCCGCGCGCTGCTGTCGTACACGTTCGAGGAGCGCGACGACGGCGACGGGCGCGCGATGGTCGTCTCCGACGCCGCGGTCGCCGACCCCGCTGACTGGGACCGCGTCTTCCGGTTCTGCCGGGACCACGACTCGCAGGTCGAGCGCGTCCGGCTGCGGCTCCCGGTCGACGTGAGCGTCCTCGACCGCGTCGACGACCCCCGCGCGGTGACCGAGGAGGTCCGCGCCGGGCCGATGTTCCGCCTCGTCGACGTTCCCGACGCGCTGACCGCGCTCGCGCCCGACCCCGGCGTCGAGACCGCGTTCACGCTGGCGGTCGACGATCCCCTCGTCGACTGGCACAATCGGCCGCTCCGAGTCGCCGTCGCGGACGGCGAAGTCGACGCCGAGCGGGTCGACTCCGGGGAGGATAGTTCCGCTGCCGCTGCCCCCGACGTGACCGCCGGCATCGGCGCTCTCTCGCAGCTGTACGCCGGCTACCGCGACGTCGACGACCTCCGGGCGCACGCCGCGCTCGAAGTCGCCGACGGCGCGCCCGACGGGCTCGCGGCCGACCTCGCCGCCCTGTTCCCGCCGCGGCGGACCTTCCTGCGCGAGGGGTTCTGAATCGCCTGCGCTGCCGGGCTTTTTATTCGCGGACCGCCTACGACGCGGCATGAGTTCCCGCGACCCACGCGACGACGACCTCGAGGAGCGGCTCGACGAGCTCGAGGACGTGCTGGGCGAGCTCCGCGCCGACCTCCGGGAGACCGAGCGCGACCGCCGCGGGCCCCCGCGGCCGCCGCGGCTCTCGGAGCTCGTGCGGTTCACCGAACAGTACACCATCCCGACGCTCATCGCCCTGCTGGAGACGACGATCAAGTCCCTCGAACTGCTTCAGGGCACCCTCCGGCTCGCGGACCCCGGCCGGAGCGTCGCCGAGGGCGCGGAGGGGGCGGGCGACCGCCTCGCGGACGTCCGCGACGGCGCGACCGCCGGGCTCTCGCGGTCGCTCTCCGAGCTCCGGACCGCGCTCTCGGAGGCCGACCTCCCCGAGGACGCCGCCTCGCGCTCGATCATCGCCGACGCGCGCGACCTCACGGCGGAGATCGAGTCCCGGATCGACGAGGGGCGCCGCGAGGCGGACGCGGCGCGAGACCGGCGACTCGGGCGGGACCGCGACCGGCGCCGAGACGACGAGACGCGGGATCGAGACGACGGGCACCGGGACCGAGACCGGAGCGATCGGAGCCGAGATCGAGACGAGACGCGGTCCGACCGGGGCGACGACGCGAGCCCGGTTCAGATCGACGTGACCGATCCCGACGAAGGGGGAGAGGACGGCGCCGAGGGCGACGCGGCCGGCGACGACGACGACGACCCGCCGGAGGTCGACGTCGAGTCCGAGCTGGAGTCGATAAAGCGCCAGATCGACGGCGACGAGGTCGATTCGGACGCGGGCGAGAACGGTCTCGACGATGGCGACGACGCGGAGAGCGGTCCAGACGAAGAGAGCGGTGCGGACGCCAGCGCGGACGGCGCGGACGACGACGGGGGCGACGAAAACGCGGACAACCGGGCGAACTGAGTCACACTTTTAAAAGGAGACGCCGAGCCGGTCGGCGACGCGCGCGGCCGAATCGAGGAGGAGCGTCTCGTCGTCGGTGAACACCTCCAGCGCGACCGTCCCGTCGAAGCCCGCGAGCTCGGACTCGACGAGGTCGTAATCGACCTCGCCGGCGCCCACCGGGAGGTGCGTGTCGCCGCGGCGGCGGACGTCGTGACAGTGGAGGTGCGAGATCCGGTCGCCGTGGCTCCGGAGGAATCGCTTGATCGCCTTGTTGCCGCCCTCCATGTACGCGTGGCCGACGTCGAAGCAGATCGGCGTCCCGGTCTCGCGAACGAGGTCGCCGAGGACGGAGAGCTGGAGCCCCGCGTGCTGGTGGCCGACGTTCTCGACGACGACCTCGACGCCCGCCTTGCGACCGGCGTCGGCGACTCGCCGGAGCTGCTCGCCGGCGGTCTCGCGGAAGTCCACGTCGTCGCGATCGGCGGAGGTGGCGTGGAGGACCGCCTTCTCGGCGCCGAGGTCGCCGGCCGCATTTAAAAGCCGGCGCTGGTAGTCGACAATGGCGTCGTTGACCTCGGGGACGTACGTCGCCAGCCGCTGACTGTAGGGGAGGTGGACGAGCAGGTCGCGGCCGGCGAGTGCGTCCGCGAGTCGCTCCGGGTCGATCTCGCCCGGGACGAGCGTCGGCTCGCCGACGCCGAGTTCGCAGAAGTCGAACCGCGTGGGCGACGCCGCGAGGCGGTCAAGGTCGTCGCCGACGGTCACGCCGATCTCCATGTCGGCGGTGGGTGCGGCGGCTTTGTATAGATGGTGCCGGCGGGTCGGCGGCTCTGTTGCGATTCGGTGGCCCAGTTTCGATACTCCACTGGCTCAGTACAGACGTAGCGACGAGCGATAGCGGGAGTAGGTGTAGTGCGTCGTGAGTGTGGTCGTTTATAACTCGGAGCGCGGTGTTGCTGTCTGCTGTTTATAAGTGATCGACGCGGCCGCGGTGAATCCCTCCAAAGCCCCAGTCGCGAGGCGGCCGCACGCTCGCTGCGCTCCTCACTCGGTCGCTACCGCTCCCTCGTTGCGGTGCTTACGTCGCCTGCGCCCGCCTCGCGACTGCCCCTTTGAGTCCCGCCCCGCACAGCCCCGCAACCGCACCTCACACCTCCCCAGCCTCGCCGCTCACGCCCTGCGGGCGTTCGCGGCGTCCCTCGCGGACTGACTCGCGGCCTCCGCTTCGCTCCGGCCGCTCGCAGGCGCGCCACCGCCTGCCATTTATAAACGGCCGTCGGTGCCGTTGGCGACTGTTTAAATATCGAATCGTTGTAGCGATCTGCGATACCCACTCCCGCTGTCGAACAGGAAGCAATCGCGTTCTCCCGGCCGTCTCAGCGAGGACCGGACTGATAGAGAAACCCGAAACAGCGCCGATTCAGTCGTCGAGCGGGTTGTCGAGGTCGATCTCGCCGGAATCGATCTCGGCCTCGACCTCGCGGACCGCGGTGACCATGTTCTCGGTCTTGCCGTACGCGATGTCGCGCGGGAGGAGCTTCAGCCCGCAGTCGGGCGAAATGGTGAGCTTCTCCGGCGGGACGACGCGGAGGCCTTGGCGGATGTTCTGCTTGATCTCCTCGACCGACTCGATCTCGGCGGTGTGCGCGTCGACGACGCCGAGCGCGAGGTCGGGCTCGAACGATGGGTCGGTGAACGTCGGGATCTGCTCGAAGTCGCCGTTACACAGCTCCACGTCGAACTCGTCGATCGGGTAGTCGTTGATCTCGGGGTAGATCCGCGAGTAGTCGCCGTAACAGACGTGGAGGCCGATGCGGACCTCCTCGGGGATGCCCGCGGCGATGCGTTCGAGCGCCTCGCCGACGATGGCGTGGTCCTCCGGGGTCGTCGCCAAGGCGGGCTCGTCGATCTGGATGTAGCGCGCGCCGGCCTCGACGAGCTTCTCGACCTCCTCGTTGACGAGGTCCGCGAGGTCGTAGACGAGCTCCTCGGTGGAGGGGTACGCCTCGTTGAACGCCCAGAAGCCGAGGGTGTACGGGCCCGTGATCGGGACCTTGACGGGGCGCTCGGCGACGTTCGAGGTGAACTCGAACTCGTCGACGAGCCACGGCTCGTCGTACTCGACCGCCTCGACCACGCTGGGCTTGTCGAAGTAGTTGTGGCCCCACACCTTCACGGGGCCGTTGAACTCGTAGCCGTCGATGCGGTCGGCGAAGAACTCAACCATCTCGTTGCGGCGCATCTCGCCGTCGACGACGGTGTCGAGCCCGGCGCGCTCGTGCTCGTGGGTGATGAGCCGGCAGGCGTCGTCGTGGGCCTCGTGAAGGTCGTCGGCGTCGAACTTCGAGTCGGGGTCGTCGACCAGCTCGTCGGCCCGGTTGAGCCACTTCGGCTTCGGGTAGGAGCCGACGACGGTCGAGAGCAGGAACGTGTCGTTCGGGTGGTCGTGCGGGCGGAACTGGTCGCGGTTGGCGGCTGGGTTTCGGACCATTAGTCGAGCACCTCCGCGGCGGCGGCGAGCGCGTTCAGCTTCTCGCGGTACTTGTTCGTCGGCAGGTAGAACAGCTCGGTGTTCGGCGTCAGGTAGGTCCGGTCGAACCCCTCGAGCGGGATCTGTTCCTCGAACCACTCGACGCGCTCCGCGACCGTCTCCGGCTCCTCGACGAGCGTGTTCTGCCCGTCGACGAGCCCGAGCGCCAGCGAGTCGGTGGAGCCGAACTCCTGGACGTTGTAGACGGTGTCGTCGCGGTCGCCGGCGACGAGGTCGAGCCCGAGCGCGTCCGCGCCCGCCTCGTCGACGAGGTGGGCGTACAGCTTCTCGTCGAGCGCGCCGTAGAACGTCTGGACGACCACGTCGGCGTCGGTCTCGGCCGCGACCGTCGCGATCGCGTCGGTCGCGCGCTCCTCGTCGCCCTCGGCGGGCGGGTTCGTGACGAGCGACGGCTCGAGGAGGAACAGCGTCTCGTGGTCGGGGAACGCCGCGACCTCGCCCGCGAGGAACTCGGCGATCGCCGCCTGGAACTCCGCCTCGTCGCCGTAGTGCTCGTCCGTCGCGAGGTCCGCCAGCGAGTACGGCCCGGGGAGCGTCGCCGCGAGCGACGCGTCGGCGGCGCCGTCGGCGTCGTCGAGCAGGTCGGCGGCCTTCTCCAGTTCGCCCGCCACGTCGCCGGAGACGCCGAGGTCGTCGACGACGCGCGGGTCGCGGTAGAAGTTGTTGTTGTCGTAGTACCGCACGATCCCGCCGGTCTCGACGGCGTCGCTGACGGTCAGCGGGTGCGCGATCATGTCGTCCCAGCGGCCCTGCCCCTCGGATATCAGGTCGAGGCCGGCGTCCAGCTGGTCGTCGACGTACTCGGCGCGCACGTCGTCGTACTCCGCCACGATCGCCTCGCTCTCGTCGCCGCTCAGGAGGTCCCCCTTCTGGTGGCCCTTCAGGTCGGAGAGCGTCTCTTTCGCCCGGTCCGGGAGCGGGTACAGCCCCGGCGTCGCCGCGACACGTTCGGTCATCACCGTCCGTTAGATATACCGTCGTATAATATTTGCTAATGTATAATATGCTTTTGAGTTATTCTACGCGGTCGAGCGCTACGCTCGCCGCAGCGCCAACACCGTGAGCGTCTCGAAGGGGAACGACTCCTCGACGACGGCCTCGTGGTCGAACCCGGCCTCCTCGACCAGCGCGAGCACCTCGTCGTATCCGGTGAGCGAGGAGACCAAAAGGAGGACGACGCCGTCGGGCGCGAGCACGCGGCCCACGTCCGCGAGGAACGGCTCGATGAGTTCGCGGCCCGACTCGCCGCCCGAGAGCGCGTGTTCCATCCAGTCGTCCCACTCGTTGTCCGGGTCGGTCGGCAGGTACGGTGGGTTGAAACACACCGCGTCGAACGCGTCCTCGCGGAACGGCGAGAGGAGGTCGGCGACGACGGCCTCGACGCCGCGCTCCCGGGCCTGCCGCGCCGCGTGCGGGTTGCGGTCGCTGCCGACCACGTCGAGGTCGCGCTCGGTCGCGACCCGCTCAGCGACCCACCCCGAGCCCGTGCCGACCTCCAGCACCCGCCCGTGCGCCTCTTCGATCGCCGCCTCCGCGAGCAGCCCGGAGTCCTCGGCGGGCTGGTAGACCGTGGCGTCGTCGGCGCCGCGCAGCGCCGCGAGGTCGCCGCCGTCGTGGCCGTTCTCGCCGTCTCCCTCGTCCCCGCCGCCGGTCATCGGCCGTCGCCCTCCGAGCCGCCGTCGCTCGCGCTCGCAGAGCCGCCGTCGCCCGCGTCCGCGGATCCGTCGTTCTCGCCGTCCGCGGACCCGCCGCGCGTCGCCGCGCGGCCCTCGACGGACGCGTCCAACTGCGGCCCGCTCGCGCCCTCCGCACGGGCGGAGAGCGTCTGCTGCGGGAACGGGATGACGATCCCCTCGTCTTCGAGCGCCTCCTTCATCGCGTTCATCGCGGCGGTCCGCGTCCGCCAGCGCTTCCGCATGCTCGGGTTCCGGATCCAGTAGCGGAGCCCCAACACGACCGCCGAGTCGTCGAAGCGCTTCGTCACGGCGTTCGGCTCGGGCATCTCGGCGACGTCCTCGACGTCGGCGACCGCCTCCTCGACGACCGCGGCCGCGCGCTCGACGTCGGTGTCGTAGTCGACGCCGACCTCGACCTCGATCCGCAGCCGGTTCCGGCGCGAGCGGTCGACGATCGACCCCGAGCGGACATCGTCGTTCGGCATCGTGATCACCTCGCCGTCGAACGACCGGAGGCGGGTGCTCATGATCGAGATCTCCGTCACCGTCCCCTCGTGGTCGCCGATCTCCACCCAGTCGCCGACCTCGAACGGTCGCGAGAACATCAGCACGAAGCCCGCGAGGATCGCGCCGAGCGTCTGCCGGGCCGCCATCCCGATCACGATCCCTAAGAATCCCGCGCCGACGAGGAGGCTGCCGACGTTCTCGGTGAACAGCCCGACGACCGCGAGGATCGCCGACGTGTAGACGGTCAGCTGCGTGATCCGGAGGATGACCTCCTGCTGGTGTTTGGAGATCGACGCGCTCTCGGCGCCGACCTCGCGGACGACGCCCCCGAGGAAGTCCGTGAGCGCGTACGCGATCGCGAGGAGGATCACGGCGAGGACGACGTTCGACAGCTGGTTCGCGCTCAGCGCCGACCGCGCGGTCTCGAAGAGGGCGCCGCTCCGGTCCCACACCGCGATCAGCGTGAGCGCGCCGACCGCGGTCGCGACGCCGACCGTCGCCGACAGCAGGAGCCGCTGCGTGGAGCTGAGGTCCCGGTCCCCGTGCTTCAGTCGCCCCGTCAGGAACCGGACCGTCACCACCGCGGCGACGATCCCGACCGAGGCGGCGAACCGCTCGAAGTTGCCCGCGAGCGCGCGCTGAAGCTCCGTCACGACGCCGATCCAGCTCGTCATCGTCACGCCTCCGTCGGGGACCCATGCTCCCGGGCAAGCTCCGCCAGCGCGGCGAACGCCGCCGGTTCCAGCGTGCCGGGGCGGCTGCTCATGAGTTCCTCGTCCGCGGCGTCGACGACCGCGTCCGGGTCGTCGAGCCCCGAGATGTGCGCCGTGTTCCGCACCGCGTTCCGCACCGTCTTTCGCCGCTGGGTGAACAGCGCCTTCACGAACCGGAGGAAGAACGCCTCGTCGCCGACGACGTAGTCCGGGTCGCGCGGGGTACAGCGCACGACGGCGCTCTCGACGGCCGGCTGGGGGTCGAACGCCTCCTTCGGGACGCGCTCGACGATCTCCACGTCGGCGTAGTGCTGCGCCGACACCGAGAGCCGGCCGTACTCGGACTCGCCGGCCGAGGCGACCATCCGGTCGGCGAACTCCGCCTGGAACATCAACACGAGCGGCTTCTTCTCGGGGAGCAGCCGGAAGGCGATCTCCGAGGAGACGCCGTACGGGAGGTTGGCGACGCAGGCGGTGAACGGCGGGAGATCGACGTCGAGCGCGTCGCCCTCGACCACGTCGAGCAGCCCGTCGGCGACCGCGGCCGCGAACTCCTCGCGAAGGAACTCGGCGAAGGCGCCGTCGCGCTCGATCACCGTCAGGCGCCCGAGGTCGGGGTCGGCGGCGCCCCGGTCGGCGGTCGCGTCCGCGGTCGCCGTCGCCGTCGCCAGCAGCCGGTCGGTGAGCGCGCCCGCGCCGCCGCCGATCTCGAGGACGTGACTGGTGTCGGCGTCCTCGGGGAGGTAGCCGGGAATCCGGTCGAGGACCCGGTCGTCGACGAGGAAGTGCTGGTCGCGGTCGGGGTCGGCGCGCGCGCCGGCCCGCCTCGCGAGCGCGTCGGGATCGCGGCTCCCGTACGCGGCGCCCTCACCCGTCGATGAGTCGGTCATAGCCGGGGTACACGCGGTGTTCGGGTAAAAGCCTCGTTTCGGGGTCACCGGAGCGGCCGCCGAGGGAGGGCGCGGCTCACTCCTCTCGGCCGACGAACGTCCGATACTTCAGGTCGTCCTCGCGGATCTCCTCGACGATCCGTTCGAGGATCACCTCCCGCGGGCGGTGGAGCCCGGAGATGCGCTCCTCGACGTCCGCGAAGCTCTCGAACGGGCCGCGCTTCCGCTCGTCTAAGAGGTCGTTCCGCAGCTTCTTGCCGATCCCGGGCAGCAGGTTCAGCTGGTGGAGCCGGAGGGTGATCGGCCCCGCCTCGTTGTAGAAGTCGACGAAGCGCTCCTCGTCGGCCTCGACGATCGCCTCCGCGGCGTACTCGATCTCCGCGGCCGCGTTCCGGGTGAGGTCGTCGAACGACACCTCGCGGTAGCGGCCGACGGCCGGCCCGTCCAGCGCGATCCGGTCGCCCACCGAGACGTCCGCGCCGTCGGCGAGCGTCAGCTCGTACAGCGCGAACGAACCGACGCCGAGCCCGTACGCCACCGGCGACTTACTGGACTGCGGGCGGTCGTCGTCGGGACGCCCGTTCGGCAGCACGTCGAGCAGGACGGCGGTCGGGCCGTCGTCCGCGGCGGCGTCGTCCGCGGCGGCGTTGCCCCCGCTCCGATCGTCGGCCGGCGTCCCGTCGCCGTCGGCGTTGTTCATGTATCGTTTATCGCTCCGAGCGGTGAAAAAACCGCTGGGGAGGCGGAGGCGTCCGCGTCAGCCGACGGCCGGATTCAAGAGCGTCGAGTGCCACGTAGTACCATGGCAAAACCGGAGCCGGCGGAGGTGATGCGGCTCGTCGAGGTGTTCCCGGGCCCCTCGCCGGAGGCGGGCGACTCGGACGGCGGCGAGACGACTGAGGCGGCGGAGGCCGCGCGGATCGACAACCTGCTCGACGGCGCGTACGGCGCCCTGACGCGGGACTGGTACCCGGAGCTCAGGCGGCGCGCCGCGGCCCACGCCGACGGCGACTGCCTCCGCGAGCGGGTGCTCGAACACGTCGAGGCGGTGCCCTCGTTCCGGCTCTCGGACGGGCCGACGCCCCTGAAAGAGCGCCGCGAGGCCCTCGCGGAGGCGGCCGCGCTGCGCGACGAGGTCCGCGAGATAGCGGAGTGGTACGGTACCCTACGGTCGCGGCTGGGGGGTGACCGCGCGTCGCTGACGCGGGGCGAGCGGCTGCTCCACGACCTCGGGTACGCGCTCGCGCACGTCCTCTTCCTCGGCGCGTCGTCGCCGAGCGCGGTCGTCCGACGGCTTCGGCTGGCGTACCGGACCGTCGGCGTGCGGATCGACGAGACCGCGTCGGCGGGCGGGATCGAGGAGACGCGGTTCACCTGTCCGTACCGGAACGTCGCGGCCGGGACCTGCGGGAAGCGGTGGGTGTGCCACGAGAAGTTAGACCGCGTCGACGACGGGTACGTGACCTACCTCGCGGAGCGCGGGATAGCCTACCAGCGGCCGCGGGGCTGCGAGGGCTCGGAGCGGTGTCAGTCGACCGTCGCCCGAGACGGGCCCGAGAGATGGTGGCCGAAGACCCCGCCGGCGGCGGTCGGCGCCGACCCGTGACCCGCGGCGACGGGGCGGGCGACCGGGCGCGCTCGGGGCCCGCCGAGCGGGAGCCCGACCGCCTGCGCCGGATCCGGCGCGGCTACGACGCCTGGGCGCGCGCCTACGACTGGTTCGCGCGGGCCACGGCGTCCGTCGGCGGCGTCCGCGCGGCCTGCGTCGACGCGCTGGACCTCTCGCCGGGCGACACCGTCGTCGAGTTCGGCTGCGGCCCCGGCGTGAACCTCCCCGCGCTCCGCGACGTCGTCGGGCCGAACGGCCGCGTCGTCGGCGTCGACGTCTCGCCCCGGATGCTCGACCGGGCAGCGGGGCTGGTCGAGCGGCGCGGCTGGGAGAACGTCTCGCTCGTCGAGGCCGACGCCGAGCGCCCGCCCGTCGCGGCCGCGGACGGCGTCCTCGCGACGTTCGTCACGTCGCTGTTCTCCGACCCGTACCCGGTCTTGCGCCGCTGGTGCGAGCTGAGCGACGCCGTCGTCGTCGCGGCGTTCGTCCCGGAGGGGAACCGGGCGGCGAACGCCGCGCTGCGAGCGTTTGTGGCGCTGAACGGGCGCCTCTTCGACGCGACGACCGACGACCCCCTCGGGCGGCTCGCCGAGCGGACCGCCGCGGCGCGGCGCGCGCTCGACGACGGCGCGACCGTCCGCGAGCGCGACCGACGCCTCTTCGGAACGATCGTGGTCGAAGCGGGACGGAGCGGCTGAGAACGGCGGTCGCGCCTCGGGGTCGAGACAGGGCCGCCTCTGTCCAGTCGAAGGCGAGAGAAAACGCGCGGGTCCGTCTCGACCGTCAACGGGAGGGGCGCGATCAGGCGTACTTCGCGACGACGTTGAGGATCTCGTCGAGCTCCTCGCCGTCGAGCGAGTAGCGCTCCTGGGCGAACACCGAGCGGAGCTCGGTGCGATCCTCGGGGAGCAGGTCGGTGATCTTCACCGCGGTCGGCACGTCGATCTGGTCGAGCTCGGCCAGCTCCTCGACGAGCTCGCGGGACTCGTCGGCGTCGAGGTCCGCGAACCGGTTGACGTGCTCGATCGCGCGAGCCAGCTCGTAGCGGAGGTCGCGGTCCTCGTCTTCCGCGCGCTCGTCTTCGATCTCCACGAGGATCTCCTTCGCCTCGGAGGTGGTGACGTACTCCTCGTCGAGTTTTTCCTTGAAAATTGTCATCTCAGTTCTGCTGCGCGCTCATGTGGGCGGCGGTGACGATGAGCGTCTTCGTCTTGCCGCCGTCCGGGATCTCGACTTTGAACGCGGAGCCCTGCTTGCCGACGACGGTCCCGGTCCGGCCGTCGAACCGCGGGTGGAAGCGCCCCTTGGGGACGCTCGGGTCGATCTTGAGGTGGACCTGCGACCCCTCCTCGAACTCCTGGATCGCTCGCTGCGGCGGGGAGGGGCCGCGGTTGCGGGGTTTGTTCGAGAGCTTGTCGCGAGTCGCCTTCTGCGGCCCATTGGAACTCGGCATGGTCTTGGGATACCTTCCGCTGCCGCCGTTATAAATCGTGCGTTACGATCCTCGGGACGTGGGCGTCTCACACGCGCGAGTCGACGGCGAGCGCCGCGCCGCCCGTTCGCGCGGTCGGGTCGCACGCGCGCGACTACCAGACGCACCTCCCCCTTCCGAAAGGGCTAATCCCGGCAGTCCCTATCATATTCGTAATGAGTCATCAGCTGCCGGACGTACAGGCCTCGGCCCCCGACGTCACCGTCGGGCTCTCGCAGGTCGGCGTCACCGGCGTGGAGAAGCTCGTCAAGCTGGCGCGCGGCGACAAACGGCCCATCGTCCTCATGGCGGAGTTCGAGGTGTTCGTCGACCTCCCGAGCGGCCGGAAGGGGATCGACATGTCGCGGAACCTCGCGACGGTTGACGAAATCTTAGAGGACATCACCCGCGAGGAGGCGTACCGCGTCGAGGACGTCTGCGGCGACGCCGCGGAGCGACTCCTCGAGAAACACGACTACACCACCACCGCCGAGGTGTCGATGTCGGCGGAGCTGGTCACCCGCGAGGACACGCCGGCGTCCGGCATCGAGACGCAGAGCACGGCGACGATCGTCGCCAGCGCCGAGGCGACGGAGGACGGCACGCGCGAGGAGATCGGTGCCGAGGTGACGGGGATGACCGTCTGCCCCTGCTCGCAGGGGATGAGCGAGTCGCGGGCCCGCGACAAGCTCGCCGAGCTGGGCGTCGACGAGGAGACGACCGAGGAGTTCTTAGACGCCGTCCCGCAGCCGGGCCACTCCCAGCGCGGCCACGCGACGCTGACGATCACGACCGACGGCCACCCCGACGTGGACCTCCGGGACGTGATCGACGTCGCCCGCGACTCTATGAGCGCGCGCATCTACAACATGGCGAAGCGGCCCGACGAGGACCACATGACCTACGAGGCCCACGCCGACGCGAAGTTCGTCGAGGACTGCGTCCGCGCGCTCGCCGAGGGGACCGTCGAGGAGTTCCCGCACCTCTCCGACGACGCCGTGATCCACATGAAACAGTCGAACGACGAGTCGATCCACCAGCACAACGCCCACGCCGAGCGAGAGGTCCGCTTAGGCGACCTGCGGGACGAACTCGACCGATAAGAGCGTGTAGACGTGGTCTCCAGGCCTTTTTAAATAAGTCCGGGCGTTGCTGTCGATTGTTTATAAATAGTTAGCGGCGCGGCAGCGAACTCCTCCAAAGCCCCAGCCGCTCGCTTATAAATTGCTGATTGCAGATCGACTGCGAACACTTCCAAAGCCCCAGCCGCGAGGCCACCGTACGCTCGCTGCGCTCCTCGCTCAGTCACTCCGTTCCTTCGCTGCGGTGCTTGGGTCGCCTACGGTGGCCTCGCGACTGCCCCTTTGAGTCCCGCCCCGCACAGCACCGCAACCGCACCTCACGCCTCCCCAGCCTCGTCGGTCGCCGTCGCTCCGCTCGGCGACCGACTCCCTCGCGCGTGCTCCTCGCGGCCGCCGGGGGCGGCCGCTCGCAGGCACGCGCCGCCGCACCGCCATTTATAAACTGTCGTCGCTAGCCACCTATCCGAACGTCAGCGGCTCCGCCTCCGCCCAGCGCGGCTCGAACTGGTCTTTCACGCTCGTCGCGAACTCGATGTCTTTCACGTCGATCATCGCGAACGGCTCGTCCGCCGACAGCGGGTGCGGCACCTCGATGCACACCTCGATCTCGTCGAACACGTTGAACGTCCCGTCGACGCCCGGGATCGTCCGGACCTCGAACCCCTCCATGTCGGCCAGCTCCGACGTGTACCGCCGGCCGACGCTCCGTGGGAGCTCGTCGACCGTCGCCGGCGACAGCAGCACCCGGATCTCCACGCCGCGGTCGAGCGCGGCTTCCAGCTCGGCGGTCACGCGCTCACCGATCGTGCCGAGGTCGAAGCCGGTCGCGGGCGCGCCCGCAACCACGACCACCCGGCGCTCCGAGGCGGCGATCCGCTCTAAGAGGAGGTCCGTCGCCTCCTCGGCGCCGACCGCCGCGGTCCAGAACTGGCCGTCGACCGGCTCGCCGGCGTCGAGCTCGGTCGAGAGGTCGTCGACGACCGACTCGTACTGCTCCGCCTGCGTCCGGAGCTCCTCTTTCTTCTCGTCGAGCAGGCGGTCGAGCGCGGCGTCCGGCTCGACCGCGACGTACTTCTTCGGCCGGCTCGCCGCCTGACTGCGGACGAGGTTGTGCTGCTCTAAGCTGTTGAGCACGTCGTAGATCCGCCCCATCGGGACCTCGCTGGCCCGCGAGAGGTCCTTCGCCGTCGTCGGCCCGGTCCGAAGGAGCGCGCGGTACGCCCGGGCCTCGTACTCGGAGAGGCCCAAGTCGCGAAGAGATGCCATACTCGGGGATGCCCCGGCGCCCGTATAAACGCATCGTCCGTTTACGATCCGCGGCCGAGCTCACGGACGACCGTCGACGCCGAGTCCATACCGCCGACGCCAGAGCGACGCCGCCGACGCGTCGATCCGGCGCGGTCCAGACCCTCAGCCCAGAACGTCGCCGACCCGATCCATCAACTGGTCCGGCGTTTCCGCCGGCTCCGAGGCGCCGTCGCCCGCGAGGACGACCGCCGTCCCCTCCGAAACCGTCCGCGGCGCGGGCGCGTCGGCCTCGTGGGCGTTCGGCGCGATCACCTTCTCGTGGTCGGCGACCCGCCACGCGGCGCGGTGGAGGTCGCTCCCGGGCTCGGTCCCGACGGCGATGACGGTCGTCCCGCGCCGGAGCCGCCCCGCGAGGCTCCCGTAGTCGGCGACCTGTACGCTCAGCCGCTCGGTGGCGCCGGCGAACGCCTCGGCGGTCTCGCGGGCGACCTCACGGTAGCGCTCTTCGCCAGTGAGCGCCGCCAGGTCGAGCAGGGACGACGCCATCTCGACGTTGGCGTCGAGCGGGCGGAACGACCGGTCGAGCAGCCCCGGCCCCGAGCGCGGCCCGTCGACGAACGACCCGTCGACGTGGAGCCGGTCGATCGCCCGGTCCGCGACCGTGCGGGCGACGTCGGCGCCCTCGCCGCGCACGCCGGCGGCGCGGACGTACGCCCCGACGACGCGGGCGGCGTCCTCCAGCAGGTCGGTCTCGCCGGCCTCGTCGCTGCCGCGGTAGTGGGTCACTACGCCGCTCTCGGCGTCGATCAGGTCGCGTTCGAGCCCGTCGAGGATCCGGTCGGCGTACTCGCGGGCGTGCTCGTCGTCGGTGTAGGCGGCCACCGCGAGCAGCGCGTCCGCCGCGAGCGCGTTGCCGCCGGCGAAGACGGTGAGGTCGCGGCGGGGTTCGTCGAGGTCCGCGCGGTCCGCGGCCGGCGCGGCGTAGTAGGCGCGGCCGAGCCCGGGACCGAGGCTGCCGCCGACGCCGTAGCCGGTCCAGAGCTCGTCGGTGAGGAAGGAGACGGCGTCGACGGCGGGCTCCAAGTACGCCTCGTCGCCGGTGTAGAGGAAGGCGTTCGCGAACGCGCGGGTCACCGCGGCGTTCGTGTCCAGCGGCTTCTCGTAGGCGACGTCGCCCCAGTCGCGGGTGCCCGCGTAGCGGAAGAACCCGCCGTCGACGTCGTCGGTGAGGTGGTCGCGGACCGCGTCGAGCGTCCGGAGCGCGCGGCTCCGGTCGCGCTTCAGCGCGAACTCGACGGTCCGCGGGAGCGGGAACTTCGCGTCCGTCCCCCAGCCGGCGTTCTCAGCGTCGTACTTCGCCTCTAACTGGCCCGCAAGGTGGCTCTCGATCCCGTCCGTCACCTCGCCGCGGGGCGGCAGGTCGGCGTCGAGCGCGCGGGGCACGCGCCCGGCCTCGCGGCCCTTGTCGGCCCACATCTCGCGGACCGATTCGAGCACCTGCCGCATCCCGTCGACGTCGAGGTAGCCCGCGCCCGTCAGCAGCGTCCCCTCGGGCGTGAGGAAGGCGGTCGTCGGGAACCCGCCCATGTTGTACCGCTCGCGCACCCGCGGGTGGCGGTCGACGTCGACGCGGACGGGGACGAACTCCTCGTTGACGTTGGCCGCGATCCGCGGCTCCGCGTAGGTGATCGCGTCCATCTCGTGACAGCCCTCACACCAGGTGGCCGACAGCGAGAGCAGCACCGGGCGGTCGCGCTCGTCGGCCTCGGCGAACGCCTCGGGGCCCCAGTCGCGCCACTCGACGCGGGTCTCGTCGCTCATACGCCCAGTCGGATCGGGGCGGGGGTAAGCGCTTCGAGAGCGGATGCTGGCGCAGGAACCGAGGTGCGGCGGAAGGAGGGCGGAGAGAACGAAAGCGGGGAAAGGGCGGAGGGCAGGAGGGGAAAGGCGGAGGGCGGGAGGGAAAGGGCGGAAGGCAGGAGGGGAAGGGCGGAAGGAGGGAGGGCGAAGCGCCGGTGTCCACGCGGCGCGTCGGACGTTCGGAGGGCGGTTCGACTCGGCTCTCGGTGAGCGGTCAGGCGTCGACGGTCACCGCTTGTAGTCGTGACCGAGCGCGAGCGCGAGCGCGTTCGCGAACAGCAGCACGACGAACAGCTGCCCGGTGCCGCCGTCGAGCCCCGAGTACAGCAGGGCGGGGTACGTCGCCGGGATGGCGATGGCCGCCCAGAAGGCGGCGGCCTTGACGGTGCCGGTCATCAGCCCGGCGAGCCGTTCGCCGGAGGCGATCTGGGTGGGAGCGGGGGTTGACATGGACACTTCTCCGTACGACGGGGGACCACATATACCCCGCCGAGGGTTCGACGAATTTCACCACATTTCTCGACCGATCGCGTCGTTTTAAAACGGCCGCAAAGACATTTTAACTGTTTATCGAGCCAGCTAATCCTTTGTTTCGGGATCAGCGGCGATCCGCCGGCCGCGGGGCGAGTCGACCCATCCGGAGCGACCAGACCGCTGCGGACCGCCGACGATGGGGGCGGGCGACAGTCGGAGACCGACGGGCGCGGCGCGGAACGACTGCCGCGGCACCAACCGCTTTGTCCGTCGGGGAGCGAGGTGGGGTATGACCGAGACCGATCGCCGTGACGGACGCGAGGACCGGAGGGATCCAGACGACGCAGCCGCGCGCGCCGACGGCGGCCGCCCGCGGGTAGCGGTCGTCGCCTGCGGCGGCACCATCGCCTCGGAGCCGGGCGACGACGGCGCGGCGCCCGAGAAGACCGGCGACGACCTCGTCGAGGCGGTGCCGGCCGTGAGCGACCACGCGCGGGTGACGACCAGAGAGGTGTGCTCACAGCCCGGGTTCGACGTGCGGTGGCGGGACGTGCTCGCGACGGCGACGGCCGCGCGCAACGCGGTCGCAGAGGGGGCCGACGGCGTCGTCGTCACCCACGGGACGGACACGCTCGCGGACACCGCGTTCGCGCTCGACCTCCTCACCGACCTCGACGCGCCGGTCGTCGTCACCGGGGCGCAGCGCCGGCTCGACGAGCCCTCCAGCGACGTGCCCGCGAACCTCGCGCTCGCCGTCCGGGCGGCCGCGGACGACCGCTTCGCGCCGGGCGTCCACGTCGCGTTCGACGACGAGCTCCACGCCGCCCGCGACGTGGTGAAGGGCCACAGCAACGCGCTGTCGACGATGACCTCGCCGGGGACGGGACCGGTCGCGACGTTCACCCGCGCCGCCTCGCGGCTGGTCCGGGCCCCCGAGCGCGGCGTCGCGGTCGACCCCCTCGCAGACGCGATAGGGGGCGCCGCGGACGTGCCCGAGGTCCCGGTGATCCACTCCGGGACCGGCGTCGGCGCGGGCGCGCTCGAACGCGCGCTCGACGCTGGCGTCGGCGGGATCGTCGTGGAGGGGACCGGTCTCGGCAACGTCACCGGGGCGCTCGGCGACGCGATCGGCGAGGCGGTCGAGTCCGTGCCGGTCGTCGTCGCCGGCCGCCCGCCCGCCGGGCCGACGGAGCCGGTGTACGGGACGCCGGGCGGCGCCGTCACGCTCGCGGACCGCGGGGTGACGTTCGCCGGCGACCTCCCGGCCGCGAAGGCGCGCGTCGCGCTCGCGCTCGGCCTCGCGGCCGAACTCGACTCCGAGGGGATCGAGGCGCTGTTCGCGCCGGCGTAAGCCGACCGCGACGGGCGGACGAAACCGCTCGCCGCGATGGGTCAGACGGGCGTTTGAGCTTACAGGAAGCCCTTATGTACCGGCCGCGTACCGAGAGGTATGACTCAGTTCACGCGACGACGGACCCTCTACGGCGTCGCCGCCGCCGGCAGCGTCGCGCTCGCGGGGTGTACGGAGGCCAGCGTCCCGGCGGACGGCAGCGACGGGAGCGGAGGCGACGGAGACGGCAGCGACGGGAGCGGAGGCGACGGAGACGACGGGCCCGACGGCGACGGCGGCGACGCCGAGGAGGTAACGACGGTCGTCCAGCAGGTCGGCGCCGCCCTCTCGGGCCCGGCGTGGCGCCGGACCGAGCGGCGCGGGTTCTGTACGCTGATCGCCGAGGAGGGAGACGGCTCGTGGCTCCTCGACGACGCACCCGAAGAGGTCCGCGCGTTCGTCGAGGAGACCGACTTCGCGGAGTCGGTCCTCTGTTACGTCGAGTCCGTCGGTCCCGACACCTGTCACGACGAGATCGCGTTCGAGAACGTGGGCGTCGAGGACGGGACGCTCGTCGCGGACGCGACGGTCCGCGGGGCGGAAAGCGACGACGTCGCCTGCGGCCAGGCGATCACGTACCCGGCCGCGCTGCTCCGGGTCACCGCCGACCCGCTCCCCGACGCGGTCCGGCTCTCCGTCACCGACGGCTGGGGCGAGACGGGGACGGTGCGCGACGGCGACTGGCTCCGCGACCCGGACGGGCTCGCCGGGGGGATCCGGCCCGACCACGAGCCCTCGACCGTCCCCGCCGCCTTCGACTGCGACGCCGACGGCTTCGAGCGACACCCGAAGATGTACGACGGCGGGGTCAACTGGGGCGGCGGGGGCGGCGCCGGCAGCGACGCCAGCGGCGACGGGCCGCTCGCGCTTCGCGTCGTGACCCCCGGCGACGACGACGCCGGGTCCGATCCGCTCGCGATCGGCCGCGGCACCCGGTTCCGGATCGAACTGACG
The DNA here is from genome assembly GCF_000296615.1 of Halorubrum sp. T3. Lineage (NCBI taxonomy): Archaea > Methanobacteriati > Methanobacteriota > Halobacteria > Halobacteriales > Haloferacaceae > Halorubrum > Halorubrum sp. T3. The sequence goes on along the minus strand of NZ_JH815330.1, from coordinate 522,078 downwards.
AACGTCTCCGCGCGCGAGGCGTCCGTCGGCAATCAGGGGAAGTACAACCTGGAGATCCGCACCGAGGACGGGTGGACCGAGCTCCGCGGGACCGACGGCGACGCCACGTTCGCGTACACCGACGAGGCGATCATCGTCCCGCCGGGCGAGAGTCTGGAGTGGGAGTTCGAGATGACCGAGTCCGGGCTCGTCGAGGGCGGGCCCGTCAGGGACGGGACGTCGGTCGAGGGTGGCCCGCACGCCGACGCGCTCCGGGTCTGCCCGGACCTGGTCCCCGGTCGGTACCGGTTCGTGTTCTGGGGCGCCGCCGACCTCGCGGTCGCGTTCGATTACGAGGGGTGACCGCCCCGGCGGTGACCCCGCTGTGCGTCAAGCGCGCACTTCGATCAGCAGGTCCGTCTCGGGCGACTCGCCCATCGTCTCGCGGACGCGGTCCCACGAGAGGTCGGTGCGCGCGGTCACCGACTCGGTCGCGACGGCGCCGCAGGCGTTGCCGACCAGGATCGGCACCTGGTAGTCGCGCGGGTCGTGCGAGAACCCGTCGCCGGTGATTTCCGGCTCCCGGAGCGCGGCCGCGAGGAACCCGGCCGCGAAGGCGTCGCCCGCCCCGGCCGTGTCGACCGGATCGACGTCGAACCCCGGGTGCGAGACGCTGCCGTGCGGCGTCCGCACCGTCGCGCCCTCGTCGCCGAGCTTGATCGCGACGACGCGGTCGTCCGGCTCCCACGGGTCGACGTCGGTCGCCGCTTCGAGCGCGTCGGCCTCGCGGTCGTTTAAGAAGAGCACGTCGCTCGCGTGGAGCGCGGCCTCGAACTCGCGGTCCGCGACGCGGCGCCCGGGGTCGAAGCTCCGGGTCGCGCCCGCCTCCGCGGCCGCGGTCGCGAGCGCCGCCGCGGTCTCGGGCTGCTGGCCGGTGAGGTGGAGGTGGTCGGCGGCCGCGAGCGTGTCGCGGTCCAGCCCGGCCGCCGAGAACGACTCGTTGGCGCCGTCGTTCGCGAGCATGAGCAGTTCGCCGCCGCCGTCGACGATGACGTACTTCACCGAGGTGGGCTCGTCGGCGTCGACCAGCACCTGCCCGGGGTCGACGCCGGCGCTCGCGAGCTCGCGCAGCGCGAGCGCGCCCGACTCGTCGCCGCCGACGCTGCCGTAGACGACCGACTGGCCGCCGAGGTCGACGAGCCCGACCGCGACGTTCGCGGCGCTGCCGCCGCCGGACTGTTCGAGCCGCTCGATCCGCGTCTCGCCGTCCGGCTCGGGGAGGCTGTCGACGTGGATCGTCACGTCCCAGTTGATGTGGCCCGCCGAGACGACCTTCGGCACGTGGTCGGCCTCGTCGGGGGTCAGGTCGGGGTCGCGGTCGACCGCGGGATCGACGTCGTCGCCGGCGCGGTCGGCGGTTCCGTCGGCGGCCTCGTCGCCGCCGACCGGCCCTTCGGTGCCGCCGTCCGGGGCCTCCTCCCACTCGTCGACCTCGCGGTCCCACGCCGCGACGGTCTCGTCCCAGTCGTCGACGCCCTCGTCTCCGGGGTCGCCGTCGACCGAGGCGCCGTCGCCCGACGCGCTGTCCTCCGGAGCGCCGTCGCGCCCGCTCATGGCTCCGCCCACGGCTCGGCGGCGCCCTCGCCGAACAGCTCGCGCATCAGCGTCACGATGCTCTCCGGGGGGAACTGCCCCTGCTCGGTGACGATCGCGTCCATGTACCGCGGCGGCGTCACGTCGAACGCGGGGTTCTCGACCGCGATGTCGCCGATCTCCTCGCGGGCCTCGGGCTCGATCACCTCGCCCTCGTCGCGCATCTCGATCTCGACGGTGTGGCCCGTCAGCGTCTCGGGATGGAGCTTGATCGTCTGGGCCGCGGTCATGATCGGGACGCCGCGCTCGCGGGCGTTGACCGCGAGCCCCGAGGTGCCGATCTTGTTGATCACGCCGCCGTCGGCGGCGATCGAGTCGGCGCCGACGACGACGTGGTCGACCTCGTCGAGGTAGCGCCGCGCCGCGGAGTCGACGATCAGGGTGACCGGCACCCCTGCGTCGCGGAGCTGTTCGGCGGTGATGTGCCCCTGCTGGCGCGGGCGCGTCTCCTTGACGACCGCCGAGATCGACTTCCCCTGCTCGACGGCCGCCTCGATGCACGCGAGGGCGTCGGTGGAGTGGCAGTGGGTCATCACCGTGTCGCCGTCCGCGAGGCGGTTCGCGCCCACCTGCCCGAGGTCCTCCTGCGCGCGGTCGAGCTGTTCGACGAACGCCTCGCTCGCGTCGACGACGCTCCGGCGGAGCCGATCGACGGAGTCGCCCTCCATCCGCTGGAGGACGTAGCGGAGGGCGTTCGGCAGCGACACCGCGGTCGGGCGCGTCTCGCGGAGGGTTCGCGCCGCGGCGCGCATCGACGCGCGGAACGCCTCGGGGTCGCTCGCGGTCGCGTCCGCCTCGGCCGCCGCCTCCGCCTGCTCGGCGAGCGCCTCGGCGGCCGCGGAGGCGATGGTGGCCGCGCCGCGGATCTCCATGGTCGCGATCGACTCGGCGGTCTCGCGGACCGCCGGCGCCGGCTCGGTGTCTGTCATACCGATCCGGTAGCCGCCCGTGTATTTATAAAACCGGCCGACTGTCGGCGATTCCCCTCCTCACTCCGCGTCGGGCTGCTGGCCGTAGCTCTCGAACCGCTCCTCCACCGTCGCCATCTGCTCGTCGGTGAGGACGTGCGGCTCGCCGACGGCGGACGCGCGCAGGTAGAGGCGGCAGATGTCCTCGACGTGGCGGGTGTTCTCCACCGCCGTCTCGATATCGGGGCCGGTCACCACGAGCCCGTGGTTCGCGAGGATCGCGGCGTCGGAGCCCGCCTCGGCCATCGCGGCCACGACGTTCGCCGCCAGCTCCTCGGTGCCGTACGGCGCGTAGTCCGCTAAGGGGACCTCCCGCCCCACGGCGGCGATCATGTAGTGGATCGGGGGAAGCTTCTGATGAAGCGTCGCCATCGTCGTCGCCCACGGCGAGTGGGTGTGGACGATCGCGCCCGGCCGGTCGTGTTGATAAATGCCCGTGTGCATCGGCACCTCGCTCGACGGCGCCATCCGCCCCGCGAGCCGCTCGCCCTCCAGCGACACCACGGGCACGTCGGCGGCGTCGAAGGAGTCGTAGGGGACGCCGGTGGGCGTGACCGCGACCGCGTCGCCGTCGCGGACGCTCAGGTTCCCGGTCCGGGCGGGCGTCAGGTCCGCGAGCGCGGGGGCGTACTCGACGACCGCCTCGCGCGCCTCCCGGAGGAGGTCGGGGTTCGCGTCGCTGCCAGTTCCGTCGCCCAGTGCGTCGTCGCGGGTCACGCCGCCACCTCCGTCAGGTCGGCGAGCGCGTCGAGCCGGCGGTCCGGCCGCTGCTCCTCGGAGAGCTCCGCGTCGCCGGGCGCCTCTCCGTCGGCCACGAACAGCGCGGAGTCGAGCCCGACGGCGTTCGCGCCGGCGACGTCCGTCTCGGCGTTGTCGCCGACCGCCAGCGCCTCGCTCGGCCGGCGGTCAAGCTCGGCGAGCGCGCTCGTGAACGGGAGCGCGCTCGGCTTCTCGCGGCCCACCTCCTCGGAGGTGACGAGCAGGTCGATCCGGTCGTCGATCCCGAGGCGCACGAGCTTCCGCAGCTGGACCCGCGTCGTGAGGTTCGTCACGACCGCGACGTCGGTGCCGGCCGCGTCGAGGGCGTCGAGGACCGCCTCGACGCCGTCGCAGAGCGACATCTCCGCGAGGTAGCCGTTCCAGTAGGCGTCGCCAGCCGCCAGCGCGCCCGCGGGGTCGGGCTCGCCCGCGTGCCGAGACAGCCCGCGCTTGAAGTAGACGTGGCGGGAGTGCGAGGCCGCGGTGCCGCCGGTTTCGCGCTTCGTTTCCCGCCGGCCGGTCGCGTACAGGTCGTCGAACGCCGCGCGGTCGAGTTCGTACCCGCGCTCGCGGAGGGCGTCGAGCGCGGCCCGCTTGCCCGCCTCGTTACACGGGGCGTACGGGTACAGCGTGTTGTCGAGGTCGAAAAGCACTGCCTCGTAGCTCATGCCCGTACTGCGCCGGGCGGCGACTTAAGCGTGATTCGACGCGCCGACCCGGCGCGGGGTTGCTTTCGGGGGAGCGAGGCCGCCCTACTGCTCGTTCATCGCTTCGCTGGCGATGTTGCGGCCGCGGGAGTTGAGCGCGACCTCGCGGCGGACCCGGACCTCCTCGACCACTTCGAGCTCGACGAGCCGCTCGAACGTCTCCTCGACGTCGTCGACGTCCATCCCGAGGAACGAGGGGATCTCGAACGGCGAGACGCCGGAGTACAGCGCCATCAGCACCTCCCGGTCGCGGTTAGAGAGGTCGACGTTCGTCGAGGAGCGCTCCTCGCCCTTCCGGAGCCACGACTCGACGAACCGCATGCGGCTGGGGTCGCCGGCGACGTGGGTCTCGATGCTCGTCCCCTCGTCGTCGGTGTGCGACACCTCGATGACGGGCTTTTTGTCGCCGTTGACGGTGCGCTTCGCCGCGTCGAGCCCGCTGATGTCGTCGAGGTCGAACTTCACGAACGCGCCGCGCTCCAAGGCCGCGTTGAGCCCGTTCTCGTCGATCTTCACGCGGGCCTGCTCCCACTCGGTGTCCTGAACGACGCCGCCCTCGATCGCGGGGTGTTTCGCCATCACGGTCTTCTGGTCTAAGAGCGCGCGGTAGACGTCGCGCTCGAACGGCTCGTGGTCCTTGGCGGCGACGAGCATCACCTGCTCGCCGAGGTCGAAGCTCACGTAGTTGGAGACGCGCGCGACCGACTGGTTCGCGTCGTGGCGGCCGCCGAGCCGCTCTAACTTCGACAGCGGGATCGTCCGCTTCCCGTCGTTGCCGGCGAGGATGAGCCGCCGGTTCGACAGCAGAACGCGGCCGGGCGTCCACGAGACGTCGCTCACCTTCCGGCCCTCGCGGACCGCGACCGCGAACTTCGCCTGCGTGTCGGTGATCTTGTACTCGCCCTCCTCTTGCGCCATTTACGGACCCCCCGCGCGCAGCTTCGAGACGGCCGAGAACACGCGCTTTCTGACGGCCTGGCTGTCGTCGTCCGCGTACTCTTCGAGGCGGTTGAGCGTCTCCTGCCCGCCGATCTGCCCGAGGACGAACACCGCCTTCGCGCGGGCGTCCTCCGGGTGTTCGGGCCCCAGCTTGTCGAGCAGGCGGTCCTCGACGACCGGGCCGCCGAGGCTCTTGAGGCTCGTGGCCGCGAACTGCGCGGTCTGCGGGTCGTCGTCCGCGAGCGCGTCCGCGAGCGCCTCCACCGCAGTCGCCGTATCCGGGTCCGCCACTCGGCCGAGGATCCACGCCGCGTTCCGGCGCTGGCGGGACTGCTGGCCGTCGGTGAGGATCTCGACGAGCGGCTCGACGACGGTCGCGTCGTCGGCCGCTTTCAGCTCCGAGACCACCTGGTCGCGGACCGCGTGGCTCTGCTGGGTCGGCACGTTCGAGAGCAGCTCGATCACCGAGTACACCGCCGCGTTGCGGACGACGGCGCTCTCGTCGCCGAGCGCCCGCGCGAGCGGCTCGACCGGCTCCGGCGTGCTCGCCTTGCCGAGCGCCCCGGCCGCGATCCGCCGGATCGACTCGTCGCCGTCGTCGAGCAGGTCGAGCAGCGGCGACAGCGCCTCGTCCGTGCCGATCGTCCCCAGCGCGTTCGCCGCGGCGCGGCGCACCCGCGGCTCCTCGTCGTCGAGCCGCTCGCGGAGGCCGGGGACCGCCCTGGCGTCCGCGAAGGTCCCGCAGGCCTGCGCCGCGCGAAGCCGGACGCGGGGGTCTTCGTCGTCGAGCGCGCCGACCAGGGGTTGGAGGCCGCTCGCGTCGTCGAGGCGTCCGAGCGCGTTCGCCGCCGCCATCCGGAGCTCCGGTCGGTCGGCCTTCAGCGCGCGGGCAAACTTACGCGCGGTGACCCACTCCGCCTCCGAGTCGCCCCCGCCGCCGGTGAGCTCCTCGAGGAGCTGTTCGAGCGCCGCCTCGCCGATCTCGTCGAGCGCGTCGACCGCCGCACCGCGGACCTCGGGGTCGTCGTCCGTCGTCGCCGCGCGGAGCAGCCCGTCGATCGTCGGCTGGTCGCCCTCCTCGCCGACCTCGCCGAGGAACTCGGCGGCGCGCCGCCGGACGGCCGCGCTGTCGCTACCGAGCGCGTCTCGAAGGCGCTCCGCGTTCCCGTCCCGAGCGTGCTGGTACAGCGACATCAGCGCCTCCCGAACACCCGCCGTCGCTTGTCGATCGGTTCGTAGCGATCGCTGCGGTCCGGCGGGACGCTCTCGGTCATCCCCAACACGAGGACGCCGTCCTCCGCGAGCGACGCCTCCAGCGTGTCGAAGAGGGCGGCCTTGTGGTCGACGTCGATGTAGATCAGCAGGTTCCGGCACAACACCACGTCGAAGGGGTCGCGGGCGCCGTCGCGGATCAGGTCGTGCGTCTCGAACTCGACGAGTCGGCGCGGGGCCTCCCGGACGCGGAACGTGTCCTCGTCGCGCTCGACGTAGCGGTCCGGGTCCGAGAGGGGTTCGAGCTCCTCGGCGATGTCGGTCGTCCGCGTCGTGTGATAGACGCCCTCGCGGGCGTTGTCGAGCGCCTCCTCGCTGATGTCGGAACCGAGCACCTCCACGCGCGACTCGTCGATCTCGGGGTCGTCGCAGGCCAACATCGCGACGGAGTACGGCTCGCGGCCGTCCGCCGACGGCGCGGACCAGACGCGGACCCGCCGCTGGTCCGCGGTCCGCTCGCGTAGCACGTCCCGGAGGACGTCCCACATCTCCGGGTTGCGGAAGAACTCCGTCACGTTGATCGTGAGCGCGTCCATCAGCGCCTGCCGCTCGTCGGCGTCCTCGCGGAGGATGCGCTCGTACTCGGCGTGCGACTCCGTGTCTCGCCGGCGCATCCGCGCCGTGATCCGGCGGTCGAGGTACGACTCGTTGTAGTAGCCCGGCTCGAACGGCACCGTGTCGTCGATCTGCCGGAGGACGCCCTCGAACGCCGTCTCGCCGTCGTCCGCTGACCCGCTCATAGGCTCACCACGTCGAGCACGGCCACGACGTCCCCGTCGCCGAGGACGGCCGTGCCGCTGAGGCCGGGCGTCCCCGAGAGCGGGCCGTCGAGGGGTTTGACCACCACTTCCTCTTGGTCGAGCACAGCGTCACAGTGGAGCGCGACCTGCCGCGTCTCCTCGCGGATCCGGACGAGCATGCCGTCGTCGTCGGGCCCGCCAGCGCCGTCGGGCTCGGAGCCGGGCGCCGTGGGATCGGCCGGGACAAACCCGTCGTCGCCCGGCTCGTCGGTCGCGACGCCGCCGTCGGCGGCGGGAGTCTCGTCGGCGGCCGCCTCGGCAGCGGCCGCCTCGGTAGCGGACGCCTCGGCCGCGTCAGCGTCCACCTCGCCGAGCCGCTCGTTCAGGCGGATCACCGGGTAGAGGTCGTCCTCGTGTCTGACGACCTCGTCGCCGTGGACCTCCTCGACGTCGTCGGCGCGGGCGACCTCCGCGATCGACTTGATCGGGATCCCGTACTCCGTGCCGCCGACGTCGACGAACATCACCTTCACGATGGCGACGGTGACGGGGAGCCGGAAGCGGACCGTGGTCCCCTCGCCGGGCTCGCTCTCGACGGAGACGGAGCCGTCGAGGTCGCGCGCGGTCGTCCGGACCACGTCCATCCCGACGCCGCGGCCGGAGACGTCGGTCACCTCCTCCGCGGTGGAGAAGCCGGGGTGGAAGACGAGGTCGTACACCTCGTCGTCCTCCATCGCGTCGACCGCCTCGCGGCTCTTGACGCCCTCGTCGACCGCCTTCTCGCGGAGCTGGTCGGGGTCGAGTCCGCCGCCGTCGTCCGCGACCTCGATGATCACGTGGTCGCGCTCGCGCTCGGCCGAGAGCTTGACGTGACCGGTCGGGTCCTTCCCAGCGGCCTCGCGCTCCTCGGGCGGCTCGATCCCGTGGTCGACCGCGTTCCGCAGAACGTGTACGAGCGGGTCGCGCATCTCCGTGAGGATGGTGCGGTCGAGCTCGACGTCGTCGCCCTCGATCTCGAAGTCGATCCGCTTGTCGAGGTCCCGCGAGATGTCGCGGACGAGCCGCGGGAACGAGTCGGACACCTGCGAGAACGGGATGAGCCGCATGTCCATCGCCGTGTCCTGCAGACTGGAGGCGAGCTTGTCGAGCTCGTCTAACGTGTCCGACTCGGCGTCGGCGGCTTCCAGCTCCCGCCGGAGCTTGATCCGGCTCGTCACTAACTGCTCGACGAGCCCGTACAGCTCGTCGACCTGGTCGACGTCGACGCGGATCGACTTGATCTCGTCGCCGGACTTCGACTCCGACTTCGAACCGGAATCGTCCGACTTCGAACCGGAATCGTCGCCGCCGTCGTCGGCCCGTTCGGTCTCACCGCCGATTTCCTCGTCTACGCTCTCCTCGGCCGGCTCCGCGGCCTCCGAACCGGCGCCGGCCGGCTCGTCGTCGATCGCCGCGTCGGCGGGTTCGGCGTCGTCCGACTCGGCGTCCGCGTCGCTCGACTCCGCCTCCGCACCGTCCGCGCCGTCGCCGACAGCGACCGCGGTGACCGCCTCGACCTGCGTGAGCGCCCGGAGCCCCTCGGCGACGACCTCGGGGTCGGCGCCGCCGACGAAGGCGTCGAACGACTCGTCGTACTCGCCGTCCTCTAAGGCCTCCGGCGCGGGGTCTGTCGCGTGCCCGTCGAACTGCTCGTCGAGCGCCTGGAGGACGAGCGCCGCGTCGACGCCCGGCATCTGCGCGTCGCCGATCGTCACGTCCGCGTACGCGACCGGGTCGGGGAGGTCGGCCGCGGCCGCCGGCGGCTCGGGGACCGAGACGTCGGTCGCGTCGTCCGCGTCGCCTTCGGCGTCATCTCCGGACTCGCCCGAATCGCCTTCGGCACCGCCGGCGTCTCTCTGGTCGTCCCCGTCGTCGCCGCCGTCGTCGTCTCCGTCCCCACCCCCGACGGTGCCGTGCTCCTCCATCTCGCGCAGGCGCGATTCGAGGTCGGAGGGGTCGGTCGACACCTCGCCGGTGTCGGCGATCTCCTCGACCATCGCCTCGACCGTGTCGACCCCCTCGAAGAGGAGGTCCATCAGCTCGGGCGTCACCTCCCGGTCGCCCTGCCGGACCGCGTCCAGCAGGTCCTCGAGCGCGTGCCCGAAGTCGGAGACGTCCTCGTACCCCATCGCCGCGGCGTTCCCTTTCAGGGTGTGGGCGACGCGGAACACGTCGTCCATCGCCTCGGTGTCCTCGGGGTCGGCCTCGAGGGCGAGTAAGGCGTTGTTGAGGTCGGTGATCCCGTCTTCGGCCTCGGCGACGAACGCGGCGCGGTGGGAGTCCATCAGGCCTCACCCCCCACTATCGCGCCGGCGACGTCGTCGAGGTCGTAGACGGCGTCGACCCCGCCCGTCTCGACCGCGCGCTTCGGCATCCCGTAGATGACGCAGGTGTCCTCGCTCTGCGCCAGCGTGCGCGCCCCGGCGTCGGCCATCGCGCGGATCCCCTCGGCGGCGTCCGAGCCCATCCCGGTCAACACGACGCCGACGAGCGGGTCGTCGATCACCTCGGCCGCCGAGCGCATCGTCACGTCGGCCGCGGGGGTCACCGTGTGCGAGTCGTCGTCCTCGTCGAGCCTGATCCGGAGCCGTCCCGCACGGTAGCTGTCGATGCGGGTGTGGCTGCCGCCGCGGGCGACGATCGCCTCCCCGGCGCCGATCCGCGCGCCGTCGCTGGCCTCGCGCACGTCGTACGCGGAGGCGGCGTCGAGCCGGTCCGCGAACCGCGAGGTGAACGCCTCCGGCATGTGCTGGACGACCACCACGCGACAGTCAGCCATCGGCAGCGCCGACAGCACGCGCTCGACCGCGTTCGGGCCGCCGGTCGACGCGGCGATAACGACCGTCAGCGGCCCGTCGACGTCCGCCGCGCCGGCGCCGGCGTCGCCGCCGGACTCGCTCGACCGCGACGCCGCGGCGCTCGGGTCGTCCCGCTCGCGGGTCGCGGCGTCGAGGTCGGCGTCCGCGACCGAGCGCACCGCCTCGACGAGTCGCTCCGACTCCCGCGAGACGCCGGTCGACACCTCGCCGCCGGGCTTCGCGAAGAAGTCGACCGCCCCGCGGTCCAGCGCCTCGAAGGTGACCTCCGCGCCCTCGTCGGTGTGGGCAGACAGCATCAACACCGGCGTCGGCGTCTCCTCCATCAGCCGCTCGACGGCTTCGAGCCCGCCCATCCCGGGCATCTCGACGTCCATCGTCACGACGTCGGGGCGCGTCTCGGCGACCACCGAGAGCGCCTCCTCCCCGTCCCCCGCCTCGCCGACGACCGCGACCCCGGCGTCGCTCAGGAGGTCGCCTATCAGTCCCCGCATGAACGGCGAGTCGTCGACGACCACCACCCGCGGCGACCCGTCCCGACCGCCGCGCCGATCCGTCGTCCTGCTCATGTTTCAGGGCGGGCGCAGAATCAGCATAAATCCACGGACCCAGTAATCACCCCTGATAATTCAGGGGACACGATTATTTGTCGGTTCGCCGCAGCTACGGGCATGGCAGCAACAGAGGCGGAGGCCGAACCGACCAAGGTGCTGGAGTTCGGCCTCGGCGACGGGACGTACTGTTTGGACATCGGCGTCATCGACGAGATCGTCGACGCCGGCGAGCTCACGCGGATCCCCAACTCGCCGGACCACGTCGAGGGCGTGATGGACCTCCGCGGCCGGACGACGACGATCGTCGACCCGAAGACGCTGTTCGACATCGACGAGGACGGCCCGCGCGAGCGGATCGTCGTCTTCGACGACGCCGAGATCGACGAGGGCGGGACGGTCGGCTGGATGGTCGACGAGGTGTTCCAGGTCCGCGACGTCTCGCCCGAGGACGTCGACCAGGGCACGACGGTCGAGGACGAAGGCGTCCGCGGCATCGTCAAGTCCGACGACCGGTTCGTCGTCTGGGTCTCGCCGGACGTCGACGACGCGCTCGCCGCCGAACTCGACGACGTCGAGGCCGCGGAGGCGTAGGCGGGAGGAGAAGCCGACCCCGGTTCGGCGCGAGACGCTCGCTGACCGCGTCGGTTCTCACCCGTGAGAACCGGGTGCCAACGCTTATCAGCCGTCCGACGGGTTTCCCACGTATGCGCGTCTCAAGCGGCGTCCCGGGGTTCGACGGCCTCGTCGACGGCGGGTTCCCCGAGAACCGCCTCTACGTGGTCAGCGGTCCGCCCGGGAGCGGCAAAACGACCTTCTGTTCGCAGTTCGCGGCCCAGGGCGCCCGGAACGGCGAGGACGTCCTCTACATCAGCATGCACGAGACGAAGGAGGGGATCCGCGAGGACATGAGCGGCTACGACTTCGGGTTCGACCGCGCGCTCGACTCCGACCGCGTCACCTTCCTCGACTCCTTCTCGTCGGACGGTCGGCGCTTCTTCGGCCTCCCCGGCGACCGGCGCGACCGCTCGGGCGTCACCAACCGCCTCACCGGGTTCATCAACTCCCGCGACATCGACCGCGTCGTCTTCGACTCGACGATGCTGTTGCGGTTCCTCCTCGACGACGACGAGGACACGATGATCCAGCTGCTCTCCTCGCTGAAGCGGACCGACGCCACGACGCTGCTGATATCGGAGATGACCGACCCGAGCGCCTACTCGGAGGAGCACTACCTCGCGCACGGCGTCGTCTTCATGCACAACTACCTCGAAGACGAGGGGATGCAGCGCGGGGTTCAGGTGCTGAAGATGCGGGGGACGAACGTCGACACCGACATCCAAGACGTGGAGTTCACCGACGGCGGGCTCCGCGTCGGTTCGGCCGCGACGGTGACGCACTGATGTACGACCGCACGTTCGGCACGGAGTGGGACGACCTCACCCGCGAGGAGGCCGTCGAGCGCGCCTTCGCGCTGGGCGTCGCGGCCGGCGTCGACAGCGAGCGCCCGGATGAGCTCGGCCGGGTGCTGGAGGCGTTCCCGGGGAGCTACGACCGGAGCATCGTGGAGCTGGCGTACGACGAGGGGCGGACGAAGGCGCTGGAGGCGAAGGCGGAGCGAGACGACCCCGACGACGAGGCGGTCTGGCGCTCGCTCGTCGACGGCGCCGGCGAGCCGCGCGAGTCGCCGGTCCCCGCCGCGCTCCCCGGTGCGATACGCGAGCTGACACTCACCGACGGGCCGCGGGAGGGGCCGCCGTCGTCGCTCGACCTCCCTTCCATGCTCCGAAAGTGATCCCTCGGAAGGGTTTTACCCGACACTCTCTCACGTTTTCACCATGACCGCGCTTCCCGACGCTGTCCGCGGTGCCGACAGCGTCCTCATCAGCGGTCCCCCGATGAGCGGGAAGTACGACCTGTTCAACCGGCTGCTCGCGGCGTGGTCCGACGGCCCGGTCGTCATCTCGACGGGCCGGACCGCGGAGAAGGTCCGCGCCGACTACGAGGAGTTGACGGGCGGCGACGGCGACGACGTCGTCGTCATCGACTGCGTCACCCACGAGCAGGGCGACAAGCGCGAGGACACGCCGACGACGAAGTACGTCGCCAGCGCGGGCAACCTCACCGACATCGGGATCAAGTTCACCGACGTCGTCGAGTCCTCCGCCGGGCGCGACCGCGCGGTCGGCGTCTACTCGCTCTCGCAGCTGCTGATGTACTGGGATCCCGAGCGCATCTACCGGTTCACCCGCGTGATGACCTCCCAGACCTCCGGCGAGGGGTGGCCGTTCGTCGGCGTCGTCGGCTCGACCGCCCACGACGAGCAGGTCGTCCACACCCTCCACGAGCCGTTCGAGCTCGTCGTCGAGACGCGCGTCGACGACGACGACAGGGAGTTCCGGGTCCGCGGCCGCGTCGGCCAGCCCTCCGACTGGCAGTCGTTCTGAGTCGATTTCGGCGGCGACGCGGGAGCCGAACCCCTCACCCGACTAATTCGAACTCCGCGCCGATCGGCGGCGCGTCGACGAGCCCCCAGTAGACGAACCGGTAGGTCCCGGGACCGAGCGGCGGGCAGACCGACAGGTCGACGCTGTCGACGGCGTCGGCGACCCCCGACTCGGTCAGCGTGATATCCCAGGAGTACGCCGAGCTCGTGTCCAGCGACGACTCGCTCCGCGGTAGCTCGACCGCCTCGCCCGTCGTCGAGCCGCGGACGTCGAGCCACCCCTCGCCCGTCTCGCGCTGGAGCGAGTACGCGGCCTCGCCGAGCGTGGGGGTCGGGGCGTCGCCGGTGTTGCGGAGGACGAGCCGGAGCGACTGGCCGTACGTCTCGGTCGTCCCCTCGGTGGAGAGCTCCACGGTCGTCTCCGCCGTCTCGACGAGGGTCTCGGTGACCGACGCCTCGAACGGCCGATCGAGGCGGACGAACTCCTCGTCCTCGCAGGTCAGCGTCGCCGGCGTCCCCTCGGGGCCCTGCGGCCCGTCGCCCGCGGCGAAGTCGAGGCAGCCCGCCGTCGCGACCGAGAGGGCGAGCGCGCCCCCGGCGAGCGCGTCGCGTCGCGTGTGGTCCATACGGGGCGAACGGGCGCCACCGGCATGAACCGCACGCGTCGTCGCGGGCCCGGCGCGAGCGTGTCCCTCCGCCGACACGTCGCCAAGCGGTTCGGAACCGCTTTCCCCTCGGCGGGCGGATGGTCTCCCATGGAGCTGTTCGGATCGAGCGGCATCCGTGGGGTCGCGCTGCGGTACCTCACGCCCGCGCTCGTCCTCGACATCGCGAAGGCGGCGGGGACGGTGTGGGACGCCGACCGCGTCGCCGTCGCGCGCGACACGCGGACCACCGGCGAGCTGTTCGCCAACGCGGCCGCGAGCGGGCTCGCCGCGGTCGGCTGCGACGTCGACCGGCTCGGCGTCGTCCCCACGCCCGCGGTCGGCAACTACTGCGAGTCGGCGGGCGTGCCCGCCGTCCTCGTCACCGCCTCGCACAACCCGCCGGAGTTCAACGGGATCAAGCTCGTCGGCGACGACGGCGTCGAGCTCTCTGTCGACGTGTTAGAGCGGATCGAGCGGCGCGTCCTCGACGACGAGTACGACCACGCTGACTGGCGGGCGGCGGGCGCGACGACGCCGGTCGAGGGCGCCGTCGACGACTACGTCGACCAGCTGATCGACGCGGTCGACCGCGAGGCGATCGCCGACGCCGACCTCACGGTCGCGGTCGACCCCGGTCACGGCGCGGCCTCGGTCGCGTCGCCTCGGATCTACCGCGAGCTCGGCTGCGAGGTGCTGACCGTCAACGCGACGCCCGACGGCCACTTCCCGGGCCGCGACTCCGAGCCGGTCCCGGAGAACCTCGGGGACCTCTCGCGGCTGGTCGCGACCTCCGACGCCGACGTGGGAATCGCGCACGACGGCGACGCGGACCGCGCGGTCTTCGTCGACGAGGACGGCGAGTTCGTCGACGGCGACACCTCCTTCGCGGCGCTGGCGGACGCCTGTCTCGAACCGGGCGACGCGGTCGTCAGCGCGGTCAACGTCTCCCAGCGGCTCGTCGACGTCTGCGCCGACAACGACGCCGACCTCGAACTGACGCCCATCGGCGCGACGAACATCATCACCCGCACCCGCGAGCTCCACGAGGAGGGGGTCAACGTCCCGGTCGCGGGCGAGGGCAACGGCGGCGTCTTCTTCCCGCCGTACCGGCTCTCGCGGGACGGCGCATACATCGGCGCGCGGTTCCTCGAACTGCTCGCCGACGCCGACGGCGCGCCCGTCAGCGAGGTCGTCGCGCCGTACAGCGACTACCACTTCGTGCGGGCGAACGTGGAGTACGAGGGCGACGACGAGCGCGACGAGCTGCTCTCGGCCGCCCGCGCGTACGTCGAGACCGCCGACGCGGAGCCGAACACGACCGACGGCTACCGCCTCGACTACGGCGACGCGTGGGTGCTCGTCCGCCCCTCCGGCACCGAGCCGAAGATCCGGATCTACGCCGAGTCCGCCGACGCCGAGCGCGCCGAGCGGCTCGCCCAAGACATGCGCGTCGCCGTCGAGAGCGGGCGATAGCGGCGACCCATTTATAAATAAACGCAGTGGCGCGTGCCTCGGAGCGCCCCGCGGGCGCGAGGAGCACGCGCGAGGGAGTCGGTCGCCGAGCGAAGCGACGGCGACCGACGAGGTTGGGGAGGTGAGAGGTGCGGTGCTGTGCGGTGTGGGGTGGGACTCAAAGGGGCAGCCGGGAGGCGGGCGCAGGCGACGCAAGCACCGCAGGGAGCGAACGAAGTGAGCGACCGAGGAGCGCAGCGAGCGTGCGCCCGCCTCCCGGCTGGGGCTTTGGCGGTGTTCTCTGTCGATCCACAGTTAGCCGTTTATAAGCGAATGGCTGTGGCTTTGGCGGCGTTCACCGGCGATCCGACTCAGTCATTTATAAACAAACAGCGAATTCGACGATGCTCTCGGCGTGTCCGGTTCGAATGCCGGCGCATCAACTCGACTCGCTCGGCGGGCAGCACAAAACTGACAGAAACCCGACCAGTACCGGTGCTAATATATTAACTCGCTGTGTAGTAACTATCAGAATGACCACCGCAAAGGCTAACACCTCGTCGTCCCTCGCCCAGACCGACCCGGACCCGTCGCCCGAACTGCTGAACGCGCTCGAAAGCGACACGGAGACGGTCACCGGCGCTATCGCCGCCGGAACCGTGACCCTAGAGGAAGTCGCTCAGTTCGTCCGGCGCGCGGAGCGCGGCGAGATCGACATCGAGGCGAACCTCGACGCGGTCGTCCGGATCGTCCACGCGCTGTTGTGCGACGAGCCGAGCTGGGCGAACATGGAGCCGGCCGGCTCGCCGGTTCGGGCCTGACGCCGCCGCGACCGAAGCGAGTCTGCCGTCTCTCCGTTCTCTCTCACCCTTCCCGTCTTTTCCGGCCCTCTCTTTTCCGTCTCCTCGCTCTCCGTTCTTCGCGGTCTCCCCGACTCTCGTTCGAGCCGGCGCCGCGTCGCCCCGCCGCCGATTACCGATTCAGCGCCGCGAGCGCCTCGGCCGCCTCGCGGGCCGCTTCGAGGTGGTCTCGGGCGCGCCGCGGGTCATCGGTCTCCTCGGCCGCCCGAGCGAACCGCGTCAGCGTCCGCGTCAGTGACGCGCGGGCGGCGTCAACGCCCTCGGCGTCGGCGGCCGACCGCGACGGGACCGACTGCTGCGGCGCGGACCGCTGCGGCGACGACGTCCGTGGCGACGCCGAGTCCTCCGAGCGCGCCGACTCCTGCGAGGGCGCCGGCTCCTGCGACGGTGTCGATCCCTGCGGGGCCGCGGTTGACGGGGGCGACTGCGACCGGACCGGTTCGTTCGCGCCGGCGTCGACCGCGCCGTTGTCGGCCGCGGCGTCGACGCTCTCGGCGTCCGCGTCAGCCGATGTTCCGGACTCGACGGCGGGAGCGTCGCCCACGTCGGCCGAAGTCCCGTCCGCCTCGGCCGAATTCCCACTTACCTCGGCCGGAGCCTCGTCCGCCTCGGCCGCGCCCCCGGCCTCGTTCCCGCAGGTGGGACAGAACTCGCGGCCGTCGTACCGGAAGATGGGGTCGCCGCACTCCCCGCAGTGGCGGTTCGTCATCGTCGCGCCCTTCAGGAGGAGTTCAGACATCTGTTGGGTGTGCTCGCGCTTCTTCTCGTCGTCCGCGAACTTCTCGCGGAGCTTCTCTCGTTCCGCCTCCTTGTCGAAGCCGTCGCTCATGGACGGACGAACGTGGTTCGCGGGCAAAAGTCCGGTGGGCTCGGGACGGGCGCGTCCGCGGTGCGAGCCGGCCGCGGCGCGGGAGCGCGGCCGCAACGAGAGCCGAGCGGCTACTCCTCGGTGACCGTGCGGTCCTCGTCCGGGTCGAGCTCGCCGCGGTGGATCTTCGCGCCGTCCTGCGCGACCTGTCGCCCCAACACCGCGCACTTGACGCGCATCGGCGAGATGTCGACGCCGAGCATTTCGGTGACGTCGTCGGTGTCGAGCGCGTCGAGCTCGTCGACGGGCATCCCGTGGAGCCGCTCGGAGAGCATGCTCGCGGAGGCCATCGAGATGGCGCAGCCGTCCCCGGTGAACCGCACCGCCTCGACCGTCTCCTCGTCGTCGTCGAGTTGGACGTCCATCCGGATCGTGTCGCCGCAGGAGGGGTTCTCGCCGACGTGCGTGAAGTCCGGATCCTCGAGTTCCCCGTAGTTGCGCGGGTTTTTGTAGTGGTCGAGGATCTGCTGTCGGTACATGTCCGAGCCCAGTCCCATATCGGACACAGATACGCCGGTCCGGCTCAAAAGGGTTCCGTCGAGGGGGGATCGTTTATAAATCAGACCACAGGATGCGGCGGCGCGTGCCTGCGAGCGGTCGCCCTCGGCGACCGCGAGGAGCACGCGCGAGGGAGGCGGCGGTCCGGCGCGGCTCCGCCCGCGCCGGGCCGTCCGCCGAGGCTGGGGAGGCGCGAGGCGCTGTGCGGTGCTATCGGGCGGGACTCGAAGGGGCAGTCCGCGTGGCTTAGGGGTTTATAATAGGGTGTCATAGAAGATTTACCACGACATTCATTTCGTGGATTCACAGCTGAATCAGCCGATAGAATGCGCTTGCGTATTGACCGAAAGGGTATAATCGTAGAGACTAAACAAAAAGTATGAAGCGGTCATTTAGACGCGACACGATTATTTTCATCAGTTTATCTGTGACGGGTCTCATAGCTGTCGGGACTCTTGGGGCAGTTTTGTTCGGACGTACGCCCTCTGTGTTTCTTCTTGGCAAATTTACTGACCCTGTCTGGCTATTCAGCTGTGTGTTTCTGATGGCGATATGGATTTGGATGTACCCAAGATTACAAAGGAACCAAGATAGACAAACAAACTAATTCACCGCTGGTTTGTTACCTACTCAACCTTTACTGATCAGATTGGCAGTATAAGCCAGACTATTTCGGTGGAAGGGCGTCATCATATTCGTCGTCAAGGATTTCGGAACAATCAACGGGAATACTGGTCCACGCGTTCTTCACAACCTCGTACCCAGTCCACCCTTCCGTTTGAATCATCCTCACGGTTGCCTCGCAGAATTCAGGCTTTTCGATGAGGTCGTTGTCAAGCAGGATGTAGAGGAGATACGGTGGCCCCACAACGTCAATGTCGTACCCGTTGTTATCGATGAGACGCCGAATTGACCGTCTCGCAGCTGAGTCAAGAATCGATACGATCTGATACGATGAACCGTATTCAGAAAGTTCCTGCTTGAGCGATTGCTCGCCTGCATCTGGTCCATGCGGGCGGGGAACGACAGTGACGCACGACCACGGCGACGAATCCTCGTCTAGATGTTCAAGAACACGTTGGCTCCCTCGTTTCAAGTAGTACTCACGGCTGCCCTCAGGCGGGTATTTGTTCGAGTTGACGTGGTTTTGAAGTTCGTGCTTGCAGACGTTTGTCGTTGTAAGGTGAATCGCGTCTTTCAGTCGTTTCCACTGAGTGGTGTTCGCAACTGCGATCAAGGAACTCGTATCAGCCAGTATCGGATAGCGAGCCTCACTCGCCATCGCTGCCCGTCAAGAATTCAGACGTGTCTCGTTCCATAGCTGACTCGAACGACTCTTTCTCCTCTTCCATCCTATCGAGTTTCTCACCGAGAAGGACATGGGCCACGTCCTCGCCGATCTCATCACGACTGTATCGTTCGTACACCGCAATCTTGTCCTGTTCATCCAATGACTGTCGGAGCATTTCGACCAGGCCGACGCGGGCGAGTTCGCTCACGTTGACGCCACCGATGTGGATCTCATCGAGGAGCTCCGCGGCCTCTTTTTCGGCTCCGGCACGGAACTGAATCGTCTTGTCGTAGCTTGATCCGCTCATACATTGATGTTCGACGTGGAGAGGCATATATGTTATGACGCGTACTTACTTGTCATTACAAGTGGCCAAGAACGTAGCACTACCAGACAGGTCACCCTCTCTCAAGGGGGTACGATATGAGTTAGGAACCGTGCAGATGGGTTTAATCGGCTCTGTTGAAATCCTATTCTTCAGACATATTCTCGTCTGAAACGGGCAGTCGCTGAAGAGTGCCTATCTAGCATCATCGTCTTCGTCAACCCATGCTCCGATGAGTGTCTCCTCACCCTCCTGCCGCCATAGGATTTCCACAACGTTCGTTTCCCACAAGAGTTGGAGCCGTATTTCATCGCCATCAATCGTGTCGCTTGGCTCCATCTCATCATCTAACTCAGACCATGCGATGGTGTCTGTCTCTCGGGACTCCCAATCAACAACAACCTCGCGGAAGTACACATCACCCGCTTGCAGGCTCTCCTGGCCACCCGTATGCTGAACATCTAATCTATCAGCCACATGGTCAGCACCCTGAAACTCAAAAGAAAAACAGGCGACCTCGTCGCACCTCGTTATCTCATAGTAACCAAGAGCCCCGAATCCGACCGTTGCCGCACCGCCCAAGAGAATGGCTCGCCGCTTCAACGACATACCCGAAACCACATAGTAGTGATAATAGGCTTTTTGACTATTTGTCCTTGTTCCGGTGATTCACTTGAGCTGGGCGTCGTTGGTAATTGCACCACCTGTACTAAGCGATTCCTGTGTAGGTGTGAGAAGACTTCTATGACACCATCGTTTATAAATAGAATCGTCGTACGGCCGAGTGGCCGGGACTTCGGTGGTCGTCGTCGCCACACCGAACTCTCGAGACGATCTCGAACCGACGAATCGCTCTCGCTCAGGCCGCGTGTTCGTCGATCCACGCCGTCAGCTCGTCGCCCGGGATGAACCCCTCGGCGCGGCGCGCGACCGGCTCACCGTCGACGAAGAGGACGAACAGCGGGACGCTCCGCACGTCGAACCGCTCGACCAACGGCGGGTCGTCGCGGGGGTTCACGGTGCCGACCGCCAGATCGGCGTCGGCGCCGCGGGCCACGTTTCCGATCACCGGCTCCATGCTCGCGCAGATGCCGCAGCCGTCCGTGTAGAACTCCACGAGCGCGACGTCCGCGTCGGCGACGAAGGCGTCGAGGTCGTCCTCGTCCGACAGCGAGACCGGGCGGTTCGCGCCGGACGATCCGCCGTCTGCCGTCTCGGCCTCGCTCGATACAGTATTGGAATTCATACGCATTATTGTCGCCGAAGGGTAATAACTGCTTCTGTCGGGAACCGTGTTCCGGGAGAAAGACGAGGAGCGGTCCGTGAGACCGCGTTTCGATCCGCTACGCCGGCTCGTCGCCCTCGGGCTCAGTGCGCCACCCGCCCTTCAGCGTGACGAACCAGATCGAGAGGCCGGCGAGGACGAAGACGGCCGCCATGTACGGGATGATCGGCAGTTCGACCCCGACGAAGTCGAGGACGGTCCGCATCTCGTAGACGATCACGCCGAAGATGGCGAGCGTCACGAGTAGCCCGCCGCGGCTCACGTCGACGGTCATCCGACCACCTCGGCGAGCGAGGCCGACGTGTCGGCGATGCCCCCGAGCAGCGTCGCCGCCGCGTTCGCGAGCGCGTCGAGCAGCGGCGCGAGCCACACCGGATAGGTACCGACGCCCGGTCCGAGCAGCCCGCCGCGGCTGATGATCGCCGCGATCGGGAGTGCGTACGCGAGGACGACGAGGACGAGCGCGATGCTCACCCACAGGCGGAGGTTATCGAGCACCTGCGGGGCGTCCTCCGCGCCGGAGACCGGGCTCGGAAGCGGCTCCGCGAGCCCGGCGACCTTCGGGTTCCCCATCGTCAACGCGAGGTTCCCGAGGAACAGGATCGTCGAGACGAAAAGCAGCGTCCCGCCGATCGCGATCTGGATGTTCAGCTCCTCGAAGCCGCCGAACATCGTCGGGTAGTCGAAGCCGGAGTACTCCGGTTCGGCGGTCCGCCGCGGCACGCCGAGCAGGCCCTGCGCGTGCATCGCGTTCGACATCAGCGCCATGCCGATGAACCAGAGCACGACCTGGAACAGCCCGATCTGACTGCTGTAGATCGGCTTGTTGCTGATCTGCGGCCAGAGCCAGTAGATTCCGGCCATCATCGTCAGCGCCACCGCGGTCCCGACGGTGAGGTGGAAGTGCCCGGGCACCCACAGCGTGTTGTGGATGAGGTAGTTGATGTTCATCCCCGCGTTGACCATCCCGGAGAAGCCGCCGGCCGCGAACATCAGCCCGGCGAGCATCATGCCGGTGAACTCCGGCTTCCGCCACGGGAGGTGCGTGAGCCAGCCGAGCAGTCCGCTGCCGCCGTTCTTCCGAGCGCCGTACTCGACGCTCGCGACGACGGTGAACGCGGTGAGCAGGCTGGGCAACAGCAGGAACATCGTGTTCGTCATGGAGATGAACTTGAACCCCTCCGCGATGCCGGGGTCGAGGTACTGGTGGTGGATCCCGACCGGCGTCGAGAGGAGGACGAACAGCACGAACACGACCCGGGCCAGCGGGTCGCTGAACAGCCGTCCGCCGGCGATCTTCGGGAGGACGGTGTACCAGAGCAGGTACGCCGGCATCAGCCAGAAGTAGACGACCGGGTGGCCGAAGAACCAGAACAGCGTCCGGGTGAGCGTCGGGTTCACCTGCTCGATGAAGCCGAGCGACCACGGCAGGAGGAACAGCAGCACGGAGGCCGCAACGGCGGACGAGGCGATGTACCACATCGTCATCGTCGTCAACACCATGAACGTCTGGAGCGGGATCCGCTCGTCCGGGTGGTCGCGCCGCCACGCGAGGAACGTCCGGAACCAGTCCGCGCCCGCGATCCACGTACCGACGATGAACACCGCGAGTCCGGCGTAGAACAGCGGGTGGGCCTGAAGCGGCGCGTAGAAGGTGTACAGTACGTCCGCGCTCATGTCGATGGAGTCGACGAACCCGGCGAGAATCGAGATGCCGGTGAGCGTCATGCCGGTCGCCATCAGCCCGTACCACGTCCACGTGATCTTGATGTTCAACAGCGGCCGGTCAAGGCTCCGCGTCACCGCCCAGGTGAACAGCCCGACGAGGAAGAAGATCGTGAAGCTGATCACCATGAAGACGCCGTGAGCCGTGAGGACGGTGTAGTAGTCCGTCGAAGGGATGATCCGCGCGACGTCGGTCCGGTGGAGCGTCTGGATGATCCCGAACACCGCGCCGAGGAACAGGGCGAAAAAGGAGCTCAGGAAGGCCGCGCGGACGACGCGCGCCTCGTCCGGGAACTTGTCGACGAACGTCTGCTCGGACTCGAGGGCAGTGCTCACTCCGAGTCACCTCCTCGGTTCTCGAACTCCGACTGGCTGACGACGTGGAGCTTCCCTTCCATGACGTGGTGGCCCGCGCCGCAGTACTCGTTACAGACGATCCCGTACTCGGTGGGCTCGTCGGTCTCGACCGTGATCTCCGAGACCTCGCCCGGAACGACCATCGTGTTCGCGCCCGTGCCGACCACCTCGAAGCCGTGGATCACGTCCCGGGAAGTCACTTGTAACGTCACGGTGCTGTTCGCCGGCACGACGATCGGGGTCGGTTCGAAGCCGAACTGGTAGGCGACGACGTACGCCTCGTACTCGTTTTCACCGACCCGCTCGACCCGGGGTTCCGAGAACCGCTCGTCCTCGTCGATCCCCCCGGCATCGATCGTTGACTGCGAGTCGGCGACCATCGCCACGCCCGGACCGACGGCGCCGTACGTCACGGTCCCGATAAGGGCGAGGATCAACACGATCGAAAGCGCGAGCCAGAGTTTTTCGTACGCGTGGATGTGCATGTCTGATCACCCCACGATGACGAGGTCTCGTCCGAGGAACTCTACGAAGTATATAGACACCCATGCGAGCACCAATATCACGAAGTAGATCCCGATCAGCGTGAGCGTGCCGATCGGGTCGAACTCCTCGGCGTCGCCGCCCCCGTCTTCCGTGCCGGCGTGTACGGCCTCATTTTGGCCCATAGGTCCGGTTATGGTCAGGGGAACATATAACACCTACCCGTTCTCGAACCGTGAAAACACGGGCATTATATATGCTCAGGGAAGCCTTGTGTCGGGTATGAACTTCTCGATCCAACAGGCCGTACTCCTCGTCCTCGGCGGGCTCGTCCCCGCGGTGGTGTTCATCGCCGACCGGGCGGAGTTCGTCGTGGCGGTGACGCTGGTGAACGTCCTGCTCATCTGGGCGAGCCTCCGGATCGCGACCGGCGGGAGCCTACCGGGATTCACCGGTGACGCAGACGAGCCGGAACACGCGTAACCGGCCCGAACGCACCGCTGGACCGCCAGATGCGGCCGACTGATCGCCCGGAGGGAGCCCGAACTGACCGCCCGGAGGGAGCCCGAACTGACCGCCCGGAGAGAATCCGAACTGACCACGCATGACAGGCTGTACACTCTGTGACCTCCCGACCGGGGACGACCCGCACACGGCCCCCGACGTCGACGGCGAGTTCTGCTGTCGGGGCTGTCTGACCGTCGCGCGCTCGCTCGACGACGTCGAGGACCTCGACGACCTCGACGCGCGGCGCCCGGACGCGACGCCGGGCGAGGAGTTCGACGGCGAGACGACGTTCCTCCACGTCGACGGGATGCACTGCGCGACCTGCGAGTCGTTCCTCGAGATGACGGCCGGCGAGCAGGACGGGGTTGCGGCCGCCGAGGCGAGCTACGCTACCGACACGATCCGGGTCGACTACGACCCGGACGCGGTGGACGCGGACGAGCTGCCCGACCGGCTCTCGGTCGCGGGGTACTCGGCGAGCGACCGCGCGGACCCGGACGCGGAGGACGACGACGCCGTTGTGCGGTTCCTCATCGGCGGCGGCTTCTTCGGGATGATGGCGATGCTGTGGTACGTCCTCTTCTTATATCCGACCTACTTCGGGTACGAGCCGATAGTCGACCTCGGCGGCGTCTCCGGGACCTACCTCTTCGCGCAGATCTGGCTGTTCGCCTCGATCGTGCTGTTTTACACCGGCTACCCAATCTTGCGCGGCGCGTACGTGAGCCTCCGGGCGCGACAGCCGAACATGGACCTGCTCGTGTCGCTCGCGGCGACGAGCTCGTACGCGTACAGCACCCTCGCGCTGCTCGTCGGCCGGACCGATCTCTACTTCGACGTGACCATCGCGGTCATCCTCGTCGTCACCGCTGGCAACCACTACGAGTCGATAATCAAGCGGCGGGCGACCGGGATGCTGGCCGACCTGACGACGGCCGACGACCGCACTGTGCGGACCGAGGCGGGCGAGACCGTCGCGGCCGACGCGGTCGATCCCGGCGACCGCCTCCTCGTCCGTCCGGGCGAGCGCGTGCCGTTCGACGGGACCGTCGCGGAGGGGACCGCCGCGGTCGACGAGGCCTTGGTCACCGGCGAGTCGCTGCCGGCGACGAAACGCGAGGGCGACCCGGTCCGCGGGGGCACCGTCGTCACCGACTCGCCCGTCGTGATCGAGGTCGGCGAGGACGCGGCGAACACCCTCGACACCCTCGTGCGACTGCTCTGGGAGATCCAGAGCTCGCGGTCCGGGATCCAGCGGCTCGTCGACCGGCTGGCGACGGTGTTCGTCCCCCTCGTCGTGGCGGTCGCGACCGTCGGCGCCGCCGCCACCCTCGCCCTCGGCTCGGCGCCGATCGACGCCGCGCTCGTCGGGCTGACGGTGCTGATCGTCTCGTGTCCGTGCGCGCTCGGGCTCGCCACCCCGCTCGCGGTCGCCGCCGGGATCCGCGACGCGGCGAAGCGCGGCATCGTCGTCGTCTCGGACGCCGTCTTCGAGGCGGCCGCCGACGTCGACACGGTCGTCTTCGACAAGACCGGGACGCTCACCGACGGCGAGATGCGGCTGCTCGACGCGACCGCCGAGGACGGGACCTCGGTCGACCGCGTCCGCGAACGGGCGGCAGCCGTCGAGCGCGCCTCGATCCACCCGGTCGCCGAGGCGATCGTCGCGGGTGTGCTGGGAGATGCCGGAGAGACGTCGGGCGAGCGACCGGCCACCGACGGCGGCGCCGCGGCCGCCGCGGACCCGAGCGACGGCCCGCCGGCCGAGGTCGACGCGCTCGACGCCCCCGCCGCGACCGACGTCGACGTCTTCGACCGCGGGGTTGCGGGGCGCGTCGACGACGACGAGGTCGTCGTCGGCCACCCCGACCTGTTCGCCGAGCGCGGGTGGGCGGTCTCGGACCGGCTCCGCGAGGCGGGAGCGGCCGCCCGCGACCGCGGGAACGTTCCCGTCTACGTCGGCTGGGACGGCCGCGTGCGCGGGGTCCTGACCGTCGGCGACGAGGTGCGCGACGGGTGGGAGGCGGTCGTCGGCGACCTCGACGCGGACGGGCGGCGCGTGGTCGTGCTCACCGGCGACGCGCCCGCGGCCGCGACGCGGTTCGCGGAGCACCCCGCGATCGACGAGGTGTTCGCCGAGGTGCCGCCGGAGGCGAAGGCCGAGACGGTCCGGCGGCTCGGCGCCGACCGGTCGGTCGCGATGGTGGGCGACGGGAGCAACGACGCGCCCGCGCTCGCCGCGGCCGACCTGGGTATCTCGATCGCCTCCGGGACGGACCTCGCGGCGGACGCCGCGGACGCGGTCCTCCTCGAGGACCGGCTCTCGGCGGTCCCGGAGCTGTTCGCGGTCACGCGCGGGACGAACCGGCGGCTGAAGCAGAACCTCGGCTGGGCGTTCGTCTACAACGCGGTCGCGATCCCGTTGGCCCTGTCCGGCCTCCTCAACCCCCTGTTAGCCGCGCTCGCGATGGCGTCGAGCAGCATCCTCGTGGTGACGAACTCCGCGCGCGCGGTGTTCGACCCCGACTGACGCTCACGCGGGCGACTGACGCTCACGCGGGCGACTGACGCTCATGCGGGCGACCGACGCTCACGCGCTCCGTCAGTTCCCGCCGCGTCCCGAGCGGCCCTCGCTCCCGCCGCGGCCCGGGGGGAGGAGCCGGCGCGCCAGCGCGCCGAGGCGCTTGTACGCGAGGTTCACGTACAGCCCCGAGAGGAAGACGGTCCCGACGACGAGCGGCACCTCGTCGACGCCCTGCCCGAGGACGAGGTCCGAGAGCAGGTAGACCCCGACCCCGAGCGGGAGCGCGGCCGGCAGCCGGAGGTTGTACCGGACCAGCGTGCCGACCGACGCGTCGAAGCGCTCGACTAAGGCCGTGAACACGAACCCCAGCGCGCCGAGCAGGCTGAACAGCGGAACGAACGGCGGGACGATCCCCGGAGCGAGACCGGCGATCCCGGCGAACGGCGCGTCGATCGCCACGGACGCCGCGGCCGCGAGGACGGCGGTGAGGAGGACGTCGACGGCGACGACGGCGGTCCCGAGCCGGGACCGATACCAGGTCCGCGCGAGCTGCGGCCGGTCGTCAGCGGCGGGCGCGGCGTCGCCGCCGAGCGTCGGATCGTCCGACTCACGCGTCGGATCGTCGGCCGGAGGCCCGCCTCGCGCCCGTTTCGATGAGTCCGACATCGTCGGGGCGGTTCGCGGCCGAGGGACAATTAGCTTGTGGCGTGTGAACGAGAGTCAGGAATCGCGGGGCGTTCGCCGAGGAAGGGGGCGACGCCGGAGCCGGCGGCTACGCCGTCGCGCCGACGTGCGGCCTGACCGCGCGGACGATGGCGTCGACGTCGTACTCGTCTTCGGTCTTGTCGAAGACGACCTCGTCGCCGACCCGGACGACGAACACGCCGTCGTCACCGGTTACCAGCGCGACCTCGTCAATTCCCTCGCCGAACTGTTTGAGGATCGCCTCCGAGACGTCCTGCGCGCGGTTCAACATGCCACAGGGAACGCAGTACTCGACTTCGACGCGTGTCATGCCGCGAGGTAGGACGCGAACCGGATTAAAAGGGCGGGTCGCGGACGGTTGCGACGAACCGCGACGACGCCGACCGCCTCACACCACCAACGCGTCGAAGACGACGGCGAACAGCAGCAGGCCGAGGTAGGCGTTCGAGGCGTGGAACGCGCGGAACGCCGCGCTCTCCGTCTGCTCGTAGTGGAGCCGGACGACCGCCCAGAGGAAGACGGCGCCGACGCCGACGCCGACGACGGCGTACAGCGCGCCGAGCGGGTCGGCGGCCGCCGCGAGCGCGACCGCGGCGACCAGCGTCGCGCCGAGGTACCAGAGGATGTGGCGGCGGGTCGTCGTCTCGCCGCGCACGACGGGCATCATCGGGAAGCCGCCGCGCTCGTAGTCGTCTTTGTACGCTAACGCGAGGTTATAGAAGTGCGCGGGCGTCCACAGGAAGATCACGGCCGCGAGCAGCAGCCCGCCGCCGCCGACCTCGCCCGTCACCGCGGCCCAGCCGATGAGCGCCGGGAGCGCGCCGGCCGCGCCGCCGATAACGGTGTTTTGGACCGTGTTCGGCTTGAGGACGAGCGTGTACACGACGCTGTAAAACAGGATCGCCACCAGCCCGAGCGCGGCCGTCAGCGGGTTCACCGTCCAGAACAGCGCGAGCGAGACGAGCGTCAGGGCGCCGCCGAACGCGAGCGCGTGCGGGACGGGGACGAGGTCGGTCGCGAGCGGGCGGTCGCTGGTGCGTTGCATCCGCTTGTCGACGTCGCGCTCGAGGACGTGGTTGAACGTGCCGGAGGCGCCGATGGAGAGCGCGCCGCCGGCCAGCGTGGCGGCCACGACCGGGGGCGTGAACCCGGGCGCGCCGGCGGTCGCCACCGGCTGCGCGAGCGCCATCGCGGCGGCGGCGACGAGACAGAGCAGCCACATCAGCCGCGGCTTCATCAGCCGGAAGTACGCCGTCGCGGTCGCCTTCAGCCGTGGGAGCGTCGCAGACGGGATCGACGGCTCCGGCGCTTCCTCGACCGGCGGGAGGTGGTCGGTGCCGGGCTCGAAGTCGTCGGGGGCGTCGTCCGGGTGCCCGGTCTCGGCCTCCAGCCACCACGCGAGCGCCGCGAGGACGGCGCCGAAGATGCCGATCCCGAGGAGGAGGTGGGCGGAGCCGAGCGCGTCGGGCAGGTCGCCGACCGCGACGAGCGCGCCGACCCCGGCTTGGGCCGGATAAACGACGAGCGCGACCGTGAGCGCGGCTCTGACCCGGCGGTCCGCCCTCTCCCGCCACGCGAGCGCCGCGGAGAGGGCGACGAGGATCCCGACGACGACGGCGAGGGCTCGATGGCCGAGGGCGATCCACCCCGCGGTCGCCGTCGGCAGGGCGGCGCCGGTCCCGCAGGCGGGCCAGCCGCCGCAGGCGGTCGCCGCTTCCGTCAGGGAGGTGGTCGCGCCGACGACGACGAGCAGGTACACGCCCATCGCGGCCGCGGCCAACACCGCGGGGAACTTGTCGGGAATCTTCACTCACCTCGGTTTGGGAGTCAGTCCATTTAGACCCCGCGCTTCCGCACCCGTCGGGGTCCTCACGTTTCCCCGCGGTCGGATGGCTCCGCGGCCGTGACCTACGAGGGCGTCGCGTTGTCTACGGAGATGTCGCGTCGCCGTCTTCGCCGCGCTCGCCGCGCTCGCGCAGGATGCGGTCGACGATGTCGCCGCTGGAGAGCAGCTCGTCCTCGTACTTCGGCTCCCGCCCCGACGCGCGCTCGACGCGGCAGTCGATCCCACGCGAGTCGAGCGCGTCGGCGATGTCGGCCTCGTCGTGGTGCTGGTCGAACCCCAACACGATCACGTCGGGGTCGAGCCGCTCGATCGGGACGAACACGTCCTCGGGGTCGCCGAGGTGGGCCTCGTCGACCGCGTCGAGCGCCTCGACCATGTCGCGCCGCTGGCGGGCACAGAGGATCGGTTCCGGCTTGTGCGTGACGTTGGTGCGGCGGGCGACGATGGCGTGGAGCTCGTCGCCGTACGTCGCCGCGTCCTCTAAGTAGTGAACGTGGCCGGGATGGAGCAGGTCGAACGTCCCCTGCGCGACGACCCGCGTCATCTGAACCACGAGAGGAAGCCGCCGGAGTCGCGCTCGTCCAGCTCGCGATCGATGTCCGCCTGTGTGAAATCGAAGAAGTGCTCGTCGGGCACCTCCACGTCGAGCACGTCGAGGGTGGTCTGGGTCCCGTCGTTGTCGAACGCCTTCCAGTCGCCCCAGCCGTAGGGGGCGCCGACGATGATGTGGACCTTCCCCTGTCCGAACGTGGCGAGGTCGGCGTCGCTCGGGCGCAGCGCGCCGTTCGGGTGCGAGTGGACCGAGCCGACCGACCGCATGTCGTTCGGCTTCATGTTGGTGCGGACGGTAGCGCTCGTCGGGCTCGACTCCGTCCCCGGGATGACGAGCACGTCGGTGATCACCTGGCCCTCCCGGTCGAGGTCCAGCTTCCGGGCGTCGTCCGCGCGGAGGAACCCCATGTACTCGTTGGGGTGCGTCTCCTCGCTCGCCTCGAGCACGAACTCCAGGGTCTCTCGGGCGATCCCGAGGAGCTCGTCCGAGCGGAACAGTCGCATGAGCGAGACAAGTCGCCGTCGCCTCATAGGGGTTCCGGACCGCGGGACGCGGGGGCGGTCTCTCGGCCACCGACGAGCGGAGCCCGGAGCCGTGAGCCCCGAGAGAACAGGCTTAACACCGGCCGTTCCCGAGACGTGTCCATGAGCGAAAACACCGCCGGGGATTCCGGCACGCGGGGCGATTCGAGCCCCGAACCCGACGCCGACGCCGCGGAGGGGACGGCCGACGACCGGCCGGATCACGCGACCGACGACCGATCGCAGAACGCAACCGACGACCGGCCGACCGTCTACGACCTGGCGCCCGACTGTACCCTCGAAGACGCGGAGGCCGACGCCTTGTATCACGCGGAGGTCAACGGCGTCGTCGACTACGGCGTGTTCGTCGACCTCTCCGACGCCGTGAGCGGACTCGTCCACGAGTCGAACCTCGACGGCGAGTACGCGGTCGGCGACCGGCTGATCGTCCGGCTCACCGAGGTGAAGGAGAACGGCGACATCGCGTTCGACGACGTCGACCCCGACGATTACCGCACCGAGGCCGTCGCCCACGAGCCGACGGTCTCACGAGTCCGCGGCCTGACCCCGGGCGACGAGGTGACCGTCGAGGGCGAGGTCGTCCAGGCGAAACAGACGGGCGGTCCCACCATATTCGCCGTCGCGGACGCCTCCGGCGTCCTCTCCTGTGCCGCCTTCGAGTCCGCCGGCGTCCGGGCGTACCCCGAGGTCGAGGTCGGCGACATGGTCCACGTCGCGGGCACGATAGAGAGCCGCGAGGACGCGCTCCAGCTGGAGGTCGACTCGCTGAAGCGACTGCCCGACGAGCGCGCCGCCGAGGCCCGCGAGCGCTTCGAGGCGGCCCTCGAGGAGCGCGCCGAGCCCGCCGACGTCGACCCCCTCGTCGACTGGGAGGCGTTCGAACCGATCCACGAGGACCTCCGCGAACTCGCCCGGCTCCTCCGCCGGACCGTGCTCGCCGGCCGCCCGATCCGCGTCCGCCACCACGCCGACGGCGACGGGATGTGCGCCGCGATCCCGGTCCAGCTCGCCTTGGAGAACCTGATCGAGGAGGTCCACGGTGACCCCGACTCGCCGCGCCACCTCTTCAAGCGGCTCCCGAGCAAGGCGCCCTACTACGAGATGGAAGACGTCACCCGCGACCTCAACTTCGCCTTGGAGGGTCGCGCCCGCCACGGCCAGAAGCTCCCCTTCCTCCTAATGCTCGACAACGGGTCGACCGAGGAGGACGTGCCGGCCTACGAGAACCTCGCGCACTACGACATCCCCATCGCAGCGGTCGACCACCACCACCCCGACCCCGAAGCGGTCGAGCCGCTGCTCGACGCCCACGTCAACCCGTACCTCCACGGCGAGGACTACCGGGTCACGACGGGGATGATGTGCGTCGAGCTCGCCCGCCTGATCGACCCGTCGCTCACCGAGGAGCTCGAACACGTGCCGGCGGTCGCCGGCCTCTCCGACCGCTCGAAGGCGGAGGCGATGGACGACTACGTCGCGCTCGCCGAGGAGGCGGGGTACGACGAGTCCGACCTCCTCGACATCGGGGAGGCGCTCGACTACGCGGCCCACTGGCTCCGCTACTCCGAAGGGAAGACGCTCGTCAACGACGCCCTGAATGTGGGCTGTGACGACGAGGAGCGGCACGAGGAGCTCGTCGAGTTCCTCTCGGAGCGCGCCGAACGGGACGTGGAGCGCCAGCTCGACGCCGTCGACGACCACGTCGAACACGAGCGGCTCGCCTCCGGCGCGCACCTCTACCGGATCGACCTCGACGAGTACGCCCACCGGTTCACCTACCCCGCACCGGGCAAGACCACCGGTGAACTCCACGACGCGAAGGTGAAAGAGACCGGCGACCCCGTCATCACCATCGGCTACGGCCCCGACTTCTGCGTCCTCCGCTCGGACGGCGTCCGGCTCGACATCCCGAACATGGTGACCGAGCTGAACGAGGAGCTGCCCGAGGCCGGCGTCTCCGGCGGCGGGCACCTCGTCGTCGGCTCCATCAAGTTCGTGAAGGGCCGCCGGAGCGAGGTGATCGAGACGCTCGTCGAGAAGATGGCGGGCGCGGAGATCGACGAGGCGCTCTCGTCGACGATCGCGCTCGACGACTGACCGCAATCGGTCCGGCCCTCGACACTGCCAACGGGCGGCTCGCTGCGGCCGTTCGCACCGAGCCCGTTTCTCAGCCGAACGTGACCTCCCGCCGAACCACCGCGCCGGCCCCCGCAAGCGCGGCGCCGAAGCCGCCGAGGAAGGCGATCGGAAGCTGAATCCCGCCACCGCGCCAGTCCGCCGCGTAGGCGCGAGCGTAGAAGTCCGCCACCGACTCGTTTTCCACCGCGAGCAACACCTCGCGGTTGTTCGTCTCCGCGCTCGGGTTCCAGTTGAGGCTCCCGACGACCGCGGCGTCGTCGACGACGAGCCCCTTCGCGTGGACCTTCCCGAACCGGCCGCGCGGCTCCGCGAGGTCGACCGCGATCGGTTCGTCCGCGAGCCGCTTCGAGAGGTTCCGGTTCGCCTCGCGGTCGTACCACGCGTCCGAGAGCAGCAGGTGGACGTCGACCCCGCGGTCGGCCGCGCGCCGGAGCGCGCGGACGATCCGGTCGTTCGGCCCGCCCACGCGCGGCACGACCGCGAGCACCCGCTCGTCGGCGGCGTCGATCCGCGCGACGATCCGGTCGGCGGCGTTGCCCGGGGCGGTGAGGACGGTCACGTTCGCCGCCGCCGGCTGCGCGGGCGCGTCGAACCGCGTCGGGTATGAGCCGTTCGCTCGCCCGCCCCCGTGGAACTCCGTATCGGCGCGAAAGGCGCGCCACGACCGCGCGTCGTGGGCCCGGAAGTCGGCAAGGAACAGGGCGGCTAGGTCGTCCGCGACCGCCGCGCTCCGGTCGGCTCCGGTGCCGTCCGCCGTCTCGTCGTCCCCCGTCTCGCCGTCGCCGCCCACGACGACGCCCCACCCGCGGTTGCTGTGTCCGCCCGTGCCGGACGGCTTCCAGTTCTCCGTGAGCACGACGGCGCGGTCGTCCGCGACCGCGTACTTCGGGTGGTGAAAGCGGAACCGCTCGACCTCGCCGTCGAGGATCCGGACCTCGACGCCGGCGGCCGTCAGCCGGTCGATCAGCGGTGCGCTCCGCGCTGGGAACCCGCCGACCGGCGACCCCTCGAGCAGCACGCGAACGCGCACCCCGCGGTCGGCGGCCGCGACGAGCGTCCCGACGATTCGCTCCGAGGTCAGCGTGTAGCCGGCGACGAACAGGCGCTCGTCTGCGCTCCGGAGCGGCTCGACCGGAATTCCCGGGCTGTCGGGGAGGACGAAGGGCGTCACGGCCGCGTCCGCGGTCGACTCCGGGGAGCGGGGATCGTAGCCGCGGGGGCGCCACTCGCCCCACGAGGCGCGCCAGCGGTGCCCCTCGCTGGCGCGGTCGTAGGCGACGACGTCGACCGCGCGCCCGTTACGGCGGAGTTCGATCCGGTCGCCCGACGCCGACAGCGGGAAGTAGTCGGTCAGGCGGCGAATCTGACGCCGGTCCGCGACCGCGGCGGCCGTCCCCGAATCGCCGGCGAGGATCGACGCGGTCCGGTTCGGGGCCATCGACAGCGTCACCCGGCCGCTCGCGTTCGCCGGAATTTCGGTGTCGTAGTAGCCGTCCGAGAGCGACCAGTTCCCGCGCTCGGGCAGCGAGACGACGAGGTACTCGCCGCGGTTCTCCGCCGTGGTCGGGTTCGGGTACAGCTCGACGATTCGCGGCTCGCCGCGGGCGTCGGCGGAGGCGTTGGCTGAGGTGGGCTCGACCTCGTCGACCGGGGCGGCGGCGCCGACGGGGGCGGCCGCGGCCGGAAGCGAGCAGGCGACAGTCGCCGCGGCGACGAGCAAGAGGAGCGCGGCGACGCGGGACCGGCGGCTCGGGCGGCGGGGTGACACGGCGAGCGTGGCGTCGGTATCGGCTAAAAGGGTTCGCGACCGCTGCGGGAGAGAGGAGTGCGCCCCTCAGGCCGTCGGCGCGGGCTCGGCCTCGTCGTCGAGTGCGCGCTCGGCCTTCTCACCCTCCGTCGAGACGACGAACGAGTGTTCGTCGGCGTACTCGGCGACCGCTTCGAGCGCCTCGCGGGTCCCGATCTGCCGGAGCGCCCAGCCGGCGGCCGCGCGGACGTCGTCGGACGGGTCGTCTTCGAGCGCGTCGGCGAGCGGGTCGACGGCGCGCGCGTCGCCGATCAGTCCCAGCGCGCGGGCGGCGTGGGGGCGGACGAGGTCGTCGGTGTCGCCGTCGGGGTCGAGCTGGTCCGCGAGCGGCTGGACGGCCTCCGGGGCGCCGATCTCGCCGAGCGCCTTGAACACGGTCTTCTGGAGCTGCGGGTTCGAGTCCTCGGGGACGTACTCGACGAGGGTGTCGGTCGCCTCCGCGGCCGCCATCTTCCCGAGGATCCGGATCGCGGGCTGGTCGCGCTTCTCGGCGCGGCCGAGGATCTCCTGAACGGAGTCTTCGGTCTTGCCGCGCTTGCCCATCCGCTCGAACGCCTCCAGGCAGTGGCGCTCCATGAACTCGGACTGCAGCGAGTCGAGCGCGAGCAGGATCATGTCGACGTTCCCCTGCGCCTCGTGCTCCTTCAGCGCGGCCCACTCGACCGGGAAGTCCTTGTAGTGGCCGAGCACGTCGTAGTACCCCTGCGCGCGGAGCTGCTCGTGGGTCTCGAGGTCGTCCCACTCCTCGGCGTCGTCGAGGCCGGCCTCTAGGTCGTCGGTGGCCTCCAGCAGCGCGGCGATCGCGTCCGCGTCCTCGTCGGCGTCGAAGCCGGCCTCGGCGACCGCCGCGGCGACGGCGTCGAGCGCCGCGGTGAGCTGGTCGACGGGGATCGGCCCCGCGGCGGCGGTCTCCTCGTCGTCCGCGGCCTCGCCGAGCAGCGCCTCGGGGTCCTCGTCGGCCTCGTCGATCGCATCGGCGGCCGCCTCGTCGATCGCGTCCGCGGCCTCGTCGACGAACGACGCGACGGCGGCCGCGACGTCCTCGTGGCCGTCCTCGGTCCACTCGGTGTCCGCGACCGTCCCGGACGCGGCCTCGATCGCGTCGATGACGTCCTCGCCGTAGGGGCCGCGGGCCTCCTCGACGCCGTCGCGGAGCTCCGCGACGCGGTCCTCGAGGTCGCCGCGGGGGTCGTCGGCGTCCTCGTCGTCCTCGTCCGGCTCGGGGAGATCGGCCCCCTCGATACCGGTCTCCGCGTCGTCTAAGAGCGCTTCGACGTCGTCGAGGTCGGCCTCCGTTTCGGCGGCCTCGAGCCGCTCGGCGATCTCGTCGAGGTACTCATTCAGGGACTCCTCGGTCGCGTCATCGGGGAGCGTCGGGGCGGCGGCTGTGCCCATCGACTCGTCGGCGTCCCCGCCGTCGTCCGCGGCGTCGGCCTCCTCGGAGGCGTCGGCCGGGTCGTCGTCGCCGTTGCTCATATACCACGAACTCCGCGCGTAGTCCATTAAGAGGTTTCCCTTCGCGGGCGCCGGGCGGCCGCGTGGGAGGAGCGGGACGGCCGCGCGCGAGGACACAGAGCGATCGCACCGGGCGAGAAGCGGTCGACAAGCGCCGGGCGCGAGAGGGTGCGAAATTCCCCGACTGGAGAAGAGTAGTGACCCCCGATACGAGAGTCGTGTTCACTACCATCACACTTTTATTATCACTGACTAATACTGGAACGATTAGATGCTGGACGTCGACCGCGAGGAGATAACCGACGGGCCGGTCGGACGGGTGCTGCTCGTCCTCGCCGCGCCGCTCGTCGCGCAGAACGTCGTGTACGTCGCCAACGCGCTGGTCGACACGTTCTGGCTCGGCCGGGTCGGCGAGGACGCGGTCGCCGCCGTCGGGCTCAGCCTCCCGATCCAGTCGCTGCTCGGCGCGACGGTCGTGGTCGGCGCGGTCGGCACCCAGATCCTCGTCTCGCAGCGGACCGGCGACGGCGACGAGGCGGGCGCGCGCCGCGTCGCGGTCAACGGCGCGCTCGTCGCGCTCGCGGTCACCGCGGCGGTCGCGCTCCCGGTGGTCGTCTACGCCGAGGAAGTGGTGGCGCTGCTCGGCGCCGACCCCGCGCTCGCCGGGACGACCGCCACGTACCTCGCGATCGTGATCGCCGTCCTCCCGGTCGGCGCGGTCGGCGACACCGTCGAGAACTGCTTCACTGCGTACGGGGACACGCGGGCGGTGTTCCACGTGAGCCTCGTGGGCGTCCTCGTCAACCTGATCGCCGCGCCGGTGCTCATCTTCGGGGTCGGCCCAGTGCCGGAGCTCGGCGTCGCCGGCGCCGCGCTCGGCACCGCGCTCGCGGGCGTCGCCGGCCTCCTGTGGATCCTCGGGTACGCCGCGGGGATCGGCCGCGACACGTTCCGGCTCACCCGAGAGGCGTTCGCGTTCGACCCCGCGACCGCCCGCGAGGTCGTCTCGGTCGGCCTCCCGCTCGGCGGCCAGCGCGGCGTAAGCGAGTTAGTCCGGGTGTTCGTCGTCGCCCTCGTCGCGGTCGCCGGCGGCGCGGCGGGCGTCGCGGCGTACACGGTCGGCGCCCGGGTCGCGACGCTCGCGGTCGTGCCGGCTCTCGGGATACAGCAGGCCGCCCAGTCGATGATCGGACAGAACCTCGGCGCGGACGCCCCCGAGCGCGCCCGCCGGACGACCACGGTCGGCACCGGGATGGTCGTCGCCGGGTTCCTCGCGCTCGGCGCGGTCCAGTTCCTCTTCGCCGGCGGGATCGCGGACCTGCTCGCGCCCGACCTCACCGCGACCGGCCGATCCCTGTCGGTCCTCTACCTCCGGATCCTCGGCGCCTCCTACTGGGCGCTCGGCGGCACGTACACCCTTCTGGCGGGATTCAACGGCGCCTCCCGCACCCGCACCTCCTTCCTCGCCGACCTGGTCAAGTACTGGGCGGTCCGGTTCCCGATCGCGGTCGCGGCCGTCCCGGTCGCGACGACGTTCGGCGCGTTCGGCGTCACCGTGACGCCGGGATTAGGCTGGGGCGTCGAGGCCGTCTTCTGGGCGGTGGCGGCCTCGAACGTCGTCGGCTTCCTCGGACTGGGCGGCTACTTCCTGTACACGACGCGGCGCGGGATGTTCACGAACGCCGCCGAGCGCGCGAGCGGCGGGGACGCGGAGGCCGCGGACGCCGCCGACGACTGAGCGCGGGCGGCGGCGGGGTCTCTCGTCACTCCGCGAGCAGGTCGCCGCTGTCGACGACGGTCGCGAACTCGCCGTTCAGGTGCGCAAGCGCGACGCGGTGGGAGGTCTCCGGGTCGATCCGTTCGCCGTCCGGCGCCTCGCGAGCGTGGGTCGCGGTCGCGTCGGCGACCACGCGCACGTCGTAGCCGCGGTTCTCGGCCTCGCGCGTCGTGGTCGAGACGCAGTGGTCGGTGGTGAGCCCGCAGACGACGAGCGATTCGTATCCTTCCTCGCGGAGCCACTCGTCGAGGCCGGAGTCGAGGAACGCGCCGTTGACCGACTTCTCGAACGTCGGCTCGCCGTCGGCGGGCGCCGTCTCCGGCTTCCACGCGAAGCCGGGGGCGTCCGGGCGCAGCGGCGAGTCCGACTCCGTCGAGGCGTGGCGGACGTGCGCGACGGGGCGGTCGGCAGCGCGCCAGCGGTCGAGGAGCGCGGCCGCGGCCGCCTCGGCGTCGGGGTTGTTGCGCTCGCCCCAGCCCGGCTCGTCGAAGCCGGTCTGGAAGTCGACGAGGAGGAGGACCGCGCCGTCGGGGATGGTCGCGGTGCGCGCCGCGTCGGCGGCCGCCGGGTCGTCAGTCATCGCCTAGCCCCGCGGTGACGGAGGCGTCGTGATCGTTCGCGTCGGCGTCGTCCGCGAACCGCCGCCACGCGCCGCGTTCGAGCAGAGGCTCGGGCGCTTTCGGGTGCTCTCGCGTCGGCGAGAGCGGGCAGGCGTCGGGGCTCGCGTCGTCGTCCACGCGGAAGAGGTACTGCGTCCACTCGCGGTCGCCCTCGGCGCCCCAGTCGCCGAGGTCGGCGTGGGGGCAGACGCCGTCGTAGTCGCCCATGCGGTCGCGGATGGTCTCGCGGGCGCGCTCGCCCGCCTCGGTGTCGGCCGTGATCCCCTCGAAGACGGCGCGGGGCTGGAAGGTGACCTCTAAGCCGACCGGCGAGTACCGGCTCTTCCGGTCGTCGTAGAACGGGGCCCGCGACGTGGGGAACAGCGGCTCGCCGCCGAAGCAGAACTCCCAGCGCGGGGTGTCCGGGTCGGTCGGGATGTCGTCGGGCCACGGCTCGGGGTCGTGGACGTGGAGGAACTCCAGCACGTTCCAGAGCCGCTCGTGGTAGTGCGCCTCGCCGCGGTCGTCGTCGGGCGGATTAAAAAAGACGGCGAGCGGCGCGCGGTCGGCGTGGTCCGGGTACGTTTCGAGGTACTCCAAGAGGACGTCACGGAACCGCAACAGCGCGGCCGGGTCCGTGGTCGACTCGCAGGCCGCGTACAGGAGGTCGCCCTCGCGCTCGACCTCGATGCCGAAGTAGCAGGGGAACGGCGACCCGTCGCGCTCGCCGAGCATCGACTCGCGGAAGGTTCGGTAGTGTTCCCGGAGCCACGCCGGCGCGTCGTCGAGCCGACCGCGGAGCGTCTCCTGGTCCAGCAGCACGCCCTCGGTACCGGGCTCGTTCATACGCGTTGTCGGGGCGAAGCGGTCTTTTGGCTTTCGCCGGCTTCGGCGCGGCGGGAACGGTTCGGTGGC
The DNA here is from genome assembly GCF_000296615.1 of Halorubrum sp. T3. Classification (NCBI taxonomy): domain Archaea; kingdom Methanobacteriati; phylum Methanobacteriota; class Halobacteria; order Halobacteriales; family Haloferacaceae; genus Halorubrum; species Halorubrum sp. T3. Next base: position 484,049 of record NZ_JH815330.1, on the reverse strand, counting down.
GCTATTTCAACCCGAAGGTCGCGGTGGCGCGTGCCTGCGAGTGGCCGCCGAAGGCGGCCGCGAGGAGCGCGCGCGAGGGAGTCGGCCGACCGGAGCGAAGCGGAGGGAGGCCGACGAGGCTGGGGAGGCGTGAGGTGCTGTGCGGTCGCGGTGGGGTGGGACTCAAAGGGGCAGTCGTGAGGGCGGCGCAGGCGACGTAAGCACCGCAGCGAGCAGCGCGAGCGAGGAGCACAGCGAGCGTGCGCCGCCCTCACGACTGGGGCTTTGGAGGCCTTCGTCGTCGATCCGTGATCAACCATTTATAAGCGAGCGACTGGGGCTTTGGAGGCCTTCGTCGTCGATCCGTGATCAACCATTTATAAGCGAGCGACTGGGGCTTTGGAGGCCTTCGTCGTCGATCCGTGATCAACCATTTATAAGCGAGCGACTGGGGCTTTGGCGGCGTTCATCCCTGACTCGGTGGCAGAGGAACGCAAAACGCCGGCCCAGAACGAACCGTTTTACAAATTGTCAATCACTTACCACCGCGAATCGCGAGGCGTCGCTCTCCTCGGTCGGCGCGGTCACGAGCGACACGCCGACCGTGAGCGCGCCGGACAGCACCATCAGCCCGAGCGCCACGTCCCAGCCGCCGGCGACGGTCCGGGGCAGCGTCGGGACGGCGCCGACGACCGCCGACAGCACCACCGCGAGGTAGATCGCCTGCGGGACCGCGACGCCGACTATCATCCCCGTACGCGTCGTGCGCGACCAGTAGAGCGCGCAGATCACGGGGAGCGCGAGCAGCGCGAACCCGGAGAAGGCGGTGTCACCCACCTCGATCAGCGTCCCCGGGCGGAAGAGGCTCGCGACGAACGCGAGCGCCGCGAACGCCCCGACGCCGATCCGCGCGATCCACGCCTCGCGGCGCTCAGAGGCGTCCGCGTCGATCAGCGGGCGGTAGAGGTCCCGCGTGAAGTACGACGACCCCGACAGCAGCATCGAGTCCGACGAGGACATCATCGCGGCCATCGCGCCGGCGACGACGACCGCGGCGAGCCAAGCCGGCGCGTACTCGTTTAACACGACGGGGAGCACGTTCGCGTTCTCCGGGACGGTCACCGGGGTGCCCGCCGCCCACGCGCCGAGCATGAACGCGGGGACGAAGAGGAGCAGCACCAGCACGGGCCACAGCGCGAACGACCGCTTCAGCGTCGCGGCCGACTTCGCGACGAAGAACCGCTGGTTGATCTGCGGGAACATCGTCACCCCGAACGCGATGGTGATCGCGGTCGAGACGATGAACCCGACCGAGTACGTCCCGCCGCCGAAGGACCCGAACTCGGGCCGGGCTGCCAGCATCCCCTCGGTCGCGGCGCCGACGCCGCCGAGCGCCGAGACGACCCACGCCGCCGCGAGCCAGACGACGGAGAGCATGAACAGCCCCTGGAGCGTGTCGGTCCACGCCACGCCGCGGAGCCCCGCGACGGCGACGTAGAGGATCATGAACCCGGTGATGAGCGCCGCGCCGCCCCAGTAGGGGACCGCGCCGTTCGTGAGCCCGACGAGCGCCTCGCCGGCGCCCATCTGCTGGAGCATCACGTAGGGGAACAGCCACAGGAGGCTCACGCCCGCGACCAGCGCGCGCAGCCCGGTCGAGCCGAACCGGTCGCCGAGCATCTCGCCAAGCGTCACGTAGCCGTTGCGGGCGCCGATCAGCCACTGCTTGTAGCCGATGACGTACCACAGCACGGCAAAGAGGACGCCGTCGAGCGTCCCCATCACGATCAGCCACTCGGGGCCCGCCGCGTACGCGAGGTTCGGGCCGCCGAAGAAGGTGAACGCGGAGAGCAGGGTGGCGAACGTCGTGAAAAGCAGCACGAGCGTCCCGATCGACCGGCTCGCGAGGTAGTAGTCCTCGGCGGTCGTCTCCGAGACGCGGTACGCGACGAGGCCGAGCGCGAGCGCGACGACCAAGTAGCCGACGACGATCCCGAGCGAGAGGCCGAGCGTCACCGGCGGTCACCCCCCAGCGCGGGGCCTCCGGTGCGACCGTCGCTCGATTCCGGTCGCCGTCCCATCCCGCGCTCCCACGCGCCGCTCCGGACGAACAGCGCGAACAGGGCCGCGCACAGCCCGAGCCAGCCCACGTGCCACCAGATCCACACCGGGAGGCCCGCGACGACGCGGTCGACGCCCCACAGCGGCCACGGCACTGCGAACGCCACGAGTATCGCGAACGTCGGTATCCACACGAGATCGCTCCGTGAGCGCGTCATGTGGGATAATACTACATCTATAGACACTAAGAACTATTGAATCAGTTCGGATCTACGTGTTGGAGAAAAATTCTCTTCAATAACCTCCGCCGGAGGAGCGTGGCGATAACTACTTTCCGCGAGGAACGCAACCATACACGGACGGGCGCTACCGCCCGCCATCACCATTCACCCATCATGAAAGACACAGAGAAATACCTGATTCACGCCACCATCGCGGCCGACGGCGTCGTCGAGCGGAGCGACGTCGTCGGCGCGGTGTTCGGCCAGACCGAAGGGCTTCTCGGCGACGAGTTAGACCTCCGGGACCTCCAAGAGTCCTCGCGCGTCGGTCGGATCGACGTCTCCGTCGAGTCCGAGAACGGCCAGTCGTTCGGCGAGGTCACCGTCGCGTCGAGCTTAGACAAGGTCGAGACCGCCATCTTAGCGGCCGCGCTGGAGACGATCGACCGCATCGGCCCCTGCCACGCCTCCGTGGAGGTGACGAGCATCGAGGACGTGCGGGCCGCCAAGCGCCGCGAGGTCGTCGAGCGCGCCAAGGAGCTGATCGCCGGCGGCTTCGAGGAGACGAGCCTCGCGAGCAGCGACGTGTTAGACGAGGTCCGCGACGCCGCGCGCGTCGAGGGCATCGTCGACTACGAGGGGCTCCCGGCGGGCCCGCGCGTCGGCGACTCCGACGCCGTCATCGTCGTCGAGGGGCGTGCGGACGTGCTCACGCTGCTCGACTGCGGGATCAAAAACGCCGTGGCGGTCGAGGGGACGAACGTCCCGGAGGCGGTCGCCGACCTGACCGCCGACCGGACGGTCACCGCGTTCCTCGACGGCGACCGCGGCGGGGAGCTCATCCTTCGCGAGCTCGCGCAGGTGGGCGAGGTCGACTACGTCGCGTTCGCGCCGCCCGGCGAGTCCGTCGAGGACCTCGACCGGGACGCCGTCTTCGAGGCGCTCCGCGGGAAGGTGCCGTACGCGAGCCTCGCAGACGCCGCCGACCTCCGAGCCGCCGCCAGCGACGAGGAGATCGCCGACGGCGATACAGCTGACGACGACCCGTCGGTCGCCCGCGTCGGCGACGGCGGTGCGGTCCCGAGCGACTCCTCGGGCGGCGATTCGGCCGGACCGTCGGCCCAAACGAACGCGTCGCCCGAGATCGAGTCAGAAGAAGAATCGTCGGAACCGGACGACAGCGACGCGGCGGCCGAGACCGGTGACCCGTCCTCGGCCGACGAAGCGAGCGAGTATCCCGAGCCCAAGTCGACGCCGACCGACAACGCCGATCCCGGCTCGACGCTCGACGCCGACGCGGCCTCTGCCGTTGAGCCCGACGCTGGGTCGTCCGAGGAACCGGATCCCGAGGCGGTCGAGGACCCGGACACCGAGCCGGCCGAGAAGCCAAACGCTGACTCGGCCGCGGAGACGGAGCCCGACGAGAGTGACGACGAACGACGCGACGCGACCGGTGACGAGCCCGACGAACCGCAGACGATGGCGGCGCACGTCGGCGAGGTCGTCGACGGGGAGACCGGCCGCGCGCGGCTCCTCGGCGACGAGTTCGAGGTCTTAAGCGAGGTCGACGCCGCGGAGGCGTTCGACGCGGTCGAGGGCGCAGAGCCCGCGCCGCACGCCGTCGTCGTCGACGGGACGGTCGACCAGCGGCTACTCGACGTGGCCGCCCAGCGCGGCGTCGGTGACCTCGTCGGCCGCGACCTCGGCGAGTTCGTGAAGCGCCCGGTCGGGACGCGCGTCCTCGCGGCCGACGACGTCTGGGCCGGGAACTGACGATACGGCGCGTTCGTCGCCTTCTATTTATAAATAGTTGCTTGCGGATCGGCGGCGAACACCGCCAAAGCTCCAGTCGTTTATTTATAAATAGCTGCTCGCGGATCGGCGGCGAACACCGCCAAAGCCCCAGCCGTGCGGTGGCCGCACGCTCGCTGTGCTCCTCGTCGCTCGTTTCACTCGCTCCTGCGGTGCTTGCGTCGCCTGCGGCCACCGCACGGCTGCCCCTTTGAGTCCCACCCCGCACCGCACAGCCCGGCACCTCACACCTCCCCAGCCTCGTCGGTCGCCGTCGCTTCGCTCGGCGACCGACTCCCTCGCGCGTGCTGCTCGCGGCCTGACGGCCGCTCGCAGGCACGCGCCACCGCACCGCATCGCTCATTTATAAATGGCGGCGTCGGTGCCGGCTCAGACCAAGCCGACCGCGCCGAGCACGGCGAACAGCGCGTCACCGTACGTCAGCGAGACGAGGAGGCCGACCGCCATCGGGACGACGAACGGCATCCCGGGCGAGACCAGCACGCGGTCCTCGCGGGCGACGACGTCGAGGCCGTCGCGGAGCGTCGCCGCGTCGGTGCCGTAGGCCCCGTGGTCGATGTCGTCGAGGAAGCGCTCGGCCGCCCAGGGGTCGTCGAAGTTGCGGTCGGTTTTAGCCTCGGCATCGACCGCGCGCCCTCCGTCGGTGGGCACGTCGTCAACTGCGCGCCCCCCGTCGGTCCGCGGGCCGACGTGGGCCCCCCCGTCGGTCGGGTTGAACGTCTCGCCGACCGAGCCGGGGTCGCGGAGCCCCTCCGGGTCCGCCCGCAGGTCAGCGAGCGTGAGCCCCCGCCAGCGGAGGTACATCCGAAGCGCGTCCAGGTCGAGCCCGCCTCGGGTCGGCCCGTCCGGGTCCTCGAACAGCCGGCCGTGACGGTCGGGCAGCGAGTCGGTCGCGACCGGGCGCGCGAAGAACATGCTCGGCGAGGCCTCGCCGCGGACGAGGTTGAGCGCGGCGAGCCCGACCGGGTACGCGAGACCGAGCAGGACGGTGTTCGTGAGGATCGTCAGCGAGAACACGCCGAGCTGGGTGTCGACGAGCGGGACGGTGAGCCCGGCGAGCTCGTAGGCCGGGAACGTCGGGAATATCACCGCGAGCGCGATCATCGCCTTGGCGTCGGCGCCGCCGAACGCCCCGAGGTACCAGAAGGCGTAGCCGAGCGGCGCGACGAACAGCAGGCTGATCGCGGCCCGCACGAGGAAGATCCGCCCGTCGAACCCCGCGAACGGCCACAGCGAGACGGCCTCCCAGATCAACAGCAGCGCGCCGAACAGGTACAGCGGCGGCCACAGCCGGTTCGGGAGGCGCCGGGTCCGGACGTCCCGGATCGCCGCCCACCCGAAGACGGGGACGACGAGCAGTCGGAGGAGGTCCGGCAGCGTCGCGAACATGTCTCCACGGGCGCGGTCGGACCAATTAGGCGTTCGGGTTCGGCTATCGCGATCGATAGCGCCGCCCCGAATCCGCGTCGCCGAGGGGGCTCGGCGCCTCGGTGCCGGCGATCCGCCGGGCCTATGTGAGTCGCTCGCCGACCGGGTCGCAATGCGTCGCCGTCTGGGAACCAGTCTGTACGCCGGCCTGCTGTTCACGGTCCTCGGTACCGTCGCGTGGGCGACCGGCCAGCCGTTCGTCTTCCCGAGCCTCGGCCCGTCCGCGTTCGTCCTCGCGTTCGACCGGCGGAGCGAGCGCGAACGCGCCGTCCGCGTGGTCGCGAGTCACCTGATCGGCGGCGTCGCCGGGCTGGCGGCGTGGACAGTGATCGCCGACGGCGCCGCGCTCACGGCCACGCCGCCCGCCTTCTCGCCCGAGGGGTTCCGGCTGACCGCGAGCGCGGTCGCCTCGCTCGTGGCGACCAGCTGGGCGATGATCGCGACCGACTGGGTCCACCCGCCGGCGTGCGCGACGACGCTCATCGTCTCGCTCGGCCTCCTCTCGACGCCGACGGAGGTTGCGATCATCGTCGCGAGCGTGACCGTCCTCGTCGCCTTCCACGCGGCCGTCATCCTGCTCTTCAAGCGCCTCGTCGGGGACGCGCACCCGCTGTACGGCCGGGACGAGCCGGACGGGTAGGTCGGCGCGACTCACTCGTCCGGACGGTCCGGCCGCCTATCGAACACGTCGAGGATCGGCTCGGGGTCGTCGAGCCCCGGGATCCGGTACTCGTCGTCGCGGAGTTCGATCGCGACGGTCTCGGTCCCGAGCCGGCGGTCGAGTCCGCTCCGCTCCACGCGCAGGTCGGTCTCGTCCCACGGCTCGACGCGCCACAGGGGAACGTCGAACAGCCGGTCGCGGGCGACGAGCGCGTCGTCGCCGGCGCGGTACTCGACGAGTCCGTACCGGAGTTCGTGGTCGAGCGCGGCGATCGCCAGCGGGACCGCCACGGCAAGCGCGCCGAGGGTTCCGGCGGTCAGCCAGTTCCCGCCGATCGCGAACAGCAGACCGACGAACCCGAAGGCCCCGGCGATGTACCACAGTCCCGGATGGCCGAGGGGAGTCGTCAGCGCGCCCGCGAGCCGCGACCGGAAGGGCTGGCGGACCGTCTCGACCGGTTCCGCGAGCGACCCGTCCGCCGGTTCCGGGTCGGGAGGGTCGTAGGAGAACCCCAGATCGAGCGACGACGACTCGTCGAACGCCGCCAGCCGGTCGCCGTACAACCCGCCGAGGTCGAACGCGGCCTTCACCGCCACGATCCCGAGCAGGAGCGGGAGTCCGACCGCGTCGGCGTCGAGCGCGGAGATCGGCGTGTCGTCCTCTAAGGTCCCCGCGGCGACGACCGTGACGGTGAACAGCGCACCGAGGAAGATGGCCGCGCCGCGGGCGAACACGCCCGTGAACGCCGTCTGGGCGCTGTGGTCGCGGTACTCGCCGCGGCCGAAGTACTCGACGAGCGTCGTCGCGCCCTCGCCGACGAAGACGGCGAGGACCGCGAGCGTCACGGTGTCGAGCGCCTCCGCGCCCAGCCCGCCGCCGACGACGCCGACCGTGAGCGTGCCGACGACCGCCCAGACGACGACGAGGATCGGTGCGGCGATCGGGAGCACGAGCAGCGACGAGAGCCGGATCTCGACGCCGGTCCACGGGATCGACAGCCCGCCGCGTCGCTGCGCGAGCGGGCCGACGATCAGCCCGTCGCGCTCGATTTCGGACGGGCGCCCAGCGAACAGCGCGCGGACGAGCGCCCAGCCGGAGGCGATCCCGAGTTCGAACCAGTACAGCGTCATCAGCGCGGCCGCGTTCCAGCCGAGCGCGACGACGCCGACAAGCGGGAGCAGGTTGGCGGCTGCCACCGAGAGCGCGCGGGGCCGGCGACCGCGACCGAGCGCGCGCAACCGATCGGTGAGGGAGGAGGGCATCCGTCGGTCGTTCCGCGTCGTCGCACATAAGCGGCCGGGAGCGGACGAGAGCCCCCGGCGCGACGGCCGACCGGGTCGGCCGAGACGCGGCCGGTTCAGCGCGCCGGACCGGCCTCCCGGTGGAGATACAGGTACGCCAACACCGGGACGATGGTGAAGACGAGCGTCGAGAGCGCCCAGAGTACCGCGTAGCGGCTCCCGCGGGCTCTCGCATCGCGGTAGATCCAGACCGCGGCGGCGACGACCACCCCGTAGATGACGAGCGTGAGCGGGAGCGACCACGGGAGATCGACGCCGAAGAGGGTCATTTCCCACCGGTGAGGTCCGCGCACATCACGAAGTCGGGCTCGGCCGCGACCGACACGCGGTTCGCGGCGGCGTCGCTCACGTGCTCAACCGTCTCCGGGATCAGGGCGCGGGCGCCGTCCGCGTCGGCCGCGGCGGCGTCGGCGGCGATCGCGTCGAACAGCGCGCCGGCCGCGTCGACGTCGCGCCACGCAGCGACGCCGTACGTCGCGGTTCTGGTGGTCTCGCCGTCGACCTCGCGCTCCGTCACGCGGGTTCGGACCGCAAAGCCGGCGAAGGCGTCGGTGTCGGCGTCGGCGACCGCGATCAGCCGGTCCTCGGCCGCGGCGGCCGCGAGCCGCTCCCGGGTGAGCTGCGAGCAGGCCCACGACTCGTCGGGGTCGAGCGCGAGGCCGCGCAGGCGGTCGCGGGCGTCGCTGTCGCTCCAGAACGCCCACGCCGCGTCGGGGTCGGGGTCGTCGAGGGCGCCGTAATCGGTCGGCGCGCCCCCGTCGCCGTCGAGCGCGTCCGGGTCGGGCTCCGGCTCCGCGAACCGGAACTCCGTCTCGGGCTCGAAGCCGACCGCGCGCGACTGGCCGAGCCCCATGACGTTCCACGAGAACACCATGTTCCGGCAGACGGTCGCGCCGCGCTCGCGTGCCCAGTCGAGCGCGGCCTCCGAGAGCGCGGTGCCGACGCCGTGGCCGCGGGCGGCGGGGTCGACGCGGATCCCCTGCCCCCACGCCTCCCACTCGGAGAGCAGGACACCTTGGATACAGCCGACGACCGCCTCAGGGTCGCCCGCGTCGGCGACGCCGTCGCCGTCGCCCGCGACGTGCGTGTCGCCCGCCTCCCGGCCGTCGAGGTTGCCGGCCTCGGCCGCTTCCGGAGGGAGCGTCGCGACGAACGTGCCGCGGTCGGAGTCGTCGGAGGCGGCCCAGTCGGGGAACACCCGCGGGATGTAGTCCTCGTGGCGCTCGCCCCAGGTGTCCCGCGTGAACGCCGCGACCGCGTCGGCGTCGGCGGGGCGCGCCTCGCGGACGACGACCGTTGGGCCGCCGCCCTCTGCCCCGCGGCCGCTCATCGCCAGGGCCGCGACTCCTCGGTCAGTTCGCCGGCGAGGTCGCGGCCCATCGCCTCGGCGGGGTCGGACGCGTTCGCGAGCGCCCACATCAGCTTCACCTTCGCGGTGCCGGGGAGGGTGTCGCCGGCCTCGACGACGCCCGCGTCGAGCAGGTCGCGGCCGGTGTCGTACACGCGGTCGCAGACCCGGCCGGCGAGACACTGGCTCGTCATCGCGACGACGGTTCCGCCCTCGACGAGCGCCTCGATCCGCGGGATGAGGTCGGTGTGGACGTGGCCGAGTCCGGTCCCCTCCACCACGACGCCGTCCTTCTCGTCGAGGTAGTCCCACGCCGCTGGGTCCATCCCGGGCGTGAACTTGACGAGCTCGACGTCGCCGTTGAGGTCGGGCGCGAGGTCGACCGATTGCTCCGCGCTCCCGCGTGCGGTGGGCTCGCGGTGCCACTCGATCGCGGCGTCGGCCGCGTCGCCCTCTGCGCCCGCCTCGGCGGCGGCCTCGTAGTCGATCAGCCCGAGCGGCGCGGCCCCGACGGTCTCGAACGCGTCCCGGCGGGAGGTGTGGTTCTTGCGGACGCGCGTGCCGCGGTGGAGCGCGCAGGCGTCGTCGGAGGGGCTCGCGTGCATACAGACGAGCGTCTCGGCGTGGTCGGCCTTCGCGGCCTCGACGGCGCAGACCGCGTTCATCACGTTGTCGGAGGAGGGGCGGTCGGCGGAGCGCTGGCTCCCCGTGAACACGACCGGCACGGGAGAATCGAGCATGAAGGAGAGCGCGGAGGCGGAGTACTGCATCGTGTCGGTGCCGTGCATCACGACGACGCCGTCGGCGCCCGCCTCGATCTCCTCGGCGACCGCGTCGGCGAGGTCGCGCCAGATGGACGGCTCCATGTTCTCCGAGAGGATGTTCGCGACGACCCGGCCGCGGTAGTTCGCGCGGCCGGCGAGCTCGGGGACGGCCCGGAGCACGTCCTCGGCGTCGAACTGGGCCGTGACGGCGCCGGTCCGGTAGTCGACGGTAGAGGCGATGGTCCCGCCGGTGGAGATGAGCGAGACGGTGGGCAGGTCCTCGTCGAAGGTGATCTCCGAGGCGGCGTCGCCGCCGCCGTCGTCGGCCGCGGGGTCGACCTCGCGGACGCCGGACTCAAGCACCTCGACGTCGGCCTCCTCGCGGTCGATACCGACGTTGTAGCCGCCGTCGAGCTTGACGACGAGGTGGTCGCGCGTCGTGGAGGGGAGCAGTACGCCCTCGTTGGTGACGCCCCCGCGCTCGACGCGGACGCGATCTCCCGGGTTCATAGGACCGAATTCCCCCGGGGCGGACTTGAATCCAACCGTTCGCGGCGGCGCGGCGACGGCCGGAAAACGAGCAGAACGGAGCGAGAAAGAACGGAACGGGCAGAGCTATCGACCGGGTGCGGGAGCGGCGGGCGGCCGGGTCAGTGTTCGATGTACTCGGCTTCCCAGTCGGTCCGGGCCTCGATCTCGCGGCGGCCGCGGCGGGTCAGCGTGTAGTAGTTGGTGCGGCGGTCGCGCTGGCCCTTCTCGACGAGCCCCTTCTCGACGAGCGTGTCGAGGTTCGGGTAGAGCCGGCCGTGGTGGATCTCCTTCTCGTAGTACTCTTCGAGCTCCTCTTTGATGGCCAGCCCGTGCGGCTCGTCGAGGCCCGCGATCACGTAGAGCAGGTCTCGCTGAAAACCTGTGAGGTCGTACATACAACTGTCTGTACATACCTGTCGAGAATAAATAAATATACCGTTATATTAGTCCTCGTACGACCACGAATCGTCTCCTACGTCCCCGTAACAGACGCCTCCGTTCTGTCAGTTCCGTAACTCGCACGCGAAGCGGATTCGGGTCTCCGCGGCTGGACGTCGTTTTCGGCGTCTGATACGTATGCGGACGCGAGGACAGCGGCTCGTCGGTCGGGATTGCGGGAATCGAGATCGCGGGAAGCGCGTTCGCTCGGGCGCGAAACGATGAGCGGAGCGCTACGCGGTCGAGTGTCGGAAGAAGGCACGCCCGACGCGGAAAAAAGCCGCGTCGGGCCTGCCGATTGGTCCCCGCTGACGCTTCGGCCCTCCAGACGAAGCGTCACTTCATCGTACACCGTAGAGAGTGATAAACGTGTCGTACGTCGCTCACATATGTTCTTCTTCTAACACCCACCCGAGCGCGCGCTTGTAGTGAGTGAACAGCTCCTCGACGCCGCGGTGGTTCATCTCCTCGTCGTCTAACTGTTCGCGGAGGAACTCGTACTGCTCTCTGACCTCCTCTTCGGAGCGCATGCGAAGGGGTACGGAGCCGTCTCGGATAGTGTTGTGGCCGAGGGGATCCGGGCAGTCGAGGGTTATCGGTACCACGCGACGAACGGGCCGGCGATTAACAGCACGCCGACGGCGGTCAGTACGCCGCCGAGACGCATCGATCCGTTGAGCGTCGTCATGTCGAGTATCATCGTCACGCCGAGCATCGTCGTCAGGGCGCCGGTCACCAGGAATACGGCGCCCCACACGACGTCGGGGACCAGTTTGGCGACCTCATCGATGAGCACGTCGAGTATCTCGTCGAGCATGGGGACCAGCCGTGTGCGGTCGACGAATCTGCCCATCAAAATACTGTCGACGATCGGCGTCGATACGTGACCCTGGTAACGAGTCGCGTCGAAATCTCAGTCGGTTATTTATAAATAGATGTTGGCTGATCGACGGCGAACACCGCCAAATCTCCCAGCCGCCCAGTTATAAATAGTTGATCGCGGATCGGCGGCGAACACCGCCAAAGCCCCAGCCGCTCGGCGATACGCTGCTCCCTGAAAACCAGCGGTGAACACCGCCAAAGCCCCAGCCGGGAGGCCGCAGTACGCTCGTTGCGCTCCTCGGTCGCTCGTTACACTCGCTCCCTGCGGTGCTTACGTCGTCATCAGAACGCGGAGCGTTCTGATTGGCTCACGAGAGCTCCGCTCTCGTGAACGCCTACTGCGGCCTCCCGGCTGCCCCTTTGAGTCCCGCCCCGCACGGCACCGCAGCCTCACGCCTCCCCAGCCTCGTCGGTGGTCCTCCGCTTCGCTCCGGACCACCGACTCCCTCGCGCGTGCTGCCTCGCGGCCGCCGAGGGCGGCCGCTCGCAGGCACGCGCCGACTGCTTGATTTATTTATAAACGGTTGCTGTCGCGGTCGCCCGCGAACGGTAACGTTGATACGTCGACCGCGGGTACGAGAGGAGACGATGGACGACCGGACCCGCGAGTACCTCCGGGGGCGGTTCGGCGACTACTACCGGTCGGTCTCGCTGTCGCTCCCGCCCGACGCGAACCTCCGCGAGTGGGGTCACATCCCGTGGACCCCCGGGTCGGGCACGACGATGGTCCGCCACCAGTCGCTGTTCGACCTCGGCGACGTCGACACGTTCTTCGCGGACAACGCCCCCCGACACGCCTACTTCTCGGCCGCACGCTACGACAACCCGGGCGCGGCGACGATGGGACAGAAGGGGTGGCGCAACGCCGACCTCGTCTTCGACCTCGACGCCGACCACCTCCCCGGCGTCGACCCGGAGACCACCTCGTACCCGGAGATGCTGGCGGCGTGTAAGGACGCCCTCCTGCGGCTTTTGGACTTCCTCGACGACGACTTCGCGTTCGAGGACGTGACCGTCGTCTTCTCGGGCGGCCGCGGCTACCACGTCCACGTCCGCGACGAGGACGTCCGGGAGTTAGACAGCGAGGCGCGCCGCGAGATCGTCGACTACGTGCGCGCCATCGACCTCGACACCGACGGCCTGATCCGCACCGTCTCCGACCGCGGCACGACGAAGCGCGTCCTCCGGACCGAGGGCGGGTGGGGCGCGCGCGTCCACGAGGCCCTGATCGAGTACGCCGACGACCTCCGCGAGATGGACGACGAGGCCGCCCGCGAGCGCCTGATGGAGCTCGACGGGATCGGCGAGGGGCGCGCGAAGACGATTCTCGGCGCGTTCGACCGGAACCCGACCGCGGTCCGCGAGGGCAACGTGGAGGCCGGCGGGCCGGGCGTGCGTCGGCTCGTCTCCGCGCTGGCGTCGCGCGTCGCCGCCACCGACGCCGCGCCGATCGACGAGCCGGTGACCACCGACACGCGGCGGCTCATCCGGCTCCCGGGGACGCTCCACGGCGGCTCCGCGCTGGTCGTCACGCCGCTCGACCGCGACGAGCTCGCCGACTTCGACCCCCTTCGGGACGCCGTCCCGGACCGGTTCGTCGGCCGCGAGATCCGGATCGAGACGGACGCGGATCGGACGGTAGAATTAAACGGCGAGCGCGTCAGAGTTGAATCCGGTAGAAACACCGTGCCCGAGTTCGCGGGAGCCTTCCTAATGGCCCGCGGCGAGGCGCGGAAAGCCCCCGAACGATGACCGAATATAAATGAACCTCGACGAACTCCGGTCCGCGCAGGCGAAGGAGCGCCGCAAGGACAGCCTCCAGCACCTGCGGGACTCGTTTTACGACGACGTGGGCGCGTACGTCGCGGACCTCCGCGCCGCGCGCGACCGCCGCGCCGAGCAGGTCGAGAACCCGTTCGAGGACGACGACGTCCGCCGGCTCTCCGACGAGGTGGAGACCGCCGAGGAGGTCGCCGAGGCGCTGTACGAGCGCCGCGTCGGCAAGGTCGTCAAGCTCGCCTCCTTCGCCGCGGCCGACATGTCGGTCGACGAGGAGGGGATGACGACCGAGGAACGCCGGCTGTTCGACGACCTTGTCGAGCGCATCACCGCGAACAAGTCCGAGGTCCTCGACGTGCTCGCCGGCGAGTCGCCGGTGCCGGACGAGGCCCAGACCGCCGACGAGACCCCGGTCTCCACCGACGCCGCGGAGTCGCGCAATCCGGTACCGAGCGATTCGACCCCCGAAACCGGCGCGTCCCAGACGGACGCTGAGCCGGCGGAAACGGATCCGACGGGCGTGGATCCGACGGGTCCGAGTTCCGAGGAGGCGGACGCCGGCGACGGCCCCGCCGCCTCGGACGCGCTCGCCGGAGCGATGGGCGGCGGCGAGGCGGAATCGCCGCCGAACGCACCACCCGAACCGACCGAGGGCGCCGCGGCCGACGGCGAGGTCGCTTCTCCCGATACGGAGCCGACCGACGGCGCCGCGACCGACGGCGACGACGAGCCGACGCCGGTGCCGCCGGAGCCGGCGCCGCCGGGAGCGGTCGGCGTCGACGCGGGCGACGGCGCGAGCGACGAGCCCGACGGCGTTGCCACCGACCCCTCTGCGGGCGAATCGGACGACGCGGCTGACCCCGGAGCGACGACGGACGGCGGACCGGTCCCCGAAGCGACGGCGGGCGGCGAGCCGGGCGCCGGTCCGGAATCGGATCAGGGCACCGATCGGGCCACGGTCCGGATCACCCGCGACGTCGGGGCCATCTTCGGCGTCGACGAGCGGGAGTACGAGCTCGCGAGCGAGGACGTGGTCTCCCTCCCGGTCGAGAACGCCGACCCGCTGGTCCAGCGCGACGCCGCCGAGCGGATCGACTAACGGGCGTCGATGGCGCCCTCCGCCCCCTCTGCGCCCTCCTCGGCCGGCAATCAGGGCGGCACCGACGCGGAATCCCGTTCTCCCGAAGTCGGGCGTGTCGCGGCCGCGTGCGGCGCCGTCGCGACGCTCTCGGCGCTCGGCGGAATCGCGCTCGCGGTACTCCTCGATCCGACCTTCTCGTGGACGGCCGACGCGCTCTCCGACTTAGGCGTCCGCGACGAGAGCGCCGTCGCGTTCAACTGGGGGCTGATCGCCGGGGGGGCGGCGGGCGTCTGCTACGCCGTCCGCCTCGGACGAACCGGTCGCCCGTTCCGGGCGCTCCTCCTCGCGCTCGCGATGGTCGCGATGGCCGGCGTCGGCCTCTTCGACCTCACCGAGCCGCTCCACGGACCGGCGGCGATCGGGTTCTACGGACTGATCACGCTGGTGTTCGCCGTCGACGGATGGGGCAGGCGAGGAGAGCTGACCGGCCGCGTCGCGCTCGCGTTCGCCCCGGTCCACGTCGCGGTCTGGGCGACGTTCGCCGCCGGGTGGTGGCCCGTGACCGGACTCGCGCTGCCGGAGCTGCCGGGGGCGCTCATGCTCGCCGCGTGGGTGTGGGTCGTCGGGCCGGCGCCGGTCGCCGGGGCGGTCCGGTCTCCCCCCGGCGGCCCGACCGACGGACACTAACGCCGCGGGCGGCTACGGCGCACCGATGGAGCTGGAGTTCCTCGGCGGCGCCCGCGACGTCTCCGTCTCGGTCGCGGACGACGCCAACGCCTACCTCGCGATGGAACCGCTGGACTCCCCCAACGGGAACCAGTTCGCTTCCACCGACGGCGACGTCCTCGCGCTGGACTTCTCCGAGAACGGCAACGACGGATCCGGACTCGGCACAGACTCGGTTTACAACTTCGACAAAGTGTTCCAGATCGTCAACCAGGGCACCCAGGGGGTGTACGTCTGGGCGACGTTCAGCGGTTCGACGGACGGCTTCGACACAGGCGGCGTGGACACCGACGTCTGGCTCTATCCGAACGGTGACCCCAGCGACAAGCTCCGCGACAGCGAAGACGACGTGCTCTACCTCCCGACCGGCTCGTCGGCGGACATCGGCGTCTACGTGGACACGCACGACCTCGACGTCGACGACGATCAAGAGCTGACGATGACCGTTCGAGCCGACGTGAACAATCCGGCGTCCGGAGACGTCGTCGGTGGAGGTGGGACCACGGTGGACGGACCGGCCGACGGGCTCGTGAGCTACTGGCCGCTCGATGACGTCGAGAGCGGGACTGCCGTCGACGAGATCGGTACCAACGATGGAACGGTCGAGGGCGTCACTTCTGTCGACGGAAAGGTAGGGGAGGCGGGGTCGTTCGACGGTAGCGACGATTACGTGGGAATTCCCGACGATCCGAGCCTCGACCTCACGGAGTCACTGAGTCTCGCCGCCTGGGTGAAACCCGCCAGCGGTCAGGATGGCTACGAACGGATCATCTCTCGTGAAAAGCCCGGTGTCGGAAATCGACAGTACAATATTGGACTGGATCATAGCGCGACGGAGCCGCGGACGGTCGTCGACACCGCCGATGAAGACGGGCTCGAAGTTTCCGGGACGATTTCGGTTGCGGGCGATGCGTGGCATCACGTCGTGATGACGTTCGAGAGCGGTGACGCAGTTCGTCTCTACTTAGACGGGAATGAAGTGGACGAAACGACGGTCGCAGCCGGTGACACGCTGGTGAGTCGTTCCTCACAGGTTGCTCTAGGAGCTCCGGCACATCTGAATGGGCTCTTCTTCGAGGGCCGCATCGACGACGCTCGTATCTACAATCGTGCGCTCTCGGAAAGCGAAGTTACTGAGCTGTTCAACGAGACGGATTCGTAACTACTCAGATAACTCGAAACAGGACCTACCGATTGGATTTCGGACGGGAATCGACTGGGAGCGTCGGACAGTGCTAATAACTACTTCTGATTTCTCTTACTCCCCGCCGTCGGTGTACGCCCAGTCGTCGAGCACGCGCTCGGCGACCGCGTTCGCCTCCGCCGGCGACGGACAGGAGCCGGCGACGACGTCCTGGCAGAGCTCGCCCGCGAGGTCGTACACCGCGCTCCCGTCCGCGCGCTCGGCCACGCGCTCGAAGGTGGGTCGGTAGCCGGCGGCGGCGCGCTGACCGATCTCGTCGAGCGAGGCGTCGATGGTGTACTCCAGCTGACGGACCGCTTCCTCTGGTTCCATGTCCGATCCACCGGCCGCGACCCACTTAAAGGTACTCGGATTCGGAACTGAGTTAATTCCATCAGGTCGGCGGCGTCGAACCGACGTTTATACGCCGCCGGAGCGGCGACTGGCGCCATGACCGACGCAGACGAGCGCAACGCCGACGCGACCGGACGCGGCGACGAGTCCGTGCCCCCCGTCGCGGAGCGCGCCGACGACGTCGCCGAGCGCGCCGCGGTCGCGAAGCGCGCCGCGGAGGCGGGCGCTGCGGTCGCGCACGAGCACTTCCGGAGCGACATCGCGGTGGAAACGAAGGGCGAGGACGACGTGGTGACCGAGGCGGACCGCGCGGCCCAGCGCGCCGTTATCGAGTCGATCCGCGAGTCGTACCCGGACGACGCGGTCGTCGGCGAGGAGGAAGACGAGCGCAAGACCGTCCCCGAGGAGGGGCCCGCGTGGGTGATCGACCCCATCGACGGGACGAACAACTACGTCCGCGACGTGCGCGTGTGGGCCACCGCGGTCGCGGCCGTCGTCGACGGCGAACCCGTCGCGGCCGCGATCGTCGCGCCCGCGCTCGGCGACACCTACACCGCCGACGCCACGGGCGCGTACCGCAACGGCGAGCCGATCGCGGTGAGCGACGTGAGCGAGCCCCGCAAGGCCGCCGTCGACCCGACGATCTGGTGGGCCTACGACGCCCGCGACGAGTACGCCCGCGCCTGCGAGGCGATCGTGACGCGCTTCGGCGACATGCGTCGGTTCGGCGCCGCGCAGGTGGTGCTCCCGACGGTCGCGGCCGGCGGGCTGGAGGGAACGATCACGAACGTCGCGGCGAACCCCTGGGACACGGTTGCGGGGGTCTTCGTGATCCGACAGGCCGGGGGGCGCGTGACGGACTTGGACGGAGAGCGGTGGCGCCACGACTCGACGGGGCTGGTCGCCTCGAACGGCGCCCTCCACGACGAGGTGCTTGCGGCCGCCCGAGCGATCGAGGACCCCGATTGAGCGCGGCTATTTATATGAAATATTGGCGGCGCGCCGCCGAGCGGCCGCCCTCGGCGGCCGCGAGGTGCCCGCGAGGGAGGCGGCGGCCCGGCGCGGCTCCGCCTGCGCCGGGCCGTCCGCCGAGGCTGGGGAGGTGAGAGGTGCGGGGCTGTGCGGGCGGGCGGGACTCGAAGGGGCAGTCGCGAGGCGGTCAGAGGCGACGCAAGCACTGGAAGGAGCGAACGCAGTGAGCGACTGAAGCGCACAGCGAGCGTCTGACCGCCTCGCGGCTGGGGCTTCGATGGCGTTCGTGTCGCTTCGCTACTTATAAGCAGTATCGTCGTATGGCCGAGCGGCTGGGGCTTCGATGGTGACCACCGTCACAGCGAGTACAACGTACAGCCGAGGGTTCAAATTCGGGGCCGGCGAATCCCCTCGTATGTATGCGGTCGTCGGCTGCAACGAGTGCGCCAACATGTGGCTGGTGACGGACCCGGAGACGAGCGAGACGGCGCAGTGCTCGCGGTGCGGCAAGACCCACCGCACCGCGAAGCTCAAGCGCTTCTTCGAGTCCGAGGACCGCGCGGCGGCGCGGGAGGCGCGGTCCGCCCTGCTCGCGAAGAAGCGCGGCGACAGCGCCGCGTTCGCGGAGGTCGACCACGTCGCCGACCTCGAAGCGGCCGTCGAGGACGCCGGCATCGACGACCGCGAGTACCTCGAAGCGTCGGGGCTCGACGCAGATGCGGTCGACGAGGCCGGCGAGCGCGCGGAGGGCGGCGGAGGCGGCTCCCGGAGCCGAACCGAGGTCGTTCGCGACGCGGTCGACGCGGTCGACGACCCCACAGAGGCGGCGGTCGTGGAGCGCGCCGCGGCAGAGGGGGTTCCCGCCGACGCGGCCCGCGAGATCCTGACCCGCCTCTCGCGCCGCGGCGAAGTCACCGAGTCGAACGGGCGGTATCGCGTCCTCTGAGGCCGATTCCGGACGCCTCGGAGCGAATCCCGGACAAAGCACTTATATTACGCTCGTGACGGGTCCCACATGGACACCCGTACGGCCCTCCTGGCGGCCGCCGCCGCCCTCCTCGTCGCGAGCGCGGTCGGCGCCGTCGCCGCGCCCGGCGCCATCAGCGACCCGCGAGCGACGGACGAACCGCCCGGGGACATCCGCGTCGCCGGCGCGACCGTCGCGCCCGGCGACGTGCGCGGCGAGACCGCCGAGCTCCGGCTCGGCACCGACCTCCGCCACCGCGGCTCGCCGGTCGAGAACGTCACGGTCCGCCACCGCGCTATCGGCGCCGAGTCCGGCCTCCTCGTCGACGAGACCACCGTCGACGTCGGCGACGTCGACTTCGACGGCGAACGCACCGTCAACGGCACCGTGACCGTCGAGCGCGAGGGCGGCTACCGCATCGAGACGGTCGTCTTCGCGGACGGCCAGCGCCGCGAGCAACAGACCACGCGCGTCGCCGGCGTCGCGGCGCTCACGCCGGACTACGCGGACACGCAGGTCGGCTTCACCGACGGGTCCGTCTGGCCGACCGTCGCCGTGAGCGTCGTCGAGGCCGACAACGAGACCGCGACGCTGTCGGCGTCGGTCTCGGTGACGAACCGCGGCGACGAGGCCAGCGAGGACGTCGACCTCCGCCTCTACCTCCGGCAGGCGGAGTCGAACGTGATCGCCGCGGACGCGACGGAGACGGTCGGCACCGTCCGCCCCGGCCGTACCGACACCGTGACGACGACCGTCGAGGTGCCGGCCGGTTACAACTACTACGTCGACGCCGCGCTGTTCGACGACGACGTGCTCGTCGACGAGACGCAAGGCGTCGCGAACCTGAACCCGCGGGAGACGATCACCGCCAACGAGACCGTCCGCGACGTGGAGTTCTCCGTCGAGGACTTCCAGCGCGACGACGTCGGCGGCGAGGGCGGTGACGGCGCCGATCGCGCGCCAACGGACGGCGCCACCGGCGGCTCGACGCCCGGCTTCGGCCCGCTCGTCGCGCTCGTCGCGCTCGTCGTCGCGGCGCTGACCGCGCGGAGGCGGCGATGACCGACAAACAGCCGCGCGACGGCCCGAGAGACGACGAATCGACCCGCGACAGCGATCACGCCCGCGACTCACCACAGCCCATGACAGACGACACCGACGCGACCCACCACACGGAGACGGACGCCGACCGTACCGACGCAGACGAGGAGACCGGGGGGAGCGACCCCTCCGGCTTCGACCGCCTCTCGACCGACGACCTCCGCGGCCTGCTCGACCGGGTCGGGCTGGCCGCGCTGTCGCTGCTCGCGGTGATCGCCGGCTGGGGGTTCTACAGCCAGTCCGGGAACGCGATCCGCACGTGGTTCGACCCGGCCTACCAGTCCGTCGCGCTCGCCGTGTTCAACCTCGCGGTCCTGCTCGTCGCGCTCGCGGGCGTGACCCACCAGCTCCGCCGGATCCGCGCGACGGAGTCCGACGGCGCCGACCGGTAATCGCGCCGGGAACGGACCGAGCGGTGACCGCGCGGGAACGGACCGAGCGGTGACCGGCGCGACGGGGCCGTTACTCGTCGGGGATCTGGTCGGTGCTGGCCGGGATCTGTTCGACCTGTCCCGCGAGCGTCGCGGCGTCGCCGGCGACGGTAGAGGGCTCGACGCCCGCCTCGCCCGCGACCAGCCTGACGTGCGCGGCGAGCAGCGCGAGCGCCCGGAGCCCGGCGCCGTCGGCGTCGTCGTCGGTGCGCTGGGCGAACGTGGTGTCGACCTCGCCGTCGCGGACGACGCCGACGTGGACCGCGTCGACGCCGTCGCCGTCGAGGAGGTCGCGGGCGCGGGCGAGTTCCGTCTCGAACTCGTCGCCGGAAGGCGCGTCGGCGGCGTCCGTCGAGCCGTCGGCGGTCTCGGAGCGATCCGCTCCGTCGGGCGCGTCGGCGTCTGCGGGGTCGTCCTCGCTCATGTCAGTCCCTCGGGCGAGCGGCGTGAAAAGCGCGGCGACGGCTGTGCGGGACGCCGATCGGGAGGAGAAAGACGGGTCTGCGACGGACGCGTTACTCTTCCGGGCGGGGCCGCGCGATGAACAGCGCCTCTTCGATGGTGAACGGGTCGTACGTCGACTGGTGGCAGACGCAGTAGGTCCCGTTGGCGGCGTCGTAGCGGGCGGACTCCTCTAACACCTTGTAGCCCGGGATACAACAGAAGTGGGTACAGACGTTGAGATACGCCATGAACCCCTGGTCGGTCGACGCCTGTAGCCACTCGTCGTTCTGGGCCGCCTCCTCGATCTGGGGCGAGCGGATGACGATCGCGCCGAGGTTCGTCTCGGCGTCCTCGGAGCGCCACGTGACCGACGCCGGCTTGCCGACGCCGTCGCTGCCGATCCCGTTGCCCCACTCGGTGTAGTCCGAGAAGTCGTCGATATGGATCCGGTCGCCGCCCGAGTAGGTGTTCGACTGCCAGTCGTACGGCGGGGCGCTCGCGGACCGGAACAGGTTGTCCGACTCGAAGTTCGGCTGGACGTTCTCCTGGGACTCGACGCCGCAGTACTGGAACCACGCGCCGGCGTAGGTGAATCCGCCGAGCTCCTCTTGGGCGACCTCGATCTCCTGACCCTCCTGGGTGACGGTGGTCGTCTCGGGCCAGATCCCCTCGACGTAGCCGTCGTCGGTGACCTGGACCGGAATCTGCGGGAGCCCGCGGGGCGCCGGACCGCCGGTCTGCGCGATCGTCTTCGCGATCGTCGACCCGCCGCCGACCCCGCCGGCGGTCGTCAGGGTGTTCACGGTCGCCGACCCCATCGCGCCGACCCCAGCGAGGGCCGCGCCGCCGACGACGCCCTTCACGAAGCGTCGCCGCCCGGACTCAGACGGATACTTGTCGGACGCACTCATACCCGCTTCTGGGGTTGGATCGGTAAAAAGGGTGACGAACCCTCCACCGAGGCGAGAATCGGAGCCCTCGTCGGTCGACACCGACGCCTCGAGTCGGGGCACCGACGACCGCGGCGTCTCGGCGCCGGTTACACAGGAACGTTCGTGACTGAATTAACTCGGAACCGAGGCAAACATTCGTTCAGACCGCGGTTTTAACCGATCGCGACCGCAGTGTGCGTGGTATGGAGTTGCACAATCGGGACGTGCGGACGGACGTTCGGGAACTCGGGGCGCTGGTGGGAGACGTATTGGCCGCGCAGGCCTCGACCGAGGCGTACGAGACGGTCGAGACGCTTCGGAACGCGGCGATCGACTATCGACGGGGAGACGCCCCGAACCGCGACGCCCTCCACGAGGCGGTCGACGACCTCTCGACGACCCGCGAGGAGGTCGTCGCCCGGGCGTTCACGACCTACTTCGAGCTGATCAACCTCGCCGAGGAGCGCGAGCGCGTCCGCGCGGTCCGGAACGCCGACGACGGGACCGCCCTCCACGACTCCTTCGACGCGACGATCGCCGAGTTCGCCGAGGCCGGCGTCGACGCCGACGAGTTAGAGGAGCTGCTCGCCGACGTGCTCATCGAGCCGACGTTCACCGCCCATCCCACGGAGGCCCGGCGTTCGACGGTGAAGTCCAAGCTCCGCTCCATCGCGAACCACCTCGGGGAGCTCGACGAGCGCAACCTCACCGACCGCGAGCGGCGCGCCGTCTGGCGCGACGTCACCGCCGAGGTGACCAGCCTCTGGGGCACCCGGCAGGTCCGCCAGCGGGCGCCCGAGCCGGAAGACGAGGCGCGAAACGTCCAGTGGTACCTCGAGAACACCCTCTTCGACGTCGTCGGCGACGCCTACGAGGAGTTCGAGGAGACCATCTCGAAGGAGTACGACGACGTCGACTGCCCGAAGCTCTTCGAGTTCCGCTCGTGGGCCGGCTCCGACCGCGACGGCAACCCGTTCGTCACCCCCGAGGTGACCGACGAGACGCTCGAACGCCAGCGCGAGGTCGCCGTCGAGAAGTACCGCGACCGGTGTAAGCGGCTCTCGGCCGTGCTGAGCCAGGACGGCGACCGGTACGCCGCCGGCGACGCGCTCGCGCGCTCGCTCGCGGCCGACGCCGAGCGGTTCCCGACGGTCGTCGAGGAGGCGCGCGAGCGCTACCCCGACGAGCCGTACCGGCAGAAGCTCCGGCTGATGCGCGAGCGCCTCGACCGCGTCAACGACGTCCGCCCGGGCGAGTACCCCGACGGCGACGCCTTCCTCGACGACCTCGACGTCATCGCCGAGTCGCTGCGCGAGGACGGCCAGGAGTCGGTCCTCGAATCCTTCGTCGAGCCGTTCCGCCGGCAGGTGGACACGTTCGGGCTCACGCTGGCGTCGCTCGACTTACGCGACCACCGTGAGAACCACACTGAGGCCGTCGCCGAGGCGGTCGCGGTCGAGGGCGTCGACTACGAGGGGATGGACGAGGACGAGCGCGTCGACTTCCTCACCGAGGCGATCCTTCAAGAGGAGCCGGTCGTCGACATCGACGAGCCCGGCGACGTCTCGGAGACGACCGAGCGCGTCCTCGAACGGTTCGAGTCGTTCGCGGAGTGGCAGGAGGAGTACGGCCAGCAGGCGATCGACACCTACTGCATCTCGATGACGGAGGAGCCCAGCCACGTGCTGGAGGTGCTCTTCTTGTCCGATCAGGTCGGCGTCGTCTCCCTGCCCGACCACTGCGCGGTCGACGTGGTCCCGCTCCTCGAAACCGAGTCCGCGCTTAACGGCGCCGAGCGCATCCTCGGAACCCTCTTCGAGAACGAGGCGTACGCGACCGCGCTGGAGGCGCGCGGCGAGGTTCAGGAGGTGATGCTCGGCTACTCCGACTCCAACAAGGAGAACGGGTTCCTCGCGGCGAACTGGGATCTCTACGAGAACCAGCGCCGGATCGCCCGGTTCTGCCGCGAGGAGGACGTGACGCTCCGGCTGTTCCACGGCCGCGGCGGCTCCATCTCGCGCGGCGGCGGCCCGATGAACGAGGCGCTGCTCGCGCTGCCGAATGAGACCGTCACCGGCCAGGTGAAGTTCACCGAGCAGGGCGAGGCGATCGCCGAGAAGTACGCCAACCCGCGGATCGCCGAGCGCGAGCTCGAACAGATGCTCGACGCGCAGATCCGCGCCCGGAAGGAGGCGAACGAGGAGCCGGTCGAGGACGTGCCCGACCGCTGGGTCGAGGCGATGGAGATCATGGCGCCCGCGGCGCGGGAGACGTACCGCGACCTCCTGAACACGGACGGGTTCGTCTCCTACTTCGAGCAGGCGACGCCGATCAGCGTCGTCGAGGACCTCAACCTCGGCTCCCGGCCCGCCTCGCGCTCGGGCGAGCGCAGCGTCGAGGACCTGCGGGCGATCCCGTGGGTGTTCTCGTGGACCCAGACCCGGCTCATCCTCCCCGGGTGGTACGCGATCGCCTCCGGCATCGACGCCTACCTCGACGAGGTCGGCGAGGAGGAGGGGTTAGAGACGCTCCGCGAGATGTTCGACGAGTGGCCGTTCTTCCAGACGACCCTCGACAACGCGTCGCTGGCGCTCGCGCGCACCGAGCCGGAGATCGCCGCGGAGTACGCCGACCTCGCGGACGACGACCTCCGCGAGCGCTTCTTCCCCGAACTCGTCGGCGAGTACGAGCGCGGGCGAGAACTGGTCTTAGAGATTAGCGGCCGCGACCAGCTGCTCCGGCGCGAGTGGCTCGAAGAGAGCCTCGACCGCCGGAACCCCTACGTCGACCCGCTGAACCTCCTCCAGGCGAACCTCCTCGGGCGTACCCACCGCACCGACGAGGAGGAGCGCACCCTTCGACTCACCGTCAACGGCATCGCCGCCGGGATGAAGAACACGGGATAGTCAGCGCGTCTCCCGCCCGGCGTCCTCCTTCACCTGTCCGCGTCGCCGGCGGGCTCCCCGTCTGCGTCGCCGGCGGGCGACCAAACCACGTCGTCCCCGACCGCGATCGTTCCCGACTCGACGATCCGAGCGTCGAGTCCGCCGCGGCCATCGAGCGCGGCCGCCGCGTCCGCCTCCTCCGCGAGGTCCGCCATGTACCCGCAGGGCTCGCAGTGACCGAGCCCCTCGAACACCGCCTCACCCACCCGGAACCGTTCGCCGACGAGGTCGTCGAGGGCGACGCCGCGCGTGGTGAGGTTGCGTCGATGGGCGCCCGCGGTCAGGTCGACGCCGAACTCCTCGGCCGCGACCGCGAGCGCCTCGCCCGCGATCAGCGTCACGTCGCTCGGCTCCAAGTCCGCCTGCTCGTTGTAGATCCCGTCGCCGTCGAAGTAGCGGTCGCCGCGAAGCCCCCGGTCGGCGACCGCCTCGACGGCCGCTCGCGGCTCCGGGTCGCCCCCCGTTCCCGAGGCGACGTGGATCCGTTCGACCGCGCCGGCCTGCGAGTCGGTCATCCGCGAATCACGCTCGGAGTCACGGCCGGATTCGGCGCCGAGGGAGCAAGAGGCTGGCGGCGAGGGCGGCGGGACGACGTCGGCCAAGGAGGCGAGGACCGGGACGGAGGCGAAAGTCGGCGACCCCACAATTTCGTATAGCGATATGAAATACATCGGCTGAGTGCGGTCGAAACGTCCGAGATACGAAACCCTCCGGCGAGTGGCCGTCTAACGCGGAATAGCGGTCGCTAACGGATCCAGAGGCCGGCCCGGCAGGGCTGCCGCTAACGGATTCGTACGGTCGAAAACGAGAAAACAGCTATCTACGCGTAGCGTTCGAGTTCCGGGCGGTCGAGATCTTCGAAGACCTCGGTCGCGACCTCAGAGAGGAACGCCTCGCCCTCGTCGGAGACGCGGCGCCCCTCGCCGCTCGCGGTCGTGACGAGTCCGTCCTCTTCGAGCGCCTGGAGCGCCGAACGGATGA
This sequence comes from Halorubrum sp. T3, assembly GCF_000296615.1. NCBI lineage: Archaea > Methanobacteriati > Methanobacteriota > Halobacteria > Halobacteriales > Haloferacaceae > Halorubrum > Halorubrum sp. T3. The sequence goes on along the minus strand of NZ_JH815330.1, from coordinate 458,727 downwards.
GCTTGCGGGAGCCGCCCTCGTGCTCGCCAGGGCGAACGACGTAGCGGTTCGAGCCGCGCTTCTTCGAGCCGTACTCGGTCGCGAGCCGCTCGATGCCGATCGGCTCGTTCTGGGCGACCTTCCGCAGGAGGCTCGCGGAGCGGACGTACCAGAAGTCGTCCTGCTCCGGCGGGAGCTCCTTGCCGGCGCCGGTCTTGGCGAACTCGACCCAGTCGGGCTCGTCGATGCGGTCCTCGAGTCGCGCCGCGACGGCCTCGATGAGGTCGTCGGCCGGCACGTCGTAGATGGTTACCATTGGGTGTCGATTCACGCCAGCGTCGTTTAAAACCATCGTATCGCGTACGGCCCGTGTGAGCCGTTTTCACGGGGTTGCGGGCCGCTGCGGGCGACTCGCGGATCGGAGCGAGGCCGAGCGCGGGGGCCGCGCCGCTACTCGACGTACTCGTACTTCCGCTCGTTCATCCGCCCCCAGCCGGTGAAGACGAACTCCCCGTCCGGCTGGGTGAACTCCTCGATCTCGCGTTCGACGTCCATGTCGTACTCGTGGACGTCGTGGACGTCCTCGTACTCGTCCCACGTGAGGTCGTAGCGGGCGTCGAGCTGGGCGTCGATGTCGAGCCCCTCGATCTCCGCGCGCCACCCCTCGCGGATCGTCTCGGCGTGGATCTCGGCCTGCGCGCCGGAGCCGTAGGAGGCGACGAGCAGCGTCTCGCCGACGAACTCGCGGTCGCGCTTCAGGGCGTCGCGCAGGGCGCTCACGCGGGCGATGTGGACGGAGCTGGTGTACCAGTTACCGACCTCGCGAGAGAGCCCGAGCGTCGGCTCGACGGCCGTGTCGTACCACGTCTGGTACTGCTCGGTCGTCTTCAGCTCGTCCATGTACCCGCGGATCGCCTCCTCGTACGCCTCGCGGTCCTCGTACTCGTCCTCGCGGGGCTGGCGGCCGATCTCGTCGGCGAGCGCGTCCTCGTGGGGCGTGTCGCGGATGACGTGCCGGTAGGCTAAGAGTGCCGCCTTCCGGACCATCCCCGGGAACGGCGTGTGGAACGGTGCGTACGCGAAGTCCTCCAGTTCGATGTCGTCGGTAACGGACTCGTAGTCCTCCAGGGCCTCTCGCATCCGGGAGAGGTACACCTGGACCGAGCGCTTCCCGTCGACGCTGGGGAACTGCTGGTTCGGCTTGAGGAAGTCCGTCTCGTCTTTCGACCCGTACCCCTGATCGGTCGAGAGCTCGACGAGCGAGGGGTCCTCGTCGATCAGCATCGCGACGGCGCCGGCGCCCTGCGTCGCCTCGCCCGGGTCGCCGCGGGCGTACAGCGCCGTGTCCGTCGTGATGACGATCGCGGGACGGTCGCGGTTCCGGCCCGCTCGGATCCAGTTGTACGCGTCGTCTATCGCCTGCGTACCGGCGAGGCAGGCGAACTTGCGCTCGCCCTTGTTGGCGTGGGTGAAGTCGCCGTCGTACACCTGTTCGAGGCAGCCCGCGATGTACGTCGACACGGGCTTCGAGTGGTCGAACGCCGACTCCGTGGCGACGTCGATCCGGCCGACGTCCTCGGGTTCGAGCCCCTTGCGGTCCATCAGCCCCTTGGCGGCGTTCGCCCCCATCGTGACGATGTCCTCGTACACGTCCGGGAACGAGGAGTTGTTGAGCCCGAGCCCCTTCGTGTACTTCTCGGGGTCGTCGCCCTTCTCCGGCGCGAACGTGCCCGGCAGGTCGAGTTTGAGCTTCCCGGTCCAGATCTCGATGCCGTCGATCCCGACTGCGGTCATACACGGTCGTTCACGAGACTGGCATATGGCTTTGTCGATGAGTATTACGTCGATCGTGGAACCTAGTAGTAGAGTACTTAATTGATACGAGGGACGGCTTTTCTAAGAGTCAGGTATATGTGATTCATCGAATCTACTGAGTCAGAGCCTGGAAGATTGTAATAATATTATGTTCTATGACGTGTCAGGAAGTAGTACAGGTAAAGTCAGGCTTTATCAATTCTCCGTCATTACCGATGGTAGCGGTACAGGTTTCGGATCCGCCAGGTCCCTCTACGATAGCTGTTATATCACGGTTGCCAGGGCTTTTTCCAATAGAAACTGTACCCGAACGATCAGTACTCGTCGCGCTACCTGAATCAGTTTCAAACGTGACTGAGTCAAACTGACCGTCAATATTCCAGTCAAACGAAACAGACCGCTGGCTCCCACTGGCAGTTAGGGAACCAAATATTGGCGGGCTCGGGTTTACCGGAGCAATAACTTCGACAGAGATGTTATCGACATCATCACCAGACGCGGCGAATAATGTGACATTGCCTTCCTGTTTAGCGGTAATATTCGCGGTGAAGTTACCATCGACGCTCGTGGTAGTGGTGTTCTCTTGATTGAAAGATGCTACCGCGGGATTCGTAGTCGAAAAGTCGATAATAGCATTATCCAAGGGTTCGTCATTAGCGCTTATACTCCCGTTTAGTTGTACATCGCCTATTGGAACAGAATTTCGATCGTACCACTCAATATCAAATATTCGATTCTCGACAGCTTGATTATTCTCGTCATCACTGCTGCCATTCTTCGCGATTGAATCTGTTGGCTTCTCCTGAATTCCGACCGTGTCCACTACCAGTTCTTCGTGGGTCGTGTTCAGTGTTAAGTTGTGAACCCCATTACCGCCGGCGTCCGAGACACCGCCGTAGACCTTGTCCGGGATGTCAGCATTGTCCCAGTATTCCTCGCCGCTTAATCGTGTTGGAATCTTAATAGTGAGCTCACCTTCGGGAATCCTATCAGTGGAGTTTCGACTCGGACGAAGCTCAAGAGTCGTCTGTTGGGTTCCACTTCGCCGGAACTCGTTTTGGAGGGCAGTGATTCGAACCTCACCGTCATCATTTACAAGGTTTTGATCTTCGATAATCACGACTCTACCTCCCTCTTCGTTAGCATCAAGATACAGCACAGAGGCGTCGTACCACGTCGGCGGATGGTCAATTTCGTTGTACCTCGGTTGGTACTGGATGAATCGGGTCGTGATGTTGACGGTGTCGCCTGATTCGCTGTGAATACTGATGTTGTATGGACCCCTCGTCTGTATCGTCCCCGACGGTGCCGGCGGGTTAATCGCAAACAGCCGGGGAGGATAATCAGTTCCCAGTCGAACTGTCTCGTACTGTACCCGGTCAGTAGTGCCTGCCCGCAATATCCCTGCCCTGAGGTCAACGAGATCGTTGCGAACCTCTTCGAAATGCTGGAACTCTACCTCCGCGTTCTCTTGCGGGACGATCTGTACCTGATACAGCGAGAGCGCTAAGATTAGGAACCCGAACAGGATCACCGTCCCGACCACGACCGACTGGCCCCGACGGTCGCGACTGAATCGCATTGTACGGTGTCGACGCCGAGCGGATATAAAAGCCTCCGTCCGACCTCTCAGTCGCGATACTCGGGCAGGTCCGATCGGGACCGAAACCGAACAAGGTCAGTCGCCGCCAGCTCGTCGCTCCGTCAGCCACGCCGACGCGACGGCCACAGCGCCCGCGAAGCCACCGAGCAGCACCGCCTGCGTCCAGTTAAAATCGAGCAGCGCCCCAGCGACGAGCGTGACGAAGAGGAAGGCGACCGTGAGGGCGGCGATCGTCGAGCCAAGGTCGGCCGAGGCGTTCGCGTCGGACATACCCGAACCTTGCGCGTCCGGGCGATAAAACCGGCCGATCGGCAGAGCCACACGGACGAATTGGGACGCAGCCGCCGGGACGGTAAGCCCTTGATAAATCACATATCGCGATATTAAATTGCGCCGTCACCCCGCCCGCCGACCGGTCGGTTTTTGCGCGCGGCGACTGTCCCGGCTCGTATGGCGAAACAGCCGCACCTGCTGGTCGAGGAGGGCGACGTTCACGAGATCGCGGTCATCCCTGGCGACCCGGGGCGCGTCGACCGGATCGCGGACCTCTGTGACGACAGCGAGGTCGTCGCGCAGAACCGCGAGTACAAGATCGTGAACGCGAGCTACGAGGGAACCGACCTCACGATCTGCTCGACAGGAATCGGCTGCCCGTCCGCCGCGATCGCCGTCGAGGAGCTCTCGCGCGTCGGCGTCGAGACGTTCGTCCGCTGCGGCACCTGCGGGGCGCTCCAGCCCGACATGGAGGTCGGCGACATGGTCGTCGCGACGGGCGCGGCCAAGGAAGAGGGGACGAGCAAGCGGTACGAAGATGAAGTGTACCCCGCGGTCCCGGACTACGACGTGCTCACCGGGCTCGTCGGGGCGGCCGAGGACAACGACGAGGAGATCCACGTCGGCCCCATCGTCTCCGACGACGCGTTCTACAACGAGGACGACGAGTACGTCGCCGACTGGAACGACGCGAACCTGCTCGCGATCGAGATGGAGGCGGCGACGGTCTTCTCGCTCGCGCGACGCAAGGGGCTCGCGGCGGGCGCCATCTGCACCGTCGACGGCAACCTCGTCGCGGGCTCACAGAAGGGCGCGGACTCCGACGACGAGCTGCCGGAGAAGGCGAAGGACAACGTCGAGCGTGCGATCCGGATCACGCTGAACGCGATCACGTCGCTGTAGGCGGACGATCGATACGTCGAGTTCTCAGTCCTCCGCGCGGAACTCCACGAGCGTCAGGTCGCGGTCGAGCGCGCACGTCTCGTGGGGCGGCTCGCCGAGCACCTGATCGATGACACGCTCCTCGTCGAAGTCGGCGCCGTCGGGCACGCAGTAGCCGTGGCTCGGGCACTCGGTGTGCGGGCAGGGACCCGCGAGCGACGCCTTGCTCCCGGCGTACGCGCGCTTCGAGGGGACGTTCGCGGGGACCGACGCGGGCTCGACCTCGACCGCGCGGACGCCGGCGTCGTGGACGGCGCAGTCGAGCGTCTGCGCGTTCTCGCGGATCCCGGTCACCCGGTAGCGGGTGCCCTCGGAGAGGTTGAGGCACTGGCCGCGGTAGGGGCATCCCTCGCAGTCGGCCGATTCCCCCTCGTAGACGAACTCGCGACCCACGTCCGCGAGCCGGGTCCCGATGAGCGTGACCGTGGTCATGCCCGGAGTGACGCGCCGAGTGTCCGTAAGCCTCCCGCCTTCGCGGGCGCCACCGAGGCGACCCGGGAACGAGGACGACGGCGGCCCGGAGGGCAAGACACATGTCCGCGCCTCGGCAACGACGGGCGAAGATGATCGCGGGAGTCGCGCGCGACCTGCGCGCCGAGGCCGAGCGGGCGAACGAGCGACGCGTCCTCGTGCTCGCCGGCGACCGCGACCACGCGCTCGACGCCGCCTACGACGCGATCGAGTCGCTCGGGGTCGGCGACAGAGACGTGACGATGGTCTCGACACGCGAGGGGTTCCGATTCGATGAAACGCGCCCGCGGAACGCCGACGGGCTACTGGGGCGCACCCGCGAAGCGGTCGTCCTCGACTGCCACGAGCGGTTCGTCCCGAACGCGCTCGGCCGCGCGGTCGGCGCGGTCGACGGCGGCGGGCTGTTGATCCTTCTGACGCCCGCGCTCGACGAGTGGCCGGCAGTCCGCGACCGCTTCGACGACTCGCTGGCGGTGCCGCCCTTCGGCATCGACGACGTGACGGGCCGGTTCCGGAAGCGCCTCGTTTCGACGCTCCAGACGCACCCCGGAATCGCGGTCGTCGCGCTTGGGGACGAGGCGGGCGACCGCCTAGAGCGCGACGGACTCACCGGGGAGCGGACCGACCAGCGCGACGGGCCGGGCGAATCCGTCGACCCGCCGAGCGCACCGCCCGGCGCGACGTTTCCCGCGGCCGCGTACGGCGCCTGTCTCACGGCCGATCAGTCGCGGGCGCTGCGGGCGTTCGAGGGGCTCGCCGACCCCGGCTCGGCCGTCGTGGTCGAATCGGACCGCGGGCGCGGGAAATCGAGCGCGGCGGGGCTCGCGGCGGGGTCGCTCGCGCTCGGGGGACGCGACGTACTCGTCACCGCGCCCGCGTTCCGGAACGCGGCGGAGGTGTTCGCTCGGACGCGGGAGCTGATCGAAGCGGAAACGGACGGCGACGACGAGAGCGAGCACGACGACGGCGAGGTCGACGAGCGCGACCTCCGGACGCCGGCCGGCGGTCGCGTCCGCTTCCTGCCGCCCGCGGCCGCGGCGGAAGTCGCGGCCGAGGCGGACGCGGTCGTCGTCGACGAGGCGGCGGCACTCCCGGTGCGGCTGCTGGAGGGGTTCCTCGACGCGCCCGCGGTCGCGTTCTGTACGACGGTCCACGGCTACGAGGGGGCGGGCCGCGGGTTCGCGGTGCGCTTCCGCGAGCGACTGCTCGACTCGCACTTTTCGGTTCGCGACATCCGACTCGACGAGCCGATCCGATACGCGCGGAACGACCCCGTCGAGGCGTGGGCGTCGCGTGCGCTCCTGCTCGACGCCCGGCCCGCGGTCGACACGGCCGTTTCCGGCGCGTCCGTCGAGGACGCGACCTACCGCGCGCTCGACCCGGCCGACCTGCTCGCGGACGAGACGCTGCTCGGGGAGGCGTTCGGGCTGCTCATCGCCGCGCACTACCGGACCGAGCCGAACGACCTCGCGCGCTTGCTCGACGCGCCGAACCTCGTCGCGCGGGCACTCGTCGCGGACGGCCGCGTGGTCGCGGTCGCGCTCCTCGCGCGCGAGGGGGGACTCGACGCCGAGACGCGGCGCGGGATGTACGAGGGCGAGCGCGTCCGCGGCAACATGGTGCCGGACGTGCTCACGAGCCAGCTGCGCGATGAGGCCGCGGCTGAGCCGCGCGGGCTACGGACGGTCCGGATCGCGACCCACCACGCGCTCCGGGACGCGGGGTTCGGCTCGCGGCTGCTCGACGAGGTCCACGCGGAGTTCGGCGACGAGATGGACTACTTCTCGGTCGGCTACGGCGCGACGCCGCGCCTGCTCCGGTTCTGGCGCCGGGCGGGCTACCGCACCGTCCACCTCTCGACGAGCCGGAACGACGCGTCGGGCGAGTACTCCGCGATCATGCTCCGGCCGGAGACCGAGGCCGGTCAGGAGCTGCTCGACCGCCACGCGGTCGCCTTCCGGGACCGCGAGCGCGACGGGCTCTCGGACGCCCACCGCGACGTCGACCCGGACGTGGTCCGGGGCGCGCTCCGCGCCTGCTCCGCCCCGGTCCCGGTCGACCTCACCGAGATCGAGTGGCGCTCGGTCGTGGGCGCGTCGGTCGGCCCGGGGATGTACGACACCGCGCCGGGCGCGTTCCGCGACCTCGCGCTCGCGGCGCTGATCGAGGGGAGCGACCTCGACGACCGCGCGGAGCGCCTGCTCGTCCGGAAAGTGCTTCAGGGCCGGCCGTGGGAGGAGGTCGCCGAAGAGTTGGATTTCGTCTCGACGAGCGCGTGTATGCGCGCGCTCGGCGACGCCTTCGTCCCGATCGTGGAGCGGTACGGTACCGAGTTCGCGCGAAAGGAGCGGGAGCGGTTTATAAACGAGTGAACGAACCGGCGGCGACTATTTATAAATAGATCTGCGGCGGCGCGTGCCGGCGAGCGGCCGGAGCGAAGCGACGGCCGCGAGTCGCACGCGCGAGGGAGTCGGGCGCTCCGAGGGCGACCGAAGGGAGCCCGAAGGATGCGCCCGACGAGGCTGGGGAGGCGTGAGGTGCCGTGCGGAGCCGTGGGCGGGACGGGACTCAAAGGGGCAGCCGTGAGGCCGCCGTAGGCGACGTAAGCACTGGAGCGAGGGAGCGAACGGAGTGAGCGACCGAGTGAAGCGCGCAGCGAGCGTACGGCGGCCTCACGGCTGGGGCTTTGGAGGTGTTCACCGCCGATCCACAGCCAGCTGTTTATAAACGAGCGGCTGGGGCTTTGGAGGTGTTCACCGCCGATCCACAGCCAGCTGTTTATAAACGAGCGGCTGGGGCTTTGGAGGTGTTCACCGCCGATTCACAGTCAGCGGCTTATAACCGAGCGACTGGGGCTTTGAAGATGTTCACCGCCGATCCGCTGTCAACTATTTATAAAAGAACAACTCGGACGACGCAATCCGTCACCACACGACCAACAGCGACACCAACTATTTATAAGCGATTTTCGCGCCCGGGGTCGACGTCGATAGCATCGACCGGGCAGACGTCGACGCAGAGCATACAGTCGATACACTGGTCCTCGTCGGCCGGGTTCGCCTTGCGCTCGGACTCCGGGTGCCCCGGCGTCTCGACCCACTCGAACACGTCGACCGGGCAGTCCTCCAGACACGCGCCGTCCGCGAGACAGATGTCGAAGTCGACCGCGACGTGGGTGCCGCGGATCCCCTGTTTCTCCGGCGGTTCGACGGGGCCCCAGACGGCGACGCCGTCCTCCTCGCCGACCCGCTCGCGGTTCACTTCGAAGTTCGAGTCGATGGCCATCGTTGCCCTCGCTTCGCCGGTCGCGGGTTTAAACTCCCCGACGAACGGATTCGGTCGGTCGGCCGGAACGGACCCGGCCGGACCGAAGACGCAGAGCTACGGGTGCGCGTAGTACGCCAACAGGTCCTCGGCGCCGTCCGGGCCGTCCTCCTCGTCGGTCGCCTCGGGGTCGAGCGCGTCGATCCGGGCGAAGCCGACGCGCACGAACTGGACGACCGTGTCGGGGTCGACGTCCGCGAGCGCCGGCTCGGCGATCCCGCGCACGTCGCCGTCGACCGTCCGCAGGAGGGTTTCGAGCCCCTCGTCGGCGGGCGCCCAGTGGATCACGTCCACGTCGCCCTCGCGGACGATCTCGATGTCGGCGTCGAGGAAGGCCAGTTCGTCGCCCTCGTAGCGGACGGGGCCGTACCCCTTCAGCCAGACGCGCTCGCCCTCAGGCGGGAGGTCGCCGTACTCGACGACGACGCGGCCGGCGGGCACCTCGCGCTCGCCGCGGTCCGGGTGTTCGGGGTGGAATCGCGGGTGGCCCGCCTCGGGCGCGGCCGCGTCGCCGTCGACGACCGGCAGCTCGACGGCGGGGTCGTCCTCGCGGTCGCGGACGAAGAAGTAGCGGTTCGCCTCGTCGTCGACTAAGTCGCGGTTGTTGGCGTAGACGGACGACATCGCGAGGTCGACGTCGGAGGTGGACATCCCGAGTTCGGTCATCGAGTCGACGAGGGCCTGCCCCTGGATTCCGCGGCGGCGCATCGACCGGATCGTCGGCGCGCGCGGGTCGTCCCAGCCCGTCAGCTCGCCGTCCGCGATGAGGCCCTTGATCGTCGACGTCGACAGCTTCACGTCGTACTCGTCGACCTGAACGTGGCCCCAGTGGAGCACCTCGGGGTACTCCCAGTCGAAGTAGTCGTAGACGAACCGCTGGCGCTTCGCGGAGTCCTGGAGGTCGATGCCGCGGATGATGTGCGTGACGCCCGTGAGGTGGTCGTCGACGCCGGACTGGAAGTCGAGCATGGGCCAGCAGCGGTACTCTGCGGCCTCCTCGCGCGGGTGCGGCGTGTCGATCATCCGGAAGGCGACCCAGTCGCGCAGGGCGGGGTTCTTGTGTTCGATGTCGGTCTTCACCCGCAAGACCATCTCGCCGGAGCCGTACTCGCCGTCGACCATCGCCGCGAACTCCTCGCGGACCGTCTCGACGTCCTTCTCGCGGTGCGGGCAGGCCTCGCCCGCGTTCTTCAGCTCGGAGAACTCGTCGCCGGAACAGGAGCAGGTGTACGCGCCCCCGAGGTCGATCAGCTCGCGGGCGTGGTCGTAGTACGTCTCTAAGCGGTCCGACGCGCGGAGGACGCGGTCGGGCTCGAAGCCGAGGTACTCGATGTCCTCGAGGATGGCGTCGTACGCGTCGAGGTCGGGCCGCTTCGTCTCCGGGTCGGTGTCGTCGAACCGGCAGATGAACTCCCCGTCGTAGCGCTCCTTGTACGTCCCGATGACGGCGGGCATGCGCGCGTGGCCGACGTGCCACGGGCCGTTCGGGTTCGGCGCGGCGCGCATCACGACCTCGCCGTCCTCGGCGTTCGGGAGGTCGGGGAGGACCCGGTCGTCCGCCGCGTCGTCGGCCTCGAGCTCCGCGAGCCGCTCGGGCGCGAGTTCGCCGAGCCGCTCCCGGCGTTCGGCCTCGTCCATCTCGCCGACCTCGTTCACGACCGGCGCGAGGACGCCCGGAATCTCGTCGCCGTGCGGGCGGAACTCGGGGTTCTCGCCCATGATCGGGCCCATGATCGCGCCCACGTCCGGGTCGCTGCCGTGCTTGAGCGCGTTGTAAAGCGCCGCGGCCTCGCCGGCCGCCGCGACGCGCTCGCGGAGTTCGTCGTCCATACCGCCGACTTGTCGGGGTCGGGTCAAAAACGCCGCGAAACGGTGGGGAGGGGCGAGTCCCGGCCTCGCCGCGTCGGCGAGGCGCCGCGGGCGACGCGAGCGGCAGCCGGTGAAACCGCGGCGCGCGACCACGGCCGCCGCGACGCGCCGCGGCGACGTTCGGGACGGCGGGTAGGGGCATCCGACACGAGCGCTCGGATCGGCTTAAACGACCCAGACCGTTCACGGCGGTAACGGTCCGCTACCGGCGTGAACTGTCGAGACGCTTTTCAAAGAGCGGAACCCAGTGGGCCGATTGGTCGTCGCGCGCCGACCTCTCGCGCCGGCCTCGTCGCGCGCCGGCCTCGTCGCGCGCCGGCCTCGTCGCGCGCCAGCCGTCACCGCGTGTCGGGGCGAAGAGCGCCGGAGACCCGAACGGGTTCGTCGCCTTGATAGTCGCCGGGCGCGTGGTGAGCGCATGAGCGTCGCGTCGGTGCCCGTCGGAACGCGAGGGGGAGCGCGGTGGTAGGACCCATCTCTGAGGCGGAGCGAGACGCCGGGAACCGGAAGATCAAGCTCGTGCTGCTCGCGATCGTCACGGCCTCGCCGCCGCTTATCGCCCTCCAGTTGGACCCGTCGCCGATACAGCTCCTGGCCGCGACCGGGGCCGGATTCGGCCTCGGCCTCGTCGTCGTGTGGTACCTCGGGCGGCTCGCGGCGGAGTTCGCCGGCAGCGGCCCCCGGCGTCGGCGACGGCGCTGAGGTCAGTCGGCGCCAGTCTCCGCGCCCCGGGCCGGCTCGACGAGGTCGCCCGCCTTCTCGCCCGCGACGGACCGAGAGCTCGACAGCGGGGAGATGCTCACCTCGCCCTCGACGGCCGCGCGGCGGTCGGAGCCGGGGTCGTCTTGGACGTTTCCGCGCAGGAATTCCCGCCAGAAGCGGTCGCGCAGCTCCATCCCCATCTCGCCGCGCCGCTCGCCGAACTCCCAGCCCTCGGGGACGTTCTCGTCCTCGGGCCCCTCCTCGCCCGGACGGAACTCGATCACGTCGAAGCCGCGCGCGGGCTCGGTCAGCCGGTAGGTGGGGTCCGCCGCCGCCTCGTCGTCCGCGGCCGGGACGTTGACGTTCAGCACGTCGGCGCCGAAGGGAAGTGCGAGCGGGCCGTCGCTCCTGTCCCGCTCCCCTCTCTCGGCGCGGTCGAGCAGGTCGGCGACGACTTCGCCGGCGACCGCGAAGTCGCCGTTGTCCAGCGTCGGCGGCACGGGGAGGTTGCCGCGGTCGTACAGCGAGACCGCGATCGCGGGCGTGCCGAGGAAGGAGGCCTCCATCGCGGCGCCGACCGTGCCGGACTGCCCGAGGATGTGCGCGCCGATGTTCGGCCCGTGGTTGCAGCCGGAGACGACGACGTCGGGGTCGAGCCCGAGCGCCACGTCCGCGACCGCGACGCAGTCCGCGGGGGTGCCCTCGACCGCGTAGCCGCGGTCCGTCTCGGTGTAGTCGACCGTCGTGTCCCACCACGAGCGCGCGCCGCCGACGCCGGACTGGTTCGTCGCGGGCGCGACGACCGTCACGTCGTAGTCGCGCGAGAGCGCGTCCGCGAGCGCCCGGATCCCGACGGCGTCGATCCCGTCGTCGTTGGTGAGCAGGATCTCGGTTGGCATGTGTCACCCTGCGGGGGGACGGGAGAAAACGTCGCCGGTCCGCGGCGAACGCGGAACGGACCCGAAGGGCGAAGGAGAAATGCAGCGGGAGGAACGTCGCGGGCGTCGACCGAGTGGTACTCCGTGTGGTCAGCGGAGGGTGCCGGAACCGGAAAAGCGGGAACTCGGTGCGCCGAGCGGTCAGTCAGCCGCGACTCGACGCGACGAGGTCGCCAGGTCGAGCACCTCGTCGAAGAAGCCGAGCGAGTCGTGCGGGCCGGGGTTCGCCTCGGGGTGGTACTGGCGGGTGATGACGTCCAGCTCCTCGCTGTCGAGGCCCTCGACGGTGTCGTCGTTGACGTTCACCTGCGTCACTTCGAGCGGGCCGGTGTCGGCGACCGTGTAGCCGTGGTTCTGGGTGGTCATCACGACCTTGTCGGTGCGGAGGTCCTTGACCGGCTGGTTGACGCCGCGGTGGCCGAACGCCATCTTCTCCGTCGAGCCGCCGAGCGCGCTCGTGATCACCTGTTGGCCGAGGCAGATCCCCGCGAGGGGGAGCTCGCCCGCGAACTCGTCGACGACTTCCTGGGCGGCGACGAAGTTCTCCGGGTCGCCCGGGCCGTTCGAGACGAACAGCACGTCGGGGTCGATGGCCGCCACGTCCTCTGGGGTCGCGTCGTACGGGAGAACGTGGACGTCCGCGCCGCGCTCGGTGAGCGAGGAGACGATCGAGCCCTTCGCGCCGCAGTCGAGCATCGCGACGTCGACGCCGACGCCGTCGGCGCTCTCGTGGACGGTCGGCTCGGCGACCGAGACCTGCGCGCCGATGTCGACGTGGTCGCTCATCGGCTTGCACGCCTCCATCTCTTCGACCGCATCCTCGGGGGTCGCGTCCGGGCCGGCGGCGATCCCGCAGGCCATCGCGCCCTCCTCGCGGACGGTGGTGACGATCTCGCGGGTGTCGACGTGGTCGACGGCCGGCACGCCCTCGCCGGCGAGCCAGTCGGCGACGTCGTCGGTCAGCTCGCGGGCGATCGCCGCGCGGGGCTGGACCGACTCGGACTCGAACCGCTCGCTTCGGACGCCGTAGTTCCCGATCAGGGGGTACGAGAAGGTGAGGATCTGTTCGGCGTAGGAGGGGTCAGTGAGCGACTCCTCGTAGCCGGTGTACGCGGTCGTGAACACCAGTTCGCCGCGGGTCCGCCCCGGCGAACGGGCGCGCGCTTCGAGCACGCGTCCGTCGGCCAGCGCGATGTAGGCGTCCGACATTACGAGAAACGTACGCGCAAAGGATAATAAATGCGTCGTTCGAAGGTTCGTTACGATATTCGTAACGGGTAAGGCGACGGGCGAGAGACGGACCGGTATGGACGACCTCGACCGACGGATCCTCTCGATCCTGCGACGGGACGCGCGGACCCCGTACACGGAGATCGCGGACCGGGTTGGGACCTCCGAGGGGACCGTGCGCAACCGCGTCGACCGGATGACCGACGAGGGCGTGATCGAGCGGTTCACGGTGACGACCCGCACCGGTAACGTGAAGGCGATGATCGAGATCTCGGTGGAGATGAACGTCAACACGGACGAAGTCGGCCAGCGGATGGTGGAGTGGGAAGAGGTGGACTTCGTCTGGCAGGTGTCGGGCGAGGAGGACATCGTCCTCGTCGTCGACGCGGTCGACACGCGCGCGGTCAACGAACTGATCACGCAGGCCCGAGAGATGGACGAGGTCAAGTCGACGAAGACGCGGCTCATCCTCGACGAGCGGCTGGGGTGAGTTCAGCGGAAGTCCCCGGCTCCGTTCGCACGGAGACGCTGACGGTGCTGGCTCGCCGTCGAAGCGGCCGAACCGGCCGTCCGAAAGTCCGGGGCAGACCGAGAGCGCCGCTCAGGTCGACTCGGACCCGGCGGCGGCTTCGGCCGATCTCGTCGTCCTGTCGGTTCCCGGCGGTTCGTCGCCCTCGCTGTCGAACGCTCGCCGGTTCCGAAGCGTGAACAGCACGAACAACACGAGCCCGACACCGCGCAGCGTCACGTCAAGCAGGAGCGCGTTGACGGAGACGGTCACGTCGACGAGCGCGAGCATGTCGAAGACGGACGTAGAGAGCATCCCCGGCGCCATCAACAGGAGGGAGCTGAGCGCGAACGCGATTCGACCGAACCGGTCGACCCGAGTGTACAGCGTTCCGATGATGGTGGCGCCGAGGGCGACCACGCCGAGGAAGACGCCGACGACGGGGACGAGGATCTCGGGCACCGAGTACGACAGCTCCGCGAGGTCGGAGAAGTTGACCACACGGTATCGGTCGCGGAGCGGCAGATCGGCGGCGTTCGCCTTCTCACGTAGCAGGACGATCCCCGGCGCGAGCACGAACGCGAAGGGAACGATCGCCTTGTTCAGCGACAGCGAGAACGCCTTCACTCCGGTCTCGAACGGGTCCGACTTTGCGACGCCGCTCGCGGCGTACGCCGCCACGGCCACCGGCGGCGTGATGTCGGCGATGACGCCGAAGTAGAGGATGAACAGGTGTGCGGCCAGCTCCGGGATGCCGAACTCGACGAGCGGCGTCGCCAGCATCGAGATGAGGATGATGTAGGTGACCGTCGTCGGCATCCCCATTCCGAGGATGATGCTCGCGACGGCCGTCACGAGCAGCATGACGACGATCGACCCGCCGGAGAGCGCCAAGAGGAGGGAGGTGAGGTTCGGGCCGAGCCCGGAGACGCTGATGACGCCGGGGATGATCCCGGCGGCCGCGACCGCGATGACGACCGGAACGGCCGTTCGAGCGCCCTCCTCCATCGACTTGACGACGAACGTCCCGACCCGGAACAGCTGGTTGTCACCGAGGTCTCGGCCGGCTCGATCGCCGGCCGATTCGGCCGCGTTCTGGACGGTGGGATTGAGGTCGAGCACCTTGGACTGGACGTCCGAGTACACGAGCATCGTCACCGTGCCGGCGAGCATCGCGTACCAACCGATCCGCGGGCCGACTATCGAGAACGCCTCCGCGATCGGGATCCCCGCGCCGGCGTTACCACCCACCAGACCGCTCACCGGAACGCCCGCCACGACGTAGCTCGCTAGCTCGACGCCGAAGAGGACCGCGATCGAACTGAGGAGGAACGCGCGGGTCTCCTCGCTGTACGCCGCGAGAAACGTGATAAGTGACACCAGCGCCACGAGCGTGAACCACGCGGAGCGAGACACCGAGAGTCGCGCACCGATGAGGTAGTAGAGGAGGAGCACGATCGGCACGAGGTAGAACCACCCGCGCGCCAGGTGTGTCCCGAGTGACTCGGACTCCGCGTCTTCGATCCCCCCGATACCTTCCTGAACCGCCTTGAGGTGGACCATCACCCAGACGCCGAAGAAGAAGACGATAGCGGGGATGGTCGCGAGGATGATGATCTCCCGGAACGGCGTGGCGGTGTACTGGACCATGAGGAACGCCGCCGCCCCCATCACCGGCGGGAGGATCTGTCCGCCGGAGGACGCCGAGGCCTCGACCGCGCCGGAGAACTCGGGCGAGTATCCCGATCGCTTCATGAGCGGTATCGTGAACGCGCCCGTGGTGACTGTGTTCGCGATCGACGAGCCCGAGATGGTCCCCATGAAGCCGCTCGCGAGGATGCTCGCCTTCGCGGGGCCACCCTTTCGGTGACCGGTGACGGCATACGCGAGGTCGATGAACCACTGGCCCGCACCGCTCATCTCCAGGAACGACCCGAACAGGATGAAGATGTAGATGAAGCTAACGGAGACGGTTACCGGAATACCGAACACCCCGTTTTCGGTGTTGTACCAGAGGTTCTGAACGATGTCCGGCCAGGTGAGCTCCGGGATCGCGAGCAGTCCGAGGAACGGCGTGCTACTGCTTATCAGGTACCCCCACCGGGCGTAGACGATGAAGCTGGCGACGATGAGCATGAGCGGGAGCCCGAGCGTCCGTCGAGTGGCTTCGAGCACCAGAAGGACGCCGAGAACACCCAGAATCATCGCGTACGAGTACTCGCTGATGAACGGGATCCCGCCCAGAATCGGCTCGAGGAACGGGTAGACACCGGTGACCGGTCGGCCGCCTTCGAGGCCGAAAAAGCGCATGTCCTGAATCTCCGCGAACTCCGTCAGGAAGTAGAACGCGGAGAGCCCGGACGCGATCATACAGAGCACGTCGAAGGGGGTGACGCGGCTCCGATTGGGATCCAAAAACGCCCAGCGGAACGCTCCTCGAATCCGATTGACCGCTGTCGCGAGCGGGCCGTCGGAACCGAACGCGTCCTCGACGCCGTCGGCAAGGCGTCCCAAATTCTGCGAGACGAACCCGTCGCCCATGCTCGCGGGGAACATCAGGAACGTGAGCACGAGCGCGAACGCGACGTGGATCGCGTTAGCCTGTAGCAGCTGTAACGAGACCTGAAAGTCCTCGACGAACGGGAGGGGAACCACGAACGTGAAGCTCCGCGCCGCGAGCACCAGCTGGAACAGGGAAAAAGAGATTCCGATCACGGCGACGGCGAGGGCGGCGAGCCCGTGTAACGACCGCCGGCGCTCGATCTCGTCGATGATCTCGTCGGCCTCCTCTCTGGAAATCTCCTCGCCTTCGCCGGGTTGTGTGGTATTCGTGCTCATTGGAATACGTCCGTTAGCGTCCGGTGCTCGACGCGAATGCGAACGTCGGTGGCGTTCGTCTCCGCAACCAAGTCATACTGCTGATCCTCGACGATCAGGGAGTGGTTCGCGATCCGGCCGGGTGAGACCGAAAGCGTTTCGAGCGTCATGATCGGTCCCGGCGGATCGTATACGAAGGTACCGTTAACGTTCGTTACGTTTACGCCCGACGGGAGCCCCCAGCCGTACGATTGGAACTCCATACGTGTGTTCACGAGGGAGTCCCCCTCGACACGATACTCGTCGTACACGGGGGTCTTCTCGACGCTGTGGGTGTACTCCAGCGCGACCGTACTTCCGTTGTCGACGGGCTGTGTGATGTAGTGTTCTCCCGTGTCGATGTCCTCGACGACGAGCACCTGGCCAGTCGGAGCAGCGAGGGCGACGCCGGCGAGCGCCACGACCAGCGCGAGCGCTACCACCGCCAGCGCCGGAGCCAGCCGGGATCGTGAGGGTATGTGACGCGTTACCACGTGTGGTTGTTGAGTGTGGAGTGAGTGTTGTGGTATCGAGCAGGGTGTGGGTGCGCCGCGTCTCGATCACGAGACGCGAGCGCGAACGGTGTGTCAGTGTGCGTCGATCGGCGCCGATCAGGCGTCGAAGTACGCCGCCGCACCCTCGTGGAGTTCGATCGACATCCCGTCCTGTGCGCTGTCGACGGTGATGAACTCCGTCTTGATCGACAGTTCGTCGAGGTTGTCGAAGATGGCCGCAGTCACCGATTCGACGGTGTCGGCGGGCACGCCCGAGTTCGTAGCGATCATCGCCTGCACCGCGACGGTCTCAACGGCCTCGTCGACGCCGGTGTACGTCCCGGCTGGGATCGTGTCGTCGGCGAACCACGAGGCGGCGTCCTTGACGGCCGCACGGTTCTCGCCCGTGATGGGAACGATGTTGACGTCGTTCGTGTTCGCGAGGTCTTCAATCGCGCCGACCGGCCAGCCGCCAACGACGAATGCCGCGTCGATGTCGCCGTTTGCGAGCTGTTCGGACGCCTGCGAGAAGCCGGCGTTTTGTTCGTTGTAGTCGGTGATCCCGACGGCTTCGAGAATCTGATTCGCGTTGACCTGTGTCCCGGAGCCGAGGTCCCCAGTATTGATCGTCGCGCCGCTGAGGTCGCCCAGAGTCTCGATTCCAGAGTCTGCCAGGGTGACGACCGTGATCGTTTCGGGGTACAGCGTCGCGACGCCCTGGAGGTTCTCGATCGCGTTGTCTTGGAACGTATCGATGCCGGTCCCGTTCTTCGCGAAGTACGCGATGTCGTTCTGGATGAGCGCGAAGTCCGCGGACTCGTCCGCGAGACTCCCGACGTTCTCGACACTCGCGCCCGTCGACTGGACGTTCAGCGAGAAGTCCGTGTTCGCCTCGACGATAGTCTTGATCTCGTTCGAGAGCGGGTAGTACGTGCCACCGGTACCGCCGGCGTGCCAGCTCAGGCGCGTCTCGGTGTCGCCACCGTCGCTTCCGTCGCCGCCGTCTCCACCGTCGCTTCCGTCGCCGCCGTTTCCGCTACAGCCGGCCAGTGCGACCACGCCAGCGAGACCGGTCGCTTCGAGGAATCTACGTCGTGTTCGGTGTGAAGTCATACAGCATCCGGTTCTGGATCCGACTATATATAACTAAGGATGTCATAGGTACACGGTTGTGAATACATGAATCTGTAGCGGTGTCTTCTACGCAGTTCGGTTTGTAATTTGTGGCTATTGTGACTGCGAATTTTCGAAGATAGCGCAGCCGATCGAAACTCGGGCCGCCCAAGCGGCCCGTTCGCTATCTTAGATAACGCCCGAGACTGGAGCGGCGCTCGACGGGAGCGTTTCGATGCCGATAAAACCGAAAATTCCGCGCGGTTCGAACCCTCGCTTACGCCAGCTCGTCGATCTTCTCGACGACGGCGTCCGCGAACTCGCTGGTCGCGAGCTTCTCGCCGCCCTCGATCTGCCGGTGGAGGTCGTAGGTGACCTTCCCGGAGGCGATCGTCTCCTCGACGGCGTCGCGCACGAGGTCCGCGGCGTCGTCCCAGCCGAGGTAATCGAGCATCTCGCGGCCCGAGAGGATCATCGCGGTGGGGTTCACCTTGTCCTCGCCGGCGTACTTGGGCGCGGAGCCGTGGACCGGCTCGGCGAGACAGCGGCCGTGGCCGCGGTTGATGCCGGGCGCGATGCCGAGGCCGCCGATCTGCGCGCCGGCGGCGTCGGACATGTAGTCGCCGTTGAGGTTCATCGTCGCGATGACGGAGTACTCGTCGGTGCGGGTCAGTAGCTGCTGGAGCATGTTGTCCGCGATGCGGTCGTTGACGACGACGGTGCCCTCGGGCTGTTCGCCGTCGTGTTCGTCCCACAGCTCGTCTTCGGTGATCACGTCCTCGCCGTACTCCTCCTCGGCGACCTCGTAGCCCCAGTCACGGAACGCGCCCTCAGTGAACTTCATGATGTTCCCCTTGTGGACGAGGGTGACCGAGTCGCGGTCGTTGGCGAGCGCGTAGTCGATCGCCTCGCGGACGAGCCGCTTCGAGCCGAACTCAGAGATGGGCTTGACGCCGAGCCCGACCGGACCGTCGTGGATGACGTCGGCGATCTCCATGTCGTCTTCGAGGAAGTCGCGTACCTTCTCGGCGCCCTCGGTGCCGGCCTCCCACTCGACGCCGGCGTAGACGTCCTCCGTGTTCTCACGGAAGGTGATCATGTCCATCTTCTCGGGACTTTTCACGGGTGACGGAACGCCCTCGATGTAGTAGGTCGGGCGGACGTTCGCGTAGAGGTCGAGCGTCTTCCGGAGCGCGACGTTCAGCGAGCGGAAGCCGGCGCCGACCGGCGTCGTCAGCGGGCCCTTGATCGCGACGCGGTGGTCGCGGATGGCCGAAACGGTGTCGTCGGGGAGGTTCTCGTCGTACTTCTCGCGGGCGGACGAGCCGGCGTAGACGCGCATCCACGCGATGGATCGGCCCGTCGCCTCGGCGGCGGCGTCGAGTACCTGCTGCGCGGCCGGCCCGACGTCGGTGCCGATCCCGTCGCCGTGGATGATCGGGATGATCGGATTCGAAGGAACGTTCAGCTCGCCGGTCTCCTCGTCGGCGAGCGTGATAGCTTCGCCGTCGTCGGGGACGTCGACCTTATCGTAGCTCATGAACGTTCGTGGATTCAGTTGGGCCCCTAAAGTGCCTGCCGTTTTCGGCGTGAGCGTCGCGCTCGCAGCGTTTGCCGGTTCTACCTCCGGTCTGCGTCAGACCGGTTCGACCTCGACGTCGAACATCGACCGCCAGCGGTAGCGCCGCCCGCCCCAGACGAACGTCCGACGCGCGAGCGCGTACGCCATCAGCGGCGGGGCGATCAGCACCCCGGGCGCCGCGAGCAGGAACGTCGCGCGGTCGATTCCGAACCGGGCGTACGCGGCCCCCGCGAGCGCCGTGACGAGTGCCACGCCCGCGACCGGCGCGAGCAGACAGAGCGCGGCCATGACGACGCCGAAGACGGCGTTGAACGCGGTCGCGGTCGGGGCGTGGTACCGGGTGATCGTGAAGAATCGGACGAACCGCTCCAGCGACCCCCGGAGCGAGCCGCCGGCCTCGACGTACCGCGTGCGGTCCGCCGCCGAGACGTCGAGGTGTTCGGTGAGCGTCCCGTCGTCGCTGACGGTCCGCCGGAGGTCCCGCCGGAACGCCGCCTCCCCGTCGCGGAGGTCGTCGCGCTCGAAGATCACCGCGCCGCCCCACGCGACGCCGGCGGCGAACACCGCGAGCGTCCCGCCGATGACGTACGCCGGCTCGAACAGCCGGGCGAGCGGGTCGAGCCCGACGAACACCGGGACCTCCGTGGTCGGTCCCTGTCGCTCGTAGTCGGCGGAGAGGGTCGCCAGCCAGTCGGACGGGTGATGAAAGTCGTCGTCCGTCCAGGCGATCCGGTCGTTTTCGGCCGCCTCCATCCCGGCCGCGATGGCGTTCGCCTTCCCGGAGCAGCCCTCCGGCTCTCCCGCGACCACGATCCGGACCCGCTCCGGCAGGTCGCCGTGTCGGTCCGCGACGGGGTCGTCCGCGGAGTCGCAGATCACGAGGAGTTCGTCGGCCGCGGGGTCGGCGCCGTCGGCGTCGCGGTCACCGTCGCCCTCACCGCCCTCCCCAGCGCCGCCGAACGCCTCGGGACCGCGGAGCTGCGCCGCCACCTCGTCGCAGGCGTCGGTCCAGCGGACGGTCGGGAGCAGGACCGACACCGGCGTCGGGCCCGTCGACGCCGAGCTCGGTTCCGAATCGGTCACGCCGTGCGGTTCGGGCGGCCGATTGATAAACGGGGGCGGTCGAACCGCGGGCCCGTTCGTCGCCTCCCCGGCGTCGTCGGTCGTCACGATGCCCCCGACTCTCCCGCCGCCTTCCGGGCGCTTATGTGGCCGCCGCGGGAGCCTCCGGTATGCGAGTCATCGTCCACGGCGGCGCCGGCGGCGCGCCGGACGACCCGGAGCCCAGACAGGCGGTCCTCGACGACGCGGCAGCGCGCGGCGCCGACGCCACGTCACCGCTTGACGCGGTCGAGTCCGCGGTCGGCGTCCTCGAGTCGGACCCCCGGTTCAACGCGGGCGTCGGCGGCGCGGTCCAGTCGGACGGCGTCGTCCGCACCGACGCCGGCGTGATGACCTCCGACCGCGAGGTCGGCGCGGCCTGCTCGATGCCGGGCGTTGAGCACGCGGCGCGCGTCGCCCGCGTGGTTCACTCCGAGACGCCGCACGTCTTCGTCTCCGGCGAACACGCGGTCGATCTCGCCGCCGATTTCGGCGTCGAGACCGGCGTCGACCTGCTCACCGACGAGAAACACGAGCGCTACGAGGCCGAGGACCCGCCGCGGGGGTCGCCCCGCGAACACCTCGACTGGCTCGAATCGCGGTTCGGCTCGGGCGACGACCAGGCGGGGGAGACGTCCGACGACGGTGCCGAGGAGGGCGACGGCGGGAAAAACGGCGCCCCCGACCACGACACGGTCGGCGCGGTGGCGACCGACGGGGAGTCGTTCGCGGCGGTCACCTCGACGGGCGGCCGGTCGTTCGCACTTGCCGGGCGCGTCGGCGACGTGCCGCAGGTCGGGTCGGGGTTCTTCTGTACCGAGGCCGGCGGCGCGAGCGCGACGGGCGCCGGCGAGGACATCGCGCGCGTCACGCTCTCGCGGCGCGCCGTCGACTTCCTCGACGAGGGGCTCGACGCCCAGGGCGCGGCGGACCGGGCGATCGAGGAGTTCGAGGCGATCACGGGGTCCGGCGCCGGCGTGATCGTCCTCGGCGACGAGGGCGCCGGGAGCGCGTTCAACACCGAGGGGATGCAGACGAGCGTGGCGCTCGCCGAGTGAGGCGGGCCGTCGGGCGCGGCCCGGCCGGTCGCCGTCCGCGGAGGCGAGGATACAAATCCGGGGGTCGCCTTGCGCCGGTATGGTAACCTTCCTCGCCGGGGGGACGGGCACGCCGAAGCTCCTCGACGGCGCGGCCCGGGTGTTCGAGCCGGCCGAGACCGCGGTCGTCGCCAACACCGGCGACGACGTCGAGCTCGGCGGGCACCTCGTCTGCCCCGACGTCGACACGGTGCTGTTCGCGGGCGGCGGCGTCCTCGACCACGAGACGTGGTGGGGGATCGACGGCGACACGACCGCGACCCACGAGGAACTGCGGCGGCTCGCCGACGAGGTCGGACTCGGAACGGCCCCGCGCTACCTCGACGACGCTGCGCAGACCGCGGGCCGTGAGATCGCCCGGTGGCGGCGGTTCTCGGCGGTCGGCGAGTTCATGGAGATCGGCGACCGCGACCGCGCCGTCCACCTCACGCGCACGAGCCTGCTCGACGAGGGGAAGTCGCTCACCGAAGCGGTCGGGGTCCTCGCGGACGCCTTCGACCTCGACGTCGACCTCCTCCCGATGTCCGACGACCCGGTCGCAACCCTGGTCCACACCGAGGGCGGCGAGACGCTCCACTTCCAGGAGTACTGGGTCGCTCGGCGGGCCGAGCCCGCGGTCGCCGACGTGGAGTTTCGGGGCGCGGCGGACGCCGAACCCACCGACGCGGTGCTGGACGCCCTCGCGGAGCCGGTCGTGATCGGCCCCTCGAACCCCGTGACGAGCCTCGGGCCGATGCTCGCGCTCCCCGGCTTCGAGCGCGCGCTCCGGGAGACGCCCGTGGTCGCCGTCTCGCCGTTCGTCGGCGACGAGGTGTTCTCGGGTCCAGCGGCGGACCTGATGCGCGGCGTGGGCCGTAAGCCCTCGACGGCGGGCGTGGCCGACGCTTACCCCTTCGCGGACGCGTTCGTCCTCGACGACGACGATCCGACCGAGCTCGACCGACACGTCGAACGTACCGACACGCGGATCGCCGACGCGGACGACGCCGAGCGCGTCGCCCGCGCCTGCGAGCGCGCGCTGGCGGCGGTCACCGACGAGCCGGCGGGCGCGCGCCCGCCGGGGGAGGGCGCGGAGTGAGCCGGCGCGTCGCCGACGGGAGCCGCGGGCCCGACGGCACCGACCCGTTCCTCGTCGCCGCGAGCCTCAGCGGCGCCGCCGACGCCGCATGGGCCCGCGCCGCGGCCGAGCACGTCGACGTCGCGCTCCTCGGCGGCGTCGCGCTCGATTCGGCCAGCCGAGCGGCTGCCCGCGACCTCGTCGCGCGCGGGCGGTCCGAGTTCCTCCCGGCCGACCCGCTCGCCTTCGTCGCCGACCAGCTCGACGGGCTCGCGGACGCGCCGGTCCGTCCCGGGGTCAACGTCCGGAGTGCGACGCCGGAACCCGTTCGCGAGGCGGCGCAAATCTGCGCCGATCGCGGCGCGGTCTGCGAGGTGAACGCCCACTGCCGGCAGCCGGAGCTGCGCGCGGTCGGCTGCGGCGAGTCGCTGCTCCGCGAGCCGGACCGGCTCGCCCGGTACGTCGCCGCGGCGGCCGAGACGGGCGCGACAACGAGCGTGAAGGTCCGCGCCGAGGTGCCCGGCGTCGACCTCGTCGCCGTCGCGGAGCGCGTCGCCGCGGCCGGCGCGGACTGGCTCCACGTCGACGCGATGGACTCAGAGGCGGTCGTCGGCGAGGTCGCGTCCGCGATCGACGCGGCGCCCGCGAGCGGGGAGGAGACCGCACTCGGGGATCTGATTCTCGTCGCCAACAACGGTGTTCGGGGCCGCAAGACGGTCGCCGAGTACGCGGCGCACGGCGCCGACGCGGTGAGCGTCGGCCGCCCGACGGAGGACCCGCCCGTCCTCGCGCGCGTCGCGGACGCGGTGGAGGCGTGGCGTCGCGGGTCGCTTCCGCGCGAGGCCCGCGAGCCGGAGCCGGAACCCGAACCGGAGGCGTCGCCGTGACCCGGGACGTGTCCGCCGAGACGGACGCGACTGACCCCGTCGACGACGCGACGCTCGCGCTCCTCGTAGAGGTCGCCGGGACGCCGAAACCCGGGAACGTCGACCGGCGCCGCGACCTCGACGACCTGCGGTTCGAGGCGTTCCTCGGCGGCGCCGTCGGCGCGCGGTCCGGGCTCGAACTGGCGGCGGAGACGGGGCCGACCACGGGCGAGCCTCCCGTCGTCGGCGACGCGTTCGATCGCGCCGTGGCGGGAATGGCCGACCGCGCCGGGACCAACACGCAGTTCGGCTGTCTGCTGCTCTTGGTCCCGCTAGTGCGTGCGGCCGCCGATCCCGACCGCGAACTCTCTCCCGAGGGCCTCGACGCCGTCTGCCGGTCGACGACCGTCGAGGACGCGATCGCCTTCTACCGCGCGTTCGAGCGCGTCGACGTCGCGGTCGACGATCCGCCGCCGGGCGCGGACGACCTCGACGTGCGCCGCGGGAGCGATGCCGAGCCCGCGCTCCGGGAACGCGAGATGACCTTGCTGGATGTCCTGGCGCTGTCGGCCGACCCCGGCGACCCGGAGACCCCCGAGGACCCGGAGCGCGTCCCCGACCGCAACGCCGCCGAGTGGACCGAGGGATTCCCCCGAACGTTTCGCGCGGCCGAGTGGATCCTCTCCGACGAGGGGCCGCTCGCGGACCGGGCCGCGCGGGCGTTCCTCGGGCTGCTCGCCGCGGAGCCGGACACCCTCGTCGCGTCGACGCAAGGGGCAGAAACGGCGCGTGAGGCGAGCGCGTGGGCGAGGGAGATTCTGGAACCGGACGAGAGAGATCCGAAGGCTCCGGTCGGCGACGTTTCTGCGGTCGACGCCGACGCCGTCCACGGCGCCGACCTCGACGCCGCGGAGTCGCTGGCGGAGGAGTTCGTCGCCGAGGGGATCAACCCGGGCACGACGGCCGACCTCACCTGCGCGGCGCTGTTCGTCGCGCTCCGCGGCGGGGCGGAGGTGGCGCCGTGAGCGACGAGCGGGAGGAACACCTCGGCGTCGTCCCCGACGGCTGGCCGGTCCCGCTCCGCGGCGTCACCGAGTCGGTCGTGACGACGCTGGGGCCGAACGACCGGTGGAACGTCGCGGCGCTCGGACTCCACGCGCCCGAGACCGACGCGGACGGCGACCCCGAGGGTCCCGTCACCGCGCGCACCTACGGGCGCACCCGCACGTGGCGGAACTTCGCCGAGCGCGGGGGCGGCGTGGTCCAGTTCACCGCCGACCCGCGGACGTTCGTCGACGCGGCGCTGACGGTCACCGAGGTCGACGACCCGGTGCTTCCGAGCGCGGACGCGTGGGTCGAGGTCGACGCCGAGGAGGTCGCGGCCGAGACGGAGGGCGACACGACGGTCCGGACGTGGGAGCTGTCGCCGGTCGACTCGGCGGTGGTGAGCGAGCGCGTGCCGACGGTGAACCGGGGGTTCGGCGCGGTCGTCGACGCCACGGTGGCCGCCTCGCGGCTGGACGTGCCGGCGTTCGACACCGGAGAGCTGCTCGACCGGCTCCGGTACTTCGCCGACGTGGTCGAGCGCTGCGGCGGCCCGGCCGAGCGCGAGGCGTTCGCGCGCATCGACGAGGCGACCGGGTGGCGGGAGCGCGCGGACGAGGCGTGACGGAGAGGAAACGAACCCCGCCGCGCCTCCGGCTCGCGGCCGCTCGCGGCGGAACGAACCCTTTTAGTTCGGGCCGCCGGTACCGCTCGGTATGGCCATCAAACCCAAGTACATCAAACAGCTCGGGAACGTCCTGCTGGAGCGGTATCCCGACTCGTTCAACACGGACTTCGAGACGAACAAGGAGAGTGTCACGGCGCTGACGACCGTCGAGTCGAAAGGCGTCCGCAACCGGATCGCCGGCTACGTCACCCAGAAGAAGGCGCAGGCGGCAAAGCACGCGTAACCGTTCGGTTCGAATCGCACTGATTCTGCGGCCCGTCGCGACCGCCCGACACGTTAAGTCCGGAGCCGCGGCCATTCCGGCTCGATGGACGCGCTCGTGCGGCCGGTGGTCGATCCGACGTTCGCTGCGGGCGCCCTCGCGTTCCTGCTCGGCGGGGTCGCGCTCGGGACCGCGAGCGGGCTGGTCCCCGGGCTCCACGCGAACAACTTCGCGCTGCTCTTAGCCGGCTTCGCCCCGTCAGTGCCGGCCGACCCGCTGTTCGTCGGCGTCGCGATGCTCGGCGCCGGCGTCGTCCACTCCTTTCTCGATATCGTCCCCGCGCTCGCGCTCGGCGTGCCCGACGCCGCGACCGCGGTCGCCGCGCTGCCCGGCCACCGGTTGGTGATCGCGGGCCGGGGTCGCGAGGCACTCCGCCTCTCCGCGGTCGGCTCCGGGCTGGCGGTCGCGCTCGCCGTACCGCTCGCGGTCCCGATCACGTGGCTGATGACGCGGTGGTACCCGACGCTGCGCGCGCACCTGCCGCTGCTGCTCGGGGGCGTCGTCGCGCTGCTCGTCCTCACCGAGTCGTCGCGCCGGGCCGCGGTCGGCGGGCTGCTTGCCTTCCTCGCGAGCGCTACGCTCGGCTTCGCGACGCTCGACGCCGACCCCGCGGCGCCGCTGTCGACCGGGGGCGTCCTCGCGCCGCTGTTCGCCGGGCTGTTCGGCGTCCCGGTCCTCGTCGACGCGCTCGGCGGCGAGGGGGTCCCGCCGCAGGCGGACGCCCGGATCGCGATGCGGGCGCGCGACCTCGGAACGAGCGCGGGGGCCGGCTCGCTCGCCGGCGCGGTGGTCGGGTACGTTCCGGGCGTGTCGGCGGCCATCGCCGCCGTCGCCGCGATGCCCGCGGTGCCGCGCGCGTCGGCCGACCGCGGGTTCGTCGTGGCGACGAGCGGCGCCAGCACGGCCAACACGATCTTCGCGCTGTTCGCGCTGGTGGCGCTCGGGACGCCGCGGACCGGCGTGACCGTCGCGATCGACCGGGCCGGCGTGCCGTTCGCGCTGCCGATACTGCTCATCGCCGCCGCGACCGCCGCGTGCTTCGGGTTCGCCCTCGTCGTGCTCGTCGGCGACCCGTACCTCCGGATCGTCGGGAACGCCGACTACACCCGGCTCTCGGTCGGCGTGTTGGGACTGCTCGTGGCCGTCTCGTACGCGTTCGCCGGGGGGTTCGGCGTCGGCGTCCTCCTCGTCGCGGGCGCGCTGGGGCTCGTTCCGCCGCGGGTCGACGCACGGCGCGTCCACCTGATGGGCGTGCTCATCGGCCCGCTGATCGTCGGATGACGGGCGACAGCGGCGGCGGAACGGTGAGAGCGGGCCGCCGGGACCGCGTCCATCGAGTGGCACGGTACCGGGGCGCACGGCGCGTTCCGGCGAAAAGAACAACGGTTAAAAGTCGCCGCCGGTAGGTACGTGTATGAGCCAGAGCGACTCCCAAGCCACTCCGCAGTGCGTCTCCTGCGGGATTCAGGTGTCCGGCATGAACGCCGCGCGGTTCTCCTGTCCGGACTGCGGCGCCACCATCTACCGGTGCGCGAAGTGCCGGAAGCAGAGCAACCTCTACGAGTGCCACGACTGCGGCTTCCGGGGGCCGTAAGATGGGCGACGTCGCCGCCAAGATCAAGGTCATGCCGAACAGCCCCGACGTCGACCTCGACGACCTCCAGGACCGCCTTGAGGAGGTCCTCCCCGAGGGCGCGAAGATCCGCGGCTTCGAGCGCGACGACGTCGCGTTCGGGCTCGTCGCGCTCCTGCCGACCGTCATCGTCCCCGACGGCGCGGGCGGCACGGAGGCCGTCGAAGAGGCGTTCTCGCAGGTCGAGGAGGTCGAGTCCGTCGCGGTCGAAAACGTCGGTCGCCTGTAAGGCAGACAACTCGTCGACTGCGACTCCCGTTTTTTCGTTCGTTCGTCTCGAACAGCGACTGCCGTATCCCTTACCGGCCCGACTCGTAGAACTCCTCGCGGTAGACGCGCCCGAAGGCGTTGCGTCGGAGGGTGCTCGCCGCCGCGTCCGGTTCCTCCTGATACGTCGCCGCGATCACGGTGTCTGCGAACGGGACCGGATGCCAGACGACGTTGTCGACGTTCTCGGAGCCGATCCGCACGACGTCCTCGTCGTCGAACTCGCTGTCCGCGAGCCACGCGTCGAACTCGTCGCCCGTGCCGACGTGAACGGCGAGCAGCTCGGCGAACGTCGCGTCGCGGGCGGTCCGGATCACCTCCGGCGTGACGCGCTCGTCGTACTCGTCGGCGTCGAACGACATCGCCTTCGTCGCCTCGCGGACGACCACCTGCGCGACGGGGCCGACCTCCTCGTACCGTTCGAGCGCGTCGGCGCGGGTCTCCGGGGCGAACGTGCCTCTGGTCTCCATACGCGGGGTTGAGCGCGGGCCGAAAAGGGCGTTCCGTTACGAGTCGCGGTCGTCGTCCGCGGAGTCGGGGTCGTCGGCGTCGGCGTCGGTGTCGTTCTCCTGTTCCTGCGCTTTCCGGGTCATCTCGCGCGCCTCGCGCAGCGCCTCGGCGACCTCGGGGTCGTCGACGGATTCGGGGTCCGGGACGCCGGCTCCGGAGGCGGGGTCGGGGTCGGCGCCGTGCCCGTGGTCGGCGTGGTCGTGACCAGCGTGTTCGTGCCCGGCCGCGCCTCCGCCCGATCCCATCCCCACATCAGGGCGGCCGCGCGGGACGGTGTCCTCGAACACCTCGTCGTACTCGGCGTCGTCGGCGTGCGGGGTCACCTCGGCCGCGAGCTGGGCGGGCTCTCGCTCGCTCCAGTCGTCGACGCGCTCGTCGAGCCAGTCGGCGTGGTCGCCGCCGTGGAGCATCGCCGTGAACGCGAGGTGGTGCGCGAGGTGTTCGCCGTCGCGCTGCGGGGTGTCACAGACCGGGCACGCGTATCCCATTATGAATTCGCGTTGACCCGTGAGGCGTAAATCGGCGTCGAACGTTGTCGGAGTCGATGGGAGTTATTTATAAATCATACCGGCCGTGACGCGAACAACATCGCCGAAGTCCCAGCCGCTCGCTTATAAATGGCTAATACCGGATCGACGGCAAACACCGCCAAAGCCCCAGCCGCGAGGGCGGCGCACGCTCGTTGTCGTTCGAGACGCCGAAGGCGTCTCGTGATGACGAGAGAGCTTCGCTCTCTCGAACCACGCTCCCCAGTCGCTCGCGCTGCTCGCTCCTTGCGGTGTCGCCGGCGGCTTCGCCGCCGGCTTTCCGTGGCGCGTAGCGCCACGCTACTTACGTCGCCTGCGCCGCCCTCGCGGCTGCCCCTTTGAGTCCCGCCCCGCACCGCCCCGCACAGCACCTCACGCCTCCCCAGCCTCGCGGTTCGCTCGGGCCCCCTCCGGTCGCCCTCGCTCACCGCGTCCCTCGCGCGTGCTGCTCGGCCGCAACGCGGCCTCGCAGGCACGCGCCACCGCACCGCGGCACTATTTATAAACGGCCACGCCACCCGGGTTCGTTTATTTATATACCACTTCGCCGTCGAGGTCGGCCCTCCGCCGGAAGCCGTCGCGCGGGCTGACGCCGCTATAACAGCAACTTTATCACTCGCACGGGGCGAAATTCGGGTAAGACTACTCCGTTAGGAGGTCCAACAGTGACTGAAGCCAACACACAACCGGAGGTGAACATCGGTCTCGTCGGTCACGTCGACCACGGGAAGACCACGCTGGTACAGGCGTTGTCCGGCTCGTGGACCGACCAGCACAGCGAGGAAATGAAGCGCGGCATCTCGATCCGGCTGGGGTACGCGGACGCGACGTTCCGACGCTGCCCCGGCGTCGACGCGCCCGAGTGTTACACCGTCGACGAGGAGTGCGAGGACGGCTCCGAGAGCGAGCCGATCCGGACCGTGTCGTTCGTCGACGCGCCCGGCCACGAGACGCTGATGGCGACGATGCTCTCGGGCGCCTCGATCATGGACGGCGCGGTCCTGGTCGTCAGCGCGACGGAAGACGTCCCGCAGGCCCAGACGGAAGAGCACCTGATGGCGCTCGATCTCATCGGGATCGAGAACATCGTCATCGCCCAGAACAAGGTCGACCTCGTGAGCCGCGACCGCGCCGTCGACAACTACGAGCAGATCCAGGAGTTCGTCGAGGGCACCGTCGCGGAGGACGCGCCGATCGTCCCCGTCTCGGCCCAACAGGAGGTCAACCTCGACCTCCTCATCGACGCCATCGAGACGGAGATCCCGACGCCGGACCGCGACCCGGGCGAGAGCGCCCGGATGTACGCGGCCCGCTCGTTCGACATCAACCGACCGGGCGCGAGCGCCGAGGACCTCAAGGGCGGCGTCGTCGGCGGCTCGCTCGTCAGCGGCGAGCTGTCGGTCGGCGACGGCTTAGAGATCCGCCCGGGCCGCGAGGTCGACGAGGAGGGCCAGACCGAGTGGCGCCCCCTGGAGACGACCGTCCGGTCGCTCCAGGCCGGCGACCGCGACGTCGAGACCGCCCACCCCGGCGGCCTGCTCGGCGTCGGCACCGGGCTCGACCCGAGCCTGACGAAAGGCGACGCCCTCGCCGGGCAGGTCGCCGGCGAGCCCGGCACCCTCCCGCCGACGCGCGAGGAGTTCGAGATGAAAGTCGACCTCCTCGACCGCGTCGTCGGGAAGGAGGACGACGAGAGCGGCGAGAGCGACATCGAGGAGATCAGCACCGGCGAGCCGCTGATGCTCACGGTCGGCACGGCGACGACGGTCGGCGCCGTGACGAGCGCGCGCGACGGCGAGTGCGAGGTGAGCCTCAAGCGGCCCGTCTGCGCCGAGGAGGGCGCCCAGATCGCGATCAATCGGCGCGTCGGCGCGCGCTGGCGGCTCATCGGCGTCGGGACCCTGACGTAACGTGGCCGACGACGCCCGCGCGGACGGCTCCGAGTCGACCCCCGCGGGCGACGCCCGCAGCGAGGATCTCGCGGAAGACGGCCCCGGCGGCGCCCCTGTCGTCGCGCTCGACACGAGCGCGCTGATGGCGCCGGTCGAGGCCGACCTGCGGCTGTTCGAGGAGCTGGACCGGCTCCTCGGCGGCTACGAGGCCGTGGTGCCGGAGGCGGTGCTCGCGGAGCTCGACGGGCTCCAGGGCGGCAACGGCGCCGAGGCGACCGCCGCGAGCGTCGGGGCGGATCTCGCCGAGCGGGCGGAGGCGGTGGAGACGGACGAATCGTACGCCGACGACGCGCTCGTCGCCCTGGCCGCGGCCGGCCGGGTCGACGCCGTCGTCACGGTCGACGGACCCCTCGCGAACCGGGTGCTGGCCGCGGACGCACCAGTAATCGGTTTAAGGGGTCGGAACACACTGGCGATAACGGAACCCTAGCGGCCGCGGACAACCAACAACATGTACAAACGAGTTCGACTCAAGGACACGGTCGAGGTCCCGCCGAAGCACCTGGCGGACGTCACCGACGAGCGGGTGAAGGCCCTGCTCCAAGACAAGCTGGAAGGACGGATGGACGAAGAGGTCGGCAGCGTCGTGAGCGTCATCGAGGTTCACGACATCGGGGAGGGCGCGGTGTTACACAACCGCCCCGGCGTCTACTACGAGGCGGAGTTCGACGCACTCACCTACGACCCCGACATGCAGGAGGTCGCCGACGGCACCGTCGTCGAGACGGTCGAGTTCGGCGCCTTCGTCGGGATCGGGCCGGTGGACGGGCTGCTCCACGTCTCGCAGATCACCGACGAGTACCTCACGTTCGACGGCGCGAACCAGCAGCTCGCCTCGTCGGACTCCGACAAGACGCTCGGCGTCGACGACGCGGTGCGCGTCCGCGTCGTCACCAAGAGCATCGACGAGCGCAACCCGCGCGACTCGAAGATCGGGCTCACGGCCAAACAGCCCGGCCTCGGCAAACACGAGTGGCTGGAGGGCCAGCGGAAACACCGCGAGCAGACCGGTGAGGAGGCCGACTGATGGCCGAGGACCGCCTGGCGTGCCGGGAGTGCCACCACGTCAACGACCCGGACGCCCAGACCTGCGCGCTCTGCGGGTCCTCGTCGCTGACGGAGGACTGGGCGGGCTACGTCATCATCACCGATCCCGAGGACAGCCAGATCGCCGAGGAGATGAACGTCTCCGAGGCGGGCGCATACGCGCTCAAGGTCCGCTAACCGGCCGCACTGAGGCCGAACGAAACCGATGATCGACTCACCCGACGACCCGTCCGACCCGCTTCTCACGCTGCCCGAATCGCTGCGCGACGCGTTCAAGGAGCCGCTGGGGCCGGTGACCACTGATGCCGCCGCGCTCTTAGAGGCCGCCGACGAGACCCGCGAGCGACACGGCTCCCCGGACGAGGGGCCCCCGCGGCTGATCGCGGTCGGCGACGTGGTCACGTATCACCTCCGGGGTGCCGGCCGCGTCCCGGACGCGGCGTTAGTCGACGGGAAGACGGAGCGCGAGGCGGTCCGCGAGGAGATAGCGACCGCGCTCGACGCCGCCGAAGAGCGGCGCATTCCCGTCGAAAACCCCGCCGCAGCGCTGTCGGCGGCGCTGCTCGACGCGCTCGCCGAGGCGCTCGCGGCCACCGAGCCGGTGACGATCGAGGTGACCGGCGAGGAGGACTTAGCGGCGCTGCCGGCGATGCTCGCGGCGCCGCTGGGGTCGACCGTCGTCTACGGCCAGCCGGGCGAGGGAATGGTCCGCGTCGCGGTCACGCCCGAGACCCGGCGGCGGGCGCGAGAGCTGTTCGAGGGGCTGACCGGCGACACCGCGGCCGCGTACGAGATTCTCGGCGTCGACCCGGACGAGTTCGACGACGCCGGCGGAGAGTAGGTGACAGCCGGTCCGTCGGCGTCACTCGCGGTCGACGGCGACGACGGTCACCGCGAGGACGGCGAGGCCGGCCACCAGCCCGACCGCGCTCGTCAGCCGCGGCGTCACCGGGACCGTCGAAACCGAGAGG
Source organism: Halorubrum sp. T3 (assembly GCF_000296615.1). NCBI lineage: Archaea > Methanobacteriati > Methanobacteriota > Halobacteria > Halobacteriales > Haloferacaceae > Halorubrum > Halorubrum sp. T3. Next base: position 426,006 of record NZ_JH815330.1, on the reverse strand, counting down.
TACGGCTCGACGCCGTTGCGCCGGAGGGCGTCGAGCGCGTCGACGCCCCAGTGACCGCTCGCCAGTAGCGAGAGGCCGACGCCGACGCCGAGGCCGCCGGTGACGAACCCGATCCCCGTGAGCGCGTCCTCGATGGCGAGGAACGACCAGACCGCGTCGTCCGTCGGTTCGGGACCGCGCGCGAGGCGGCGGTGGAGCGCGACGAGCCCGAGACCGGCGAGGCCGGCGGCGACGGTGCCGGCCAGCACGACCGCCGCGACGCCGAGCGGGGTTGCGAGCGGCGGCCCCGAGAACGCTGCGTCGCGGACGGCCGCGGGCAGGGTCGCGACGACCGGCGCCGCGAGCGCACCGAGGAGTGCCAGCGCGCCGCAGACCCGGGCCTTCCGGAGCGGCGACAGCGGGACGATGACGTTCGCCGCCCGGACGAGGTCGTACTCCGAGCGGTCGGTCGGCTCGAATCGAGTGTCGTCGGACATCCGCGCGGTAACGATACACACGCTCCGGAGAAGTGAAACTCTGACGCCGAACGGGGCACTCGGTCGACGGTCGGCGAGCGGTTCGGCGGCGTCACCCCCGCTTCGAAATCCTTTTACAGCTTTCGAGGGGATATACGCCCAACTGAACCATGGACGTCGATATCATCTCCGAGGAGGAGAACCCGATGTTGCACCGCACGGACATCCGTTTCGAGACGACCCACGAGGAAGCCACCCCTTCGCGGCTGTCGGTCCGCGACTCGCTGGCTGCCAAGCTCGACAAGGACTCCGAGGAGGTCGTCGTCCACGAGCTCGACACGAAGTTCGGCATGCGCAAGACGATCGGCTACGCGAAGGTGTACGACTCCGCGGCTGACGCCTTGGAGGTCGAACAGGACCACATGCTCGAACGCAACAAGATCGGCGGCGAAGAGGCGGACGCCGAGGAAGCGTAACCCCGCCGGATGCGAGTCCTCGGCATCGAGGGTACCGCGTGGTGCGCCAGCGCCGCGCTGTACGACGCCGAGACCGACTCAGTTCTCATCGAATCCGACGCCTACGAGCCGGACAGCGGCGGCATTCACCCGCGCGAGGCCGCCGAACACATGTCGGAGGCGATCCCCGAGGTCGTCGACCGGGTACTGAGCGCGGCCGAGGCGGAACACGGCCCGGACGCGGTCGACGCGATCGCCTTCTCCCGGGGCCCCGGGCTCGGCCCCTGCCTCCGGATCGTCGGGACCGCGGCGCGGTCGCTGGCCGGGACGCTCGACGTCCCCCTCGTCGGCGTCAACCACATGGTGGCGCACTTAGAGATCGGTCGCCATCAATCCGGCTTCGACAACCCGGTCTGTCTGAACGCCTCGGGCGCAAACGCGCACCTGCTCGGCTACCACGACGGGCGCTACCGCGTTCTCGGCGAGACGATGGACGCCGGCGTCGGCAACGCGATCGACAAGTTCACGCGCCACGTCGGCTGGAGCCACCCCGGCGGGCCGAAGGTGGAGGCGGCGGCCGCGGAGTTCGCGGCGGCCGCGGGCGGTTCCGGCGACGACAGTAAAGGTGACGGGGGGACCGCCGACGCCAACCTCCTCGACCTCCCGTACGTCGTCAAGGGGATGGACTTCTCTTTTTCCGGGATCAGCTCGGCCGCCAACGACGCGGCGGACAATGGGGTCCCCGTCGAGGAGATCTGCTTTTCGCTTCAGGAGCACGTCTTCGCGATGCTCGCGGAGGTGTCGGAGCGCGCGCTGTCGCTGACCGGCGCCGACGAGCTCGTGTTGGGCGGCGGCGTCGCACAGAACGACCGGCTGCGCGAGATGCTGGCCGCGATGTGCGAGGCCCGCGGCGCCGACTTCCACGCCCCGGAGCCGCGCTTCCTCCGTGACAACGCGGGGATGATCGCCGTGTTGGGCGCGAAGATGGCCGCCGCGGGCGACACGATTCCGATCGCGGAGTCCGCGGTCGACCCGAACTTCCGACCGGACCAGGTGCCGGTGACGTGGCGCGACGGCGAGTCGGTCGCTCGGGGAGGCCCGGGTAGTGGGTCGGGCGGCGCGGCGCGCGACCCGGACGCGGACCGCCGCGGCGCGGAGGCGACCGTGACGGTCGAGGGGAGGGGCGGCGACCGTCGCGTGATCAAGCGGCGCGTGGAGAAGTCGTATCGCCACCCCGAGCTCGACCGGACGCTCAGGCGCGACCGCACCGTCGCGGAGGCGCGGCTGACGAGCGAGGCGCGGCGCGCGGGTGTGCCGACGCCGCTCGTGTCCGACGTCGACCTCGCGAACGCGACGCTGACGCTCCAGTACGTCGGCGACCGCGACCTCGCGGCCGCCCTCGACGAGCGGTGGACGGAGGCCGTCGGCCGCCACCTCGCGCGGCTTCACGGCGCGGGGATCGTCCACGGCGACCCGACGACCCGGAACGTACGCGTGTCGCCCGACGACGTCGAGGCGGGGGCGGAGAGCGGCAACGCCGACCCCGCGCCGGAGACGTACCTCATCGACTTCGGGCTCGGCTACCACACCGGCCACGTCGAGGACCACGCGATGGACCTCCACGTGTTCGAGGGATCGATCCGGGCGACCGCGACAGACCCGGACCCGCTGATCGCGGCGTTCGAATCGGGGTACGGGGCCGTCGGAGACGGCGAGGTCCTCGAACGGCTTCGCGACGTGGCGGACCGCGGCCGGTATCGCTGAGGACTTCCGGCGCCGCCGACCGCGGCGTCGGCGCGGCTGCGCTCCCCACGGCGATCGGCGTCCGATGGCGCCACGATTTATGGTGCCAGCGGATAGAGTACCGGGCATGGGAGATAAACCGTCGTCGGGAGAGATTCTCGGAATCCCGTACAACTTCGAGCGCCCGAGCCTCGGACGCCTGCTTTCGTCGTACTGGCAGCCCGGCAAGGGGATGCTCGTCGAGAAGCCGTTCGGCATCGGCTACACGCTGAACCTCGCCAACTGGCGGTCGTGGCTCGTCCTCGCCGTCGCCGGTGGGCTCTACTACCAGCAGCAGCAGTCCGGCGGCCCCGACGCGTCGGGCGGACACGACGAGGACGCCGCGGACGACGGGGACGGCCCCGTCGAAGTGATCGTCGACGACGACTGACGCCGAGCGCGACCTCTGACCGAGGGAACGGCGTGCGGGGTGGTACCGCGATCGCCGTTTTTCGCCGTTGATTCCGCATCGGTTTCTTTTAAATACCAGCAGCGCGCAGAACGGATAATGAAAGTCCAGTTCGAGTGCTCCTGTTCGGAGGAGATCTCCGAGTTCACCCGCGGCGAGGCGAGCCGCGGCGTCCACGTCGAATGCGGGAACTGCGGCGCGGTGTACGCCGTGACGATCACCGAGCTTGAGTAGCGGGCGGCGGAGCGGACTCGAACCGGAGCCGGACCGTCGTGCCGTCGTCCGTCGCCTCGAAGCGGACGGTCCCCCCCTGCGTCTCGCACATCCACTTGACGAGCCACAGCCCGATGCTGCTCGCGTGCGAGAGCGGCGTCTCCTCTTCCGCCTGTAACACCGCGCGCTCGTCCGGCGGGATCCCCGGCCCGTTGTCGGTGACCTCCAGACAGGTGGTGGTCCCGTTCTCGCGGATCGTCGCCGCCACGCGCCGCGTCGCGCCGTCGTTGTGGGTGACCGCGTTCTCGAACACCTCGCGGATCGGGAACTCGACGGAGTCGTCCGCGCGGATCCACGCCTCGGACGGGGTTTCGACCGTGACCGCGGTTCCGTCGTCGTCGAGGACCCCGATCGCCTCGTGAACGGCGTCGACGAGGTTAACGCGGCCGTCCGGCCGCTCGGGCGACGCGTCCTCGATCACCCGGAGCTTCTCGCTGATCGCGATGACGTCGTCGGTCGTCTGCCGGATCGTCTCCAGGCACTCCTGGCCCCGCTCGTCGTCGACTCGGTCGGCCAACAGGTCGGTGTACCCCTGAATCACGTTGAGGTCGTTTCGGACGTTGTGTCTGAACACCCGGCTCAGAACCTGTAGCTGCTGGTTGGAGGTTTCGAGGTCCCGTCTGGCGGTCTCTGCCCGCCGCCGGTGGTGCGTGACCGCGCCGTAGAGGAGTCCGCCGGACCCGGCGACGAGCAGGAAGTCCCCGACGAGTCGCGTCGGCGCCCACCCCGCCGCGGTCCCGTTCGCCGACGCGACCGCGAGGTGAACCGCGACCGCGAACAGCGCTCCGAGACAGAGGTACGCCGCCGTGAGAGCGGCCGCAGACCGCCCGTAGATCAGTTCCGAATTAAACTTCATTTATATTTAACTTTTACTCGCCGAATTTTCTTCGCGAGCAACTCCTCGACGGCCGTCGGCTTAAATTTTGACCGTCGCATCCGATCGCAGAAAGACAGTCACCACGACGCGCAGTCGGCGCAGACGAAGTCGTCCTCGTCGCGCCAGCGGCGCTCGACCCGCTCGCCACAGCGGTCGCACGCCGCGCCGTCCGTATGCCACGTCGAGGTGGCGACCGCGGGGTCGACGGCGGCCGGGTCAGCGGCGTCGTTCGGATCGCTCGGGGCGTCCGGGTCCCCGTCGTCCGAGGCAGAATCGTCGGCGGCTTCCGCCGCGTCGGAATCGGTGTCCTCATCACCGAGGGCGAAGTCGTCGAGCGAGCGGTCCTCGGGCATCTACGCCTCCCGTCGGAGCCGGTCGACGACGTAGTCGCGCTCCAGTTCGCCCAGGAACTCCCCGAGCCGCGGCCCCTGCGTGTCGTCGAAGAAGAGGCGGTAGCCGGCCGCGAAGAAGTCGCTCACCTCGACGTCGTGGTCGCGGGCGGTCTCATACATCGCCCCCTGGATCTCCTCGCCGTCGTGGCCGGCCGCGACGAAGTCGGCGAGGTCGTCGAGCGCGGCCGCGACGTCCTCGTCGAACTCGACCGCGGGGAGGTCGGTCTGGAGGCGGTAGTCGTACTCGTTTTCGGTCCGCTCGGCCCAGTTCCGGGCCTGCTCCACGCGGGCGAGCGCGGCGTCGACCGCGTCCTCGTCGGCCTCGGCGGGGATGTGCCCCTCGTCGCGGGCGAGGCGCTCGCGGAAGTCGGGGTCGTCGACCATTCCAAGGACCGCCGCGAACGTGTACGGGAGCCGGATCGGCCGCTCCGTCGGCGGGTCGTCCGGTCTCCCGACGACGAACGGGTAGGCGCGCTCGGCGAACGCGGTGAGGTCCGGGTCGTCGACCTCGCCGAAGTAGGCGCGCTCGAACCGGTCGAACCGGTCGACGAGCTGGTCGAGCCGTTCGACGTCGAGGTCGCGGGCCTTCTTCGGGTGGAGCGCGAAGAAGTAGCGTAGCACCTCGGGCTCGATGAGCTCAAGCAGCTCCTGGACCGTGACGACGTTGCCCTCGGAGGAGGAGAACGCCTCGCCGTTGAGCGTGAACCACTCGTACACCATCGGCACGGGCGGCTCCTCGCCGAAGACGTTCCGCGCGACGTCGACCCCGGAGGGCCACGACCCCTCGGCGTGGTCCTTCCCGAACGGCTCGAAGTCGACGCCGAGGACCTCCCACTGTGCGGGCCACTCAAGCCGCCACGGGAGCTTCCCCTCGCGGAACGTCGCGGTCCCCTCGTGGCCGCATCCCTCGATGGTGTTGCCGCCGGCGTCCATGTCGGTACAGACGTAGTCGACGGTCTCCGCGTCAAGGTCGATCGCCGTCACCGTCTCGGTGACCTTGCCGCACGACTCGCAGACCGGGTTGAAGGGGACGTACTCGTCGTCGACCTTGTCCTGATACGGCGAGAGCACCTCGCGGACGCGCTCGACGTCCGAGAGGACCGTCCGGACCGCGTCGTCGAACGCGCCGTCGGCGTACAGCTCGGTGTTCGAGAGCATCTCGACGGGGACGTTCAGCCGGTCGGCGTCGGCCTTCAGCAGGCCCGCGAAGTGGGCCGCGTACGAGTCGGCCTCGCCGAACGGGTCCGGAATTGCCGTGTACGGCTTCCCGAGGTTGCGGCCGAGCGCGCCGGCGTCGACCTCGCCGAGGCCGACGATCTCGCCGTCCGCGTTCGCTAACTTCCGCGGGACCTTCCGCAGCGGGTCCCTGTCGTCGGAGGTGAACACCTGCCGGACCTCGTGACCGCGGTCGCGGAGCACCTCGGCGACGAAGTAGCCGCGCATGATCTCGTTGAAGTTGCCGAGGTGCGCGACCCCGGAGGGGGAGACGCCGCCCTTGATCACGATCGGCTCGTCGGGGTCGCGCGTCTCGATTTTGTCCGCGACGACGTCGGCCCAGAAGGCGTGGAACGTCTCCGCAGATTCGTCGCTCGCGCCCTCGCCGTCGTCGACCGCTTCCGCGCTCTCGTCTGCCGCTCCCTCGTCGAGCGCGGTCTGCTCGGAGAGGATGTGCGGGGAGTCGTCGTCCGCGCTCATCGGTCCTCCGTCCAGCGGCTCGGTTCGGCGCCGTCGACAGGGACCACGTCGGTCCCCGTGTGGTCGCCGCGCAACACAGCGTCGACGACGGCGCTCGGGTCGGTACCGTCTAAGACGATCGACCGGATGCCGGCCCGGTCGATCAGCTTCGCGGCGAGCAGGTCGACGGGCGCGGACGCGCCCGCGTCGCGGCTCATCGGGAGCACGATGTCGACGAGCTCGGCCGGCGACAGCTCCGCGAACTGGGTCGCGTCGGGGTCGGCGTTGGGGTCGGCGTCGTACACCCCGTCGGCGCTCGTGGCGTACACGAGCAGGTCGGCGTCGACCGACTCGGCGAACGCGGCGGCGACCGCGTCGGTCGTCTGTCCCGGCGTCACCCCACCCATCACCGACACCTCGTCGCGGCGGAGCGCCGCCGCCGCCTCCTCCGTGTCGGGCGCGGGCGCGAGGCTCGCGCGGTCGCCGAGCGCGGCGATCAGGAGGCGGGCGTTGAGCCGTGTCGTCCCGATGCCGAGCCGGTCGAGCTCGACCTCGTTGGCCCCGATTTCGCGGGCCGTCTCGATGTACTCGCGGGCGACGCCGCCGCCGCCGACGACGACCCCGACCTCGCAGCCGTCGGCGACCAGTCGTTCGATCGCCTCGGCGTAGGCGGCCACGCGCGCGGGGTCGAGGTCCGGCGCGAGCACGCTCCCGCCGACAGAAACGACGACTCTCATTGGCGACGAGTACCCCTGTCGCGGTCTTAAGGATTGTCAAGCCCGGACGCGGCGGAGCCGGTCCGGGACACCGGATCCGGACCGACGGGACGACCGGGAAACGCCTAAGCCGGTCGCGGCCCGCTCTCGGGTATGCGACCGATATCGATCGTCGGCGACGGGGGCTCGGCGCTGGCGCGGCGGCTCGCGGCGCGGCTGGACGGGCGGGTCGCCGTCGTGGAACGCGGCGCCGACCCGGACGGCGGGAGGCGGAGCGAGGCGGACTCGGTCGGTCCGACCGATCCGGCCACCGACGGCGGGGTGGTCGACGGCGAGGGGACCGACCCCGCTCGACGCCCCGACGCCGACACCGAGATCGCGTTCGACGCGGACGGGAACTGGACCGGGCGGGGAAGCGTCGAGGGGTTCGACGACCTGCTCGACGGGCTCGCCCCCGACCACGACTACCTGCTGGCGGTCGGCGAGTCGCGCCTGCGCGTCCCCGCGGTCCTCCTCGGCCCGAACCCGGACCCCGAGAGCGTGCCGGGCACGGTCCTCGCGACCGCGGGCGCCCCCGACGAGGTCGACCTCGACGCGCTCGTCGCCGACCTCGACGACGCGGAGCCGTGGATCACCCGCGAGACGCTCGTGCGGCGCGTCGAGGCGTCGGCGGACGCCGACCGGTCAGGGGCGATCGCCACGTTCACCGGCCGCGTGCGCGCCCGCGACGACCCGGACGACGACCGGACGACGCACCTCGCGTTCGAGAAGTACGAGGGGGTCGCCGAGGCGCGGATGGGGGACATCGCCGACGAGCTCGAAGACCGCGACGGCGTCTTCGACGTGCGGATGCACCACCGCACCGGCGTGATCGAGGCGGGCGAGGACATCGTGTTCGTGGTCGTGCTCGCCGGCCACCGCCGGGAGGCGTTCCGGACGGTCGAGGACGGGATCGACCGGCTGAAAGACGAGGTACCGATATTCAAAAAGGAGGCGACAGAATCGGAGACGTTCTGGGTCCATCGGCGCGACTGAACGGTGGTCGGAGGCGGCGTCGAGGCCTTCCCCACAACGTCGGACGGCCGGTGAGCGGGCCGCGCGAGGGGCGCGCGGTCGCTCCGAGACGGTGTTACGCGGCCCATTTTGCCGGTAGTTGTCGGGCGAACGCGGCGGCGACGAGTGGCTCGTTCCCCGAGTAGTTATCGAGAGAAACGAGCGTAAAACGGATTATAAAACGTCTGCGCCGCTTTGGAACCGTTGTAAAGAGTCCGTCAGACACGTTTTAGCCCGTCGAGTTCGGTGAAACGCCCTGAAACCCCCTGAACGTCGCCCAACGGTGTTGCCTTTATAACACCCTCCGGCGGCAAGCGTGGGGTGTACCATGAGCGCGACAGCGAACCCCTCCACGAACGCGAGCGCGAACGACGACCGCAGCAAGGAAGAGCGGCTGAAGCAGTACCTGCTCGACCGCGCGCAGGACGGCGAGATGTACTTCAAAGGGAAGTTCATCTCCGAGGACGTCGACCTCTCGCCGAAGGAGATCGGCGCCCTGATGGTGAAGCTCCGCGATTCCGCGACGGAGCTCACCGTCGAGAAGTGGTCGTACACGGGCGCGACGACCTGGCGCGTCGAGCCCGCCTGACGTCCCGCTCCGCCGACCGACGCCCGTAGCACCGCCCCCGACGCGCAGCACCGCACTGACGCCCGCGGTTCGGTCCCCGGCTCGCGCTTTCTGACCGCGCACGCGTCCGCTTCATGAACCGAGCGGACGACCGGTCCCCCCGTTTCCGGTTCGCTCACCCGCCGACGCGGGGTTTATACTCGCCGACCAGTTACGACGAGGCGATGCCAGAACACGAGGACGCGGCGGCGGCCGGCGACGGCGCGCCGCGTCCGGAGCCCCTCCGGACGTTCTTCCGGATCGACGAGGTCCGCCGCGAGGACGGCCGCGTGCGATACCGCGGCGAGTCGTACGTCCCGGAGCGGACGCTGCTGCGAAAGCTGACCCCGCACTTCCGAGAGGCGGGCTACGAGGTCGACGTCGAGGTCGTCGACGACGGCCACGTCGTCGTCGCGACGCCGTTCGACCGCGGCCGCGACGGGATCCCGTGGGTGAACGTCGCCATGTTCGCGGCCACGATACTGTCGACGCTGTTCGTCGGCGCGTACGGCTGGTACTACGTTCCGCTCGCGGAGATCCAGTCGAACCCCCTCTCGCTGCTTCAGGCGTGGCCGTTCACCGCCGCCGTCCTCGGCGTTCTGATGACCCACGAGCTCGGCCACTACGCCGCCGGGCGCTACCACGGCGTCCCCGTCTCGCTCCCGTACGTCATCCCCTTCATCTTCCCGTTCGGCACGCTCGGCGCGGTGATCCGGATCCGGGGGCGGATGCCCTCGCGGAAGGTCCTCTTCGACATCGGCGCCGCCGGCCCGATCGCGGGGTTGGTCGCGACGGTCGTCGTGACTGCCGTCGGCCTCTCCTTAGACCCGATTGGGGTGCCCGCGGAGCTCGCGAGCTCGTCGAGCTCGGTGATCCGGTTCAACAACCCGCCACTCTTAGACCTCATCGCCGGCGTCCTCGGGCAGCCGACGAGCTACGGCGACCCGCGGCTCACCGCCCACCCGGTGGTGATCGGCGGCTGGGTCGGGATGTTCTTCACCCTCCTGAACCTCCTCCCGGTCGGCCAGCTGGACGGCGGTCACATGGTCCGGGCGATGCTCGGGCCGCGACAGGAGACGGTGGCGGCGCTCGTCCCTGGCGCGCTGTTCGGGATCGCCGCGTACCTCCACTTCTGGCGGGGGCTCGGGCTGAACGAGTCCGTCGGGCTGTGGGCGTTCTGGGGCGTGTTCGCGACGGTGATCGCGTTCAACGGCCCGGCCGACCCGACCGACGAGGAGGGTGTGGGGCTCCCGCGGCTCGCGGTCGGCCTCGCCACGTTCGCCGTCGGCGCGCTCTGTTTCCTCCTCGTGCCGATTCAGGTCGTCGGCGCGTGACGCCGCGACTCAGTCGTCGCGCTGGTTCTTCATCCCCTGCCTGGTGAACTGGGGCGTGGTCCGGAGCCCGCGCTTCTTCCGGAACGACCGGTACAGGGCGATCGCGAGCGGCGCGGCCAACGCGAGGACGACGAGCGCGAGCCGCCAGTTGTCCGCGAACGAGTAGAGGATCGTCGCCGAGAGGACGCCGACGGCGAGCAGCACGGAGTAGGCGATCCGCATCGCCAGCTTCTCTAAGACGTTCGTGTCGTCCTCCAACACGACGTTGACGGTGAGGTCGTCGCGGTTGGCGCGGTCGAGGAACTCGTCGGCCTTCGGCGGGACGGTGAACAGCGCCTCGGTGGTCTTTTGTACCTGCCGGCCGGCGTCCTCGGCGAGATCCCGGGCGGTCTGCTCGTAGTACCCCTCCTCGCGGAGGTAGTCGGTCGCCGTCGAGATGAAGTCGAACTCGGGGTCCAAGGTGACACAGACCCCCTCGACGACGGTAGCGACGCGGAGGACCAAGGCGAGGTTCGGCGGGAGCCGCAGCGGGAACTCGTAGATGGTCGACTCCACCTGCTCGATGATCTGGTTCACCTGGTACTGCTCGATGTCCTCGCCGCTGGCGTCCGCGATGGCCAGCTCCATCACGTTTCCCATCACCTCGCGGTCAGCCTCCGGCGAGAGCGTCCCCATCGAGATCAGCGTGTCGAGGATGGCGTCGATGTCCTGCCGCGCGACCGCGACGTAGAACTCGACGATCTTCTCCTGGACGAACGGGTCGACCCGGCCCGCCATCCCGAAGTCGTAGAAGATCACGGCGCCGTCGTCCGCGACCGCGAGGTTCCCCGGGTGGGGGTCGGCGTGGAACACGCCGTCCTCGATTATCATCTGGAGGTACACCTCCTGGAGCGTCTCCGCGATCTGCGTCCGGTCGTGTCCCGCCTCGTCGAGCGCGTCGATGTCGCTGATCTTCGTGCCCGGGACGTACTCCATCGTGAGTACGCGCGGGCCGGAGACGGACTCGTACGTCTCCGGGATCCGGATCCGGTCCTCGTCGCCGAAGTTGCCGCGGATCTCCTCGAGCATCGTCCGCTCGCGCTCGTAGTCCATCTCCTCGCGGATCGTCTTGGCGAACTCGTCGGCGAGGTTCTCTAAGGAGAACGACCGGCCCGCCCCGGTGAACCGCTTGACGAGGGGGATCGACCAGCGGATCGTCCGGAGGTCGGCCTCGACGAGCGATTCGATTCCCGGGCGGCGCACCTTCACCGCAACCGGGTTCCCCTCGTACTCCGCGGTGTACACCTGTCCGAGGCTCGCGCCGCTTATCGGGTCGCGGTCGAAGTCGTCGAACGTGTCGTCGACCGGCCCGAACTCGTCTTCGAGGACGACCTTCGACTCCTCCCACGGCGCGGGGGGCACGTCGTCTTGGAGCCCCTCCAGCACCTCGATGTACGCCGGCGGGAGGATGTCCGGGCGTGTCGAGAGGATCTGCCCGAGCTTGATGAACGTCGGGCCGAGGGTGAGCAGGATGTCGAGCAGTACCGCCGCGCGCTCGCGCTGCGTCTCGGCGTCGACCTCGCGGCTCCCGCCGAACAGGAAGTAGCGGCGGCTGTCACGCCAGTACGCGACGATGAGCGGCGAGAACTGCCGCAGGACGACGACGAACCGCCAGTAGGCGCGAAGGTTGACCAGCGTGACCACCCGTCAGGCGTCGCCCTCGTCGTCCGCGTCGTCGACGGGGATGGTCCGGGAGACCTCGCGCTCCCGCTTCGGCAGCGAGATCTCGAGGACGCCGCGGTCGATCTCGGCGTCTGCGCCCGCGCCGTCGGCGTCGCTCGGGAGGGGGAGCTCCGCGTCGAGGAACAGCGGGCGGTCCTCGCGGACGTACTCGAACCCCTCGGGGACGGCCTTCTCGCGGCGCCCCTCGATGTCGATGCGCCCGTCTTCGACGAGCACCTCGGTGGTCTCGGCGGTCGCGCCCGGGAGGTCGACGACGAGGACGTACCCCTCGTCCGACTCGAGTAGGTCCGCAAACACCGCGTCCGGGAGGTCCCGGAGCGCGTCGCGTAGCGCTGACATGGACACAGGTAGGGTCGCCGCAGCGAAAAAGCTGTGGAAAAACGGGGTCCGCTCGCGGGAACCGAGGCGGGCAAACGCGGTCGCGGGCGGACGTCGAGTCGGCTTGCCGTTCGCGGTCGCCGGCCGCGGCTCAGTCGTCGTCGCCGATGTCGAGGTCGAACTTCCCGAGGTCCTCGCCCTGCGACTCGCCCGGGAGGATGTCACCCAGTCCCGCGCCGAACGCGGCCGCGGCCCAGACGACCGCGATCCGACCGACCCGTTCGAGCGCGGTCGGGTCCCCCTCGTGGAGCCGGCCCCAGAACAGCAGCATGGTCGACGACGTGACCAGCGATACGAGGAGGACCCCGGCGTACCGGCGGGGGATGAGCCCGAAGATCGGGTGTCGGATCGTGATCTGCCGGAAGTCGGCAAAGTAGAGGAGCCCGGCGGTCGCGATGAAGATGAACCCGACGTGGCCGATCAACAGGACCGGGACGCCGGCGACGGTCGTCGCGGCGAACCAGGCGGCTATCTCGAAGACGCCGCCCTCGACGAGCAGCGGGAGCGCGAACAGCACCGCCCCGACGAACGACTCGGCCAAGTCCCGGGAGGTGTACTTGGTGATCCGCTCGGCGAGCGCGCCGGTCCCGGGCATCCGCTCGACGAGCGAGATGGTCTGTCTGACCTTCTCGCGCTCGTGGTCCTCGTCGACGGTGTCGCTCAAGGCGTCGAGCTTCGCGAGCAGGTCCTCGATGTCGGGGTTGCCGGGCGCGTTCGCCGCGGCGGCCCGCTCCTCCGAGTCGCCGGTCCGACCCGCGTCCGCGTCTCGTTCGTCGCTGTCGACCATGTGCCCCCGCGACGCGCGAGCGACCTAAAAGGGTACCTGCGCGGTCGCCGCGGCTCGACCGGCTTCGGGGCCGGTCGCCGCGGTCGACGCCCTACAGTCGGTCGAGGAACCCGGAAAGCGCCTCGTTGAACGCGGCCGGCCGTTCGAGCATCGCGAGGTGCGCGGCGTCCGGGAGCTCGGTCCACTCCCCGTCCGGGATCTCCTCGGCGAGGTACTCGTGGTACGCCGGCGGCGTGAGCCCGTCGTGCGCGCCGACGAGCGCGAGCGCCGGGACGTCGACCGCGTCGAGGCGGTCCCGGACGTCGAAGCGGTGGCACGTCAGGAAGTCGCGTTCGGTGACTTCCCGGCCGCACGCGCGCATCGCCGCCTCCGAGAGCTCGACGTACTCGGCGGGCGCGTCGTGGAACAGCCGGTCCGGCTCGTGGAGCAGCGAGACCGCCCGGTCGAAGTCGCCGGCGAGCGCGTCGCGGAGGGGCTCGGCCACCGCGAGCTTCGCGCCCGTGCCCGCGAGGACGAGGCCGTCGAGCGCGAGGTCGCGCTCTAAGGCGATCCACAGCGCGACCGCGCCGCCGAGCGAGTTCCCGCAGAGGACGGTCGCGTCCGTCGCCTCCGCGACCGCGACGACGTCGTCGGCGTACGCGTCGAGCGTCTCGCGGCCCGCGGGCGTCGAGACGTCGTCGCTGTCGCCGTGCCCGGAGAGGTCGACGGCGACGCCGGGGAACCGGTCGGCGATGCGCGCCTGCGACTTCCAGACGTCCTTCGTGCCGCCGCTGCCGTGGACGAAACAGACCGTCGGCCCGTCGCCGCCGCGGTCGAAGCGGCGGGACGCCGTCGCCCGGCCGTCGTGGGTGACCCGTTCCATGGCCGGCGGTTCGGCGCCGAGCGGTATAAACGCCCGAGGGGTCGGACGCCACGCTACTTACGTCGCCTCGAACGGGAGACGGGCCCGCGATCCGAACGGGAGACACGACGCGGCGCCGACCGCCGGACGGCGACCGATCGGGGGCAATGGGATCCGAACCGCTACACTACCGATAGAACAGAGAAACACTCACGTCGTGCGATTTTGAGCGTCAAGTTTAAATAGCTACGCGACTAACTCGTAGTTAGGATGAATCACATACAGACCCGATCGACCGGCGACGGCGCGCTGCTGCGTCGGTACGAGTACGACGACGAGTGGGTCGTCGCCGCCGATCTCGGCGTCGACGACGAGACCGTCACCGTCGACACCGTCGGCGAGACGGCGATCGTTGTCGTGGAGGGACCGGACGGGCCGGTCGAATCGGAGTTCGAGCTGCCCGGAACGGCCGCGGACGCGGCCGTGAACAACGGCGTGCTCACCGTGGAGGGCGAGCGATGAAGCTCACCGTCAAGCCGCTGAAACAGAAGGACGCCGGCCGCCGCCTCGCGGCGATCGACCGCGTCGCGGCCGACGAGCTCGGGCTCTCCGGCGGGGACATCGTCCGCGTCGAGGGCGCCGACGGGGCCGCGATCGCCCGGGTCTGGCCCGGCTACCCCGAGGACGACGGCACCGGCGTGATCCGCATCGACGGCCGCCTCCGGCAGGAGGCCGACGTGGGGATCGACGACCGCGTGACCGTCGAGGACGTCGACGTCTCCCGCGCAGACGCGGTGACGATCGCCTTCCCGAGCCAGCTGCGGGTGCGGGGCCAGATCGCCCCGTTCATCCGCGACAAGCTCTCCGGCCAGCCCGTGACCGAGGGACAGACGATCCGAACCTCCCTCGGCTTCGGGCTGATGGGCGGTCAGTCGCAGGCCGTCCCGATGAAGATCGCCGAGACGAGCCCGAGCGGCACGGTCGTCATCACCGACGAGACGGAGATCAGCATCTCCGAGATCTCCGCCGAGGAGATCGCCGACCGCGGCGACGCCCCGGGCGGCACCGGCGAGGGGCCCGACGTCACCTATGAGGACATCGGCGGGCTCGACGACGAGCTCGAGCAGGTCCGCGAGATGATCGAGCTCCCGATGCGGCACCCGGAGCTGTTCAAGCGCCTCGGCATCGACCCGCCGAAGGGCGTCCTGCTCCACGGCCCGCCGGGCACGGGGAAGACGCTGATCGCGAAGGCGGTCGCCAACGAGATCGACGCGAACTTCCACACGATCTCCGGCCCGGAGATCATGTCGAAGTACTATGGCGAGAGCGAAGAGCAGCTCCGCGAGGTGTTCGAGGAGGCGGCCGAGGAGTCGCCGTCGATCATCTTCATGGACGAGCTGGACTCCATCGCGCCCAAGCGCGAGGAGGCCGGCGGCGACGTGGAGCGCCGCGTCGTGGCCCAGCTCCTCTCGCTGATGGACGGGCTCGAGGAGCGCGGCGAGGTCGTCGTCATCGGGGCGACGAACCGCGTCGACGCAATCGACCAGGCGCTCCGACGGGGCGGCCGCTTCGACCGCGAGATCGAGGTCGGCGTCCCCGACCGCGACGGCCGCAAGGAGATCCTGCAGGTCCACACGCGGAACATGCCGCTGACCGACGGGGTCGACCTCGACGAGTACGCCGAGAACACCCACGGCTTCGTCGGGGCCGACCTCGAGTCGCTGGCGAAGGAGTCCGCGATGCACGCGCTGCGCCGCATTCGCCCCGAGATCGACCTCGAAAGCGACGAGATCGACGCCGACGTGCTGAACAGCATTCAGGTGACCGAGGCGGACTTCAAGGAGGCGATCAAGGGGATCGAACCCTCCGCGCTGCGGGAGGTGTTCGTGGAGGTCCCCGACGTCACCTGGGACGACGTGGGCGGCCTCGAGGGCACCAAAGAGCGGCTCCGCGAGACGATCCAGTGGCCCTTAGAGTACCCCGAGGTGTTCGAGGAGCTCGACATGCAGGCCGCGAAGGGCGTCCTGATGTACGGCCCGCCGGGCACGGGGAAGACCCTGCTCGCGAAGGCCGTCGCCAACGAGAGCGAGTCGAACTTCATCTCGATCAAGGGGCCCGAGCTGCTGAACAAGTACGTGGGCGAGTCCGAGAAGGGCGTCCGCGAGGTGTTCAGCAAGGCCCGCGAGAACGCGCCGACGATCGTGTTCTTCGACGAGATCGACTCGATCGCGACCGAGCGCGGGAAGAACTCCGGCGACTCCGGCGTCGGCGAGCGCGTCGTCTCCCAGCTGCTGACGGAGCTCGACGGGCTCGAATCGCTGGAGGACGTGGTCGTCATCGCGACGACGAACCGCCCGGACCTCATCGACTCGGCGCTGCTGCGTCCCGGCCGCTTAGACCGGCACGTCCACGTGCCCGTCCCCGACGAGACGGCCCGCCGCCGGATCTTCGAGGTCCACACGCGGAACAAGCCGCTGGCCGACGACGTCGACCTCGACGCGCTGGCCCGCAAGACCGAGGGCTACGTGGGCGCCGACATCGAGGCGGTCGCCCGCGAGGCGTCGATGAACGCCTCCCGTGAGTTCATCGGCAGCGTCACGCGGGAGGAGGTCGGCGAGTCCGTCGGCAACGTCCGCGTGACGATGGCGCACTTCGAGGACGCGCTGAACGAGGTGAACCCCAGCGTCACCCCCGAAACGCGCGAGCGCTACGAGGAGATAGAAAAGCAGTTCCAGCGGTCGGAGGTCAACCGCGACGAGGCCGAACCGGGCGCGGCGTTCCAGTAAGGCGCACTCCCGGCTTCGCGGCCGCGTTTTTTCGATCAGTCCTTAGATCAGTCCGATCGCCGACAGCAAGTAGAACGCGGCGACGACGACGATGCCGATCGTGACGAGCCGCCACGCGAGCTTCAGCACGAACTTGCCGACGACGATGATCAGCGCGACGGCGACGAGGGCGACCAGCAGCTGGCCGACCTGACTGCCGAGCAGCGCGGCCTGTGCCGGCGCGACGAGCCCCGCGAGCGCGAGCGATGATGCGGTCATGTCCGGCCCCACGGCGACGCCGGGCATAAGCTTGTGGGACGAGGGCGGATCCAGTTATCGAATTTTGATATATCCGCGGCAAGAACTGCGCGGAGTCCGGACGCGCACGCGGCGAGGCGACGAGCGCGGGGAGGCCAGCGCCGGATATCGACGGAGGAATCACCGCCCAGCAACCCCCCTTCTGTTCCGGTGGGAGACCGCTCTCGTACAGCGGTTTGGCCGGTTGGAGATCAGTTTCACTCCGGTCTACCTACGCTTATGTGTCCGGAGCCCTTTTTGTACCGACGTACCGGATTCAGCGTCAGACGCGCCTGACCGACGTTACATACCGAATCGGACACGTAGATGCCGGGCGGGTCCGAACATCCGAACCTACAAGGGCCCGCCTCGCCAGTACACCAACACTACAGATGATCCATATCCCACGCCAAACCAGCGGGGTGGCCGCCGAATGAGCAGCGACGGCGTCTCCGCCGACGGAGTCGAACTGCCGATCAAACGAACCACGGGCGACACCATGGAGGAGCGCCTCACGGGCAACGCCTACCACAACATCCTGCCTGCGCGCTACCTCCGGAAGAACGCGGACGGCGAGCCGGACGAAGATCAGGAGGAGCTGTTCGACCGCGTCGCGCGCAACGTCGCGCTCGCGGAGGCCGTCTTCGAGGCCGAAAAGCAGGGCGTCGAGGTCACGGTCACGCCCGACCAGCTGAAGCCCGACCACCCCCGGCGCGACGAGCTCGCCGAGGAGGTCTTCGGCGCGGGCACGACCGCGCAGGACGACGCGGAGACGACGCTCACCGCCCACAACGTCAACAAGTTCGCGTACGAGACCGTCGTTCCCGAGCTTCCCGAGAGCGTGCGCGACCACGTCGAGGCGACCGCCGAGACGTTCCAGCAGGGGATGGAGTCGCTCTCCTTCATGCCGAACTCCCCCACCCTGATGAACGCGGGCGACGAGCTCCAACAGCTCTCCGCCTGCTTCGTCGACTCGCCGGGCGACGACATCACCGACATCCACCAGACCGCCAAGGAGGCGGCCGAGGTGTTCCAGTCCGGCGGCGGCATGGGGTACGCGTTCTGGAAGCTCCGCCCCTACGGCGACTCCGTCGGCTCCACCGGCGGCATCGCTTCCGGGCCGATCACGTTCATGCGGACGTTCGACCAGATGTGCGAGACGATCGCGCAGGGCGGCGCGCGCCGCGGCGCCCAGATGGGCGTCATGCGCATCTCGCACCCGGACGTCATCCAGTTCATCCACGCGAAGAACAAGGACGTCTCCTTAGCCCACTCGCTACGCCTGAACGACCCCGACGACTTCACGCACAACTCTTTCGCGGACGCCTTGGAGGAGGCCCGCGAGCTCATCGACGAGGACGGGAAGGTGCCGGAACACCTCCGGAACGCGGTGGAGGGCCACCTCTCGAACTTCAACATCAGCGTCGGCGTCACGGACGACTTCATGGATGCGTTGGAGAACGACGAGGAGTTCACCTTCACCAACCCCCGCACCGAGGAGCCCCACGTCGCCACCCCGGAGACGAAGGAGCTCTACGACATGTTCGGCCTCGGCGACCACGTCGAGGTGGGCGAGGAGCTCTCCGTCCCCGCGGCCGAGATCTGGGACCACATGATCGAGGGCGCCCACGAGAACGGGGAGCCGGGCGTCGTCTACCTCGAACGGATCAACAAAGAACATTCCTTCGATGTGGAGGAAAATCCAAGCCACAGAATCCTCGCAACAAATCCCTGCGGTGAGCAGCCGTTGGAGGAGTACGAGGCCTGTAACCTCGGCCACATCAACCTCTCGACGCTCGCGGACCTCGACGCCCCCGACTGGCGCGTCTGGTCCGACGAGCACGCCGACGAGTACGACTCCGAGGCCGCCGCGGTCGAGGCGTTCCTCGAGGAGGCGATCGACTTCGAGGAGTTCGAAGAGCGGATCGCGTACGGCACCCGCTTCCTCGAGAACGTCGTCACGATGTCCGACTTCCCGGTCGACGAGATCGAAGAGAAGGTCCGCGACATGCGGAAGATCGGGCTCGGGATCATGGGGCTCGCGCAGCTGTACGTCCAGCTCGGCGTCCGCTACGGCTCCGAGTCGGGCAACGAGATCGCCCGGCAACTGATGACCCACATCAACCACCAGTCGAAGCTCGCCTCCCACGAGCTCGCCGAGGAGCGCGGCACCTTCAACGACTGGGCGGACTCGAAGTACGCGAACCCGACCGAACACCGCGACTGGTTCGAGCACTACACCGGGCTCGACGCCGACGAGTGGGCGGACGGCTTCCCGATCCGCAACCACAACACGACGACGATCGCCCCCACGGGCACGACGTCGATGATCGGCAACACGACCGGGGGCTGTGAGCCCATCTACAACGTCGCCTACTACAAGAACGTCTCCGACGACGTTCAGGGCGACGAGATGCTCGTCGAGTTCGACGACTACTTCCTGCGTACCTTGGAGGCCAACGACGTCGACGTCGACGCCGTCAAGGAGGAGGCCCAAGAGCAGATGGCGACCAACGAGTTCGACGGCGTCGAGGGGCTCGACACCGTTCCGGACGCGATCGGTGAGCTGTTCGTCGTCACCGGCGACCTCTCCGCGAAGGACCACGCCGGCGTCCAGGTCGCCTGTCAGAAGGGCGTCGACTCCGCCATCTCGAAGACCGTGAACGCGCCCAACGACTCCACGCTGGGCGACGCCAAGGAGGTCTTCGAGTACATCTACGAGAACGGCGGGAAGGGCGTCACCTACTACCGCGACGGCACCCGCTCGAAGCAGGTGCTCACGACGCGCGCGCAGAACGCGGAGTTCGCCGACGAGAGCGAGGCCGCCGAGACGATCGTCGAACAGATCAACGAGGTGTTCGGCGGTGTCGACGCGTTCCTCGACAACGAGGACGTTCAGGCCGCGATCGACGCGGAGATCTCGGACCTGCTCGAAACGACGGAGCAGCCCCGGATCGACTACAGCGAGCGCAGCCCGCGCCCCGACTCCCTGAACGGGGTCACCCAGCGCGTCGAGACGGGCTACGGCAAGCTGTACGTCACCATCAACGAGGACGAGAACGGGCTGCCGTTCGAGCTGTTCGCGAACATCGGCCACTCCGGCGGCTACACCAACTCCTTCACGGAGGCGCTCGCGAAGGTCATCTCGACGGCGCTCCGCTCGGGCGTCGACCCCGAGGAGATCGTCGACGAGCTCCAGGGCACCCGGAGCCCGAAGGTCGCCTGGGACAAAGGCGAGCAGATCCAGTCGATCCCGGACGCCATCGGCACCGCGCTCCGGCGCTACCTCGACGACGACGTCGACAAGGGGATTCCCCAACAGCAGAGCCTCGACGACGTCGAGGAGTCCGCGGCGGGCGCGAGCCCCCCGAGCCAGACCGACGGCGGCGCGGTCGACGCCGGCACGGCGACCGACGCCCCGAGCGCGGACGCCCCCGGCCCGGCAGCGGAAGACGACGCCGCCGGCGCCGACGACTCGACCCAGGAGCTCATCGCGGCGGGCGAGTCGCCCGAGTGCCCCGAGTGCGGCGGCATGAACCTCTACTACTCCGAGGGCTGCAAGACGTGCGAGTCGTGCGGCTGGTCGGAGTGTTAGACGGACCGAACTGACGGTAAAAGCGCTTGCGGCGCGATTTTTCGCAGTTCGTACGAACGCGATCGATACCGGGAGTGAGTATCACAGATCGGTAGCAGCGATTCGGTATTTAAATAGTCGCCAGCGGCGACGACGGTCGTTTATAAATGGCAGGCGGTGGCGCGCCTGCGAGCGGCCGCCATCGGCGGCCGCGAGCCAGCCCGCGAGGTCGCCGGCGCTACGCGCCGGCTGCCAGAGAATCTTCGATTCTCGCTGGACGCGGTGAGCGCTCGGAGAGCGCGAACCGCGAGGCTGGGGAGGTGTGAGGTTGCGGTGCTGAGCGGTGTGGGGTGGGACTCAAAGGGGCAGTCGCGAGGGCGAAGCACGCCGCAGCAAGCACCGCAGCGAGGGAGCAACAGCGACCGAGCGAGGAGCGCAGCAAGGCGCGCGAGCCGTCGCGACTGGGGCTTTGAAGATCGCCATCCCAGCAGCGTCGATCGCTTATAAAAAGCCGACAGCAACACCGCACTCTGATTTATAAATGGTTTCACTCACGACGTATTACACGCACTCCCGCAATCGATCGGTCGCGAGTTCACACGCTCTCTGGGAGACGAAGCGCTCTCACTCGAAAAACGCGCAACAGGGCGAAACCGGACGGCACGATAGAAGACCGAAAGAAATCGAAACGTCGGGCCGCGCGGTCGCCTCAGAAGGTCTCCAGGTAGCGGTCCTCCTCCCACTGCGACACCTGGGTGAGGTACTCGCTGAACTCCTGGGACTTCGCCTCGGCGAACTTCTCGGAGGTGTGGGGGCCGAGCGCCTCCTGCAGCACCTCGTCTTCCTCTAACTCCTCGACGGCCTTGCCGAGGTTCGGCGGGAGCGTCTCGATGCCGTACTCCTGACGCTTCGCGTCGTCGAACTCGTAGATGTCCTCGCGGACCGGGTCGCCGGGGTCGGCGCCGGTCTTGATCCCGTCGAGGCCGGCGGCGATGAGCGACGCCATGCCGAGGTAGGGGTTACAGGACGGGTCGGGGCTGCGGACCTCGAAGCGCGCGGAGACGCCCGCGGCGTCCGGCACGCGGACGAGCGCCGAGCGGTTCGTGTCGGACCACGCGACGTAGATGGGCGCCTCGTAGCCGGGCACCAGGCGCTTGTAGGAGTTCACGGTCGGGTTCGTCACGGCCGTGAACGCGGGCGCGTGGTTCAGGATGCCGCCCATGAACTCGTAGGCCGTCTCGCTGAGGTTGAACTCGTCCGAGTCGTCGGCGAACGCGTTGCCGTCCTCGTCGAACAGCGAGATGTGGCTGTGCATGCCCGAGCCGTTGATGTCGGCGATGGGCTTGGGCATGAACGTCGCGTGGAGGTCGTGTTGCGCGGCGACCGCGCGGACGACGGCGCGGAACGTCGCGATGTTGTCCGCGGTGGTGAGCGCGTCGTCGTACTTGAAGTTGATCTCGTGTTGGCCCTCGGCGACCTCGTGGTGGGAGGCCTCGATCTCGAAGCCCATCTCCTCTAAGGTGAAGATGATCTCCTTGCGCACGTCGGACGCGAGGTCCTTCGGGGCGAGGTCGAAGTAGCCGCCGTTGTCGTGGGGAGTCGTCGTCGCGTTCCCCTCGTCGTCGGTCTTGAAGAGGAAGAATTCGGGCTCGGGACCGATCGAGACGGAGTACCCCATCTCCTCGGCCTCTTCGAGGACGCTCTTCAACACCTGGCGCGGCCCGCCGACGAACGGTTCGCCGTCGGTGTCGACGATGTCACAGATGAGGCGCGCGGCCGCGGAGCCGTCCTCGCCGCTGCGCCACGGGAGCACCGCGAACGTGTCGGGGTCGGGGACGAGCCGCATGTCCGACTCCTGGATGCGCACGAACCCCTCGATGGAGGAGCCGTCGAAGTAGATACCCTCGGTGAACGCCTTCTCCGCCTGATGGGCGGGGACGGAGACGTTCTTCACGACGCCGAGAATGTCGGTGAACTGGAGCCGCAGGAAGTCGACGTTCTCTTCCTCGATCTCGTCGAGTACCGCCTGTTCCTCGGCCGTGAGGCCGCCGTCCGGTTTCGCGTGTTCGTCCGTCATGTTCTGGACGCTTCATTCCTTATCTGCCAGTATAAAGGCCTTATCGCTTGGCGCATGAACCGCCGGACAGGCAAAACTGCTGGACGTTCGTAAAATTCTAAACCCCCGAAAGCGTGGTTGGGTGTGATGACGTACGAAAACCTCGACGCGAAGCTTATCAACTCGCTGCTCAGCAACGGCCGCGCGAGCCTCCGAAGCCTGGGCGACGAGCTCGACGTCTCGGTGACGACCGTCTCGAACCACCTCCGCGACCTCGAAGAGGAGGGCGTGATCCGGGGGTACACCCCCGTCGTCGACTACGACAAGCTCGGCTACGACGTGACGGCCGTGCTCCAGCTCAAAGTGGAGGGGAGCGCGCTGCCGGACGTCACCGAGAAGCTGCGCCAAGAGAAACAGATGGTGAGCGTCTACGAGGTCACCGGCGACTACGACGTGATCGCCATCGGGAAGTTCACCGACACGGACGGGATGAACGACCAGATCAAATCGATCCTCACGGACGCGGACATCCGCGAGTCGAACACGAGCGTCGTCCTCAACGCGGTCACGGAAAACGAGCAGTTCGACCTCGACGTCAAGGATTGACATCCTCCCCGCGCTGAAGCGCGAGGATTCCCACGGCACCGCACCGCTGGGTTGGGATATTGTGGTTTACGACGTGACCTGTTCTTGAGGTACAAACGCACCAGTTTCCTTGTCAAACAAGAACGTCGATGGCTGTGCCAACCAGCCGTTACTCCTATCACCGCCATCCGTGGCGGGACTTGGAGATACTTTCTGCCGAATGTTCTCAGCACCGTTCACGTCCGCGTTCGCCACTGTCCCGCACTCATCGCAGACATACAGTCCACGTTCAACACGGTTCGCGTCACACTTCCGGCCACAGCACGAACACGACTTCGAGGTATCCCGCTCAGACACTTGTTCAACCGTGACACCTTCCATTTCGGCTTTGTATTCGAGAAGGTCTGTGAAACGGTCGAATGCCCACGAGTGCAGATCAAGATTCCCGTGCATGCCCCAGTCCTTTGACTCGGCGTTCTCCTCATCCTCACGGATGCCGGAGAGATCTCCCACCACGATAGTTCCAACTTCCTCGTCAACACACCGCTGGACAATATGTTTCGAGAGGGTGTGGAAGTAGTAGGTGCGGCGGGCCGACTTCTTCTGGTTCAGCCGGGTGGCCTGATCGGAATTCGAGTCGTCACACCGAGCAATTCGCTTGCTGAAGTAGTAGTCGTCCTGTTTCAAGCAGTTCAGCGGGTACAGCTCGCTGTGACCGTCTTCATACGCGAGCGCGGCAAAGTTGTTAATACCGAGATCAACACCCACCGTCTTCTCACCGGGGGCTTCATCCACGTCGATCTCGACCTTACAGACGAAGTGTAGTTCCCATTCGTCGCCCGTCCACACAATCTTGGCTTGTTGGACGTTCTCCACGGCGGAGAGGTCAACGTCGGGGCGAGTTTGGTACTTACACAGGACAAAATCCGACCAGTACTCTTTCAGGTTCGATCCTTTTGAGAGTCGGACGCGGTTGTACTGGGTGTCGAGTTTGAAGCCAGCGGCTTTGAACGTGACTGTGGAACGCGGGTGTTCGTCGCCGTGTTTACGGTAGCCGGGCGGGTTCGCTCTCGTGTCTCCGTTACGTCGTTTGCCGTACCAGCCGTTGAACGCCTCAGCGAGTTCTTGAAGGACTCGCTGACTTGACTGCGAATGCAGGTCATCATAGCGTTCGTGGGTTTTGAGGTACGTGGTGAGTTCGTTGTGGTTCGGGATGTGATCGATTTCATCCCAGATCCGACTACACGTCCACCGTCCGACGTTCCAGAGCTTACTGGCTGCGAACCCGAGCGAATCAAGGTCGTCTTGTACCCGCGACTGGTTCCGTATGGAAGCGGTGTAGGTGCGGGTAACGACCTGTTTCGCCATACGTAACCTATGTAGACAAACTTACTTGAAGCTGTGTATTTGCTCAGCGTGGAATATCCAGCCGTGCCATCGAACGGCGGACTGTGAAGGGTAGTGTCGGATTCATCCCCGCGCTAAAGCGCGAGGCTTTCTCCTCGATTCTCCGTAACCCGATCGCCCGGATCGAATCGAACGCCCGCCCCGCTCTGAGATCGATTCCGCCCTTCTACTGCCGCTTCGCCGCCGCCTCCAGCACCTCCACCGCCGGGAGCGGCTCGCCCGTCAACGCCCGGATGTACGCCCCGCCCGCGATGGAGACGTGCGAGAAGTCCTCCTCGCTGAGGCCGTACATCTCGATCGCCCGCGAGGTGTCGCCGCCGCCGACGACCGAGAAGCAGTCGGTCTCGGCGATGGCTTCGAGGACGCCGACGGTGCCGTCGGCGAACCGCTCGTCCTCGAAGACGCCGAGCGCGCCCTTCACGAAGACGGCGTCGGACTCGCGGATCGCGGGCTCGTAGTCCGCGACCGTCGCGGCGCCCACGTCGAGGTAGCCCGTCGCCTTCTCGTCGATGTCGCCGACGGCGACCTCGGCTCGCTCGCCGTCGTCGCCCTCGTACGCGAGGTCGCTCGCGAGGCGGATCGCGTCGCCCCGCTCGTCGAGAACCGACTCGATCAGCTCCTGATTCTTCTTCCACTGCTCGTCGAACAGGTCCATCTCGCCGACATCGTGTCCGACCGGGTGGCCCGCGGCGCGGAGGAAGAGCTCGCCCGCGACGCCGCCGAGGAGGAAGCGGTCGACCGTCTCGTCTAAGGCGTCCATCACGCCGATCACGTCGGTCGCCTTCGTTCCGCCGACGACCATCGTGACGGGGCCGTCGAACTCGCGGGTCGCGATGGCGGTGTTCGCCTCGTACTCCGTCTCCATCACGCGGCCCGCGTACGCGGGGAGCGCGAGCGGGAAGCCGACCAGCGAGGCGTGCTTCCGATGCGCCGCCGAGTAGGCGTCGTTGACGTACGCGTCGAAGTGGGGGGCCAAGGTCTCGACGAACGCCGTCTCCGCCTTCTCCTCGGGCGACGCCTCGGGGAGCTCGTCCTCGCACATCCGGGTGTTCTCCAAGAGGAGGATCTCGCCCGCGGCGAGCGCGTCGATCGCCGCCAGCGCCTCGTCGCCGTACGTGTCGGCAACGAACCCCACGTCGCGGCCGACGTGGTCGGCGAGGATCTCCGCGTGGCCGGCGAGCGAGGTGAAGTCGTCGCGGCCGGGGCGACCCTGGTGGGCCATGAGCACGACGCGGTGGCCGGCGTCGGCCAGCTCGCGGACCGTCTCCGCGTGGCGCTCGAACCGGCGGTTGTCCTGCGGTTCGCCGTCCTCGATCGGGGAGTTGAGGTCGAGCCGAACGAGGACGCGTTTGTCTGCCGGGAGGTCGTCGATGGTGTCGAAGGTGGGCATGGGTGAGTGGTCGTCGATGAGATAGTTAAGCGGTTGTCCTCCGGGGGAGCGTTGCCGCCCGGGTGTCGGGGCTGGTCGTCGCCAGCGGTCTCGCGTTCAGGCCTCGTCGTGAACGTACGCGGCCATGTCGAGCATCCGGTTCGAGAAGCCGTATTCGTTGTCGTACCAGGTGAGGATCTTCAGCAGCTTCCCGCCCGCGATGACGTTCGTCGACTGGAGGTCGACGTAGCTGGAGAAGGGGAGGCCGACGATGTCCGAGGAGACGACCTCGTCGTCGGTGTAGCCGAGGACGCCCGCGAGCGGGCCGGAGTCCGCGGCGTCGCGGAAGGCGGCGTTGACCTCGTCCGCGGTGACCGTCTCGTCGAGGCTGACGACGAACTCGGTGAGCGAGCCGGTCGGGACCGGGACGCGCATCGCCATCCCGTCGATCTTCCCTTCGAGCTGCGGGAGGACCTCCTGGGCGGCGCCCGCGGCGCCGGTCGAGGTGGGGACGATGTTCTCGGCGGCCGCGCGGCCGCGGCGGCGCTTGCTCATCGGGCCGTCGATGAGGGCCTGCGAGCCGGTGTACGCGTGGACGGTGGTGAGGGTGCCGGCGTCGATGCCGAACTCGTCGTCCAGTACCTTCGCGACCGGCGTGATGGAGTTCGTGGTGCAGGAGGCGTTCGAGACCACGTCGTCGCCCTCGTACTCGTCGTGGTTGACGCCGTAGACGAGCTGTTTGACCGGCTTGTCGCCCTTCGGGGGCGCCGAGATGATCACGGTGTCGGCGCCGCCGTCGAGGTGCGCGCTCGCGTCGTCGCGGGTGCGGAAGATGCCCGTACACTCCAAGGCGACGTCGACGTCGAGCTCGTCCCACGGGAGGTCGGCGGGGTCCTGGACGTTGAACAGCGGGACCGACGTGCCGCCGATCGTCAGCTCGTCGCCGTCGCGCTCGACGTCGTCGAGCCGGCCCATGACGGTGTCGTACTTCGCGAGGTACCCCATGTCGTCGAAGTCCATCACGTCGTTGATCCCGGCGAGCTCGATCCGCGGGCTCTCTAACACCGCGCGGAACACGTTGCGCCCGATGCGACCGAAGCCGTTGAGCCCCACCCGCACGACCTCGTCGTCGCTCACGTCCTCGCCCGCGTCCAGATACGATTTACTCATGCTCGAAAAAGCCGCGGCCCAACTATTTAAATCCGGCTCAGTCGCTCCGAGACCGTCATAATCGTTCGAATTTGTTACGGTTGGTGTCGACGATCATCGTCGCTCTCGGTCGGCTCGCGTCGCTCGCCACCGCTTGACGTCGCTCGCGCCCGCTCGACGTCGCTCGTCGCCCCCTCGGCGCGGAGCGGATAGCGGCCGAAACGGCGACCGACAGAAGGCTTATCGGGGTCACCGACTTCACGGGAGATATGGACAGAGACGACCGCGACGATCCGTTCGGAGACTTCTTCGAGGAGATCGAGCGGATGATGAACGAGATGGCCAGCGGCGACGCCCCGTCGGCCGACGACGCGGGGTTCGGCTCCGACACCCACGTCGACGCGTACACCACCGAGGAGTCGGTGCGTCTCGTCGCCGACCTCCCCGCCGTCTCGAAGGACGACCTCTCGCTGCGCTGCGACGGCGACGCGCTCACCATCTCGGCCGTCTCCGACCGGCGCGAGTACGACGAGACGGTCGAGCTCCCCGCGCCCGTCGACGAACACTCCGCGGACGCGACGTTCAACAACGGCGTCCTCGAGGTCTCGTTCGACCGCGACGACGACAGCGCGTCGATCGATCTCGTCTGAAGCGGTCGCCCGTTTTTAAGCTGTTTCTGCCGTCCGCCGGATCAGCGCCGCGAACCGGTCGTAGAAGTCGTCCGCGTACTTCGTCGCGGCGTCGACCGTCGGCCGCGCGTTCGTCTCGTTGACGACGAGCCGGTCGTCCGTCGCGAGCAGGTCGACGCCGAGGTAGTCGATCCCGAGCGTCTCGGCCGCGCGCTCCGCGAGGTCGCGCGCCTCGGGGTCGAGGGCGATCCCCTCGGCCGTCGCGCCGCGGTGGACGTTGTGCTTCCACCGCCCCGCCGCGAGCGCGTCGTCGTCGAGGACGCGCTCCACCGCCCCCGCGGACGCGCCGTCGACGACCATCGCGCGGTAGTCGCGCGCGTCCGGCAGGTACTCCTGAATCAGGAACGACTTGTCGCCGGTGGCGCGGTAGTCGTGAATCAGGTTCAGGTAGTCGACGACGCCCAAGAGGGAGTCGAGGTCGGTTGCGGTCGCGACGCCCACCCCGCGGGTCGCGGAGTTCGGCTTCACGACGACCGGGTAGGAGAACCCGTCTACGGCGTCGACGACGACCGACTCGTCGACGGGGTTCGACACGAGCGTCGTCTTCGGCGTCGGGAGCCCGGCGGCCGACAGCCGCGCCAGCACGCCCGCCTTGTTGCGCGAGGCGACGACCGCGTCGCGGCCGTTCACCCACGGGACGCCGAGGCGCTCGTCGACGACCGCGCCCTCCATCAGGCGGGTGGGGTAGACGAGGCCGACGTCGAACCCCGCGAACTCCTCGGGGTCGGCCGCGACGTCGCCCGCGTCGCCCGCGTCCGACTCCCCGCCCGACACCCGGAGCGCCCGCTCTTTCGCCCGGACGTGGCTGACCTCGATGCCGCGGTCCGCGAGCGGCTCGCGCACGCGCTCGAACGTCTCCGCGTCGGTGGTCATCGCGAGCCGGAGCATAGCATTACTGGGCGCCGTTCGGACTTAAAAACCGCGCGAACGGTGCGTGGCGGCGATACGAACGCGTTGCGAAACGCGGTGGCGCGTGCCTGCGAGCGGCCGCCTTCGGCGGTCGCGAGGAGCACGCGCGAGGGAGTCGCTGGCTCCCGGAGCGAAGCGGAGGGTGCCAGCGACGAGGCTGGGGAGGTGTGAGGTGCGGGGCGGTGCCGTGCGGGGCGGGACTCAAAGGGGCAGCCGCGAGGCCGCAGTAGGCGACGTAAGCACCGCAGGGAGCGAACGTAGTGAGCGACCGAGGAGCACAACGAGCGTACTGCGGCCTCGCGGCTGGGGCTTTGGAGGAGTTCGCCGCCGATCCACGATCGGTTATTTATAAGCGAGCGGCTGGGGCTTTGGAGGAGTTCGCCGCCGATCCACGATCGGTTATTTATAAGCGAGCGGCTGGGGCTTTGGAGGAGTTCGCCGCCGATCCACGATCGGTTATTTATAAGCGAGCGGCTGGGGCTTTGGAGGAGTTCGCCGCCGATCCACGATCGGTTATTTATAAGCGAGCGGCTGGGGCTTTGGAGGAGTTCGCCGCCGATCCACGATCGGTTATTTATAAGCGAGCGGCTGGGGCTTTGGAGGCGTTCGCCGCCAATCCACGATCGGTTATTTATAAGCGAGCGGCTGGGGCTTTGGAGGCGTCCGATGTCGTTCTGGGCTCAGCTATTTATAAATGATCGGCTGAGGATCCGGCGGTGTTAACTGCCGATCCGCGCTCGCTGACTCACTGTAAGTGGCCTTCCTCGCGGAGCTGTTCCGCCTCGCTCTTCTCGTAGCGCCACGAGATGTCGGCCTTTTCGTCCTGCCAGTCCCACGGCTCGACGAGGACGATGTCGTCTTCGCGGATCCACACCCGCTTTTGCATCCGGCCGGGGATGCGTGCGGTTCGCTGTTTCCCGTCCGCACAGCGCACCTTGACGCGGTTCGCGCCGAGCATCTCGACGACCTCCGCGAACACCTCGTCGTCGTCGGGCATCCGGAGGTCATTCCGACCGTCTCCGTCTCCGTTGCTCATGCGTACGCGGTGATACGCGCTCCCGGAAATAAAAGGGCCGCTCTCCGTTGCGAAATCATCTCCTTTTAAGCACGACCGAGAACCACCCGACGACATGCGCGACACTCTGGGTCTCGAAGGCATCGCCGGGGTTCTCGTCGTCTTCGTCGCGGTCGGCATCATCGCCGTCCGCGATCCCGTCATCGCCGGCGCCGTACTGCTCCTCATCGCCGGCCTCGCCCTGATCGCGAAGGGGCTCGTCGACACCGCCATGCGCTCGTTCGGGCTGAAGTGACCGCACGCGACCCGAGCGCCTCGGCCGTCGTCGACGCCCGCTCGGCGTTCACCGTTCTCTCGAAAGACTCATAATCACCGGCCGTCCCCCTCGGGTATGGTCGAAGTACCTGCCGTCGCGGTCGAACTCGTCGAACTCCTCGCCGTCACCCTCGGTGCCGGCGCGGCCGCCGCGGTCGGCGTCGTCCTCGAACGCTTCGGGCTCTCGGCGGTCTCGGGCGGTGAGCTCGTTCTCGGCGCCTGGGCCGTCGGGATGGGGCTGCTCGCGCTGTACGTCGGCGTCGTCGCGCTCGGCTACGAGCAGGCGCTCCCGCGGCTGCGTCGGCTCGCGAGCGGCGAGTAGCAGACTACAACTCCCCGTCGGCCGCCAGCTCGCGAACCTGATCCGCGCGCTCGCGGATCGACTCCCACTCCGCGTCGTCTTTCCCGTCGACGTGCGAGTACATCAGCCCCATCCGCCCGGTGCCCCGCAGCGTCTCCTCGTTTTCCTTCAGGAAGTCCCAGTAGAGCGCGTTGAACGGGCAGGCGCCCTCGCCCGTGGTCCGCGAGACGGCGTACCGGCAGTCGGCGCAGTGGTCGCTCATCCGGTTGACGTAGCTCCCCGAGGAGGCGTACGGCTTCGAGGAGAGCACGTCCGTGCCGAACGACCCCATCGCGACGACGTTCGGCGTCGTCACCCAGTGGTAGGCGTCGACGAAGCCGAGGTGGAACCACTCGTTCAGTTCCGCGGGGTCGACGCCGTAGACGAGCGCGAAGTTCGACAGCACCATCAGCCGCTCGATGTGGTGGGCGTAGCCGAACTCGCGGACGTGGCCGACCGCCTCGGAGAGACACCGCATGTCGGTGTCGCCGTCCCAGTAGGCAGGCGGGAGCTCCCGCGACTGCTCCAACTGATTCGCGTCGGCCAGCTCCGGCATCGCCTCGCGGTACACGTGGCGCACGAACTCCCGCCAGCCGATCACCTGCCTGACGAACCCCTCCGCGGCGTTGAGCGGGACGGGTGCGGGCTCCTCGTCCGCCGCCGCTCCGGCCTCACCCGCCTCGTCTTCACTGTCCGCCTCGCCGCCGTCGAAGTCGTCGAGCGACGTCGCCGCCACGTTCGCTTCCCCGCGTTCCTCGGGATCGTACGCGCCCGGCTCGACGCCCCGCTCCGCGTAGGCGCGCTCGACCGCCCGGACCGGCTCGCGCGGGTCGAGCAGCCCGAGGTTGATCGCGGGCGAGAGCAGCGAGTGCGACAGGAAGGGCTCGCCGCCGACCATCGCGTCCTCGTAGCGGCCGAACGCGGGCAGCCCGTCGCGGACGAACCGGTCGAGCGCCTCGCGCGCCGCCTCGCGGGTGACCGGCCACGCGAACCCGTCGAGCGAGTCGGTCCCCCACGTGTCGAACCGCTCGCACACCCACGCGTGGGTCTCGCGAGTCAGCGCGTCCGGCTCGAACGTCGGCCGCGCGGGCGGCTCCCAGTCGTCGGGCGGCGTCTCCTGGTTCAGGTCGTCGTAGTTCCACTCGCCGCCGACGGGCTCCTCGCCGTCCATCAACACCCCGGTCTCGCGGCGGACGTGCCGGTACCAGTTCTCCTGTCGGTAGGTGCGGTCGGCGGCGCCGTCGGCATCGATCTCGGTCCCCTCCTCGCCGGCCCACTCGCGCCAGTCGCTCGGCGTCGTCCAGAACAGCTCGTTGTCGACGAGGTCGAGGGCCCCACCGCGCTCGGCGACCAGCTCGCGGAGCCGCTCGCCGGCGCCGTGACTGGCGGGTCGCATGAGCCGCAGGTGCGGGCGGTCGTCGTCGCCCGGAGAACTCGTCTCCCGATCCGCGAAGAACTCGTCGAGCCCCTCGCCGAACGACTCGGCCCGCACGTACGTCACGTCGCGGCCGCGCTCGCGGAGCTCGTCGCGGAAGTGCCGCATCGCCGAAAACACGAGCGTCAGCTTGTGGGCGTGGTACGGCTTCCGGTCGGCGAACCCGTGCGCCTCGATCAGCAGCACGTCGTCGGCCGCGTCGAGGACATCGAGGTCGGGGTTGAGCTGGTCGCCGAGCAGCCAGCAGGTCGTCCGGTCGCTCACGACGGGATTCAGGGACGCCAGCGGCATAGCTCCGACGCCGCGCGCGGCGACCGTCGTCTCCGATCTCCCCACCGCCGCCGCATCCGCGGCTTTTTGTCGACCCCGCGTGACGGGCGAGCCATGGACGAGATCCTCACGAACTGGCTGCTCGGCCTGATCGCCGCCCTCCTCGCGGTCTTAGTGCTCGACTCGACCGGCGAGCCCTTCCTCGCCTCGCTCGCGCCGGTCGCGAACGTGCTCGCGCTCGTCACCTTCCTCGCGTTCGTCATCCTCACCGGCGCGTTCCTCGTGTACACCGCGTCGTTCCGGGATTAGCGGTTCGACGCCTCCGCGCCTTCGACCCGACCGACCGCGCGACGAACGCCGCCGCTTTCGACCCGACCGACTCCCCGCGATCCCCGCCGCCGCGCGTAGCTTTTTGTCTCGCCTCGAACTGATCGGCGTATGGAGTACACGACACTCGGGAACACCGGCACCACCGTCTCGAAGATCTGTCTCGGCTGCATGAGCTTCGGCGACCCCGACTGGCGCGAGTGGGTCCTCGACGAAGAGGAAGGCAAGGAGCTCGTCGAGCGCGCGATCGACCTCGGGGTGAACTTCTTCGACACCGCCAACATGTACTCGGACGGCGAGAGCGAGCGCGTCCTCGGCGAGGCGCTCGACGGGTACGACCGCGACGAGTTCGTCGTCGCGACGAAGGGGTACTTCCAGATGGACGAGTCGAATCCGAACTCCGGCGGGCTCTCGCGGAAGGCGATCGAACAGGAGCTTCAGAACTCGCTCGACCGCCTGGGCACCGACACGATCGACCTGTATCAGATCCATCGCTGGGACTACGAGACGCCGATCGAGGAGACCCTCGCCGCGCTCGACGACGCGGTGCGGCGCGGCGACGTCCGGTATATCGGCGCCTCCTCGATGTGGGCCCACCAGTTCGCGGAGTCGCTCCACGCGAGCGAGCGCGAGGGGTACGAGCGGTTCGCGACGATGCAGAACCACTACAACCTCGCGTACCGCGAGGAGGAGCGCGAGATGCTCCCGCTGTGTGAGAAGGAAAACGTCGGCGTGATGCCGTGGAGCCCGCTCGCGCGCGGCTACCTGACGCGCCCGCACGAGGACGTGGACGCGACGCTCCGGGGGCAGACCGAGGACCACCTCTACGCGCACCCCTACCGCGAGGGCGGCGGTCCGACCGTCAACGAGCGCGTCGAGGAGCTCGCCGCCGAGAGGGGCGTGAAGATGGCCCAGATCGCGTTGGCGTGGCTGTTCCACAAGGAGTCGGTCGACACGCCGATCGTCGGCACGACGAGCGTCGAACACCTCGAAGACGCGGTCGAAGCGCTCGACGTCGACCTCTCGGACTCCGATCTGGAGTGGCTGGAGGAGCCGTACGAGCCGGTCCGCGTCTCCGGCCACGAGTAGGCGGCGCGAACGCGGGTTCGGCCCGTTCGCGGCCTAAATGGTGTTTTAGGAATACACGGGTAAGCTATTTGTATGGTATTCGTTGACAATGGTGTATGACGGACGACACCGACCGATCCGGCGTCCGGTCGCGCACCGAGTACGCGCGCACCCGGACGCGCTGTCCGAACTGCGGCGACCGCGTCCCGGTGGCCGGCGGCGACGGGGAGCCCGCGGAGTGTCCGAACTGCCACCGCCTCGTGCGCGCGTGACGGCGGGGCCGACCGCTGCCCGGTCGCGAAGCGGATACGGCTCCGTCCGGTCGCCGCCGCCCGCCCCTGACTTATAAACGCACCGTCGCGGACGCCACGACAACCCTTTTCGGCGGCGCCGCCGAAGCGTGGCACATGGCAGACGACGACGCCACCGACCCCGAGAACGGCGAGGCCGGCGAACAGGACGCGTCCGCCGAGGGCGACGACGGCGAGGAGAAGTCCTTCCGCGAGCGCGTCGAGGAGATCCGTGAGCGACGCGAAGAGGAGCGCGAGGAGGGCGACCGGCCCGACCCCGAAGAGATGATGGGCGGCGGCGGCCCGCCGGGGATGGGCGGTGGCGGCGGCGGTAACCCCTTCGCACAGATGATGTCCGGCATGATGGGCGGCGGCGGCGGTCCCGGCGGCGCGGGCGGCCCGCCCGGGATGGGCGGCGGCCCCGGCGCGCAGGGCGAGCAGGGCGCTCGCGGCGACGACGGCGGCAACGAGGAGCTCGTCCGCGAGGTGCGCCAGCTCCGCGACGAGGTCCGCGACGCGACCCGGCAGCTCCAGCGCATCGCGCAGGCGCTCGAAGACGACTGACTCGGCGGCGTTCTCTCTCCGTTTTCCGCAGCCCGGTAGCGCCCCGCTCGTCGGTCGACGAGGATGCGCGGTCGGGCGGGAACCGCGACTGTGTCGCGACGACTGCTTAAAAAACGACTCAGTTCCGGGCGCCGCTCATCGCCCCGATCCGCTCCGGCAGCGCGGGCAGCGCGACCACGGCGACCACGGCGGCGGTCGTGGCGACGAGCGTCACCGGAAGCGTTCCCGCGAGCGAGTACGCGCCGACCCAGAGCCCGCCGGTGACCGCGAGCGCGGGGACCGCGACGCGGACCGGGACCGCGGGCTCGTCCCCCTCGACGAGCCGCCAGCCGACCGCGCCGCCGGCGCCGGTGGCGATCCCGATTCCCGCCTCGACCACCTCGCCGGTGTGCCCGCCCGCGACGGCGACGGCCAGCGCGCCGGCCGAGACGACGGCCGCGAGCAGGAACGCCGGGGCGGGGTTCAGCGCGGCGGTCGGGCCGGCCGCCGCTGCCGGGTCCGTCGAGCGCCGGACACGCGGGTCGCCGGCGAGCCGCAGCGCGACGGCGACCGTCCCCGCGCCGACGGCTAACCCCGCGAGCACGTCGACGAGGTAGTGGACCTCGATGATCACCCGCGAGGCCGCGACGGCGACGGCGACCGCCCCGGCCGCGAGGTAGCGGCCTCGGTCCGTCCAGAACCGGTCGTAAAGCAGGGCCACGGCGAGGTACGCGGCCGCGCCGCCGGTGGCGTGGCCGCTCGGGAAGCCGAACCCGTCCGAGAGCACCTGCGCCTCGTACCAGCCGGACAGGAGCGCGGGGAGCCACGTCGGGACGTCGGCGGGGGGCATCGCGCCGGGCGGTCGGGGGACCGCGAACCACGCCTTCCCGAGCGCCGTCGCGGCGTACGCGCAGGTGACGGCCGCGATGGCGGTCGCGCCGGCGCGGCGGGGCGACCCCGCGACCCCCTCGGTCGCGAACCAGTAGCCGACCGCGAGCAGCGCGAAGAGGAACCACGGGTCCGCGAGGTGGGTGACGGCCGCGAAGGCGACGACGACGAACTCCGGGAGCGCGTCGACGACGACGAACTCGCCCAGCCCGCGCTCGGCGGCGACGAGTCCGGTCACGCCTCGGCCACCCCCGGGGTCGTCGCCGGTGCGGGCGCCACCGCGTCAGTCATCGCCGCGGCGCCGGGCGTAGTCGAGCGCCTTGCCGGGCGTCTCGATCAGGTTGAGGCCGATGCCGACGACGACGAATATCGTGTAGAGGCCGAGCGTCGACAGTCCGAGGACGACGATGGCGCCGACCGCGTAGATCCCCTGAAGCGAGGTCAGCGCCGCGAGCGTCAGCACGGTGCCGTACAGCAACACGAGGTACGGTCCCCAGCCGCGGGCGTGGCCGCGCCGCATCCGCGAGCGCACGTACCGCTTCAGCTCCGACTCGACCTCCGGTTTGTCGACCGTGCGGCGTTCCACGTCGTCCTCGAACTCGTCGAGCTGCGACCGCAGCTCCCGGACCTCCGCTTCGAGGGCGGCGACGTCCGGCGCGCCGCGCGGCCGTTCGCCGTCGTCCCCATCGGGATCCGACTCGCCGTTCATACCCGTGGGTCGGTCGCGGTCCTGTTGTAACTGCCGGTCCGCGGCGTGGTCGGTCGGCGCCGCCCCGCCGCCGAGACCGGCGCCGCTCGCGGGGACGACCCCGTCGCGGCCGGCCAGCACCACGTTGACGACGCCTCCGGTCACGACGACGACCGCCGCGAGGTAGAGCCACGTGACGAGCAGGAGGATTCCGCCGATGACGCCGTACACCTGAAACTGGCCGGCGCTCGCCGCGTACACCTGAAATCCGGCCTGAAGCAGCGTCCACCCGAGGGCGGCGACGGCCGCGCCGGGTAACGCCTCGCGGAACGCGATGTCGGGCTCGGGGAGCAGGTAGTACATCGGGAGGAAGACGACCGCGAGGAACCCCGGTAAGACGAGGATGCTCGCGGCCTCCACCGCCGGGATCGCGTCCGCGGCCGCGACGAACGCCCCGACGACGACCATCACGGCGATCCCGACGCCCACGGCGAGGATAACCGAACCGGCGTCGGTGAGCTGTTTCAGCAGGTCCGGCGGCTCCTTGACGCCGTACAGCTCGGCGAACGCCGTGTCGAGTCCGCGGAACACCTTCAGCGTCGACCAGAGCAGCACCGCGACGCCGAGCAGGCTCGCGCCGGTCCGACCGCCGGCGGATGAGATCGCCGCAGTCACCGCCTCCTCGCCCGCCGGCGTGAGGAGGTCGCCCGCCCCAGCCACCAGCTCGCCGGCGATCGTCTCCCCGAAGACGGCGGTGGCGACGACGACGAGCAGCAGTAGCGCGGGGACGAGCGAGACGAACGCGTAGTAGGCAATGGCGGCGGCGAGGAACGTCACCTGCCGGTCAACCGCGACGTCGACGACGCGCCGAGCCGTGCCGAACGCGGTGCGCGAGTGTCTGGACACGCCCGGCCCTTCGACCGACCGCGACAAAAACGAGAGGGTGCCGACGGCGAGAGGCGGTTCAGTCCCCGTCGCCGCCGAGGACCGCCTCGCGCATCTCGGGAATCGACGCCGTACTCTTCACCGCGGTGCCGCGGTAGTGCGCGCGGCTCGCCTCGTGGCCGGCGCCGCGGAGGCGCTCGACGAACTCGTCCATGCCGATCGCCGGCTCGCCCCACTCCTTGTACAGGCGGTGTTGGTCGTAGTGCGTAGGGGTGTCGAGCTCGCGCGCGACGGTGCCGAGCAGCTTGCGCGCGCGCTTCGCCTCGCCCATGTCGTCCGTCACCTCGCGGCGGACGGCGCGCGCGAAGTCGGCGTCGGCGACCGGCCCGAGCCAGATCGGGCCCGCCGTGAGGACGCGGTCGCTCCCGCACTCGGGACAGGCGTCGACGGGGTCGGCGATGTGGCCCGGCGTCGCCTCGCGCCAGAGGCAGTCCTCGCAGCCGTCCACGTGCCCCACGCCGTCGAGGCAGTCGTCGGCCGCGCGGGCGCCCGACTCCAGTTCGAGGTAGGTGCGCGCGTAGTGGCGGGAGACGTGCGAGAGGATCGGCGTCGCCGCCTTGTCGTAGCGCGCGGCGGTCCGGACCAAGGCAGAGATCAGCGTTCGGAGCCCCATCTCCGGGTGGTAGTCGGTGTTGCGCGGCACCGCGCCGTACTTCCGGATCCCGCTGTTGAGGTGGGCGCCGCACAGCGGCGCGGTGTCGGTCGCGGTGACGCAGACTAAGTTGCGGCCGTTCGCGAACGCCGCGTCCGCGAAGGGGATCGGCGTGCCGTAGGGGTCCAGATCGACCACGTCGAACGGGCCCTCGTCGTACAGGAGGGCGTTGACGTCGCGGTGGACCGCCTCGCCGTCGAGGCCGTTGGCGTCGAGGTTGGCGGCCGCGAGCTCGACCGCCTCGTCGTCGACGTCGGCGCAGGTCACGTCGTACCCCTCGGCCGCGGCGCGGACGCCCCGGACCCCCGAGGCGGCCATCGCGTCGAGGTAGGAGGCCGCGCGCGGCTCGCGGTCGCGGTAGGCGCGCAGCGTCGCGACCGTCACGTCGCGGTTCAGCTCCTGGGTCGGGTTGAAGAAGACGCCGCCGCCGGTGCCCTCGCTGGCGCCGTCGCGGGCCTCCGGGACGGAGACGGTGAGTCCGCCCTCTTCGATATCCATACCGTCGGTTCGGCCATCCGGGCTAAAAGGACCGCGCTCCGGGGCCGGCGAGCCTCGGGAGCGTCGGACGCGGCGGTCGGCGCGGCGACAATGGGAGGCTTTTACGCCGTCGGCTCGGAACGTAGACGTATGAACGGAGACGCGACGCGACGGCGGAACGACGCGGCCGGCGACGAAACGGAGGGCCGAGGATGGTGAGTCCGGCGCGGGTGGACGCGATAACCGACATCGCGTACGGCGCGCTGATCGCCGCGTCGATCGTCCTCATCGCGACCACCCAGCAGAACGACGTGGCCATCGCGTTCGGGATCGGGGTGTTCGCCTCGTACGTGATCCACGTCGTCTGGAAGATGGCGCGGTTCGACCCGGACTGGATGACCCGCGAGGTGGCGGACCAGGTCGGCAAGCAGGTCGAGGAGAGCGTCGGCGAGACCGTCGACAAGGAGGTCGAGAAGACCGTGGGCGAAACCGTCAACAAGGAGGTCGAGAAGACGGTCGGCGAGACGGTGAGCAAGGAAGTGGAGAAGACCGTCGAGGAGACCGTCGGCGAGAAGGTCGAGGAGACGGTGAGCAAGGAGGTCGAAAAGAGCGTCGGCGAGACCGTCAACAAGGAGGTCAGCGAAGTCGCCGACGACGTCAGCAACACCGTCAGCGAGGAGGTCACGGGGAAAGTCGAAGACACCGTCGGCGAAACCGTCGAAAAGACCGTCGAGGAGAAAGTCGGCGAAACCGTCGAGGAGAAGGTCGGCGAAACGGTCGAGGAGAAAGTCGGCGAAACCGTCGAGGAGAAAGTCGGCGAAACCGTCGAGGAAACGGTCGAGAAGACCGTGGAAGAAACCGTCGGCGAAAAGGTCGAGGAAACGGTCGAGAAGACCGTCGAGGAGACCGTCGGCGAAAAGGTCGAAGAAACGGTGGAGGAGACCGTGGAAGAAACCGTCGGCGAAAAGGTGGAGGAAACGGTCGAGAAAACCGTCGAGGAAACCGTCGGCGACGGGGACGAAGACGAGGACGACGAGGCGGCCGGGCGACGCGACGACTCGTAGTCGGATCGGTCGCGATCGGCGACGCCGTCCGCCGCCGAGACATTGTGGTCGGGTGGGCGCTCCCGAGAGCCCATATCCGCCGATTCCGACGGTGATAAACCGTGAGGGCGAATAATCGTACATAGTCGAATGGGCAACCACGACCTCGATCGGAGTCTCGGGCTGTACCCGACGATGATGATCAGTATGGGTGCGATGATCGGGAGCGGGATCTTCGTCCTGCCGGCGTTGGGATACAAGAAGGCCGGGCCGGCGGTGGTCCTCGCGTACGTGTTAGCCGCGCTCGTCGTCTTACCGGCCGCGCTGTCGAAAGCCGAGATGGCGACGGCGATGCCCGAGTCCGGGGGGACGTACCTCTACATCGACCGGGCGCTCGGCCCGCTGTTCGGAACGATCGCCGGGATCGGGGCGTGGTTCTCGCTCGTGTTCAAAAGCTCGTTCGCGCTCGTCGGGCTCGGGGCGTACCTGCTGCTCTTCGCGCCGCTCTCGCAGGGCGCGGTGGTGTACGTCGCGCTGGCGCTCGGCGCCTTGGTCGTGGCCCTGAACATCTCCGGAACGAAGATGAGCGGACAGATCCAGGCGGTCATCGTCACGGTCGTCGTCGCCGGCCTGCTCGCCTACGTCGTCAACGCGGGCGTCGTCGTCGACACCGCCCGCTACACACCCTTCGCGACGAACGGGAACGGTGGGATCGTCACGGCCGCCGCCTTCGTCTTCGTCTCGTACGCGGGGGTGACCAAGATCGCGAGCGTCGCGGAGGAAGTGAAAGACCCCGGGACGAACCTCCCTCGCGCGATGTTGGGATCGATGGCCGTCATGACGGTCCTGTACATCGGGGTAGTCGGCGCGATCGTGGGACTGAGCGATCCGGAGGTGCTGAAAACGGGCGGTCCGGGCGGGACGGCGTCGCTCACGCCGATGGCAGACGGAGCGGGGGCGTTGTTCGGCGGCGTCGGGGTGGCGCTCATCTCCGTGATCGCCGTCGTCGCCCTGACGAGCATGGCGAACGCCGGCGTCCTCTCCTCGTCGCGGTTCCCCCTCGCGATGAGCCGGGACGACCTCCTGCCGCCGACGCTGCGGACGATCGACGAGCGGTTCAAGACGCCGCGGAACGCCGTCCTGCTCACCGGCGTCGTGTTGCTGCTGCTCATCGCGTTCGTGCCGGTGATCGAGCTCGCGAAGCTGGCGAGCGCGTTCCAGATCCTCGTCTTCTCGTTCGAGAACATGGCGCTCGTCGCCTTCCGCGTCGCGGACATGCCCGCCTACGATCCCGAGTTCACCGCGCCGGGCTACCCGTACGTTCAGGTGTTCGGGTTCGTCGCCGGGCTGGCCCTGCTGACGCAGATGGGGACGTTTCCGATCCTCGGCGCGTTGGGGATCATCGTCGGCAGTGCGCTCGTCTACTTCGCGTACGGCCGGCCGCGGACGGACCGAACCGGAGCGCTCGGAGCGATCGTCCGCGCTCGCCGCGGGGAGGAGGACGACGGCGTCGCGCCGACGAAGCAGGACTGACCGCCGCGGCGGCGCGACCGTCGCGTCGAGGCGCGGTCAGTAGTCGCGGTCGACGACGACGACCGGGTCGCCGGTCTCGTTCGCGATGCGGTCCGGGAGCGTGCCGAAGAGGCGGTCGCCGAGGCTCGACTCCGGCTCGTACATCACGACCGCGTCGTAGTCGGCCGCGACGCGGAGGATCTCCGCGTCGTGTTCGTCGCCCTCGACGACCAGCGTGTCGACCGCGTCGGGGTCGAACCCGTCTTCGACTAAGCGCTCGCGCGTCTCCGAGACCACCGCCTCGCCGCTCTCTCGGGTCTCCTCGCCCTCGACGACGTGGAAGAGGGTGATGCGCTGCGTCGAGTCCTCGCTCAGGACGCGGATGAACGTCGGGAGCCGGTCGAACCCGGCGACGTCCGGGACCGGGACGAGGATGCGCTCGATCCCCTCCGTGGGGGCGGGGTCGAGCTCGGCGGCGCAGTCCTCCTCGACCGCGACCTGTCGGATCGCGGCGGCGCGGTCCTTCCCGAACACTAACCGCGTCCGGACGGACGCCCCCGCGTCGGCGAACGACTCCGCGATCTCGTCGAGCGTCGCCTGCGCCGACTCGCCGAACTGCTCGCGGGCGGAGCTGGCCGGCGTCTGTTCCGGCAGGTCGTAGTGCCCGAGCACCACGACGTCGAGCGACGAGAGGTCCTCGATCAGCAGCTGCGACAGCGGCTCGGGGTCCGGGAGTTCGAGCGGCACGAGGATCGTGTCGGCCATGGCGCACGCTTGGGCGGCCGGACCAATAAACGGGGAGATCCGGCGGCGATCGGTGGGATTCGTGGAATCGGACGAGGGAGGGACAAGAGAACTTGTGAACGTTTCTCAACTGTGTCGGCCA
This sequence comes from Halorubrum sp. T3, assembly GCF_000296615.1. Classification (NCBI taxonomy): domain Archaea; kingdom Methanobacteriati; phylum Methanobacteriota; class Halobacteria; order Halobacteriales; family Haloferacaceae; genus Halorubrum; species Halorubrum sp. T3. The sequence continues at coordinate 384,757 of NZ_JH815330.1, read as the reverse complement.
CCGATAAGCCGGCAGCGCAGCGTCGCGCTCGTGAAAAATCGCCTAATCTCACCGTTCGTGGTGAACTGGTGGTCCATGACGGTGGCCCGGAGCGGTAGTGGCGGATTCCCATACTTTCATACGAGTAACGAGAGTCTCAATATCTATGTCAGTCCAGCAGATTACTAAGAAGGATATCGCGGGCTGGGATTCCCTCCAGGATATCGCCGACTCCTTCGAGAAACGCGGCCTGAAGCCGCGTCCGAAGCTCGGAGCGGACAACGAGCTTGTCCTTCAGCTCGCCGACGACGAGTTCGTCGTGTTGGTCAAGGCGGGCCCCGGTGAGACGGCGACCGATTTCAAGCCGGACAACCGCTCTCGGCACACGAACCTCGTCGCCACGAACGACTTCGAGGAGTTCACCTTCCTCACGCGGATGCGGAGTTGGGAAGGACAGCAGCACGGGCGCATCAAACACCAGAAGATCTCGTTTACCAAAGCGCAGTTCACGAGCGAGAGCGGCGAGAAGAACACCGTGCTGAAGAAGCTGAACTCGATCGAGTACGGCTCCTCCGCCGCGATCTACGACACGCTGTACGACACCCAGCAGGTCGTCAAGGAGTTCTACGAGGAGTTCGAAGAGCTCCGGACGAACCTCGTTCAGGAGGTGTCCGGGATCCCCGACGATCGCGGCGACGCGAAGCAGCGGTACGTTCAGGTCATCCTCGACCGGATGATCTTCCTCTATTTCATTCAGGAGAAGCGCCTGCTAGACCGGAATCCGAACTACCTCCACGAACAGCCCGGCGACGTCGTCGACGACGGAGAAGATCGGTACGTGAACTTCTACCGGCCGCTGTTCTTCGATTACCTCGCGGAGGACAAACAGAACCCCGACTTCGGGAGCCTCCCCTATCTGAACGGCGGGCTATTCGCGAAGAACCCTGTTGAGGAGGAGTTCCCTGACGCGAAGCTCGGCGCGTCCGCCGACGAGACGAACGAGCTGTTCGACGACGTCTTGGAGTTCCTGTCGGGGTGGAACTGGAACGTGGACGAGCGGCTCGACATCGTCGACCCGAAGAACCTCTCGCCCGCCATCCTCGGTCACATCTTCGAGCAGACGGTCAACCAGAAGGAGATGGGTGCGTACTACACGCCCGAAGAGATCACCGGCTTCATGTCTCGCCGGACGATCCATCCGTACCTTCTCGACCAACTCAACGACGCCGTCGACGCCGAGTACGACGAGATCGACGACGTGTTCGGGTTCCCCGAAGTCGAAACCGCCGAGGGCGAGGCAGCGGTCGCGGACGGCGGAACGATGACTCAGCAGGCCGCGACCGAGAACGTGGAGACGAAGCACGTGGAGACGCTGTACCACGACATCCTGAAGGAGGCGCACGTCCTCGACCCCGCTGTCGGGAGCGGCGCGTTCCTGCTCGCCGCGCAGGACGTGCTCGTGGACATCTACATCCAGTGTATCGAGTACTTCCAGCAGCTCGAAGCGGAGGGGAAAGGCTGGGAGTTAGAATCCCGGACCCGCGACGAGTTAGAGACGATCAACGAAGGACAGGGCGGCGCGTCGCTGTACGCGAAGCGGACGGTCATCCTGAACAACCTGTACGGGGTCGACATCGACGAGGGCGCGGTCGAGATCTGTAAGCTCCGCCTCTGGCTCTCGATGGTCGCGGACATCGAAGACGAACCCAGCGAGGTGGAGCCGCTGCCGAACATCGATTTCAACATCCGGCAAGGGAACTCGCTTATCGGGTTTACTGAGCTTGTAGAAACAGCAAACGACGGAGATGCGCAGTTATCTAATTATGGTGGCGGTGTAGGTGAGAGCGTACGTTCACTGTATGATGGTGTTATCGAAGCTGTCAAAAAACACCAACACGCTGACTCCGGGAAGGAAGCAGCAAAATGGCGTAATGCCGCAGAAGAAAAAATTGAGAGGCACAGTAAAGAACTGGATAAGAAGATACTGGAGCAGTTCGAGGAAGCAGATATAGACGGGTTGAATCTCGATTATATTCAGAAATACCACCCATTTCACTGGGTACTAGAATTTGCCACGGTTTACGAGGAGGGTGGATTTGATGTCATTATCGGTAACCCTCCTTGGGACCAAGTTCAGGCAAATCCAGATGAATTCTTCGTTGATTATGAGCCGACCTTCTCATCTTTGCCCAGCAAACAGAAAGAAGCGAAACAGGAAGAGCTGCTAAATGATACATCTGTACGTGAAAACTGGGAAAAATATGAACAGCGAATTCAAAATAAGGCACAATATTATAAGAAGAGCGGAGAATACAGCCTCCAGCAACCAGTTGTAGGTGGTACAAAACAGCCGATTCCAAATGACCTGTCTGCTCTCTTTTTTGAGAGAGTGTTCAACCTTACCAGAGAGGGTTCTTTTGTCTCATTAATTCTCCCGAACGTTGTTTTCAGCGGAGCGATGGGAAAGGATCTACGCATGAATCTTCTTAAGGACAATACCGTCCAGTCAATAGTCGGATTTGAGAACAAAGGAATATTCTCTCAAGTACACAATCAATTCAAGTTTAATATAACTGTATTCAAGTCAGGGGGAACAACTGAGAGCGTAAGAGGAATTGGTCTACAGAATGATGTAAACATTCTGCGTGATATCTCAGAACACGCGATAGATATCTCTAAGGAAATTTTATTCAAATACTCTCCTGAAGCACGCAGTTTCCCGAATATTCGGTCCAAAGACGAACTAGATGTCATTGAGAAGATTGTCCAATGGCCTCCTATCGGAGAAGAGCGTGGAGGTGACTGGTATGCGGATGTCTATTATGAACTGAGGAAGGGATATGATAATGATCGCTACACTGAAGATACTGAAATCGGAGATTACCCTATCTTCGAGGGAAAGAACATCTACCAATTCTCATACGATAACGAGTTCCTTGATGATATTGAAGAGCAGAAACTGTGGGGCGTTGAAAAAGAGACGGACGGCGTGAAGAGCGCAAAGGAGCGGGTGAGAGAACGGAATATTAGAAAACTGAAACGAGCAGTTTATGATGCGTTTGATGGCTCAGGATCGCAGAAGCAATTTGTAAATGACTTACTTCAGAAAAATAGGGGGAGGGAATTAGAGAATGCCGACGTCAAGCTGGATGGATCTGAGTACCGGCTTGTATTTAGAAAAATATCAAACCCCACTAACGAAAGAACCGTCATTTCTGCTGTACTCCCGACCGGTGGTGTGACCGTGGATTCTGTTTATACTCTTCGTCCATTTGAGCTGAATGTTCAAAAAGAAGATACTGTAGAAGGTAACTTACATTCGGCATATGATCGGATATTTACTGATAAAGAGCTATTCGCTGCCTTAGGGCTCTGTAATAGCATTCCGTTTGATTTCCTGATGAGAACAAAAGACGCCCAAAACTTGCTAGCATTCCGATTTGAAGAATCGCAGATGCCTCGTCTCACCGCAGGTGATGAGTGGTTCGAATACATTAGCAAACGAGCTGCTCGTTTGAACTGCTATGGAGATGAATTTGAAGGAATGCGTGAGCGGTTAGGAGGGATAGAACCGGCAACAGATAACCAAGAGCGTCGTGAAATCCAATCCGAAATTGATGCTGCCGCCTTCCATGCGTATGGCTTAGATCAGTCCGAAGTAAAGTTCGTTCTTAATGACTTCCACCAAGTAGAGAATCCGCGTATGATGGATGATGACTACTTTGATCTTGTGAATTCAAAATACACTGAATTAACAGAAGAACACTCGTAGAATTGGTCTATTATGAACTGACCACTCCCCAACACATCAGTCGAGCCTGAACCTCACTTTCACCCACGAGCGTATCCTGATACTCCGTCGACTCCTCTACGTTCTTTTCTAAGAACGCTTCTAACTCCTCTAAGAACTCTATTGGCGGCCAATCTGGGAAAGAGTCGTACTCCGTCGTGTCTCGGAACGTCTCTCGAAGGATTCGATCTTCGTCGGTATTGGCTAACTTCACATCTTGAAGCCGTTCACAGAGATTCTCGGCCCACTCGTCGAGCGTGTCGTACTCGTCAGTCGGGACCGACTCCTCCCCGTAGTTCGGTTGTAGATGGTACGCGATGAAGTCCAGTATCGTCTCCTGCTCCTTCGAGAACGAGTCTCCCTGCTTGAACGCGCCCTCCACCTGGCCTTCCCGAATCGCCTCCAGCCGCTCGTCGAGGACCTCCTGAATTTCCTCTCGGTTGGACAGGACGTTGTCGGCGTCGCCCGTGATCGGTTCACCCCTCACCTCGGGGTCGATTTTGAGCGTGCCGACGGGACGTTCCTTCACCTCGTCCGCGAACGGCTTGTAGTAGAATGCCCGCCGAACGCGACCCAGAGGCGGGTCGCTGTCCTCGTCGTCGAACCAGAGGTGCGCGAGCCCGAACACGCCCGGACGCGGCCCGGAGTCGTGATCGGTGACGTTCGTGTACAGACGCTCGCGCTCCTCCGGCGACTCCTCGAAGTAGTCCGCGGCGTACTCGAAGTCATCCCCGGAGAGGCCGAACTCCTCGTTCAGCTCCTTCTTGAGTAGGAACCGCTCGTAGGCGGCGTGTTCGTTGCTCCCCGCGTTGCGGAGGAGCGGGTTCTTGCTCGTGTCGTCGAGCTCGTTCACGTCGTCGACCTCCCGGGACTTCTGGAGCGAGTCCTCGATCTCGTCCACCTGTAGCTCGCCGATGGTCTTCTCCGTCTCCACGCCGGTCTGTTCGAGAATCTGGTCCTCGTTCGGGTCGAGGATGTTGTTCTCCTTGCCGACGATCAGCGCGATGTCGTTGATCTTCGCCTGAAGCCGTTTCAGCAGCTTGATCGCCGCCTCGATGTCGCCGTCGGGGTAGAAGTTGTGGACGTACTTCTGGGCGGTACTCCCGATCCGGTCGATACGCCCCACGCGCTGAACGATCCGCATCGGGTTCCACGGCAGGTCGAAGGAGATCTGGACCGACACGTCCTGGAGGTTAACCCCCTCTGAGAGCGTGTCGGTCGCGATGACGTACTGGAGTTCGTCCTCGCCGGACTCGGCCAGCGTCTGCTGGTACCCCGACGCCTCCGGCGCGAACCGCTGAATGACGTCCTGCTTGTTGTCGTCGCCGCCCTTGACGACCGCGCTGTTCGCCTCCGTGAGCGGCGAGTCGGGGTCGTCGAGCAGCGTCCGATGGACGTAGTCCGCGGTCGCGCGGTACTGCGTGAAGACGAGGACCTTCTCGTCGTCGTAGCCGTTGAGGACATCCACGAGTCGCTCGACCTTCGGATCGCGGAACTCCCTGAGCGAGAACACCGCCTCGTAGAACTCCCGGGTCGCTCCGTCGACGTCGCTCAGGTCACTTCGGGGGTAGAGGATCGGGTTCAGTTCGTCCTCCGGAACGTCCGGAAGGACGCCGGCGTTGTGCTCGTGGAGCCACTGTCTCGTGGCAACGGCCTGGTCGCTCACGTCGCCCGAGTCCTGTGCGATATCGCCGATGAACTGCGACAGGAAATACGCGAGCAGCGTCAGGTCCTCTCGGATGTACGTCTTCACTTCGCCGATCGTCGCGTCCGCCAGCTCGTCCGGGGTGTCGGTCTCCGTGTCTTCGTCCGCACGGACCGCGGTCGTGTCGAACCCGAACTCTTCGAGCGTCTGTTCGAGGTCTTCGGCGGCGTCGCCCCCCTCCACGAAGTCGTCGAGTGTCTCCGCCTGCTCGTCGTCCTGCGCTGCGCGCAACAGGTCGATCTTCTTCTCCTCGGGAAGGCCGTCGAGGAGCCCGAGCAGCCGCCGTTCGCTCTGGTGTAGCGTCTGGATCGATTGAACGAACGCGTACGTCGACGACTCCAGCCGCTTGAGCAGGTTCAGCTTGTACAGCGCTTTCAGTGTCCCGCCCGCCTTCGGGTTCTTCACCGTGATGTGCGGGAGGTGGAGCGCGTCCATCACGTCCGGCAACATCTGATACACCGGCTGGTACGCCGCGGGGAGCGAGTACTGCTCCTTGTTGAGCGTCGGCGGCTTGAAACTCATCTCGAAGTCCTCCTCCTCTTGGATCTGGTCTTTGACGTGTTTCCGCGTCCGCAGCACCATCACCTCGTTCAGGATCTTCGAGATCTCCTCCGAATGGCGCTGAAGCTGCTCGGTGATGCTCTGTAGCTTTTCGTCACTGGTCTCCTCTTTCCCGGCGGCGATCTTCTTTCGCGTCTCCGAGAGTTCGATATACTCTTCGAAGGCACCGAAGTCCAGCGACGCCTTGTTCCGTAGCTCCTCGGAACTGGTGAACAGACTGATGAGGTTCTCCAAGTCGGTCGCGGAGTTGTTGATCGGCGTCGCCGTCAGCATTATCATCGTCTTCCCGCGGAGCTGGCGGAGGTTCGCGTGGCGGCGGGTCCCCTTGTAGTCGTCATCGTGGTCCGGCTCGGGTCGCCATTTTCCGTGATTCCGGAACCGGTGAGCTTCGTCGATAAGTACGACGTCGAACGCGTCTTTGAGGTCTTGAACCTCCTCGTACGCGAGGTTCTGGAACTTACTAATACTCATTACGTCCAAGTGAGTGCCGTCGACCTCAAGTCCGAAGTACGGGTTCCCGTCTTCGTCGGTGTCGTCTTGGAGCAGGTCCTCCCACTGTTCGGTAAGGTTCGCCGGCACGATCAGCAGACAGCGATCCCCGCGTTGGCGGTAGTCGTGGAGGAGTTCGCCGCCGATGAACGACTTCCCGAGACCGACCGAGTCGGAGATGATACAGCCGTTGAACTGGGAGAGTTTCTCCTTCGCGCTTTCGTATCCGAGCGTCTGGAAGTAGTACAGCGGACTGTCGCGGATGTTGACGTTCCCGCTGAGTTCGTCGTACGCGAGGAGCTTGTACAGCTCGAACGGTTCGATGTACGTCCCTAAGTCGTCGGGCGTCTCGTCGTCGTCAGGCTCGTCCTCCTGCTGTTCCTGCCAGTCCTGATACTTGTCGCTGTTCTCGATGATCCGGATGATCTCCTCGCTGAAGTCCTCGGCGTTCGCCCACTGGTTGTCGTACCAGTCTTCGAACGCTTCCGCCTCGCGTCTGTCCTGACTCGTGAGGTTCAGTTCGATGTTGTTCCGGTGCCCACTGGCGGTGAAGTTCGACGACCCGACGACAGTGGCACACGGACGCGTGTCTGTATCATCGTCAATCTCCCAGTCGTCATCGTCGCGTGGCGCTCTGAACGAGGCCCCTTTCGCGTGGAAGTATCCGTTTTCTGGATTTCGCACGCGGACGCTAACTTTGTCTTCCGCTATGAAATCTCGCAGGCGGTCCAACCGGTCCAACTGCGCGTTGTTCAGCTCCTCGATGCTCTGTTCGACCTCGTCTTTGAGATCGTCGCGCAGGTTCTGTCCCTCGCCGATTTCGTCTGCGGTACTCCGGTTCGTCTGTCGACCCATCAGGATACGAATCGGAGCGTGACCGAGCTCGTCGGGATCGGCAAGCTGTTCGAGATCCTCGCGGTACAGATTAAACCCGGAGAGATAGAAATAGCCGGTTGCGATACGTGCTTCTTCAGTTTGTGGAATTATCTTTTTGTAGACGTCCTCGACCGTCCTGTCGGCATTGTCGACGAGCGGAGGGAGAGAGATCATTTAGTAAGAGAGTCAAACGGAGGCAACTTAGTGTTTAGCAGGGCCAAATGCTGTTGGCGTAAGAAGTCTTCCGAGCGGGAGACCCGCCGATGGTATCAAGCAGATCCACCGTCGACGACGAGATCGCGGGCTTCCGCGACAACGCCACCAAGACGAACTCGCTCGTCGACCGCCTGAAGGCGATCGCGCTGCCCGACCCCGACGACGTGGCCGACGACCTCGACCGCTACGTCGAGACGAAGACACGCGCCGACGAACTCGACGCGAAGATCGCGGAGACCGACCGGCTCATCGACGAGATCGTCTACGACCTCTACGATCTGACCGGGGAGGAGATCGAAATCGTCGAGGAGGCGGTCGCGGAGTAACGAGGAGGACGCGACCGAGCGGAGCGAGGTCGTGCTTCTATAAGTGACCGGCGTTGCCGCGGTGAACTCCTCCAAAGCCCCAGTCGCTCGCTTATAAATGGCGGATCGCGGAGCGACGACGAACACCGCCAAAGCCCCAGCCGCGAGGACTCGCGCGGCTTGCTGCGCTCCTCGCTCACTCCGTTCGCTGCGGTGCTTACTGCGCCGTGCTTCGTCCTCGCGACTGCCCCTTTGAATCCCACCCCCACGCACAGCCCCGCACCTCACGCCTCCCCAGCCTCGTCGGCCTCCCTCCGGTCGGCCGACTCCCTCGCGTGGTGCTGTCTCGCGGCCGCCGAGGGCGGCCGCTCGCAGGCACGCGCCACCGTGATAGCTGGCGCTTATTGATTCGTCCGTACTGAGCGATGGGATCGCTCGAACGCGACCGAGCGAAGCGAGGTCGCGCTTTTTGATCGAGCTTTTTCCGTGAGCGGTCGCGAGCGAAGCGAGCGACCCGACTCGGAAAACAATCGGAGTGAGGCCGTCGCGGGGGAGCTGGGCACGCGGAGAGAGATTACACCGCGTCGTCGCGGTCTTCGATGGATTTGACGACGAGCGCCGTCTTTCCCATCCGCCGACGTCCGTAGACGACGCCCAACTCCGCAGAGTCACTGTCGTATAATTCGTGGAGCCTGTCGAGTTCTCGTTCTCGGTTCACGAACGCAGGCATGTCTCCGCCTTTGAACCACCAGCATATAAAACGCACATATAGCGTAGCTCAGACTATCGTAGTTCAAACTACGGTAGTTGTGGTAACGAAATATCAGAGCATGTGAATACGGGGGTAAGAGAGACACGTACAAGATCCCGATCGCGAGGTCGTGCCTTTTCGTCAGGAGTTCGGAAGGGTACTGCCCGTTCTTTGTTAGGTTTTTCCCTAACACTCATCGGAGTAGGGTGCGTCGACACACGTATCGATGAGCGATGACGTCACCGTACTCGAAGATGAGATCGAGGCCTATGCCGACGGCACTGTTGCGCGGGTTCGCGTGCTCTCGGTCCCGACCGGTTCGAGGACGGGATCAAGTACGCCTACCACTACGGCGAAGCCGGCGCGGACGAGCCGATCATCCGGTTCGACAACCACCACGGCGTCCACGAGCTCCACCTCGGGGGCGAGACCTTCGAAATCGACTACCCCGGCCTTGCGGAGATCTTCCGCGCGTGGCGGGCGGCGCTCCCGGAGGAGAAGCGCGACGACTGGTAGCGCGTTCGAGCACGGTGACCGACGTACTGGCCGCGACCGACTCCAACCGACGACCCCACACCACCCATGACTCAGACACTCCACGTTCGGATCGAGTCCGCCGACCGTAGCGACCTCGAAGAGCGCCTCGAAGCGATCGACGCCGGCGAGGACGTCGAACCCAGCGAGCCGACGCTCTCGATCGAGAACCTCGAAACGTTCGGCCGCGTCTTCCGCTCGACCAATCTCAAGCTCTTGGAAGCGATCGTCGAACACGAGCCAGGGAGCATCCGCGAGCTCGCGCGCCTCGTTGACCGGAACCCCCCGGAAGTCCTCGAAAACGTGAACGAGCTGGCCGACTACGGACTCCTCGAACTCGAAGAGGACGGCCGGGCGAAGCGGCCGGTCGTCTGGTACGACGAGATCGACGCCGACATCCCGCTCACGACCGGGTCGGGACAGGGGCGCAAGGCGAACGCCTGACCCAGCGAGGAGACCACGGATGGGCGGCGACATCGATCCCGAGGATCCGCGTCCTACTGCTCACTACCACGTCGACCGCAACGCAGAGTGGTACTACGTCGACGGCGACCTCGCGGGGACGATCGCCCTCGGGCCAGCGACCGACGCCAGGCAAGGTGACGACTGGGTACTTTCGCTCTCGGCCGCGATGCGGGGTCGCGTTGAGTTAGTGTCAACATAGCTTCCGTCATGCGATTTTACAGAAGTGTTTTCAAATGTAGTAGCAGGTCGTGTTCTGTGGATCAACGGAAAGGAGAACTGAGAGGGCAGATCCGGTTCTTCGCGGAGTTACTACCTATTTTGAGTTTATAACTCAGCTATTCCGAGCCCGACGAATACGCTCGCCGTCTTGCGTTTCTGCGTAACGTAACGCGACCCGCATCTTTCCACGCCTCTTTTTTACGGGAGGAACGCGGACGTTTCGCTCGATTTTGTTATGTGACCCGCTGGGCATACCAGCGGCTACGCAGAATTAATAAATAACGCGTGGGACCCCGATGGGGTTACTCGTTGCCGAACATCTGGCGCATCATCGGATGCATCTCCATCAGCTGCTCTTCGGCGATCTCCTCGTACAGCTTGTACGTGATCGAGACCGCCAGCAGCAGTCCGGTTCCGGAGACCTGGCCGATGGTGCCGAGCAGGTTCGCCATCACGGCGAGCAGCCCGACGAGGGCGCCGCCGATGACCGTGACCTGCGGGATGTACCGCTCCATCACCTTCTCGACGACCTGCGGATTCCGGCGGAACCCGGGGATCTGCATCCCGGAGTTCTGGATCTGCTTCGCGGTCGCCTCCGGCCCCATGCCGGTGGTCTCGACCCAGAAGATCGCGAAGATGGCACCGCCGACGATCATGAACGTGAGGTCGACGGCGAGCCGGACCGCGATCATCCACGGTTCGACCGACGCCGGGATCTCGCCTAAGAACCACATCCACTGGCTGCGGCTCTGGATGGGGTTCAGGTAGTAGAACAGCCCGGAGATCGGCTGGCCCTGCTCGCTGTACTGGCCGAGGAACGCCGGCATCCCCGCCCACTGCGAGGAGAGGATCTGACCGAGGAACTGGATGTTCGCCTGCAGCGCGCGAACGAGGATCATCGGCAGGACGGACGCGTAGATGAGCTTCACCGGGAAGCGTCCGCGAGCGCCTTTCACGCGGGCGTGCGACAGAGGGATCTCGACGCGGACCGACTCCGCGTACACGACGATCCCGAAGATGAACACCGTGGTGAAAAGCGCCAGAATGCTGCCCGGATCGAACAGCAGGTTCTGGAGCCCCTCCGCCGTGAACGGCGACAGCGAGGCCGGCACGTCGCCGACGATGACGCCGTACCAGCTCGCGAAGAAGCCGGACGCGCCGAGCGCGGAGAAGCTGAAGAAGCCGCCGACGATCTGCTGGCTCACCGACGCGATGATGAACAGCCCGACGCCGGAGCCGACCCCCCACTTGCTCACGATCTCGTCCATGAACAGGATGAGGATGCCGCCGACGAAGATCTGCGCGAAGATCAGCACCTGTACGCCGAACGTGCCGATGCCGAGCGCGTCACCGACGGCGGGGTCGGCCGGAAGGAAGCTCCCGGTGAACACCATCGGCGCCGCCGTGAGGGCGGCGACGATGATCACCAGCAGCTTCTGGAGGCCCTGATAGAGGACCTGGTCACGCGGGTCGTTCTCCGTGTCGAGCCCGAGGAGGTTCGCACCGCCCAACAGCTGGAGGACGATGGACGCCGTGACGATCGGTCCGATACCGACCTGTAACAGCGACCCGGACGAGCCGGCGAGCACCGACCGGAACTGCCCGAAGAAGTCCGACCCCTGCCCGACCGCCAACCCGAACGGGTTGATGTTGGTCAGGAAGAAGTAGACGATCAGGATGCCGGCCGTCCACGTGAGCTTCCGTTTGAACGGGACGTGTCCCGCGGGCCGCTCTACGACGGGCATCCGCGAGAGCACCGGTTCGGCGGCCTCCTTCCAGCTCATGTTACGCCTCGTCGTTCTCGTCGTCGGAAGTGTTTTCCGGTTCGTCAGCGGCTTCCTCGGCGCGCTCGGAGAGCGTCGCCTCGCCGCCGGCGTCCTCGATGAGCTCGACCGCACCGGCCGTGAACGCGTCGGCCGTGACGCGGAGCTCGTGGCGGACCTGCCCGCCGCCGAGCACCTTCACCACGTCGGCCTCGTGGCCGTCCTCGACGACGTCGCGCGCGTCGAAGACGTACGCGTCGCCGTCCTCGTCGGCGAGGCCCTCGGCGGCGTACAGCGCCGCGTCCTCGTCGAGCTTCTGGACCTTCACTTCGAGGACCTCCGTCTGGGCGTCCTCGGGCCGCTTGAACCCGTGTTTGCCGAGCGGGCCGTAGTTGTGATACTCGTGTTTCGAGCGGCCGGCCGCGCCGCGGCCGCCGCGGTGTCCGGCGCCGCGCCGGTTCTTGTGCGTGCCGCCGCCGTGCGTCCGAGAGCCGCGCTGTCGTCGTTTCTTGCTCGTCATCGCATCGCCTCCAGGAGACTGTCGATCTCCTCGGTGGTGTGTTTCCCGAGCTCGCCGCCCTCGATCACGGGGTGTTTGATGCCCTCGTGACCGCCGCGGGGGGCGTGGAGCCGCAGCGTCGGCGAGAGGCCCTGATCGCGCAGGGTCGTCTCCTCGTCGACGAGCGCCTCGGCCAGCGCCTCCAAGTCGGCGTAGTCGGTGTTGTCGTCGATCCATTCGTCGTCGACGTCGGCCGAGCCCTCGATCGGCTCGCCGCGCCGCGCGATCGTTCGCGCGACGGCCTCGACGCTCGGTTCCCCGAACGCGACGACGTCGTTGACCTTCGCGATCATGCCGCGGTACGAGTCCGTCTCGGGGACGAACGTCGCGTGGTTGACGCGCCCGACGTTCAGCATGTCGAGCGTGTCCTCGACGCCGTAGTCGAGGTTGACGTCGCCGCGGAGCTGCACGATCGCCTGCATCACTCGCTCACCTCGTCGTAGTGGACTTCACGCGCGTGCTGCGGAGTGCGGGACTGCGCCGCGTTCTCCAAGGCGTTGAACGTCGCCTTCGCGAGGTTCACCGTGGTGCGCGTGTTGCCGTCGGAGTTCGTCCAGGCGTCCTCGACGCCGGCGAGCTCCAGGATGTTGCGGACCGTCTCCGCGGCCGCGAGGCCCAGCCCCTGCGGGGCGGGCTTGATCTCGACCGTGACGGAGCCGGCCTTCCCCTTCGCCGTGCGGGTCAGGGAGTTGGTGCCGCCGGGCTGGTCCTCCCAGGAGCCGGAGCCGCGGTCGACCGAGATGATGTTCAGCTTCGCGACGTCGATCGCCTTCTGGATCGCGCCGCCGACCTGGTCGTCGCGGGCCTGCGCGTAGCCGAGGTAGCCGTCGCGGTTGCCCACGGCGACCACGCAGCGGAACTTCACGCGCCGGCCGGAGTCGGTCATGCGCTGGACCATGTTGATGTCCAGCACCTCGTCTTCGAGCCCCGGGAGGAGCTGGTCGACGATCTCCGCCTCCTTCAGCGGGAGGCCGGAGTTGAGCGCCTGTTCCATCGACGAGATCTCCCCGTCCTGTACCTTGCGGCCGAGTCGCGTCCGCGGCTCCCAGCCGTCGTTGTGTCTACTCATGGTCCTCCTGGATTGTCTCGAGCACGGAATCGAAGTGCTCGGGTAGCTCGCTGGCGTCGAACGAACCGCTGTACAGCGGCTCGTCGAGCTGCTCGGCGTAGTCGGCGATATGCTCGCCGCGCGTGCGCGACCAGTCCGCCAGCACGTCGTCGTTGTGCGGGATCTCGAGGCCCGCGTCGATCGCTCCTTCCTGTACCGCGAACGTCTTGTTGCCGGGCGTCGCCGTGTTGAGCCCGATGTCGAGGACGGCCTCGTCGAGGCCGGCGTCGACTGCGCGGGCGCCCGCGAGGAAGCCGGTGAGGTACGCGCTGGGGAGGTTGCCCGTGGGGGCGTCCCAGCCGTACTCGCCGAGCTCCTCGCTGGAGGCGGCCGCGTGGGTCTCGTCGCCGTCGGATCCGGGGGTCACCAGCTGCGCCCTGACGTGAGCGTTGCTCACCCGAGCGACCAGGCGAGGCTTGCCCGATTTCAGCAGGCGCAACCTCTGATGGTAATCCGTCCGGACCTCGCGGCGGCGCCGCATCGGCACCTTGTATCGTGGTCCTGTCGCCATTAGTCCGTCACCTCGTAACCGTACTGCGTCTCGATGAACGCCTCGAGACGGGCGACGTCCTCGAAGTCTCCCCCGCTCGCCTTGTTGTAGAGCGTGCGGTACTCGGAGGCGTCGAGCACGTCTTCCTCGTCGCGAAGCTCCTTCAGGCGGGCCCGCTGTGCGCGGATGCGCGCCTTCCAGTCGTCTTTCGTGTCCTGCCGCGCGCCGGAGCGGCCCTTCCGGGTACCGGCGCCCGACTGGTGCCCGTACGAGCGCTTTTCGGCGCGCTCTCGGGCGCGACCGCGCGAGTTCGTCTTCTCGTCTTTCGCGCGGATCGTTCCCTGTTCGATGAGTTCGCGGACGTCCTCTCGCGTGATGGCGTCCTCGATCTCCTCCTGTGCGTCGGGGTCGAGCCAGACGCGGCGCTTGCCGACGTCGAGCTCGTCCGCTGCGAGCCGTTTCTGCGCCTTCAGATCACTCATCGTCGACCTCCACTTCGACGTAGGTCGGGTTCAGCACGCGAATGCCCCGCTCCTCCGCCTCGTCTTCGATCAGTTCGCGCTTGCGACCGCCGACCTTCGAGGCGATACGCACCGCCTGCGTGTCGCCGTCGACGCCCTCGAGGTCGTCCGTGTTGTGCACGCGGACCTCCTCGAAGCCGCTCGGGTGCAGGTCGCGCGACGCCGTCGGCGAGCGGAAGCCGGCCTCGACGACCGGGCCCTTCGACTTCATGCGGCGGCGCTGCTTGGAGAGCCCGCCGCGCGGCTTGCGCCACGACGTCGGGATCCGCTTTTTCTTGTGGTAATCCTGCCGGTTGAACTGCGGTTTCCCCTCGCGGTGCTTCTGTGCGAGCGCGCGAGCGGTCTCGTCGTCCAGCTCCGGCGTCTTGTCGGCGTGGCCGCGGGGGCGAAGCTCCGTCTCGACGGTCTCGTCGGCGTCGGCCTCGTCGGCCTCCTCCTCGTCCGTCTCGTCTTCGATCTCCGCGTCCGCCTCCTCGTCGACCTCCAGTCCGCCGACGTCGGCCTTGATACGCGCGGCGAGCGCGTTGCCGACGCCGTCGACCTCGGAGAGCTCCGACTGGGAGGCGGCCTTCACGTCCTCGACCGTCTCGTAGCCGGCCTCGCGAAGCGCGTCCGCCTTCGAGGGACCGACACCGCTGATGTCTTCCAGTTCGTCTGCCATTGATTAGGCACCTCCGGTGGGCTTCTCGACGATGTACACGCCGTCCTGGAAGACGCGCGTGTCCTTGTCGGTCACCTTCGTCAGCTGTTCGATGTCGGCGGCGGTCTGCCCGACGGCCTCCTTGTCGGAGCCCGTCAGCGTGACCGTCTCGCCGTCGACCTGTACGTCCGTGTCTCCGCGGATCGGGGTGCGCCGCGCAGCGCTCTCTCCGAGGAAGTTCTCGATGACGACCTCGTCGCCCTCCACGTTCACCTGCATCGGGAAGTGGGCGTAGTACACTTCCATCGCGTACTCCCAGCCCTCGGTGACGCCGTGGATCATGTTGGCGACGTGGCTCTCGAAGGTGCCGACCGTGGCGTTGGTCTTCGCGTCCTCGTTTTCGGCCGCGATGACCACCGCGCCGTCCTCGATCGAAACGTCGACGTCGGGGTACCAGAGGCGTCGCGTGACGCTCCCGTTGGGCCCCTCGACGGTGAGTTCGAGGTGATCGGTCTCGGCGGAGACATCGTCCGGAATCTCGATTTCGACTCTGTTCATTGTTAGTAGACGTATGCGATCACTTGGCCGCCGATGCCCTCTTCGCGGGCCTCGTAGTGGCTCATGACGCCGTGGCTCGTCGTGACGATGAGCGTCCCGTAGTCACGGGCGGGGAGGTATCGCTTCTCCCACTTCTCGAACTCGTCCGCGCCCGCCGAGTAGCGGGGCTTGACGGCGCCACACTCGTTGATCGCGCCTTTCAGTTCGACCTCGAACTTCCCGGCCTTCCCGTCGTCGACGTACTCGAAGCCGTCGACGTACCCGCGGTCGTAGAGGACCTCGAGGACGGAGCCGATGATGTTCGAAGCGGGCTCTACCGTGTACGACAGGTGGCCAACGCTCTCGGCGTTGTCCATGCCGGCGAGCGCGTTGGTGAATGGATCGTTTCCCGTCATGATCAGCTGTACTTCTCGAATCCCATGTCTCGGGCGACCTCGCGGAAGCACTGCCGGCAGAGGTTGATGTCGTACTTGCCGACGAGTCCCTGCTCGCGGTCGCACCGCCGGCACGTGTGCCGGGAGTCGGTGCGCTTCGCGGCGTGCTCGCCCGTGTCGTTGTTCGCTTCGCTCATTCGGTTACCTCGACGTCGAAGTTCGTTTCGAGGAACGCGGCCGCGTCCTCGGCTGTCATCCGGTGGCGAGCGGGGATGGTCCCCGTCGCCTTGTCGCGTTTCGAGACGCGGTAGCCGGGACGGACGATCGTCGTCGTCACGTCGAGGCCGTAGATCCCGGTGTTGGGATCGTACTCCTGGCTCGGGAAGTCGGTGTGGTCCTCGACCCCGAAGCTGAGGTTACCCGTGTCGTCGAACTGGCTCCGGCCGATCTCGACCAGCTCCAGCGCGGTCGCGAGGAACGCGTGCGCGTCCTCGCCCCGCAGCGTCACCTTCACGCCGATCGGGTCGCCCTTGCGGATCCCGAACTCGGCGATGGTGCGCTTCGAGGTGGTCCGGACCGACTGCTGGCCCGTGATCTCCTCGATGATCTCCTCGGCGTCGGCGAGGGGTTCACCGCCCTGCCCGACGCCCATGTGCACGACGACCTTCTCGAGGTACGGCTCGCGCATCTCGTGGTCGGCGCTCTCGGCTTCACTCATCCGAATCACCCGCCTCGTCGGCGTCGTCGTCGGTGAAGTTCTCGTCGATCACGACGACGTACTCCTCGACGGTCTCGTAGCCGCCGTCGTCGCTGGCGACGGTCACGGTGTTGTCGCCGGAGCCGAGCGTCACGTCGATGTCGTCGATCTCGCCGATCTGGCCGGCGTGCTGGCCGGCGACGGCGGTGACGAGGGCGCCCTCCTCGTACTCGAAGTGGGCGACGATCTCCTTCGTCTCGTTGTCGACGACGATCGAGTCGTTCGTGTCGTAGTCCGCGTCGTCGTCGACGCGGACGTTCGTCCCGTCGTGGAGCGTCAGCTGGACGACCCCGCCGGGGACGACGGACTTGTTCGTGATCTTCCCGAGCCGGCTGCCCGCGGCCTCCTCGTCGACGGAGGTCAGCGCGAGCCGACCGCCCTCGTCGGGGAAGACGCGGAAGAACTCCCCGCGCTCGGGGAACGCCAGGATGTCGAACATCCCGATCGGACGCTGCTCGTCCGAGACCGCGTCCCCGTTGACGAGGATCGAGTCGTTGTTCAGCGCGTAGCGCGCCTCCTTCGTCGAGTCGACGTAGCCGAGCACGTCCCGCAGCAGGACGACGAGCGGAACGCCCGCCTCGCCGTGCGGGCCCGCGCCCGCCTTCACGGTGAACGTGTTCGTCTTGCGCTCGACCGGCCAGGAGTTCGGTACTGACAGTCGCTTCTGGTGTCGCGTCATTCGTTGTCCTCCTGGAGCCGCGCCTCCCGGCGCTCGTCTTCCAGGTCCAGTTCGGTCACCCGGACGTTGCTCGCCGGGATGGGGCGGGGAACCTCCTCCCCGTCCGCCTTCTCGACGGTGACGTCCTCGACCGTGATCCGCTCGGCGGACAGGTCGACGGAGACGACCTCCGCCTCCGTGCCGGCCGCGTCGCCGCGAAGCACCTCGACGGTGTCGCCGGCGTTGACGCGGACGTTCCGCTGTCCGTACTCCTCGCGGAGATCCTCGGTGAGGGTGGCCCGGACCTGATTCTGCCGCTCGTGGAGCGGCGCGGTCTCCGACCGTTTTCGCTGTTTGCGTGGCTGTTTCGTCATAGTTAGACGATCATCGTCGCGGTCGAGGCGATGCTCCCGAATCGTTCGGCGACCTCGCGGGCGACGGGGCCTTTGATCTCCGTGCCCCGCGGCTCCTCGAGGTCGTCGATGATGACGGCCGCGTTGTCCTCGAACTTCACGCGCGTGCCGTCCGGACGGCGGATCGGCTTGCGCTGGCGGACGACGACCGCCTCCAGCACCTGCCGCCGCATCTCCGGCGTCCCTTTGGTGACCGAGACGGTCACCTTGTCGCCGATTCCTGCCTTCGGGTGTCGGTTCTTCGTGCCGGAGTAGCCCGACACGGAGATGACCTTCAGCTCACGGGCGCCGGTGTTGTCGGCGCACGTGATCAGCGAGCCCTTCGAGAGCCCCTGCGTGACGTCGGCCTTGAGCGCCTCCATCACTGATCACCCAGGATCTCGACGACGACGTGGGACTTCGTCTTCGAGAGTGGTCGCGTCTCCGCGATTTTCACTTCGTCACCGACTTCGAGCGAGTCGAGCACGCCCGGCACGTGGGCCGGGATGCGCGAGCGACGCTTCATGTACCGGTCGTATTTCGGTACGAACACGTCGTACTCTCGCTCGACGATGACGGTCTTTGCCATATCCGTCGACACGACCGTTCCCTCGCGAGTCTGGCCGCGGACGGAGAGCTGCCCGTAGAACGGGCACTTCTCGTAGTCGTAATCCTCCGGGTTGTCTGGCTCCGGAGGCGTGGGTACGTCGATTCCTATCGCCATTGTGTGGCACCTCGTTCGGTGCGTTCGGCGGGCCGATGCCGCAACCGATCGCCATCCACCGTCGCGTAGACCGCGTCTTTGCACTCGCCTCGTCGGCTCGCCGGACCCGCGCCGTCACCGGTGACGACGCTTTCGGACCCGGACGGGCCAGACTGACGGGGGCGGACCCCCGTAGTATCCGACCCGAGTTGGGACGCGGACCCCGGCGACGCTCCGTCGCCGGCGGCTTCATCTGTGCGAGCGGTCGGCGTCTCGACGACGCCGAACTCGAACGTCGCGCCCGACTTGGGCACGCGCTTGTCCCCCGACCCCGTCCGGACCACGAGGGTGCCGAACGTCTCGTCGAGCACGCGACCGGCGACGCCCACGTGGGCGTCGCTGTCGGCGTCGACCACCTGAACGGGGAGGCCGACGAGCTCGTGTCGAACGAGGGTGTCGGGGGAGATCATCTTACTGTTCGTCGTCGAAGTCGCCTTCTTCCGCCTGGATCGTCTTGATCCGCGCGATGGTCTTCTTCAGCTCGTTGACGCGGCCCGGGCTCTCCGGCATGCCGCCGGCCGCCCGCTGCGCCTTCGAGTTGAGCAGCTCGGTCTCGAGCTCCTCGAGTTCGACCTCCCGCTCCGCCGCGGTCATGTCGCGGATCTCGTCGGTGTAGAGGATCGCCATTTATTCGTCCTCCTCGTCTTCCTCGTCGGCCGCTTCCATCTCGGCGACCAGGTCGGCCGCCTCGGACTCGATCTCCTCGTCGAGCTCGTCGAGCTCGTCGGCCTCGACGTCCTCGTCGACCGGTTCCTCCGCGGCGACGTCCGTCGCCTCGTCGGCCGTCTCCTGCGTCTCCTCGACGACTTCCTCGACGACCTCCTCGTCGATGACGTCCGTGGGGTCTTCGTCGGGCACCTCGACGTCCTCGTCGTCGTCGCCCACGTCCGGAACCTCGTCGGGCTCCTCCTCGAGGAGCGACTCGACGCCCTCGTCGGCGTCGGCGTCGACCGCCGCCTGCTCGACCTCCGGGACCTCGGCGTCCTCGCGGACGTCGAAGTCGTCCGGGAGCGTCGCGCCCGGCGGGATGATCTTCACGTTGACGCCGATCGTCCCGAGCTTCATCACGGCGACGCCCTGGCCGTGGTCGACGACCTCCTCGGCGGGCTCGCCGTTGTGCTTGATGTAGCCGCGGTTGAACTTCTCGACGCGCGAGCGCGCGCCGGTGACCTTGCCGGACAGGACGATCTCGGCGCCCAGCGCGCCCGCGTCCATGATCCGGTCGATCGTCGTGTGACCGGCCTTCCGGAAGTACCAGCCGCGTTCGAGGGCGTTCGCGAGACGGTCCGCGACGATCTGGGCGTTCAGGTCGGGCTCGTCGACCTCCTGAACGTCGATCTGCGGGTCGTCCATGTCGAAGCGCTCCTCGAGCTCGGTGGTGATCTTGCGGATGTTCTTCCCGCCCTTCCCGATCACCATGCCGGGCTTTTCGGCCTTCAGGACGATCTGCGTGCCCATCGGCGTCTGGGCGACGTCCATCCCGCCGTAGCCGGCGCGGCCGAGCTCGTCCGCGAAGAACTCGTTGATCTGGGAACGGCGCAGGCCGTCCTCGATGAATTGGTGTTCGTCAGCCATTAGTTGTCAGCCTCCGGCTCCTCGATGATCAGTTCGACGTCCGCGAGGGTGGTGTTCCACTCCGTCGCGCCCGCGGCGCGGGGGTTCCGGCCGGGTCGCTCGCCGACCTTGTGGGGAGCGACGTGTTTGATCACCATCTCCTCGCCGTCGAACCCCTGTTCGTCGGCGTTGTTCTTGACGTTCTCCAAGAGCTTGAGGAAGTCCTTGGCGGCCTTCTCGGGGTACCGTCCCGCGTCCCAGCCGTCGATGTCGGAGCGGTGGCCCGCGCCGGCGTTGTGCTGGCGCATCGGCACCGAGGTCTCCTCGTCGATCACTTCGTGGAGGTACTCCTCCGCGTCGGCGACCGTCTCGCCTTTGATCTCTCGGGAGATCTCCTTGCTGTCCTTCACGCTGATGGGCCGGTCGCGGAGCATCCCCTTGGCGGTGGTCTCCGGGTCGGCCTCGACGCTGTAGTTGATTCCCATGGGTTACTTGAGGGGCACGAACTTCGAGGACCGGGTCGCGCCGATGCCGGCCTGACCGTGTTCGACGGTGCTTCGCGTGAGGTGGAACTCGCCGAGGTAGTGCCCGATCATCTCGGGCTCGACCTGAACGCGCTCGAAGCTGTGGCCGTTGTACACGGCGAAGGTGACGCCGACGAACTCCGGGAGCACCGGCATGTCGCGCAGGTGCGTCCGGATCGGGTCGTCCGCCGTCGTCTCCTTGTCGCGGCTTCGGACCGTCTCCAGCAGCTTCTGCTGTTCGGTGCCGAGTCCGCGAACGATGCTTCGCCGCTGGCGTGCGGGGAGCAGTTCCGCGACCTCGTCTACGTCCATCTCCTGCAGCTCGTCGAGCGAGTGACCGCGGTAGGCGAACTCCTTGCCCTCGCGGCCGGTTCGGTAATCTGAACTCATTTGTTGCCACCTCGTCCGGTGCGCTTGGATGCGATGTCACCGACCTTGCGTCCCGGCGGAGCGTTCCGCGAGACGGACTTCGGCTGGCCGGGGTGTTGGCGACCACCGCCACCGAAGGGGTGGTCGACGGCGTTCATCGCGACGCCGCGCACGCGCGGGTATTTGGTGCCGCGCGCTTTCATCTTGTGGTGCTTGTTACCGGCCTTGACGAAGGGTTTCTCCGTCCGGCCACCGCCCGCGACCACGCCGATCGTGGCGCGGCACTGGGGGTCGAGCCGCTTCACTTCGCCGCTGGGGAGCTGGACGACCGCGACGTCGCGGTCGTGGGTGAGAAGCGTCGCCGACACGCCGGAGGCGCGCGCGAACTTCCCGCCGTCCCCGCGGTTGCTCTCGACGTTACACACCGGGACGCCCTCGGGGATCTCCGCCAGCGGGAGCGTGTTGCCCGGCTTGATCTCGGCCGAGACGCCGACCTGGATCGTCTCGCCCACGCGCACGCCTTCCGGCGCGAGCACGAGCCGACGGTCGTCGTCCTCGAACTCGACCTCCGCGAGGGGGGCCGAGCGGGCCGGGTCGTGTTCGATCCCGACGATCTCGCCGGTGATCGTGTCCACGTCTTCGAGCTTCTTGTGCGACAGTTCCGCCTTGTAACGGTGGGAGGGGGCCCGGAACGTCGGGCCGCCGCGTCCGCGCCGTTGTCCTTGAATTCGTCGTCCCATCTCAGAACACCCCGATGCGCGAGGCGATTTCGGTCGCGTCGTCGTCCGCGGACAGGGTGACGATCGCCTTCTTCTCGCCCTGCGGCGTCACCTGCGTGTTCACGTTGACGACGCCCACGTCGTAGCGCTCGGCGACCTCGGATTCGATCTCCGGTTTGGTCGCGTCCACGTCGACGAGGAACAGCAGCTTGTTGTTGAAGTCCATCTCGTTCATCGCCTGCTCGGTGACGATCGGATGCTCGATGATCGAGTTCATCGGTCCGCCACCTCCGCGACGGCGCTTTCGGTCCACAGCGTGAGGCGGCCCGGGTGCGCGCCGGGCGCGAGGTCCTCAGCGTTGACTTCTCGCGCGGTCGCGACGTCGACGCCCGCGAGGTTGCGGGCGGCGCGCGACGGCTCCTCGCTGGTAACCACGAGGACGGACTTGGGCTGGCGGTACTTCCGACCGCGGGCCTTCCCCTGTCCGGCGCGGACGGAGCGGCCCTCCTCGGCGCGCGCGATGTCGGCGTCGACGCCGACCGCTTCGAGCACGCCCAGGGCCTCCTGAGTCTTCTTCAGGTCCTCGAACTCGTCGCTCACGACGAGCGGGAGGTCGAGGTCCTCGTCGAACGCGTGGCCGCGCTCGGCGACGAGCTCGGCGTCGGTCGTGGCCGCGATGGCCGACCGGATCGCGAACTGTCGCTCCTTGTCGTTGAGGCTCTTCGTCTGGTCCTTCTCGGCCTTCGGCGGGTGCGCGGCGCGGCCCGACACGGCGTGCGGGACGCGACGGGCGACGTTCTCGGAACGTGGCACGTGCGCGAGCCCGCGGCCGGAGCCGAACGACTCGGCGGGCGTCCGCAGCCCGGCGAACTCGTCGGCCCCGTAGGCCTGCTTCCGGTTTGCCTGAGCGGCGCCGACCGCGCGACCGATGAGGTCCGGTCGGAACGCGGTGTCGAAGACGGCCGGCAGCTCGATGCTGCCCGCCTCGTCGCCGTCCAGGTCGTGTACTGTTGCGTTCATTGGTTATCCCTGGTTGGATTCGGTGGAAACGTACCGGACCTCGGGGTCGAGGCGCGGCTGGTCGTTCGGCCGGATGGCCGGGCGAAGTCGAAGCAGGCGCTGGTCCGGTCCGGGCAGCGAGCCCTTGATGAGCGCGTACTCGCCGTCGACCTCGCCGTAGTTGACGAAGCCGCCGTCGACGGAGGCGTCGTCGCCCTCGCCGAAGTCGATGAGGCGCTTGTTGAGCTCGGTGCGCTGGTGGTAGCCGGTCTGGCCCTGCTGGGGCACGGTGGAGCGGACGCGGGAGGGGTTCCACGGACCGAGGTTACCGATCCGGCGCCGCCATCCCTGGCGGGCGTGTTTGCCCTTCCGCTTTTGAACGCCCCAGCGCTTGACGGGACCCTGCGTCCCCTTCCCCTTCGTGATGCCGGAGACGTCGGTGTACTGGCCGGCGCGGAAGACGTCGCCGAACTCGTGGGCGCCGCCCTCGGCGACCAGGTCCAGCGCGAAGTCGGCGCGCTCCTCTAAGGAGCCGCCGCCGACGCGCGTCTCCATGACGTCGGGCTTCTTCTTGGGGACGTTCGAGAGGTCCGAGGGGGCCGTGTGCGTGATGACGCGCACGTCGTCGACGACGTCGTCGTCGAGCAGCGCGCGCAGCTCGTCGGCGTCCTCCTCGAATGTTTCCTCGGCCGGCAGGTCGAGCGCGCGGTCGAGCTCCTCGTGGAACTCGGTCGCCCAGACCTCTTCGACCGGCTTCTGTCCGTACGGCGTATCCTCGTAGGCTCGGACGGCGACGGCGTACATCTGCGGCGTCTCGACGACGGTGACGGGGACGGCCTCTTCCATCCCTTCACGCGGCGAGTTCGCCTCGTCGTTGACCATCATGACGTGGGTCATCCCGGCCTTGTAGCCGGCGAATCCCTGCAGCGCAGGGGCCCCATCGTCTTCTGGCCACGAACGGATGCGCGGCACCTCGCTGTCTGCGCGGGTGCGCGGGCCGTAGCCCAGCGAGCCTTTTCGTGGTCGGCTTGGTTGTGGCATGTGTTTACTCCGTGAGTGTGAGCGAGCCGAGGGTCGCGAACAGAGCCTCCTCCGTCCGGACGACCTCGCTCGCCTGTGCCGGGATCGTGTTCAGCCAGAGGTCGAACCCCGGATCGGGTTCGACCGAGCGGCCGTCGGCGACGGCCGCCCGAATGCGGTCGGGCGAAAGCCCGAGCATCTCCGGAAGCCCCCGCTCGGGCGCCCCGAAGGCGACGGTGTAACCGCCGGCCTCGCGGGCGTCCGAGACGAGGTCGCCGAGCCGCGAGACGGAGAGTGCTTCTCCGTGTCGCGACGTCGCGACGGCCACTCCGTCGCCGGCGAGCGCTTCCGACAGGTCCGCGGCCACGACCTGGAAGCCCTCCTCGGGCTTCCCGGCGATGCGGGCGCGGACCGGTTCTCTCGAAGAGACCCTGATGGTGACGCGCTCCCCCTGCTCGACCTCCATTCCGGAGGGAACGAGCAGGGAGATCGGGTGTTCCCGCAGCGGGGAATTGACCCGGACGCGGCCTTCAGGTCCGACCTCGGTCACGAGTCCCTGTGTTTTCGACTCTCCCCCGCTAGGGGTCGAGCCGGTCCGCCACGGCACGCGGAGCGGGGGGAGTACGCCGACGTACCGGAGCTCGTCGCGTTGCCCCCAGAGATCCTTCCGGAGCTCCGGCGGCGTCGCGGCGTACCCCAGCACGGTACGGACGTACTCCCCGCCCCGTCGACCGTCGCCTTCCGCGTCGGGGAAGACGACGAGCCGATCCGCCCGGAACACCGCCGCCGCACGGGCGACGTAGCCGAGTTTGCGAGTCGCCTCGCGGTCGTCCTCGGCTTCCCGGACGAGCGAAGACGGAACACATATCGTGAGTCCGTCTTCGGTACGCATCGTGGCGAGACTGTACACCTCGATTCCGGACGCCACCGTAAAAGGATAGCGGTCCCGATTTCGGGCTGTGGCGCGTTCACACGGGGTCTGGCGGCCGAATCGCCCCGCCGATCCGAGCGAACCGTTCTCACGGGTCGCGATCCGAAAGCCGTCCCCGCGAAGCGGGATCCGAGCTCACGCCGGAACGATCCGCGCCACGGGCGCGTCGCCCGCGTCGACCGCGACGTAGAGGTGACCGGTGGTCGGCTCGACCGCGACCGCGCGCATGCGCCACTCCCGGTCGTCGAGCAGCGGGTCGCGCTCGGTCACCGTCGCGTCGAGCCCGTCGCCGTCCACCGTGAACCGCCCGAGGTACCGCGCCGCGAGCGTGCCCGCAAACAGGTCGCCGCGCCACTCCGGGAACGCGTCGCCGTCGTAGAAGACTGCCCCGCTCGGCGGGAAGCCCCCGGAGCCGCAGGGCCAGTAGTGGACCGGCGCGACCACGCCGTCGCGCTCGTCGTGGCCCGGCGCGACGGGGTCGTCCGTCCCGTAGCGACACGCCTCGCTGGCGATCGGCCAGCCGTAGTTGCCGCCGCGCTCGACGACGTTGATCTCGTCGCCGTCGCGCTCGCCGTGTTCGCACTGCCAGATCCGACCCGTCTCCGGGCGCACGGCCATCGCCTGCGGATTGCGGTGGCCGTAGCTGTAGACCGCGTCGGCCGCGTCCGAGTCGTCGACGAACGGGTTGTCCGGGTGGGCGTCGCCGTCCGGGGTCAGGCGGAGGGTCGCGCCCAGCTCGTTCGACCGGTCCTGCGAGACGTGGTCCGGGCCGAAGTCGGTGTCGCGCCGGTCGCCGACCGTGACGAACAGCGCGCCGTCCGGCCCGAACGTCGCCCGCGACCCGAAGTGGAGGTCCGTGTCGCGGAACGGCTCGGCGACGAAGATCGGCTCGAAGCCGTCGAGCGCGGGCGCATCGCCGCCGTCGAGCGACAGCCGGCCGACGCCGACGTGGGTCGTCGCGCCGTCCGCACCGTCGCCGGCCGGGCTGTCCGCGGCGCTCGCGGAGTACGTCAGGTACACGCGCGGGTCGTCCGGGTAGTCGGGGTGGACCGCGACGTCGAGCAGCCCGCCCTGTCCCTCGGCGAACACTTCGGGTGCGCCCGCGACGTCCTCGACGCTCCCGTCCGCGGGGTCGACAAGCGAGAGTCGGCCGGCCCGTTCGGTGACCAGCAGGCGGCCGTCGTCGGGCAGGAACGCGAGCCCCCAGGGATTCTCGAACCCCTCGGCGACGGTCTCGACGTCGTACGCGACGTCGGCGCCGTCGTCGGGCGGGGGGTTCTCGTCGGATCCGTCGGGGTCACCCTCGTCTCCGCTACCGCCGAGGCAGCCGGAAAGCGCGGGAAGGGCGGTCAGTCCGGCGAGGCCGCCGGCCGCGCGGAGGGCGGTGCGTCTGTCGATGCGCTCGGGGAGATCGGTCATCGTTCGGGTACGGATCCGTGTGGGGACGCGGCACCGATGACCCTTCCGCCGACCGTCGTTCGGAACCCTTATATCTCCGACCCGGGCTACGATCGAATGCGAAGCACGCACCGGTAGTGTAGTGGTATCACGCAACCTTGCCATGGTTGCAACCCGAGTTCAAATCTCGGCCGGTGCATTTTGCGAACGAAGTGAGCAAAATCACCGAGAGAGATTTGAACGCTATCGGTGATTTATAAATGGACGGCAGATCGGCGGCGAACACTTCTAAGGCCCCAGCCGCTCGCTTATAAGTTGTTGATACTGACCCGGCGACAAACACCTCCAAAGCCCCAGCCGGGAGGACTCGCGCGACTCGCTGCGGTCCTCACTCGGTCGCTACCGCTCCCTCGTTCCGGTCCTTGCGTCGTCGTGCTTCGTCCTCCCGGCTGCCCCTTTGAGTCCCGCCCCGCACCGCGCCGCACAGCACCTCACACCTCCCCAGCCTCGTCGGCCTCCCTACGGTCGGCCGACTCCCTCGCGCGTGCTGGCTCGCGGCCTGTCGGCCGCTCGCAGGCACGCGCCACCGCCTGTCATTTATAAGCTGTCGAGCAACTCGGCTTGCGGCTTAAATGCCGCTACGCGGCTGCCGAGAACCGCGACCGTGGCGGGTTCCCCGACCGGTAGTTTCAATCGGTGATCCCCCGAACGCGTGTCGTGTGACCGTACCAACGAAGACGCTCCCGAGCGGCGCGGAGCTGCCGGCGCTCGGACTGGGCACGTACGACCTCAACGACGGCGAGACGGCCGACAGCGTGCGCGCGGCGCTCGACGCCGGCTACGCGCACATCGACACGGCGGAGGGGTATAAAAACGAACGAGCGATCGGCGACGCGCTCGCGGCGAGCGACGTCGACCGCGACGACGTGTTCCTCACCTCGAAGGTGCTCGCGAAGAACCTCAACTACGAGTCCGTGATCGACTCGTGCGAGGCGTCGCTCGACCGGCTCGGCACTGACTACCTCGACCTGTATCTGATCCACTGGCCGAATCCCGCCATCTCGCTGCGCGAGACGCTCCGCGCGATGGCGGAGCTTCGCGAGCGCGGGCTCGTCCGCGACGTCGGCGTCTCGAACTTCAGCGCGTACCAGCTTAGCTGCGCGCATCACATTTCGGACGTGCCGATCGCCGTCAACCAGATCGAGTTCCATCCGTGGCTCCAGCGTCCCGACCTCGTCGACTACTGCCGCGAGACCGACACCGTGGTCGAGGCCGCGGCGCCGCTCGCGCGGACGGACGTGTTCGGCGACGAGGTCGTCGCCGAGCTGGCGGAGAAGTACGACAAGCACCCGGCGCAGGTCGTGATCCGGTGGGCGGTCGACCGCGGCGTGGTCCCGCTCCCGCGCTCGTCGACCCCCGACCACGTCCGGGCCAACGCCGAAATGGACTGGGAGCTCGACGACGCCGACCGGCGCCGGCTCGACGAGCGCGACCGCGACGCGCCGGTGTACGACACCCCCGCGCGCGACTGGACGAGCGATGTGTACGGGATCGAGCAGTAGCGGGCTCGCGGCCGCGGGCGCGGCGCAGGCCGTGTCTCAGTCGCCGCCGAGGTCGACCGGCGCCCCGGTCTCGGCGGACTCGTAGACGCCGGCGAGCGCCTCCATGTCCGTCAGGGCGTGCTCGCCGTCGGCGTAGAACGGCTCGCCCGCGAGCAGCTGGTGGCCGAAGTACGCGAACTCCTCTTCGATCTGGTGGACCTGGTCGAACTCGACGTCGACCCGCGTGCCGTCGCGGACGGCGGCGAACCCGCGGTCCTCGCGCTCGTAGAACGCCGGGTCCAGGATTAGCCGCGCGTCCGTGCCGGTGACCTCCAGCCGGCTCGCGTGCTGTGCGTTCTGGCTCACCGTACAGAAGGCGTCGACGTCGCCGGGGAACTCCAGCCGGAACGAGGCGTGTTCGTCGACGTCGGCGAACGCCTCGTGCTCCGAGCGCGTCCGCCCGGAGACGCGGACCGGGTCCTCACCGAGCGCGAACCGCGTCGTGTTGAGCGGGTAGACGCCGAGGTCCATGACCGCGCAGCCGCCGGAGAGCTCGGGGTCGAGCCGCCACTGGTCCGTGTCGCCGCCGAGCTCGCCCAGCATCGTCTGCGACATCGTCGCGTGGACGTGGGTCACCTCGCCCGCGACGCCCGCGTCGAGAAGGTCGCGGAGCCGCCGGACGGCGGGATCCGTCTGCATCCGGTAGCCGACCATCAGCGGGACGTTGGCGTCGCGGCACGCGCTCACGAGCCGACGAGCGCGGTCCGGCGTCACCTCCAGCGGCTTCTCGCAGAGAACCGCCTTCCCCTGCGCCGCAGCGGCCTCGACGTACTCCAGGTGGGTCGCGTTCGGCGTGGCGATATAGACCGCGTCGTACTCGTCGGCGACGGCGCCCGACCGGAACTCCTCGGGGGTAACGCCGGTCAGATCGCGCCCGGCCGCGACCGACTCGACCGCGGCGGCGTCGACGTCGGTGACCACGGTCGCATCGGTGTACGCCGACCGCTCGATGCCGGGCAGCGCCCACTCGCGCGCGAACCAGCCGAGGCCGACGACCGCGACCCGGACGGGGTCGGCGACGGCGTCCGGTTCGAGGGTCTCCCAGTCCCGGCGCGTGAACTCGTCGAGGTACTCCGCGAAGGCGGCATCCATATCGGCCCCTCTGTCCGGGGGCGTCAAATAACCCCGCAGGTGCCCGCGGCCGGGCGGCGGCCCGAACGGACCGGCGGCCGCGACGAACTCACCGCTCCCAATCCGCGTCGTAGTCGACCCGCGGCCGCTCGACGTCGACGCCGACCTCGCGGAGCGCCTCGGTCGCGCGCTCGACGGGGGCCGACTCGGCGCGGTCGAGCGCGTCGTGAGTCGCCGCGGCGAACCGGACCGTCCAGTCGCCGTCGACGACGACGGTCGCGCGGCGCGGAATGTCCGAGTGCCCCTCCCACGACTCGGCGAGCAGGTCGTACGACTCCGCGACGCCGCCGTGGAAGTCGGCGACGACGGGGAAGGAGAGGTCAAACCGGTCGGCGTACGCGAACGCCGCGTACAGCGAGTCGCCCGTGAGCGCGGCGACGGCGAGGTCGTCGCGCTCGCTCCAGCCGGCGTCGCGGACCGCGGCGAGCTCAGCCGTACACGCGGGCACGAACGTCGCGGGCGCGAAACAGCAGACGACAGCGTCGTGCCCGCGAACGAGCCGGAACAGCTCCAGTTCGATCGCGGTCCCGCCGCTGACCGCGGGCGCGATGAAGTCCGGGGCCGTGTCGCCGACGCCGATCATGTGGTTCGGTGCGCGCGTACGAGGTAAATAGCCACTCCCGAGCCGAGACGGAGCGGAACGAGCCGAAAGTGTCGCCCCCGCGACGCACGGGAATCGGCGCGTTGACGGGTGCTACCGCCTCTCTCGGTGGGCGTTTTACGCGTCGCCGCCGAAGACGAGCCGTGTATGGACCCCACGTGGAGACGCTGCTCGCCCTCGTCGGTACCTACGGGGCCGTCGCGGTCTTCGCCGTCTTCGCCCTCGAAGGGGCCCTCGTAGGGAAGGTGTTGCCGGCGCGGACGCTGTTCGTCGCGGCGGTGGTCGCCGCGGGCGTCGAGGCGCTCGCGGTGCTCCCGGTGTTCGCCGCGGCGGTGACCGGCGCGACGGTCGGCCAGTCCCTCCTCTTCGTCGGCGTCCGCCGGTTCGACGCGGACCCGACGTCGCTCCCCATCGTCCCGGTTGGCGAGGCGCGGCTCGACGGCGCGGGCCGCTGGTTCGACCGGTGGGGGCTCCCCGCGGTGGCGGCCTCGAACGCGGTCCCGGGGACGCGCGGCTGGCTCGCCGTGCCGACCGCGAACGCCTCGACCGTCTCCGCGCCGCGGTTCGCCGCCGCGTCACTGGTCGGGTCCGCCGCCTACGCCGGCGCGCTGCTCGCGGTCGGGCTGGCCGTCGGCTTCGGGCTGGACGGCGCCGTCGGGGCGTACGGCAGCGAGCTGGTCGCGGCGCTGTAGCCGGGAACTAGAGGACCGTCCCGTGTTTCTTGTCGGGCAGATCCTTCTGAACGTCCTCGTAGAAGTCGAACCGCGCGGCCAGCTCCGCGCGGAGGTCGGATGGCGGGACGATCTCGTCGATGACGACCTCGCTGGCCATCCGGTGGACGTCGATCCCCTCGCGGTACTCCTCGCGCAGGCGCTCCTCCTCGGCCGCGCGCTCCTCCGGGTCGTCGATCTCGGCGAGCTTGCGGGCGTAGACCGCGTTGATCGCGGCCTCCGGGCCCATAATCCCGATCTCGCCCGAGGGGAGCCCGATGACGCTCTCGGGGTCGTAGGCGGGCCCGCCCATCGCGTAGATGCCCGCGCCGTACGCCTTCCGCACGACGACGGTCTGCTTCGGGACCGTCGCCGAGGAGGTGGCGTAGATCATCTTCTTCCCCTTCTCGAGGATGGCGTCCTTCTCCACCTGCGAGCCGGCCATGAAGCCGGGCGTGTCACAGAGGTACAACAGGGGGATCTCGTAGGCGTCGCAGGTCCAGATGAACTCCGCGGCCTTCTCCGCCGCATCCGGGAAAATGGCGCCGGAGCGCTCCGTTGGCTGGTTGGCGACGACGCCGACGGGCCGCCCGTCGATCCGGCAGAACGCCGTGACGATCTCCGGGCCGTACCCCTCCTTCAGCTCGAAGACGGACTCGGCGTCTGCGATCCGGTCGATGAGGTCGTGAACGTCGTACGGGCGGTTCGGCGCCTCCGGGATCAGCTCGTCGATCCCGTCGGGCGAGAACTTCGGCGGCTTCGTCTCGCGTTTCGGGGGCTTCTCGCCGGCCCGATCCGGGAGGTAGCCGATCAGGTCCGCGACCAGCTCGCGGGCGTGCTCCTCGTCGCGCGCGATCAGGTCGGCGGAGCCGGACTCCTCGGCGTGGACGCGCGGGCCGCCCAGTTCCTCTAAGTCGATCTCCTCGCCGGTGACCATCTCCACCATCCGGGGCGAGGCGATCGCCATCGCGGACATGTCCTCGACCATCACGGTGAAGTCGGCGAAGACGGGCGTGTAGGCGGCACCGGCGATACAGGGACCGTAGAGGACGCAGATCTGCGGCACGGCGCCCGACAGCATCGAGTGGTTGTAGTAGTACTTCCCGATCCCCTCGCGGTTGGCGAAGAAGCCGGTCTGCTGGTCGATCCGGCCGCCCGAGGAGTCCATCAGGTAGAGGACCGGGTTCCCCGTCTTCAGCGCGCGCTGTTGCATTCGGAGGAACTTCTCGACGCCCTTCGACGCCATCGACCCCGCCTTCACGGTGAAGTCGTTGGCCATGAAGTGGACGTCGCGCCCCTCGAACTCGGCGGCGCCGGTAAGGAGGCCGTCGCCCGGGAGGCGGTCGCCGTCGCCCGCATCGTCCTCCCCGTCCTCGTCCGCGTCATCGCCGCGTCCGGGCGCGTCGGGGTGCCAGTCGTCGAACGCGGCGAACTTCCCGTCCTCGAACTTCACGCCCGCGGGGTCGCCGTCGGCCGCGCTCGCGTCGCCCGCACCCCTCGTCCCGCCCTCGCCGCCGAACCAGAGGTCGAGGCGGTCGCGGACGAACAGCTTCCCCTGCTCGGAGAGCCGGTCGCGGTACTTCTCCGGGCCGCCCTCGCGGATGTCGGCGATCTCGGCGCGGAGGTCGCGCTCGCGCTCCGTGGGCCCGAGGTCGTCGTCGAGCGGGTAGCTCGGTTCGGACGGCTCGGCGCTCGCGAGCGGCGTCTCCTCGCCCTCGATGTGGACGTCGACGTCGACGCCGAGGTGTTCCGCGAGCGACTTCGCGATCGCCTCGGCCTCCTCGGGGGTCGCCGCCGCGCCGACGTGGACTTTCATGGACGCAAGATTTGCGGAGAGTCCTAAACAGTTTTCCATGTAATTTTATCAGACTACTGTTAGAGGAATTTGATAGGAATATGGATGATGAGATATTAATTGGGTATCAGTTAGAAAGATATCATCACATTCAGAACCAAGCAGCGAAGATACTAGGTCTCATATTAACTTCACTTAGCACACTCATCGCACTAATTGGCGCAGTTGTTTTGGAAGTTATTGAGATACCTACCTCGTTCTCAAACCTTTTATCAAATATTCTAGGAGAAGAACTAATAAACGTTACATTGGGCCTGAATTCACTTATGATGTTTTTTATATCATCAGCGATGTTTTTTCAAACATTTGTGCTATACGCTCTAATTGTATCTGACTCTGGTATATCACCAGATATTCGCAGTGCGAGTGAAATTAAACCGGGCGACAAATCCGTTCACGCCACTATAGTAAATAATAAAATAAGTATTAATAACTGGAAAGATTGTGGAAAAAGTCATCATTCCACATGACTGTTGCAATTGCTGCTCTGTTTTTCGGCTTCATTTTACTCACGTACGGAACTGTTCCTGAGCGATTAGCAGCGCTTGCCATACATTCAGCCATCGTTTTGATACCAATCATAATCTTAGTAGGATTGTATTTTACACGAAATGCGAGAGAATATCTGTTTGACCTTATATTATATCCGAAAGGCGCAGCTGTGTATATTGTCGTTATATTTTCATATGGTATTTCGTGGGTGATTAGTTTGACATCTATCTTTTCAATAATGTAGATGTGATTTTTAGTCCAGCGCCGCCTGTAGCCGTTCAACCAGCGCCTCGTTGCCGACGTACAGCGGGACGCGCTGGTGGACCGCCTCGGGCTCGACGTCAAGGATCGAGCCGGTCCCGTCCGAGGAGGCGCCGCCGGCGCGCTCGATGATATAGGCGATGGGGTTCGCCTCGAACTGGAGGCGGAGCTTCCCCTCGGGTGCGCTCCGGAGCGCGGGGTACGCGAACACCCCGCCGTAGGTGAGCACCTGGTTCACGTCGCCGACCATCGCGCCGCCGTAGCGGAGCTTCAGCTCGTCCTCGATCGAGCGGGCGTACGCCCGGAAGTCGGCGGGCCAGTCGGGGACGCGGCCGCCGAAGCCGTAGACGGTCGGGGTCTCCGGGAGCCGCAGGTCAGCCTCGACGACCGAGCGCTCGACCCCGCCGCCGTCGGGCGCGCGCTCGACGACCTCCTCGCGGACGCCGGCGTCGTCGGCGACAACCATCGTCGTGATCGGGCCGTAGAGGACGTACCCGGCGGCGACGAGGTCGCGGCCGCTCGCGGGCAGCGGCGCGTCGTAGATCCCGACGACGGTCCCCATCGCGTTGTTCGACCGGAGGTTCGAGGAGCCGTCGAGGGGGTCGATCGCCACCGCGTAGGCGTCGTCGGGTCCGCTCCCCACGGCGCCGCCGGCGTCGACCGCGTCCTCGCGCTCCTCGCTGACGAACGAGCCGACCCCGTCGACCGCCGTGATCGCCTCGCCGAGCAGTTCGTCGGCGTAGAGGTCGCCGGCCAGCACCGACTCGCCGGAGGCGTTCTCCGTCCCGCTCTCGACGCGGCGGCCGGGGAGCGCGGCGCGGATCTCGGGGGCGGTCGCCGCGACCGCGTCGAAGACGGCCGCGACGGTCGAGTCGGCGGGGCCGCCGTCGGCGCGGGGGTCGGAGTCGGTCATCAGTCGTCGCTCTCGGCGATGGCCAGCGCCTCGGCCGGGTCGACCTCCTGGAAGATCACGGCCTCCAGCGCGTCGAGGATGCGCTCGGGGTCGTCGCGCTGGAAGACGTTCCGGCCGACGGCGATCCCGGTCGCGCCGGCGTCGATGGCGTTCGAGACGTTCCGGAGGAACGCCTTGTCGTCGCGCATCGTTCCGCCGGACATGACGACGTCGGCGGGCCCGGCCATCTCGACGGCGTGGCCCATCGCCTCGGCGGAGCCGGGGTACTTCACCTTCACCACGTCGGCGCCGAGCTCCAAGCCGAGCCGCGCGCCGTACGAGATCACGTCCGGACTCCCGTCGTTACGGAGCCCCTGCCCGCGCGGGTACGACCACATGACGACCGCCATGTCGTGTTCGCGGGCGCCCTCCTGCGCCTCGCGGAACTCCTCGGCCATCTCGACCTCGTGGTTCGACCCGCCGTAGACGGTGAACCCGACCGCGTCGGCGCCCAGTTCGGCCGCGTACTCGGCCGTGCAGTTAACCGCGCTGTCGGGCTCTCCTCTCCAGAGGTTCGAGGTCCCGTTGAGCTTCAACAGGAGGTTTACTTCGTCCTCGTAGTCGGGGTAGTACGCCTCCGCGAGCCCCTTCTGAACGGCCAGCGAGGTGACCGCCTCGTGGGTGGCGAGCTCGAAGATCCGTTCCGGGTCCGCCGTGTCCGGGTTCGGTTCGAAGTCGACCGGGCCGTGTTCGAGCCCGTGGTCGTACGCGAGGATCAGGGATTTACCGTCGCGCTCGATGTCGTCGGCGGCGTGAGGAAGCATCAATTCGTAGTTCCGTTACACACGTAAAAAGGGCTATGGTGGTTTCACCGAACGTAAAGAATCGGAACGGCCGTTTACGTGGCGTCTCCGGGCGAGTGCCGGGCGATCAAGTAAATCAATTCATTACTACTCAAATTGTTAATTTCTTTGCGAGAAACGGCGTCGCCTCGGGCTTCCGCAATACTTACCACCTGCGGCGCGGCAGCGGTCCGCATGCGAGAACTCTCCGAGGTGGACATCGTCGGCGTCGTTGGCGCCGGGACGATGGGCAACGGCATCGCGCAGGTCGCGGCGACCGCGGGCTACGACGTGGTGATGCGAGACGTGGAGGCCGAGTACGTCGAGCGCGGCCTCGACAGCGTCGAGGACAGCCTCGACCGCTTGGCCGGGAAGGACGCGCTTGACGAGGAACCAGAGGTGATTCGCGACCGGATCACTGGGACGACCGACCTCGACGACCTCGCCGACGTCGATCTCGCGGTCGAGGCCGTGGTCGAGGACCTCAACGTGAAACGCGACGTGTTCGCCGACCTCGATCGCGTCACCGACGACGGCGTCGTCCTCGCGACGAACACCTCCACGCTGTCGATCACGAGCGTCGCGAGCGCGACCGACCGCGCGAGCGGCGTCGTCGGCCTCCACTTCATGAACCCCGTCCCGATCATGGACGGCGTCGAGGTCGTGGTGGGCGAGCGCACCGACTCCGCGGTCGTCGATTTCGCGCACGCCTTCGCCGAGGATCTCGGCAAGGAGACGTGGGAGGCCGACGACAAGCCCGGCTTCGTCACCAACCGCATCCTGATGCCGTGGATCAACGAGGGGATCCGGGCGTACGACGAGGGCGTCGCCGAGAAGGCCGACATCGACCGCGGGATGAAGCTCGGCACGAACGTCCCGATGGGCCCGCTCGAACTCGCCGACCACATCGGGCTCGACGTGGCGCTCGACGCCAGCGAGACGCTCCACGAGGAGCTCGGCGACCGCTACAAGCCCGCCTACCTCCTCAAGCGCAAGGTGGAGGCCGGCGACCTCGGCAAGAAGACGGGGAGGGGGTTCTACGAGTACGATTGAACAAGAGTCGACTCCGCGAGGGTCACGCCCCCTTCGCGTCCGCGTCGCCGTCACGGTCGTCGTCCGCCGTCCACCGGCGCGCGCCCGGCAGCAAGCCGACGAGCTTCGTCACGTAGCCGAACCTGAACAGGCCGAGCTGCGAGAGCGCCCCGAGGACGAACACCGCGAGGAACGCGGGCGCGGAGAGGTCGAAGAGGAGCGGCTGGACCGTGGTCTCCGCGGCGGCCGCCTCGAAGTCTGCGGGCGTCAGCGACCGCGACGCGAACGCCGCGCCGATGAGCGCGGTCGAGACCACGAGCGTCGTCCGCGTGAGGACGAACCCGAACAGCGCGCCGACAGCGACGCCCGCCAGCGTCGCGCCGACGAGCAGCGCCGTCCCCTCGATCCCCGCCGCGTCCGCCGCGTAGAAGGGGCCGACCGCGAACCGCCCGGCGAAGCCGCCGACGACCGCGCCGATCCCGAGGACCGCGAAGGAGAGACCGGCGTACGCGAGGAAGCCGCCGAGGAGGCCGCCGACCCCGACCACGCCGGCGGTGAGGACCGCGCCGTCGACCGCGATCAGGCCGACGACGTTCGGCGCGAACAGGTAGCCGGCGCCGGCGCCGACGAGCAGCCCCGTCAGCGTCACCGCGTAGACGGAGACCGCCGCGCCGACGAACGCGAGCGCCAGCCCCGCGAGGACCAAGCCGCCCGTGAGTGGGGAAAGCATGTGCGTATCGTGGCGCGCGCTGGTACTTAAATTGTCGCGACAGAAGCGACGGGAAGGGCGATCGGGGACTGCGACGGCTCAGCGCGCCCGGCTCGCCGCCTGCCGGTCGATGTACCGCGTGTAGCCGCCGATGGCCAGCCCGAAGCCGACGACGAGCAGGAGGAACCCGAGAAGACGGCTCGTCCCAACGGTCATCACCGTCAGGACGACGCCGAACAGCAGCGCGAACACGCCCGCGACGACGACACCGACGTCGAGCAGCGGAGAGGGCTGGATGGTCCGGCAGTGCGGGCAGATCCGCGCGTCCGCGGGGATCGGCTCGCGGCAGTCGACGCAGCGGAGGCGGTCGTTCGGCACGGGCGGCGGTTCGGTTGTGATCGGTATGGCTCTGTTGACTGCGTAGGGGCCGGTCGGAACGACTGCCGAATACGGGGCACGTATCTCTCACAGACCCGTCTCCTAGTTCGATCAGGCCGTATCGCTCAGTACAGCGGTAGCGGCGAGCGATAGCGGGAGAATGTATCACAGATCGGTAGCAACGATTCTGTATTTAAATAGTCGCCAGCGGCGCCGACCGTCGTTTATAAACAGCCGGTGCGGTGGCGCGCCTGCGAGCGGCCGGAGCGAAGCGGAGGCCGCGAGCCAGCCCGCGAGGGACGCCGCGAGCGAAGCGAGCGGCGAGGCTGGGGAGGCGTGAGGTGCGGTCTCTGTGCGGGGCGGGACTCAAAGGGGCAGTCGCCGGCGGCTTCGCCGCCGGCTGCCCGTGGCGCGTCGCGCCACGCTGCCGGGAGGACGAAGACGCGCGACGCAAGGACCGCAGGGAGGGAGCGATAGCGACCGACCGAGGACCGCAGCGAGCGCATCGAGTCCTCCCGGCTGGGGCTTTGAAGCCGTTCGTGGTCGATCCACAGTTGACCATTTATAAGCAAGCGACTGGGCTTTGAAGCCGTTCACCGCGGCAGCACCGATCACGTATAAACAACCGACAGCAACACAGCTAAATTCCTTATAAATGGCCTCACTCATGACGCACTACACGCACTCCCGCACAAAATCAAGAAGCAGGCGTGTTCTATCAGCTAATTCGGGGTTCATTTTGGGAAAATAGCGTAGTACCCGTGCTGCCTACATTCTTTGAATTCAGCACGACCGCTGAAACTTATCGTCGACTGAAGATTTCGACGAGGCCACCGATATAAAAACGCGTGCCGGCGTGCGCGCTTTCGGCGCCGCCCTCGCTCAGTCCGCGCCCGGCGCCGCTGCCGGTTCCTCTCCGACGTCCAGCGTCTCCTCGACCTGCGTGAAGACGGCGATCAGCGCGAGCGCGGCGGCCGCGGCCCCGACCGCGAAGGGGACGAGGAAGCCGAAGCCGTAGAGCCAGCCGGAGGCGAGGGGGCCCAAGGCGACGCCGAA
The DNA here is from genome assembly GCF_000296615.1 of Halorubrum sp. T3. Lineage (NCBI taxonomy): Archaea > Methanobacteriati > Methanobacteriota > Halobacteria > Halobacteriales > Haloferacaceae > Halorubrum > Halorubrum sp. T3. The sequence goes on along the minus strand of NZ_JH815330.1, from coordinate 347,210 downwards.
GCCGAACCCCATCGTGAGCACGGAGAGGGTGGTCCCGGACTCGCCCTCCCGCGCGAGGTCGCCGGCGAGCGCGAGCGACGGGGCGAACACGCACGCCACCGCGATCCCCTGCCCGAGCCGGACGAGCATCATCAGCGCGGACTCCGTCACGATCCCTTGGAGGAGCGTGGTCGGGACGAGCAGGACGAACCCGGCGAGCAGGAACGGCCGGCGGCCGATTCGGTCGCTGGCGCGCCCTACCGGGACCTGGAAGATCACGTTGGCGATCGTCACGGCCGCGAACTGGGCGCCGAACCAGACCGGCGGCTGGTCTAAGCGGACGTTCACCTGATTCTGGAGCGTCGCGAACAGCGCGATGCACGCGCCCATCGCGACGGTCGCGAGCCCCAGCGTGAACACGGGGTCGAGCAGGCGGTCCTCGCCGCGGACCCGAATCGAGACGTCGTCGCCCGCCTCGCCCTCGACGTCGGCGTCGCGGACGAGGAGGAACACCAGCGTGAAGCTGAGGTACGCCCCCGCGCAGGCCGCGACGAACGCGGCGTCGAAGCCGTCGAGGACCGGAAGGCCGATCGGCGAGAGGTCGTACGGGCCGGCCTCGACGACGGCGCCCGCGAGGACCGGGCCGAAGCCGAAGCCGATGAGCCGGAACGTGTTGTACACCCCGAAGTTCCCGCCGCGGTCGGTGTCGCTCGCGGCGTACTCGTTCACGAGGGCGACCGTCGCGGGGATGATGAGCGCCGCGCCGAGCCCCTGAATCGCGCGCAGCGCGACCAGCGCCGGGTAGCTCGTCGCAATCGTGTATAGCCCGCTGGCGGTCCCGAGGAGTAAGATACCGGCGAGGACGAAGGGCCGCCTCCGGCCGACGCGGTCGGACAGTCTTCCCGTAAAGGGCTGCGAGAGGCTGTTGAGGAAGCCGAAAAGCGAGAGGACGACCCCGATGAGGAGCGGCTCGGTCAGCGTGACCGCGGCCGCGCCGACCCCGACCTCCGTGCCGAGCAACCCCTCGATGTCGACCACGTCGCTGGTGATGTACAGCGGGAGGACGACGATGAGGAAGGAGTTCCCGGCCGCGCCGACCATCCGCGCGAGCGCCAAGACGATCACGCGCCGGTCAGTCTCGGCGATGTCGGAGAGCGAGCCCATTCGCCCGGAGCTTCGAAACGGAGCATAAAGGCCCTTTTGAACGGGGGGAGTCGATCCGCTTTCGAGAGAACCGGAGCGGTCACCGAGGTCGAGCGGCTCAGTGGGCCGCCGGCGTCGAGCGGCTCAGTGGGCCGCCGGCGTCCGCTTGTCGATCCCGCGGATCTCGAACCGCGCGCCGCCGTCCTCGCCGGTCGTCGCCTCGACCGTCCAGCCGTGCGCGGTGGCAATCTCCTGAACGATCGCGAGCCCGAACCCGGTGTTGCCCGCGGTGCCGCTCTCGCCGGGCTCGAACAGGGAGTCCGCGACCGCGGGGTCGATTCCCGGACCGTCGTCTTCGACGAAGAAGCCGTCCGGGAGGTCGCCGACGCGGATCGCGACGTCGGAGCCGACGTGATCGACCGCGTTGCGCATCAGATTCTCGAAGAGGTTCCGGAGGCGGTCCGGGTCGGCGAGCACCTCGCGGTCCGTTTCGACGGAGAGGGAGGCGTCGGCGGTGTCGACGGTCGACCAGCTGTCGGTGACGACCGCCGCGAGATCGACGGGTTCGGGGTCGCCGACCGTCTCGCCCTCCCGCGCCAGCGTGAGCGTGCGCTCGACGATCGACTCCATCCGCTCCAGCGCGTCGAGCGCGGCGGACAGGTTCTCGTCGCCCCCGTCGTTCGCCGCGTCGTGGGCGAGCTGGACGCGCCCTTGCGCGACGTTGAGGGGGTTCCGCAGGTCGTGCGAGACGATGCTCGCGAAGGAGTCGAGCCGGTCGTTCTGCCGTTCGAGGGCCGCCTCGCGCTCCTTGAACGCCGTGATGTCCTCCTGGAAGCCGACCCAGTGGGTGACGGCGCCGTCGGCGTCGCAGATCGGGGCGATGCTCACTCGGTTCCAGAACTCCGTCCCGTCCTTCCGGTAGTTCAACAGCTCGACGCTCGTCGACTCCTCGGCGTCGATCGCCTCGCGGAGCGCCTGAACCGATTCTTCCTCTGTGTCCGGCCCTTGGAGGAACCGGCAGTTGACGCCGATCGACTCCTCGCGGTCGTAGCCGGTCATCTCGACGAACCGGTCGTTGACGTACACCATCGGGTTGTCCTCCTGTGCGGGGTCCGTGATGGTGATCCCGACGGGCGCCTCGTCAAGCGCGCGGGTCTTCGTCTCTAACTCCTCGCGGCGCTCGCGCTCGTCGGAGACGTCGCGGAGGATACCGACGCTCCCGTCGAAGGAGTCGCCCTCGTACGGCAGCGCGGCCATGTGGTCGCGACAGGGGATCGGCTCGCCATCCTTCGGGACGATATCGACCGCGAAGTGCTGGACGTCGGGGCCGTCGTCCGAGAGGATAGTGCCGAGCCGGTTTTCGGCCTCCGCGACCGCGGCGTCGTCCTTGATAAACGCGGGCGTCCGGCCGACGATCTCCTCGCGGTCGTAGCCGATGAGCTCGGCGAACGGCTCGTTGACGAACCGGAACTCCCCGGTCTCGTCGACGACGTAGACGGGGTAGCCGAGCGCCTCGATAACCGTCGAGTAGCGCTCGGCGATCTCCTTGGTCCGGTGCTCCTCGACGGCCTGGTCGACGCGGTTCGCGAGCCGGCGGAGCTGCTCGGGGCCGCCCTTCTGGAAGTAGCCGGTGACGCCGGCGTTGAGCGCCTGACTCGCGATCTCCTCGGACCCCTTGCCGGTGTACAATACGAAGGGTATCTTCCGGTGGCGCTCGCGCAGCGCCTCGAAGAACTCCAGCCCGTCCATCGCGGGCATGTCGTAGTCGCTGACGACGCAGTCGAACGCGGCCTCGTCAAGCCGGTCTAACGCGGTTTCCGGGTCAGCCACGCTCGTCACCGCCACCGCGTCGAGCTCCCGCTCGAAGTACGCCTCCGTGAGGTCGAGGACCGAGGGGTCGTCGTCGACGTGTAGCACGTCGATCGCTCCGGGCATACCGGCGTAGTACGGACGCACGGAATAAACGACTACCGCCTCGGGTATCGGATCTGGATCCGGGTCCGACGCCGACCGCGCTCCGCGTCCACTTCCGGCCCGCGTGGCTGGTTCTTAAGGCCGCGGAGCGCGGACCCGAACGCGATGACCGGGGGGACGCCCGCCGCCGGGGAGACGCTCCCGGGCGCCGGCGACGAGGGCGACGACGCCGTTGACCGCGTCGTCTGCCACGTCGACATGGACTGCTTTTACGCCTCCTGCGAGCGGTTGCGTCACGACGACCTCGCGGGCGAGCCCGTCGTTGTCGGGATGGGGTACGAGCCGGGCGACTCGATCGGCGCGGTCGCGACCGCGAGCTACGAGGCCCGCGAGTTCGGCGTCGACAGCGCGATGCCGATCTCGAAGGCGCTGGAGCTGCTCCCCCGCCGCGAGGACGCCGACCCCGACGACCCGGACGCGCCGGACCCGGCGGAGACCGGGCGGTACCTCCCCGTCGACCTCGACTTCTACGAGGACGTGGCGGGCGAGGTGAAGGAAGTCTTACGCGACTGCGCCGACACCCGCCGCGAGGTGAGCATCGACGAGGCGTACCTCGACGTCACCGACCGGACCTCGTGGGCGGTGGCGGGGGGCGGGGGCAACGGAGAGGCAACTGATCCCCCGCCGAGCGGCGCCGCCGGGCCCGCCGAGGCGCGGACGCTCGCCGAGGGGTACGCCCGGCACGTGAAAGACCGGATCGGGCGGGAGGCGGGCGTGCCGGCGAGCGTCGGCGTCGCGCCGAACATGTCGGCCGCGAAGGTCGCCAGCGACGCCGACAAGCCGGACGGGCTCGTCGTCGTCCCGCCGGGGTCGGTCGCCGAGTTCCTCGCGCCGCTGCCGACCGCCGACGTCCACGGGGTCGGGCCGGTGACCGAGGAGACCCTCGCGGAGCTGGGGATCGAGACCGCGGGCGACTTGGCCGTCGCCGACCGCGACCGCCTCGCAGACGCGCTGGGCGAGCGCGGCCCGGAGCTCTCCCGGCGCGCCGCGGGCGACGACGACCGCGAGGTGACGCCGACCGGCCTCCCGAAGAGCCTCTCGCGGGAGTCGGCGCTGCCGACGACCGCCGACGAGGCGACGAAGCGGGAGACCGTCTCCGCGCTCGCCGCGGACGTGGCCCGCCGCGCCCGCGAACGGGGTTGCCTCTACCGGACCATCGGGATCAAGGCCGTCGAGCCGCCGTTCGACGTCAACACCCGCGCGCGGAGCCTCCCCGGCCCTGTCGACGACCCGGAGCTCGTCGAGGAGGTGGCGCTGGACCTGCTCGGCGAGTTCGACAACGCGCGCGTCCGCAAGCTCGGCGTGCGCGTCTCCAAGCTCGACTTCGCCGAGACCGACCAGGCGACGCTCGGCGGGTTCGAGGCGAGCGGCGGCGATCCGACGCGTCGCGGCGACCGAACCGAGCGAGACGATGGGGGCGACGGCGGCAAGCTCACCGACTGGGTCGACGGACCGCCGGACCGCGACGGCGACGAGTCCGGCTCGATCGCGGACCGCGAGCGACGAAGCACCGACGAGGGACAGGCCTCCCTCGGCGACTGGTCGTGAATCTCGCCTGACACGCAGAGTTATCACGCAGTCGAAACGATCCGCGGGCATGTCCCTCGCTCGCCGCGTCCTCCTCGGCTCGAACCCGAACGGCTCGCCGCGTCGGTACCGACTCCTCGCCCCGCCGCTGCTCTTTCTGATCTCCTTCGCCGCCTACGCGCTGGGCGTCTTTTCCGTCTCCGGCGGGGTCGTGTTCCTCGCGTTCGACGCCGCGGCCCTCGGGATCCTCGTGACCGCGGGCCTCGCCTACCGAGGGGCCGGGATGGCGCTCGCGTGGGCCACCGTCTACGGGGCGCTGCTCGGGAGCAACGCCGACCACTACCTGCTCGGACTCCCGGGTCGTCCCCTCGGCGAGCGTGTCGCCGCGCTCGTCGAGGTCGACGGGCTCGTCTTCGTCGGCGTCGAGGCCCTCGCGTTGGGAACGATCGCGTGGATCGCCGGCGCGGTCGCGAGGCGAGCAGTCGACGAGCTCCGGGACCGGCGACGGGACGCTTCCGCGGAGTAGCGCCCCCGACGGGCGACGCGCCCGCCGAGTGACGCCGCGGAGTGCGGGGATTTAGGTCCCCGACCGCCGACCCGAACGCATGGACGACCTCTCGTGGGAGACGCTCGGCACCGACATCGACTACGCCTGCCCCGGCTTCGACGTGCGCCGCGACGAGGTGCGGTTCCCGGACGGCGAGACCGACGGGTTCCACTACGTCGACGAGCCGCCCGCAGTCGTCGTACTCCCGCTGACGCCGGACGGCGACGCCGTCGTCATCGACGAGTGGCGGCAGGCGGTCGGGCGGGTGAACCGCGGGATTCCGGCGGGGACGATGGAGCCCGAGGATGGGGGCGAGGGGAGCGCAGCCGGCGATCCGACCGACGACGCGATCGAGCGCGCCGCGGCCCGCGAGCTCGCCGAGGAGACGGGGTACGAGGCCGACGCCTTCGAGCGGCTGACGACCGTCGAGCCGACGAACGGGATGGCGGACTCGGTCCACCACCACGTGCTGGCGACCGGCTGCGAGCCGACGGCGGACCGCGACCTGGACCACAACGAGTCGATCTCGGTCGAGACGGTGCCGTACGACGATCTGCTCGCCGCGGTCGTCGACGACGAGCTTCGCGACGGGCGGGCCGTCACCGCGGTGCTGTGGTACGAGCTGCTCCACCGGTGACCGCGACTCACGCGCCCGAGAGATAGCTGTCCGCGCGGCTTCCGACACGGACAACCATTTTGCCGAGCGCCGCCTATTCCGGGCAATGACAGATCCCTCCAGCGGCGATCCGGCCCCGGACGGCGGGGTGTCCGAGGAGTTCGACGAGATCGACCCGGACCCCGTCGACGACGCCGACGGCCCCGAACGGGCCGGCGGGTCGCCCGGTATCGCGGTCGCGACCGCGCTGCTCCTCGGCGTCCTCGGGCCGGTCATCGCGCTCGCGAGCGGCGTGGCCATCTTCGCGATCGACGCGGCGGTCGGGGGGCTCTCGCTGACCGCGAGCGTCGTTCTCACGCTGATATTCGGCCAGTACGTCGCGTTCGGCGGGCTCGCAGTCGGCTACCTCGCGTGGCGCGGGTTCGACCGCGAGGGGATCGTCTCGTACCTCGGCGTCCGAGTTCCGAGCCTCAAGGAGGTCGGGATCGTCCTCGGCAGCTGGGTCGTGATCCTCGTTTTGATCCTCGTGATCTCGACGATCGTCCAGCTGCTCGGGACGGAGACGGCGGCGAATCAGAGCGCGGAGTTAGCGATGGGGAACCCGGCGATCATCCCGCTGTTCATCGCGGCCTCGTTCCTCGTCATCGGCCCCTGCGAGGAGATCCTCTACCGCGGCGTCGTTCAGGGGCGGCTCCGCGAGTCGCTGCCGGCGGCCCCGTCGATCCTGCTCTCGGCCGCCATCTTCGCGACCATCCACGTGATGGCGCTGACCGGCGGCCTCTCCGCGCGGCTGACGACCGTCTCCATCCTCTTCGTCCCGAGCTTGGTGTTCGGCGCGGTGTACGAGTACACCGAGAACCTCGTCGTCCCCGCGCTGCTCCACGGCCTCCACAACGCCGTGATCTTCACCGTCCTCTACGTTACCGTCACGCAGGTCGGCCCGGACGCGATGCCGGCGGTCCTCGCCGTTTGAAGACGACGGGAACGGTCCCGGCCACGGGACACGTTTCGCGAATGTGAAAATAGACTTATGTGTATCGACTAACAGTGTGAGATCGAACCATGGGACTGTTTAGCAGCCCGAAGTGTGACGCGTGCGGGAACAAGCTCTCGGACGCGAAGCACTTCCACTGTTCGAACTGCGGCATCGAACTCCACCTCCAGTGTGCGAAGAGCAAAGGCTGGATGCGGGAGGGCGCGACCGACAGCGGCGGCCTGCTCAGTTCGGGCGGAACGCAGTTCCACTGGGACTGTCCGAACTGTCCGCACACAGCCACAAAGAAGGTGTGAACCCCACGGAGAGGGCTTCACCCTGCCGAGTGTACTTCACCGCGCCGAGGGGCGGGCGAACAGAGCTTTTTTCGAGACCGTCAGACGCGCTGCGGGAGGATTTCCTGACTCAGTACAAGTCGTCCAGATCCTCCTCGACGTGCGAGTGCTCCTCGGCCGGGAACTCGCCGCTCGTCACGGCCTCCCGGTACGCCTCGACGGCGTCGACCATCTCCCCGCGCACGTCGCCGAACTGCCGCGCGAACGGTGGCGACCACTCGCCGAGGCCGACGGCGTCGTTGATCACCAGCACCTGCCCGTCGCAGTCGGAGCCAGCTCCGATGCCGATCGTGGGGATCTCCAGCGCCTCGGTCACCGCGCCCGCGAGGTTCGCCGGGACGTGTTCCAACACGAGCGCGAACGCCCCGGCGTCGGCGTGGTCCCCCGCCAGCTCGATGATCTCCTCGGCGGCCTCCTGCTCGGTCCCCTGTCGGGTGTAGCCGCCCAGCCGGTTCACGTGCTGCGGGGTCAAACCGAGGTGCGCCATCACCGGGATCCCGACCTCGGTCATGCGGCGCGTGGTCGAGACGGTGTGCGGGCCGCTCTCGATCTTCACCGCATCCGCGTTCGCCTCCTTCAGCAGGCGGCCGGCGTTCCGCACGGACTCGGCCTCGTCGACGCCGAAGGAGAGGAACGGCATATCGGCGACGACCAGCGCGTCCTCGGTCGCGCGCGAGACGGCCGCGGTCCGGCTCGCGACCTCGTCGAACGTCACGGGGAGCGTGGAGTCGTAGCCTAAGGCGGCGTTGCCCATACTGTCGCCGACGAGGACGACATCGATCCCGACCTCGTCGACGACCGCCGCCGTCGGGGCGTCGTAGGCGGTGAGCATCGTGATCGGATCCTCGGCGTCCCGGAGTCCCCGCGTCGTGGTCATGCCTCGGAGTCACCCGCGCGCCGCCCTAAATTCGTCGGGAACCGGAAACCGAGCGCGGCGGCGCGGTCGCCGGCGCGTCCGCCGCCGCTCGGACCGCCGCTCTCGCCGCCGACCGCCACCGATTTGCCGCTCCGCCGCGGAGTCCGCGGTGTGCAACCAGTCGAGCGGGCCGAGTACGAGGGAGTTGACTACGCGTGGGTGATGCAGACGACGTTCGTCGTCACCATCCTCGTCGGCGCCCCCGCCGCGGCCCTGCTGTCGACGCTCGTGACGCTGGAGTCGTGGGGCGCGCGCGCCGCGTTCGCGGTCCGGGTGGGCGCCCCCATCTGGTTCGTCACCGCGGTCGCCGTCGCGCTGTACGCGAGGCGGGCCGAGGCCGGCGACGGCGGCGCGGGGACGAACGACGACGCGGTTCCGGACGAGGAAGCCGGCTCGGCCGACGACGCGGCTACGGACGACGACGGAAGGCGGACCGAGGACGGCGATCCGACGACGAACGAAGCAGGAAAGCGGGACTGAACGCGCGCGACGCTGTTTTGAACGCCCTACTCCGCGAGCAGGTCCGAGACCCACGCGAAGTCGACGCCGCCGCGCTCGGCGGTGACCGCGTCGCTCCGCGAGTCGCCGACGAACAGCGCGTCCTCGGGGGCCGCGCCGAGCCGGTCGACAGCCGCGAGCAGCGATTCCGGGGCCGGCTTGAAGCTCCCGACCGTGTCGCGGCCGACGATCGCGTCCGAGACGAGCGCGTCGCCGAGCCCGTGCGTCTCGACCGCGATCCGACACGCCTCCTCGCAGTTGAGCGAGCAGACGCCCGCGGGGGGATGCGGACCGCCGCCGTCCGCGGTTTCGGTCAGTCGGTCCCCGAGCGGGAGCCGCGTCGACTCGCGGGCGCCGGGGCGCTCGTGGATCGCGATCGCCTCCTCGACCTCGTCCCGGACCCCGTAGTCGTCGGCCGCGCCGAGCAGGTCCCACAGCTCCTCGGTCGGGGGGATGAGCGCGCGCTCGGCGTAGACGTCGAGGACCGCGTCCGCCACCGCGTCCCAGTCGACCGCGAGCTCGACGAGGGTGCCGTCGAGGTCGTAGACGACCGCGTCGTAGCCAGCAAGGCGGGAGCCGGTCTGCGCCGGCTCCGGATCCCCGTCGCTCACTCGCCGAACACCCCCCGGGCGATGATCGTCTTCTGGATCTCGGTCGTTCCCTCGTAGATCTCCGTGATCTTCGCGTCGCGGTAGAGCCGCTCGACGTCGAACTCGGTCGTGTAGCCGTAGCCGCCGTGGATCTGGACCGCCTCGTTCGTCACTGACATCGCGGCCTCGCTGGCGCGGTACTTCGCCTTCGAGGCCGCGACGCGGTAGTCCTCGCCCGCCTCCGCCTGCCGGCACGCCTCGCGGACGAGGAGGCGGGCGGCCGACACGTCCGTCTCCATCTCCGCGATCTTGTGGCGGATCGTCTGGATGTCGCCGATCGGGCGGTCGAACTGTTCGCGCTCCTGCGCGTACGACGTCGCCTCGTCGAGCGCGGCCTGCGCGACGCCGACCGCCTGCGCCGCGATGCCGATCCGGCCCTCGGTGAGCGTCCGGAAGGCCGCGGAGAGTCCCTTCCCCTCCTCGGTGAGCCGGTTCTCTGCGGGGACGCGACAGTCGTCGAACGTGATCCCGGTCGTGTCCGACGCGCGGAGCCCGAGCTTCTCCTCCTTCTTGCCGACCTCGAACCCGTCGGTGTCCGCGGGGACGAGGAACTGGGTGATCGCGTCGTCGGACTCGTCGGAGCCTCCGTCGCCGTCCTCCCCCGCGGCCTTCGCGAAGACGATAGCCACGCCGCCGCGCTCCCCGTTCGTGATCCACTGCTTCTCGCCGTTGAGGACGTACTCGTCGGTCTCGGGGTCGTACGTCGCGGTCGTCGACATCTGGGCCGGGTTCGACCCCGCCTGCGGCTCGGAGAGGCAGAACATGCCGACCGGACGGCCGGTCTCGGCCATCTCCGGGAGCCATGCCTCGCGCTGCGCCTCCGTCCCGAACTCGGCGATACAGGAGGTGGCGAGGCAGTGGACGGAGAGGGCGGTCGCGACCGCGAGCGACCCGTGCGCCAGCGCCTCGTTGACGACCGCGTAGGTCGTCTCGTCGGCACCGAACCCGCCGTGTGCTTCGGGAACCGTCAGCCCCGTCAGGCCGAGCTCCGCGAGCCCGTCCCACACCTCCTCCGGGAACGTCTCCGTCTCGTCGGCCGCGGCCGCGGTCGGCCGGACCTCCTCGGCCGCGAACTCCTCGACGAGGTCGCGGACGGCCGCCTGCTCGTCGGTGAGCGCCGACCCGACGCGTGCTCCGGTCATGTCACCGCCTTCGGTCCCTCACCGAAAAAGGTGCGCGATCGGCGGGGGAGGGGAGCTATTCCCGGGCTTCCCAGAGCGGGTACAGCTCGTCCCGCGGCGGCTCCGCGAGCGGCTCCCCGTCGATCCAGACGGCCCCCGGCTCGGCGGCGCCCTCGGCGGCCTCGACGACGCCGTCACCCTCGGCGCCGGTCTCGACGACGCCGATCTCCGCCCCCGCGATCCCGGCCACGTCGAGCGCGTCGAGCGCGTCGTCGACCCGGTCGGGCGGGACGGCCGCCAGCAGCGCGCCGGAGCCGAACGTCGCGAGCGGGTCGACGCCGAGCGCGTCACAGCAGGCCCGCGTCTCGGGACGGACCGGGACCGCGTCGCGCTCAACGGCGAAGGCGGCCCCGCTCGCGGCCGCCATCTCGACGAGCGCGGTCGCGACGCCGCCCTCGGTGGGGTCGTGGAGCGCGGTCGCGGCGTCGCGGACCGCGGCCGCGTCGGGGACGACGGTCACCTCGTCAAGGAACTCGGCGGCCGAATCGAGCGTCGCGGCCGGGACGCCCGCCTCGCGGCACTCTTCGCGGAAGTCGGTCGCGAGGATCGCGGTCGCCTCGATCGCCGCCCCCTTCGTGAGCAGGAGGCGATCGCCGGGCTCGGCGCCGCCGCTCGACACGAAGCGGTCCGTCGTCCCCATCGCTGTCATCGAGCAGAGCGGGCGGTCGAGCGCGTCGAGCACCTCGGTGTGGCCCCCGACGACCGCGCAGCCGAGGTCGCGCGCTGTCGCGTCGACCTGGTCGACGACGGTCCGGAGGCGGTCGGGGTCGTCGTCCGGGAGGAACAGGGTGTGCGTGAGCCACCGCGGGTCGGCGCCGCTGGCGGCGACGTCGTTACAGGCGACGTGGACGGCCAAGGTGCCGACCGACTCCGCGGCCAGCGACAGGGGGTCGGCCGCGACGACGAGCGTCTCCCCGGCGCCGGCCAAGTCGATCGCGGCCGCGTCCTCGCCGTACGCCGGCCCCTGCGTCACCGCGTCGTCGGCCGCGCCGGTCGCCGCGAGCGCCGTCGCGAGCGCGTCGGGACCCAGCTTCCCGGTCATCGCTCGCGGAGCCACGCCGCGACGGCCTCGGGGTCTGCGTCGAGGCCGCCGCCCTGCGCGAACGTCGGGCCGCCGCCCCCGCCGCCGCCGAACTCGTCGGTGACCGCGCCGACGACGTCGCCCGCGTCGATTTCGGCTGCGGCTCCGTCACCGTCCGCTGCGTCGCCGACCGCGACCACGACGAACGGTGCGTCGCCGGTTCCGACCGCGGCGAGGGCGTCGAGGTCCTCGTCGCCGCCGACCGCCTCGGTCGCCGGCTCGCGGAGTTCGTTCGGGTCGGCGTCGGCGACGGTCCCGATCGCCCACCGCGCGCCGTCGACCTCGGCGGTCGGGAGATCGCGAAGGCGGGCGGCGAGCAGCTCCTCGCGGGCATCCCGGAGGTCCGCCTCCAGTCGGTCGGCCTCGTCGCGGAGGCGCGCGACCGCGTCCGGGAGGTCGCCGACGCGCGCGTCGAGCGTCGTCGCGGCGTCGAGCGCGGCGGCGTGGACCGCGCCGAGCTCGTCGATGGCCGTCGGGCCGACCGCGAACTCGACGCGGGTGACGCCCTCGCCGGGGTTCGACCGCTCTAAGACCGCGATCGGCCCGATCTCCGCGGTGTTCTCGACGTGCGTCCCCCCGCACGCGGCGACGTCCCACGGATCTTCTCTCTCGCCGACCGTCACGACCCGGACCGCGTCGCCGCCGCTCATCGCGCCCTCCTCGGTCTTCGTGTTGAACGCGATCCCATCGATCTCGCGGGCCTCGTCGGCCGAGTGGGTCGCCCACGAGACGGGCAGCGAGTCCCAGACCGCGCGGTTGGCGAGCCGCTCTAACTCGATCAGGTCGCCGTCGCCCAGCGGCTCGGCGGTCGTCAGGTCGACGCGGACCTTCGTCTCGGAGATGTCGAAGCCGGCGTAGCCGAGGTCGTCGGCGATCCGGCGCGCGGCCCCGTACAGCACGTGCGAGGCGGTGTGCGCCCGGGCGCAGTAGGTACGAAAGGCGTCGTCGATGAGGCCTGTGACCTCGTCGCCGGGCGCGAGATCGATGTCCGCGTCGGGGTCGAGCGCGTGGACGACCTCGTCGTCGCGTTCCACCACGTCGTCGACGAGATGGCCGTCGAGCGTTCCCCTATCGGCCGGTTGACCGCCCGATTCGGGGTAGAAGTACGTCTCGTCGAGGACGACCTCGCTGCCGTCGACGGACTCGACCGTCGCTTCGAACTCCCGGACCGTCGGCTCGGCCGGCGCGCGTGAAGCGGTCATTGCCGGGTCGTGGTAGCGGTTGGATAAATAGGTGACCGCCGCGCGAGCATTTATAAATGAACGGCGGTGGCGCGTGCCTCCGAGCGGCCGCCCTCGGCGGCCGCGAGGAGCACGCGCGAGGGACGCCGCGAGCGACGAGGGCGACCGAAGGGAGCCCCGAGCGAGCGGCGAGGCTGGGGAGGCGTGAGGTGCGGGGCGGTGCCGTGCGGGGCGGGACTCGAAGGGGCAGCCGGGAGGGCGGCGCAGGCGACGCAAGCACCGCAGGAACGAGCGTAGCGAGTGACGAGGAGCACAGCGAGCGTGCGCCGCCCTCCCGGCTGGGGCTTCGGGAGTGTTCGTCGACGATCCGCGAACAGGTCCTTATAAACAGACGCCGGCACGGCTCACGACTACTGATAAAAGATCAAAAACCGCGTCTCGCTCAGCCTTCGAGTTCGAACGCGACCTCGACTTCGGCCTGGTACTCGCGCTCGGCGTCCCCCTGAAGCTCGACCCCGAACTCCTCTACTTCCGCCCAGTAGACGTTCTCGAGGGTGTCTTCTGCGCGGTCGATGGCCTCGTCGGCCGCCGCGTCGAAGCTCTCGTCGCTCGTCCCGATCAGCGTGATTTTCTTGAACACCATGTCACGTGCTGGTAGGACGCACGGGGGGATAAAAATACGCGTCCGCGGAGGGCGCGGGCGGGAGCGGGACCTCGCGGAGCGGGACCTCGCGGAGCGGGACCTCGCGGAGCGGGATCACTGGGACTGGAGCTCGATCACCCCGAACGCGCCGCACCCCCGGCCCCGTTCCCCGGCCCACGGGCTACCTGTCCACGGTTGTGCGACCGATGACGGTCTCCATGCGCAGCTCGTAGAGGGCGAACGCGACGTCCTCGACCGCTTCGTCGAAGAGGCGGAACGGCTGAAACCACTCGTTGAGCGTCGCCTCGTCGACGCTCCGCTCCCACCGCCGGATCGGTCCGCGAACGTGGACGCTCCACGACTCGTCCGTCGACGCCTCGTAGCACACGAACGTGGCGGTGTCGGTCGTCTCGAGGAACCGCATCTTCTCGCCGTCGCCGTCGTGTTCGCTCACGCGAAGCAGGAGGCGGTCGCCGTCGTAGTGGTAGCTCAGCGGGACGGCGTACGCGTCGTCGCCGTTCGCGAGCCCCAAGACACCGTGTTCGCCGCCCCGGAGGCGGCTATCGACCTCGGATTCGGACATGCCGCTGGTGTAGACGTACTCGACGTGCTCCATGGGGACCGTACGCGGCGGGGCCGCAAATAGACACTCGGGGAGAGAGCCGACCGAGAACGCTACCGGCCGCCGGCCCACCGGTAGTCGAGGCAGGCGCAGGGAACCGCAACCGCGGGGGAAGTGAGGGTGGAGGGGGTCAGGGGCTGCCTGGCGCGCCTTCCATCACCGCGAAGTCCTCGCCGTCGCGGTCGATACCGATGACCGCCCAGTCGTAGGGCGGTTTCGCGTCGACCAGCCGCTCTTGGAGATCGTTCGCGCGGTCGCGCCACGTGACGAAACACCGGAGCCGCGCCGGGTCGCCCCCGTCTGCGAGATACGGGTCGAGCTCGTCGTCGTCCATACACAGCACCGTCACGAACACGCGCCGCCACTTGCGTTCCGCGACGAACTCGCGTCCGTCCTCGGAGACGGTGTATCCCAGTTCGCGGAAGACGTCTCTGGCCTCGGTCGTCGGGGGGATGCTCGCAGTGGCCATCTACCTCGAAGTTCGGCACCATCCGTGATAAACTTTCTCACGATTTCGATCGCGGAGAATCGCGGCGCCGTCGGGAACCGTCCGGAGCGCAGCGAACGCGGCTCACTCGTGGGCCGCGTCCCACTCGTCCGGCTTCCGGAGGTTGCCGCACTCGGTACACTGGATCCGCCCCATCGTGTCCATCGCGGTGTCAAAGGAGCCGCAGTTGCCGCAGCGGAACCCCCAGCGGGAGTCGCCCGCCTCGTCCTCGAACACGAGGTAGAAGGGCCCGTCCGCGCCGCGCTCGGTGCGCGACCGGTCGGTGTACACCCGCTCGCCGCTCGGCGTCGTCGACGCTTCTAAGCTCATGGCGTCCCGTACCCGCCCGAGCGACTTAAGCGGCGGACTCGCGCGTCGGAGGGAACCGAAGGAAATCCGAGAATCGGACCGCGACCCGCTACGTCCGGAACGACTCGCCGCAGCCGCACTCCGAGACGACGTTCGGGTTCTCGACCTCGAAGCCGGCGGCCTGGAGGCCGTGCTCGTAGTCGAGCGTACTCCCGCCGATGTAGTTCTTGCTCGCGGGGTCGACGAACACCCGGAGCCCGTGATGCTCGACGACGAGGTCGTCGTCCTCCGGTTCGGTGTCGAAACGCATCCCGTACGACAGCCCCGCGCAGCCGCCCTGCTGGACGAACAGCCGTAATCCGGCGATGTCGGTATCGAGCCCCTCGCCGTCGAGGAGCGAGAGCGCCTCCTCCGCGGCGTCCGGAGTCACCTCGATCGCCGGGTCGTTCCCCTCGGTCCCGGTGTCGGCCGGTTCGGTACTCATGCGAACGCGTTCGGCACGGACACTCAAAACCCTGCCGGCGGGCGCGGACCGGTCGGTCGGTCGTCTCGGGCGTCGAGGGTCTCGCGCTCACGGCGTCTCCGCACGCTCACGGCGTCTCCGCACGCTCACGGCGTCTCTGCGCGGGAATCGGGACCCGCCACGTCGGCGTCCGGATCGACGCCGGGCTCCGCGTCGGCCCCCGGATCGTGGGGAGAGTCGGGATCGGGGGCGCGGGGCGCCGGGGAGGGCGCGGCGGCGGTGCCGACGGTCACGTCGCGTTTCGGGTACGGGATCTCGATCCCGGCGTCGCCGAGCGCCACGTACAGCGCGCGGTTGAGCTCGTGTTGCGCGCGGCGGCGCCGGGTCGGACCGTTGACCCAGCAGAGGAGCTCGTACTGGAGCGCGGAGTCGCCGAACGACCGGAAGCGGGCGCGGGGTTTCGGCGAGTCGAGGACCAGCGGCTCCGCGGCCAGGACCTCCATGGCGAGCGCCTCGAAGGCGTCGACGTCGGTGCCGTAGGCGACGCCGATTGGAACCCGGATGCGCCGGCGGCGCTGGGGGGCGGACTCGTTGGTCACCTTCGCGGCGTTGAGCGCCGCGTTCGGCACCGTCACCAGCACCTCGTCGCGGGTGAGGAGCGTCGTCGAGCGCACGCCCACCTTGATCACCGTTCCCGCGGTGCCGTCGTCCAAGACGATGTAGTCGCCGATCTTGTACGTGTCGTCGAAGTACAGCGCGATCCCGCCGAAGAAGTTCGCCACCGTGTCCTTCGCGGCGAAGCCGACCGCGATACCCGCGACCCCCGCCGCGCCGAGCAGCGGCGTGATCTCGATGCCCCACAGCCACAGCAGGGTGCCAGCGCTCCCGACCAGCACCGCGAGCGTCCAGACGTTCGAGAAGACGGGCGCGAAGTCGAACCGGCCGCCCTCCGCGTTGACCGCGGCGACGACCCGGTTCACGACGGCGTTAGCGGCGTACGCCCAGACGAGGACGATCACCGACAGCGACGGCCGCCCGAACGCCGCGTCGAGCAGGCGCGGCTCCACGACGACCGACGCCCGCACCGCGGGGACCTGCGTGAGGACGAACACGCCGGCGAGCCCGGCGGTGACGACGAGCGGCGCTCGCAGCGAGGAGATGACAATGTCGTCGTACCCGGTGTCCGTGTGCGAGACGTAGCGGCGGGCGAACCGGAGGACGACGAACTCCATCCCCACCGCGGCGGCGACCGAGACTGCGAGGACCGCGACCGTCGCCTCGACCGCGGAGAACCCCTCGAACAGCGCCGCGAGCGACGGAATCATGTCACTCGGAACGCGACAGTGCGAGATAACCGTTTCTGCGGCGCCTCCGGTATCGATCGGCGTCGAGACCGGCCGGTCCGGTCGCTACTCGAACCGCTTCCGCACGCTCTCGGCGTGGGCCTCTAACCCCTCCGCCTCGGCGAGCGTCGTGATCGTCTCCGAGAGGTCGTCGAGCGCGTCGCGGTCGAGCCGCTGGACCGTCGACGACCGGAGGAACGTGTCGACGGAGAGCCCGCCGTACCGCTTCGCGCCGCCGTTGGTCGGCAGCACGTGGTTCGTGCCGGCCGCGTAGTCGCCCGCGGCGACCGGCGAGTACGGCCCGAGGAACACCGAGCCGGCGTTGGTGATCCGGTCTAAGAGCGCCTCGTCGTCCTCGGCGACGATCGAGAGGTGCTCGGCCGCGTACTCCTCGGCGAAGAGGACCGCCTCGGGCATCGACCGCGCGTGAAGGACGCCGGAGGCCTCGTTGTCGAGCGCGGCCCGGATCGTCTCCTCGCGCTCGCGCTCGGCCGCCTGCGCGTCGACCGCCTCGGCGACCGCGTCCGCGAGGTCAGCGTCGTCGGTGACGGCGACGACGGAGGCGTTCGGGTCGTGTTCGGCCTGCGCGACGAGGTCGGCCGCGACGAGGTCCGGGTCCGCGGTCCCGTCCGCGAGGACGAGCACCTCGCTCGGGCCGGCGAGGAAGTCGATCTCGACGTCGCCCTGGACGACCGACTTGGCGGCGGTGACCCACTTGTTGCCCGGCCCGACCACCTTCTGGACCCGCGTCACGGTCTCCGTCCCGTACGCGAGCGCGCCGATGGCCTGCGCGCCGCCGACCTGGTACACCGCGTCGGCGCCCGCCTCGTGGATCGCCGCGAGGGTCACGGGGTTGAGCTCCTCGGCCGGGGGCGTCGCGACCGCGACGTGGTCGACGCCGGCGACGACCGCGGGAATGATCCCCATCAGCGCGCTGGAGGGGTACGCCGCCGCGCCGCCGGGCACGTACACCCCCACCCGGTCGATCGGGCGGAAGCGGCGGCCCAGCTCCCGGCCGCCGAAGTCATCGCGCCAGTCGTCGGGGCGCTGTCGCTCGTGGAACTCGCGGACGTTCGCGGCCGCCTCCCGAACCGCGTCGAGGACCGGGTCGTCGGCGTCTGCCAGCTCCTCGTGCGCCCGTTCCGCGTCGTCCGTCACGTCGACGTTGCCGACGGCGACGCCGTCGAACTCCTCCGCGAACTCGCGGACCGCGACGTCGCCCTCCTCGCGGACCCGCTCGACGATCTCCCGCACGTCTTCGCGGACCCCCTCGACCCCGGCGTCGCGCTCGAAGAACGCGCGCCGCTCGGCGGGCGAGAGGTCCGCGACGGTTCGTACGTCCATACGCGCCGTCGGGGACGGCGGGGCAAGGGCGTTCCGACTCGGTCGAACGGCGCGGACGCGACCGCCCGTCGACTCAGGTCAGCCGGCGGATCCCGGTCGCGTCGAGGACGGCGAGGACGACGAGGACGGCCATGAGCGCGGCCGCCGCGAAGAGGACGGGGGACGACACGGCGACGGCGACCTCGTAGGGGGCCACCAGCCGCGTCGTGCCGCGGAGGAGGAAGGAGACGAACACGAGGCCGAACGCGCCGACCGCGAGCGAGACGAACCGGGAGCGGTCCATGCGGCCGCTCAGTCCGTCTGCGGGACGCCCGCGCCGTGCGGGCCGTGCCCGTGGCGGTCGCGGCGGGGCTCGAAGTCGGTTAACATGTCGTAGAACACCGCCTCGGGGTCCTTGTTCCACTGCCACTTCCAGCGCGTGCGGACGAGCAGCGACAGCTTCCGGGTGAGCGACAGCTCCGGGGTGGCCGAGACAGTGTCGTAGCCGCGGTTCCGGATGAGGCGGTGGTGGTCGACGTACAGCACGGCCGCGAGCAGCACCGCGAGCTGGCAGTCCTCGGGGAGGTACTTGATCCCCGCGACGCCCTCCTCGTAGAGCCGCTCGGTGCGGGCCATCTCCTCGCGGATCGCGGCCGCGACGTCCTCGTCGAACTCCAGATCGAGGATCTGCTGCTCGCTCACGCCGTGGCGCCGGAGCGTCTCCAAGGGGAGGTAGATCCGGTCGCGCTCGACGACGTCCTCGCGGACGTCGCGGAGGAAGTTCGTCATCTGGAATGCCTCGCCGAGCTTCGTGGCGTGCGGGAGCGCCTCGGCCTCTTCCTCCGGATCGAGGTCCATGATCGCCGTCATCATCCGCCCGACGGCGGCCGCGGAGCCGTCCATGTACGCCTCGAGGTCCGCGTACGTCTCGTAGCGGTCGGTGTCGATGTCGCTCGCCATCGCGTCCACGAACGAGTGGACGTCCTCGTCGGGGATGTCGTTGCGCTCGACCACCTCGGCGAACGCCTCCAAGACGGGATCGTCGGTCGGCTCCTCGCCGAGCGCGGCCGCCCGGAGCCGGTCGAGTTCGGCCCGCTGCTCGGCGGGCGTTCCGGTGTCCTCGGCATCGACGACCTCGTCGGCGATACGGAAGAATCCGTACAGCACGTACGTCGGATGGCGGATCCGCTGGGGCAGCAGCCGGGTGGCGACGTGGAACGTCTTCCCGGTGCGGCGCTGGATCCGCTTGCTCCGGGCAACCTGTTTTTGCTCTACCATGCTGACCTCGGAGGGTCGGCGTGGAGGATCACGTACGGGTCGCCCATCATGGAAGAAAAGTCGGCCTCCAAGAACATAACAGTTCGCACGACCCAGTCTGGTTCTCTGTCACCCCTGTTAACTCCGGCGACCAGACGCGGCGCGCGAGGCGACCGGCAGCTCAGTAGAACGTGTCGCTACAGTCGTAGACGACGCCGTGAGCCGGACAGACGTACTTACAGTGCCGGTGGTACATCGGCGTCTCGCAGACCGGACACGGGCGGCCGCCGTCGTTCTCCGGTTCGTCGCTCACGGCGGGGCTATGCGCCCGATAGTCAAAACACTGTCCGACGGGCGAACCACCGCGACACCTGACCAGTCAGTCGTCCGGGGTCGGTCGACCGCGAACCGACTGGCTGTCGGCCGGCTCCGAGTCCGATCAGCTGTCGGCCAGCCGGTCGTAGACGGACCGAGCCACCCGCTCCTCGCCGAACGGGAGCGTCAACACGCCCTCCCAGTCGGACCCGGTGAGCGCGTCGACCGTCTCCCCGTCGAGCTCGACGCGCCGCACCTCGGTCCCGTCGAGCGTCATCGACACCACGAACGCCGCCGGGTCGTCGGTCGCGCCGGCCTCGTCGAGCCGAGTCCGGAACGCCTCGACGCCCGCGTCGGGGAGCACGACCTGAACGAGGTACTCGCCCTCCTCGGCGAAGACGCCCTTGACGCGGTCGAGGTCGCTCGCGTCGAACAGCAGCGCGTCGGTCCCGTCGTCGCCGGTCAGCCGCGCCTCGAACGGCGCGTCCGGGTCGACCGCGGCCGATTCGGGACCGTCGTCGCCTTCCTCCGAGCTCCCGCCGGCCGGGCCCGATCCGCCGCCGAGCCCGCCGACCGCCTCGCCGTCCGTCACCGTCGCCGCGCCCGCGAAACCGACGGCGCCGACCGCGCAGGCCGCGCCGAGGCCGCCGAGCACGCCCCGCCGAGAGATGTCCATACCTCGCGGTTCCGGCGAGCGGTAAAAAGGGTTACACGCCGATTTCCGCGCGCGATAATTACGGAAATCCGGAACGTTCGCCGTCGGTGGGAGTCCGCGACCGTGCGGACGGTGGCGGGTCAACCGCGGCTACGCGAACGCGACCTCGTCGCGCGTCGTCGTCTCGCCGAACAGCCAGTCGGCGTGGTCGACGGCGTACTCGCGGTGCTCCTCGGTGATGTAGCCGAGCGCGTCCTCGACGACGACCGGGCGGTAGTCCCGGAGTCCCGCGCTGCCGGCGGTGTGGAGGACGCAGACGTTCGCGAGCGTCCCGCAGATCAGTAGATCGTCGACCCCGTGCGCGTCGAGGTGCCCCTCCAGGTCGGTCTGATAGAAGGCGTCGTAGGTGTGCTTCTCGACGACGTGGTCGTCGTCGCGCACGTCGAGGTCGGCGACGAGTTCGGCGTCCCACGACCCCTCGACGACGTGTTCGCCCCACCGGTCGAACTCGTCGTAGTAGTGGGTCTCGTCGAACTGCTCGGGCGGGTGGACGTCGCGGGTGTAGACGACGCTCGCGCCGGCCTCGCGGGCGCGGTCGACGAGCGCCGTCACGGGCTCGACCGCCGCCTCGCTCGGCTCGGCGTAGAGGCTCCCGTCCGGGTGACAGAACCCGTTTTGCATGTCGACGACGACCACCGCGGTTGCTGTCAGATCGAACGCCATGCCGAGGCGTTCGGGCGCGCTCCTCAAAAACCGTCGTGCGGGCGCCGGCCGCGCCGAGCGCGTCGTGGGCGCGGCCGGCGACCCGCGCCGAAAAATCCGCCGGCCGCGGCGCCGAAGGAACCGACAAACTACTTACCGGCGCGTCCGATACGATTCGTATGCGACGGGTTCTCACCCCCTCGACCGCGACCGCGGTCGTCGCCGCGGTCGCCCTCCTGTGTGTCGCCTGCACTGCCGGCGTCGCCGCCGCTCCGGACGCCGGCGCAGCGCCCTCCGCCTCCGGCGGCCCCGCGGCGCCGGACACCGTGCCCTCCGCGTCCGCCGACGAGTGCGACACCGGCGACGGCACCGAACTGGTGGGCTGTTGGAACGGGACCCACTACGAGGAGTCGGTGGACTTCGAGGAGACGGACGGACTCAACGAGTCCCAGCTGTCGGCGCTGACGGACCTGACGATGGCCCGCGTCGAACACGTCCGACAGCGACCGTTCAAGGAAGACGTGCCGGTCGAGACGGTCACCCGGAGCGAGTACGCCAACGACACCGCGAGCGGCAACAGCTCCGAGGCGTTCCGGCGCTGGAACGACGGGGTGTGGGAGGCGCTGTTCGTCGTCGGCGACGAGACGAACGCGAACGACGAGATCGACTCGGTGTTCGGCGGCGCGGTCTCCGGCTTCTACTCGCCCTCGCAGGACCGGATCGTCATCGTCGTCCCCGACGGCGAGTCCCCCGACATCGATCCCTCGACGCTCGCGCACGAGCTGCTCCACGCGATGCAAGACCAGTACCACGACCTCACCGACCCGCGCTACGTCGGCGCGACGCAGGACGCCGACCTCGCGGTCGACGGGATAATAGAGGGGGAGGCGGTCCACGTCGAGGAGCGGTACGCCGCCCGCTGTGCCGACAACTGGACCTGCGCCGAGGCGCCCGAGAGCGACGGGGGCGGCGGCGGCGCCGACTTCAACTTCGGCATCCTCCAGACCGTCCTCCAGCCGTACGGCGACGGGGCGCTGTACGTCCGCGAGCTCCGCGACGAGGGCGGGTGGGCGGCGGTCAACGCGACGATGAACGACCCGCCGGAGTCGACGGCGGAGGTCATCCACCGGAACCCGGACTACGAGGAGGGCAACGTCACGTTCGAAGACACCGCGACCGACGGGTGGGAGACGTACCCGGATCAGGGGGTCGAAGGCGCGGAGACCGCGGGCGAGGCGTCGATGTTCGTGATGTTCTGGTATCAGAGCTTAGAGTACGATCACGCCGTGTTAGAGCCCGACGCGACCGTCCGGCAGAACGTCCAGATCCACCTCGACGCCGAGGCCGAGCTCGAAACGCGGCAGGTCTACAACTACGCGCACCCCGTGACGGCCGGCTGGGCCGGCGACGAGCTGTACCCCTATCGGAACGGCGACCGCGACGGCTACGTCTGGGCGACCGAGTGGCAGACCGAGGACGACGCCGCGGCGTTCCGCGACGCCTACGTGCGGATGCTGACCGCGCACGGCGACGGCGAGTACGCCGACGGCACCGTCTACGAGATCGGTTCGGAGAGCGACTTCCCCGGCGCGTACGGCGTCGAGCGCGACGGGACGAGCGTGACGATAACGCACGCGCCCTCGCCGGAGGGCGTCCTCGAACTCCGTCCGGACGCCGACCTCGCGCTCCCGGACGCCGGCGGGAGCGACGGCGCGAACGGCGACGGCACGGACGACGGAAACACCACGGACGGGAGCGACGGCACGGACGGGAGCGACGGCGGGAGCGGAAGCGACGGCACGGACGGCGACGGCGGGAGCGGAAGCGACGGCACGGACGGAAGCGACGGCGAGAACGGAGGCGGTGACACCGGCGATAGCACGCCCGGATTCGGCGTCGCGACGGCGCTCGTCGCGCTCGCCGCGGCGCTCGGACTGTTCGCGCGACGGTCGACGTAGCGCGGCGCTCGCTCGGCCGGGAGTCCCGGACGCTCGCTCCCCGCGCCCCGCCGCGACACGGGTGGCTTTTCGTCCCCGCGGCCGAACCGACGGGCATGAGCGAGTTCGACATCGTCGACGCGGCCGCGGTCCGGGAGGGGCGCGCGACCGACGCGTACTTCGAGCGGACCGAGGCGGCGCTGGAGGCGGCCGGGCGGAACCCCCGCGTGGTCGCCGAGGTGACCGCGGACCAGTTCCCGGACGGGGAGTTCGAGCTGTTCGCCGGGCTCGGGAACGCCGTCGAGCTGCTGGCCGGCCGCGACGTCGACGTCGATGCGATCCCGGAGGGGCGCCTGTTCGACGGCGGCCCGGTGATGCGGATCGAGGGGCCGTACCTGGAGTTCGCGCGGCTGGAGACGTCGCTGCTCGGGTTCCTCTCGCACGCCTCCGGCATGGCGACGGGGGCGCTCGACTGCCGGACTGCCGCGCCCGACTCGCAGATCCTCTCGTTCGGGGCGCGCCACGTCCACCCCGCGATGACCGCGGCGGTCGAGCGGTCGGCGCTGGTGGGCGGGTTCGACGGGTTCTCGCACGTCGCGGCCGGCGAGCTGATCGGCCGGGAGGCGTCCGGGACGATGCCGCACGCGCTCGCCATCTGCTTCGGGCGCGGCGAACAGGAGGCCGCGTGGCGCGCCTACGACGAGGGCGTGCCGGCGGACGCGCCCCGGATCGCGCTGTGTGACACCTACTCCGACGAGGTCGACGAGGTGCTCCGCGCGGTGGAGACGCTCGGCGACGACCTCGACGGCGTCCGCCTCGACACGACCGGCTCCCGGCGCGGCGACTTTCGGCACATCATCCGCGAGGTCCAGTGGGAACTCGACGCGCGAGGCCACGAGGACGTCGACGTGTACGTCTCCGGCGGACTGGGGCCTGCGGACCTCCGCGACCTGCGCGACGTCGTCGACGGGTTCGGCGTCGGCGGGTACGTCTCGAACGCGGACCCGGTCGACTTCGCGCTCGACCTCGTCGCCGTCGACGGCGAGCCGGCGGCCAAGCGGGGGAAGCTCTCGGGCGCGAAGGACGTCTACCGCACCGCCGACGGCGCACACGCGGTCGGGCTCGCGGAGCGCTCGGGGCCCGAGGGCGCGGAGTCGCTCATGGAACCCGTGATCCGCGACGGCGAGGTGGTCGCCGAGGACGCCTTCGACCTGTCGGCGGCGACGGAGCGGGCGCTCGCGGACGCGGCGGCGGTCGGGTACGGGAACGACGGCTGAAAAGGAAAACGGGGCGGCTGGCTACAGCTCTTCGACTGCGCCGCCGTCGGCGCGCTCTCGGAACACCTGGCCCTCGATGAGCGTCACCATCGTGTCCTCCTCCTGCCACGCGGTCGGCGAGAGCTTCGCCTTGCGGCAGGTGCGCGAGAGGAACTCCGCGGCCGACCAGCCGTTCTCGACGGGGACCGTCGGGTAGAGCCAGCCGTGGGCGTTGCCGCTGTCGACGGCGACGCCGTGGGTGCCGACCTCGAGGTCCTCGGCGGGGTCGTTCGTGAGGACGGTGTTGGAGACGACGAACACGGAGACGGTGATGTTGTCCAGTTCCTTCGGCTCGACCTCGGAGCCGCAGGAGTCGCCCGAGGCCGCCTTGATGGCGGCCTCGACGATCGCGTGGCCGAGCTGATCTGAGGTGTCCCAGGCGCCGGCGCAGCCGCGGAGACGGCCGCGGCCCCTGGTGGACTCCAATCGAACGAACGCCCCGGTGCGGGCGTAGAACGCCTCTCGCATGCTGCCGGGCTGTTCGCGTTGCCCGTGTCGAACGAACGACTCGACCGCCTCCCGCGCGAGTTCGACCGCTCGTGCACCGTCGTCGTACGACAGCTGAACGGTCTGAGCCTCGGACATGAGAGTCCATTACAGTCCTGACGACTTGAACGCTTCCCTTACACGCCGCGCTCGCGGCGTCTCGCCCGAAAGCCGTCGCTACCCGGCCCGAAGACCCGCTCGACGACCCGCCGAACCCCGCCCAAAGACGCGGCCGACCGAACCGCTTATTCGCCGGCGGGCGAAAGGACGGACCGGACAGAGGGAGCCCGACTCCCGTGCCCTTGGCATGAGGAAAGTCCCCCCACCGGCCGGACGGGCGACCGGGCACACGCCCGGAGTCGGAGACGGCTGGCTCTGGAACAGCAACGACACCCCCCGCCTCGACCGATGAGTCGAGCGAACCGACCCGCAAGGGGAGGGAGTTAACCCGACGAGGGCCGACGGGCGGGAACGGATGGAACGGCGAATCCTCGCCGGTGCAAGTCCGCGCCACAAGGTAGTCCGGCCACGGCGCGGACGCTCAGCCGAATGTCGGGACGAACCGAAGGGGGCTTACTCCCCTCAGTCCGCTCAGACCGACCAGCGGCGCGGCTGTCCCGAAGTTGCTTATAAATAAACGGCGGTGGCGCGTGCCTGCGAGCGGCCGCCGAAGGCGGTCGCGAGCCAGCACGCGCGAGGGAGTCAGTCGCCGGAGCGAAGCGACGGCGACTGACGAGGCTGGGGAGGCGTGAGGTGCTGTGCGGAGCGGTGCGGGGCGGGACTCGAAGGGGCAGCCGGGAGGGCGGCGCAGGCGACGCAAGCACCGCAACGAGTGAGCGGAGCGAACGAGTGAGGAGCGCAGCGAGCGTGCGCCGCCCTCCCGGCTGGGGCTTCGGCGGTGTTCGTCACCGACCTGCCCGCAACGATTTATAAACGAGCGACTGTGGCTTCGGCGGTGTTCGTCACCGACCTGCCCGCAACGATTTATAAACGAGCGACTGTGGCTTCGGCGGTGTTCGTCACCGACCTGCCCGCAACGATTTATAAACGAGCGACTGTGGCTTCGGCGGTGTTCGTCACCGACCTGCCCGCAACGATTTATAAACGAGCGACTGTGGCTTCGGCGGTGTTCGTCACCGACCTGCCCGCAACGATTTATAAACGAGCGACTGTGGCTTCGGCGGTGTTCGTCACCGACCTGCCCGCAACGATTTATAAACGAGCGACTGTGGCTTCGGCGGTGTTCGTCACCGACCTGCCCGCAACGATTTATAAACGAGCGACTGTGGCTTCGGCGGTGTTCGTCACCGACCTGCCCGCAACGATTTATAAACGAGCGACTGTGGCTTCGGCGGTGTTCGTCACCGACCTGCCCGCAACGATTTATAAACGAGCGACTGTGGCTTCGGCGGTGTTCGTCACCGACCTGCCCGCAACGATTTATAAACGAGCGACTGTGGCTTCGGCGGTGTTCGTCACCGACCTGCCCGCAACGATTTATAAACGAGCGACTGTGGCTTCGGCGGTGTTCGTCACCGACCTGCCCGCAACGATTTATAAACGAGCGACTGTGGCTTCGGCGGTGTTCGTCACCGACCTGCCCGCAACGATTTATAAACGAGCGGCTGGGACTTCGGCGATATTCGTCGCCAAACTGCGCTCAACGACTTATAAATAACCAATCGAAAATTCCGATTCAGATCCGTCTCAAGCCGTCTCCATCTCCTTTTCCAGCTCGCGGAGCTTCTCGATGCGGTTCTCCGTCGAGGGGTGCGTCGAGGCGATCTTCCCGACGAAGCCGGCCTTGATCGGGATGATGAAGAACGCGTTCATCTCCGCCTCCTCGCGGAGGTCCTCCTTGGGCACCTTGTCCATCCGGCCGTCGATCGTCATCAGCGCGGAGGCGAGCGCACCGGGCTTCCCGGTGATCAGCGCCGCGCCGCGGTCCGCGGAGTACTCGCGGTACCGCGAGAGCGCGCGGATGAGCAGGAAGGAGATCACCCACACCAGAAGCGACGCGACGATCGCGACGATGACGGGCGCGCCCTGGCGGTTATCGCCGCCCAGCAGCCAGCCCCACCGCACGATGAAGAAGGCGATAGTGGAGAGGAACGACGCGATGGTCATCACCATCACGTCGCGGTTCTTGACGTGGGCGAGCTCGTGGGCGAGCACGCCGTCGAGCTCGTCCTCGTCGAGCGCCTGGAGCAGCCCGGTGGTCACCGCGACGGTGGCGTTCTTCTTGTTCCGGCCGGTCGCGAACGCGTTCGGCACCTGCGTGTCCGCGACCGCGACCGTCGGCTTCGGGAGGTCGGCCTGCTGGCTCAGCCGCTCGATCCGGCGGTGGAGGTCCGGGTACTCGTCGGCGCTCACTTCCCGGGCGCCCATGCTCCGCAGCGCCAGCTTGTCGCTGAAGAAGTACTGCGCGAGCGAGAACGCGCCGAACATCGCGAGCGTGAAGATGATCCCGACGTTGAACACCTCGATCAGGACACCGATGAACACGACGTAGAGGGCGAAGAGGAGGAACATCGTGAACCCCATCCGTCCACGGAGTCCCCAGTCTGTCTTCCAGTCCATACCCGGAAGTTACCGCTCGGCGCGTTAAAGGTTGCCGGAGCGGGAGGCCGTGGTCGCCGATCGACGCCCGTATCGACGAGCGGCGACCGCGGCGAACCGACGAACAACGCCCTTTTTCGGGCGCTCCCCGAGGGACGGACATGGAGACAGTCCTCGTCACGGGCGGCCGCGGCGCCTCCGGGCGCTGGGTCGTCGACCGGCTCGCCGGCGACTACGAGGTCGTCGTCGTCGACTACGACCACCCCGGACTCGGCGTCGACCCGGCCCCGAACGTCTCGTTCCGCGCGGCCGACCTGGCCGAGCGCGACCAGGCGCTCGACGTCGTCGCCGCCGTCGACCCCGACGCGGTCGTCCACTGGGCCGCGATCCCCGTCGCCGGCACGCACCCCGAGGGGCGGGTGTTCGAGACGAACGCGCTCGCCGCGAAACACGTCCTCGACGCGGCCGGCCGGGCGGACGCCCCGGTCGTCCAGGCCTCCAGCGACGGCGCCTACGGCTTCTTCTTCGCCGATCCCACTCCCTTCCCGGACGAGCTGCCGGTCACCGAGGCCCACCCGCTCCGCCCCGAGGACCCGTACGGGCTCTCGAAGGTGACCGCGGAGGCGGCCGCGGGCGCGGTCGCGCGGCGCCACGACGTGCCCGCGGTCTCGCTCCGCCCGTCGTGGATCCAGTACCCCGGCGACTACGCCTGCCGCGCGGAGGAGTACGTGAGCGACCTCGACGCGGGCGCCGGTAACTTCTGGTCGTACGTCGACGCCCGCGACGTCGCCGACCTCGCCGCGGCCGCGCTCGCGGACCTCCTCGGCGACGACCCCGCCGTCGCCCCCGGCACCCACGAGGCAGTCAACTGCGTCGCGGCCGACAACGCGCTCGGCCGACCCCTACTCGACCTCCTGCGTGAGTCGTATGGCGAGATTCCCGACGACTGCGCGGTCGACGAGCGCGAACTCACCGAGGGCGACGACCGCGGCGCCTACGCGATCGAGAAGGCGGCGCAGCTGTTCGGGTGGGCGCCGTCGTGCTCGTGGCGCGACGCGGCCGACGAGGCGGTCGAGGAGCCGACGCTGTTCGAGGAGTAGGTCCGGGGTTCCCCTCTGCGTCGCCGAACGGGTCCGACGCGACGACGACGGTTCCGCGTCGATACATCAGCCGTCGGTCGATTCGTCTCCCGACTCGTCCGCGTCGAGATCCGGAAGGTCGGCGTCCCAGTCGTCGGTCCGGTCGTAGCCGTCGCCCGCGAACGCGTCCGCGACCGCGCGAAGACCGATCTGGGCCGCGGTGTGGGCGTCGTACGCCTCGGCGTTGATGGCCCAGTACTCGCCTTTGTGCCGCACGAGCCCCCGCTGTTCGAGTCGCCTGAGGGTCGTGCCGACGCTCCCGCGGGGGATGTCGAGCTCCTCCGCGAGCTCGCTCGGCCGGAATCCCAGCTCCGGGTTCCGAGCGAGGAACTCGAGGATCCGACGCCCGTTGGTGTCTTCGTCCGGAAGGTCGCTCGGACGGTAGCTCTCGAAGTCGACCGGCATTGTAAACGTGCGTAACTGTACGACAGTACATGTAATAATACTGTGGACGGTCGTGGCTACCGCGTTCGCCGCGCATCATGAAACCGACGGCGGCGTCGGCGCCGACTTCACGCTTCAGATCGACAGGATCGCGTTGACGAGCGTCCGCGTCGCGATGGCGGTGCCCGCGCCGAGCCACGTCAGGAGGACGAAGTGGATGTAGCCGTTCGCGGGGTTGCCGCCGTCGATCCGGCGGATCATCTGCGAGGAGAGCGCCGCGTTGAACAGCACGACCGTCAGGAGGAGGTACTCGATGAGCGGAATGTCGTAGGCGCCGGGGTAGACGATCTGGCCGATATCCATCTGGTCGAGCCCGAAGTCGGAGGTCAGGTCGGCCAAGATCGCGACGATCTCCAGCCCGATGAAGAAGGCGAACGTCGCGGCCGCGGTGATCCCGTACAGCAGCCCGATGAACGTCATCGCCGCCTGGCGGCGCTGCTCGCGCAGCTGGTTGACGGCGTTCATGTTCTTCGAGATCAGCTCGCCGAGCATCTTCGGGTCCCCGCCCATCCGCCGGCCGACGAGGTACATCTCGGAGAACTTCTGGATGAGGTACGAGCGCGTGTCACGCGTGAACGCCCGCCACGCACCCTCGGTGCTGATCCGCATGTTGAGACGGCGGTAGAGCCGCTCTATCGCCTCGGAGAGCTCGCCGAAGTTCTTGTCGCGCAGCGTCGTCAGCACGTCCGTGGTCGTCGACTGCTTCGCGCTCTCGGTCGCGCCCAGCGCGCGCACGAACGACGGGAACTCGCCGTCGCGGGCGGTGATCGCCTGCTCCTCCTGCCGGAGGACTACCCCGGTGATGATGAGCGGCGAGATGGGGACCGCGAGGTACAGCGGGAGCCGGACGTCGTCGAGGAAGAAGAGGAGGCCGGGGAGCCCGGGACCGTAGCCGAACATCCCGGCGGCCGTGATCCCGATGAGGACGAAGGTGAGCCCGCCGCCGCCGATCAGCGACCCCCACAGCTTCACGTCGCCGGGCGCGCGCTCGTCCGGGTGGTACCAGATCGGGTCGTACGGCGACGTCGCGCGGATCATCGCGTAGAAGCCGAGCTGGACGAACACGAAGAGGACGATGACGGCCGCCACCGTCGCAGTCGGGTCGTTGCCGGTGAGGATCGGGAGGACGACGGCGAACACGAGGGCAAACGTCATCGAGAGGATCATCGACATGTACAGGTCCTTCATCACCTCCAAGTTCGAGAGCGCGGACTCGTAGCGCGTCTCGTACTGCGCGAGCATGACGTCCTGCTCGGAGACGAGGAACTCCTCGAGCGACTGGCCCGCGCCCATCGTGTAGCCGAGGCGGTCGAAGAAGTCGGCCATCGCGTCGGAGGGAACCTCCTGCGCGCGGCGGCGACACGCGTCGTCGAGGCTCTGGTTCCACGTGTCGACGAGGTGGACGACGCGGCCGATCTCCTCGGCGGCGACGCCGTACTCCTCCTCTTGGGCCAGCGTCCGGAACACCTCCATCCGGTCGATGTTCGTCGTCGACAGCACCGTCATGTGGGTCATCACGAGGTGCAGCTGGTTGTCGATCTTCGTCTCAAGGCTTGAGAGGTAGATCTTCGGGTAGATGACGGCCGCGAACAGGACGAGCCCGCCGAACATCGGGATCGGGACCCGGGCGGCGAAGGGGAGCGGGAGCGCGACCAGCCCGACGACGCTGCCGAGGAACACGAACACGGCCGGCAGCAGCACGAGGCCGACGTACTTCCCCTTGGAGATGTCGAGCTGCTCGTACGACTCCATCACCTCGGAGGTGAGCTGCGCGGCCGTCGCGAGCCCGTCGCCGAACTGTTTCACCGCCATCGCTTAGATCGCCCCCATCGTCGCTACCTCGTGTTCCGGTGCATGTCGAAGGGGAGCCCCTCGACGCCGTCGCGCTGGAACGAGTTGATCGCGTCGTTCACCTCGTGGTAGCCGAGGATTCCCTCCTGAATCATCCGCTCGATCAGCTCCGCGCGGAAGTCGAGGTCGTCGTAGATGTCGCGGGTGTCCGCGTACCCGAGCAGCGTCGCGATCTGCTCTTCGAGCACGTAGGAGTTGTTCATCCCCTGAAAGACGATCTCGTCTTCGACGGGGTCCCAGCTGAACACCTCGCGGGTGACGACCCCCTCCATCTCCTTGGAGTACCCCTCGATCTCCTGGACGCTCGTCACGCGGCGCAGGACCTGATCGCCCTGTTTCACGCGGTTCTGGAACAGCGCCACGTCGGCGTTGTCCATGAACGTCTCGGGGACGTTGATCGGCTCGGAGGTGAACCGCTGGATCATCGAGACGATGTCGGACGCGTGGAACGTCAGCATGACCGGGTGGCCGGTCTGGGCCGCCTGGAACGCCATGCGTCCCTCGGCGCCCCGCACCTCACCCACGATGATGTAGTCGGGGCGCGACCGCAGCGCGGCGGCGACTAAGTCGAACATGTCGACATCGGAGGAGCCCTCGCCGCCGCCCTCGCGGGTCAACAGCTGCTGCCAGGTGCTGTGGGGCGGGATGACCTCGGCGGTGTCCTCCGCGGTGTAGATCTTCGAGTCGTCCGGGATGTACGAGAGGATGGCGTTCAGCGTCGTCGTCTTCCCGGACGCCGTCTCCCCGACCACGAACACCGTCTGCTCGTTTTCGAGGCAGAGCCAGAGGTACGCCGCGAGTTCGGGCGAGAGCGTCCCCCAGTTGGTGATCTGGTTGATCGACAGCGGCACCTCCTCGCCCTGCCGGATCGTGAGCGAGGAGCCCTTCAGCGAGACGTCGTCGGAGTAGATGATGTTGATACGCGACCCATCGGGCAGCGTGGAGTCGACGATGGGGTCGGAGTCGGAGAGCGGGTCGCCGATCCGCTCGCCCATGTTGCGCAGCCAGTTGTCGAACTCCTTCGGGGTGCCGAAGTCGACGGTCGTCTCCAGCATGCCGTAGGTGCCGTGATCGACGTGACACTCCTTGGGGCCGATGACATGAATGTCCTCGTTTGCCGGGTCACGCATCACCGGTTCGAGCGGGCCGAGCCCGACGATGTCGCGGTTGAGCCGGTAGCGGATGTTCTCGTACGTCTCCTCGGTGACCGACAGCTTCCCGAAGTTCTTCAGCTTCGAGAGCCCGCGACGCCAGCCGGTTGAACTGTCGTCGACGTGGGTCACCTCCTCTAACAGCTCCTCGATGAGGTCGTCGTACTCCGCCTCGTTCTCCGGCGCGGTGTGCTGGCCGCTCACGGTGAGCAGCCGGTTTTTCACCTCGTTGAGGATCTCCGCCTGCGGGCCGGACACCTCCGGCTCGATGGCGTAGTACTTCGTGTCCTGCCCGAGGTCGCCGTAGATGTGGCTGTAGATGGGGCCGCCGACCGGGTAGATGACGTTCGGCCGGTCGGACTCGTACTCGTCTTTCGGCTCCTCGATGAACTGCGGGAACTCCCCCGTGATCTGTTTGAACTCGCGGAGGTGCTCCCGGAGGTGCGGCCGCCGCATGGCCGCCTTGCGGAGCTCCTCGGACGGTTTGGCGGTGCCGTGTTCGGTCATGTCCTACACCCGGTCGTCGTGGCGGGCCTACACCCGGTCGTCGTGGTCGCGGTCCGCACGCGCGGACCGGCTGTGCGTCGGCGGGTCATGTGTCAGGCGACGCTGCGGCTCTCGATGACGATTCCGGTTCCGGACCGGACCGAGAACCCGATCGTGTCGCCGACCTGTTCGCCCATGCCCGCGAAGCGCTTCACGTTGATCTGCCGGCGGATGTCGTTGCCGACCTCGATCATCTCAAGCTGGAGGAACACGTCCGCGATCGACCGGAACGGGCCGATGGCGTCGTCGTCGACCGCCGAGGGGTCGACGGTGAGCACGACCACCTTCCCCTGCGAGATGATCTCGCGGAAGAAGGAGATGATCTCTAAGGCGGCCTGCCGCTCCTCGTTCTTCCGCACCAAGGCCTCGAAGGTGGGATCGTTCCGGAAGATGGCGTCGAACGTGTCGAGGAAGACGACGTCGGAGTTCCACATCGCCTCGGCCTCCATCAGTCGCTTCAGCAGCTCCTTGCGCTCGCCGTCGCCGTCGGAGAACGCGCCGCCGGAGTCGAAGTCGGCGTGGAGGAAAAGCAGCTCCTCCTGTAAGAGGGGCTTCACCATGTCGTACTCCAGCGAGTGCATCTGGTCGATGAACCCGCGGACGGTGAGCTCCGTCGACATCATCGTCACCGACGCCCCCTCTTGGACGAGTCCGTAGGCGAACCGCTGGGAGATGGCGCTTTTGCCCGCGCCGTAGTCGCCCTCCATGAGGACGATGCTGCCGCGGGGGATACCGCCACCGAGCTCCTTGTTGAGCCGGTCGCGGTCGCCGAGACCGAGAGAGAGGAGGTTGTCGTGGGGCATCTCAGTTACCCCCCTCCACGCGGAACTGGAACAGCTCCTCGTCGCCGTTCACGGTGAGGTAGACGCGGTGGTCGCCGTCGACGAGCCCCCCGTCCTGCCCCTCGAGCTCGCTCACGTCGATCGTGAGCCGCAACACGTCGCCGCGGCTCCACGCGTTCGCGCCGTCCGCAGAGACCAGCTCCCCGGAGAGCGCGTCCGGCCGGACGTACGCGCCGTCGAAGACGACGTCGAGGTCGGAGCCGTCGGGCGCCAACCGATACGTGCCGGTGTTCTTTATCAACAGCGTAACGTTCTGGTCGCCGCTCGCGTTGTACACCCCCGCGCTGGGGTCCGAGATGATCGTCACGTCGGTCCGGAGCTGCTCGGTCGCGTCGAGGCCGGCGTCGTCGACGGCCGCGCTCACGCGGTCGACGCCGGTCGTGATCGTGCCGACGACACCCGCGGCGATCACGAGGCTCGCGATAAACAGGATGAGATGTGAGACGGGAACGCTGGCCATCTACGCGCTCACCTCCGTCACGGTCGCGGCGTCGCGGACGCCAGACTCGACGACGAGGACGACCCGCGTGCCCTCCTCGATCGTCGTCTCCGTCTCGCCCTGTGTGACCCTCACCGACAGCGTCTCGTCGCCGAGCCAGAGCGCGGTGTCGCCGTCGCCGTCGACGGTCGTGTCCGCGTTCGCCCCGCCCACGTCGACGTACTCGTTGCCGACGACGAGCGTCGCGTCGCCAGCGACGAGGCCGACCGCCCCCTCGTTGGTGGCGTTGACGGTGAGGGTCTCGGTGTCGGCGTCGTAGGTCGCGTTCGTCACCGCGAAGTCGGTGTTCTGCCGCTCCAGCGCGCGCTCGTTAATGCCCTCTTGGGCGTTCGAGACGCGGTCGAGCCCGTTGGCCGCCACGGGGTAGAACGTCGTGAACGCGAAGAACAGCCCCGCGACGATGATGGCCGTGGACGCGGAGACGCTAACGCCCATCTCCCCACCCTCCGTCGGCCGGATCGGCGCGGTCGGAACGGGGATTCGGATCGTTCATCGGTCGCGTGGAACCGTTCCGGTCGCGCCGGTCGTCGCGGTGGCCGTCGCGGCGGTCCGCGTCCGCCTCGCGTCCCGCGCCGTCGCGCTTCGCCTCGTCGCGGTCTGCGCCGTTCGTGCGTCGCTCGCGCTCGTCTGGCGCGTCCCGCCCGCCGGCGTCGTGGCCGTTCCGCTCGGCCGGCGGCCGGTCGCTCCGCGCGTCGCGGCCGTTCCTGCCGTCGCGCCCGTCTCGCCCGTCACGTCCGCCGCGACCGGAATCGACGCGTCCGCCGCGGCGGCCGCCGCCGCGGCGCCCGTTGACGGGCCCGCCACCGACCATCGAGCCGCCGGCGAGGTCGTCCCAGCGGTCTAAGAGGACCGTGTGGCTGTTGGTGCCGTTGAGCTGGGTCACGTACCGGAGGCTGCGGGTGTGGTGCTCGCGGACGAGCCGATCGGTTCCCGGCCGGTCGACGAGGTTGCGGTCGATCGTCCCGAACCCGGAGAGGAAGTCCCGGAGCCGCGCCGCGGCGTCGGGCCCGATCCACTCGATCCGCTCGTAGTAGTTGATCGCGCGCACCGCGTCGGTGACGTCGCTCTCGGAGACGAGGAACTCCAGCCACTCCATCACGAGGAGGTCGCCGACGTAGTCGCCGGGCAGCTCGGTGAGGTACGGCTTGCCGCGGCCGTTCCCGCTCGAGAGGTCGTCTTTCCCGACGTACTCGAAGCCCCCGGAGGCTTCCGCGGGATCACCGCCGGGTCGGCGGTCGGGCGCCGGCTCCGGATCGGCGCCGCCCGCCGGATCCGGGTCGGCCGCGCCGCCCGCCGGCCCGGGGTCCACCGGTTCGTCGAAGTCGACGCCGTCGTCCTCGGCGTCGCCGAGGTCGTCGCCTCCGAGACCGTCGTCGTCGTCGAACGAGTCGGTTTCGTCGCCGGGGTCGGCGAACGAGTCGTCCCCGTCCTCGAACGGGTCCTCGTCCGCGGCGTCGTCGCCCTCCTCGGCCCAGTCGGCCTCCCCGGAGTCGTACTCTTCTTTCAGTTCGCTGAAACTCTTTCCATCGTCGTTCATGTCGTCTCCGTCGTCCGCCGTTTCGGTCTCGGACGCGGCGTCGTCCGTGCTGTCGTCGTCCAGTTCGTCGAACTCGTCGTCGAGATCGTCGTCGAGGTCGTCGAACTCGTCGTCGCCGTCCGCGTCGCCGTCCAGGTCGTCGAACTCGTCTCCCTCCTCCTCTTCGTCGAGGAGGTCGTCGTCGAAGAACCCGTCCGCGTCGGCGTTCGCGACGTCCTCGTCGAGGTCCTCCTCCTCGCCGCCGTCCTCGTCGTCGAAGATGCCGAACGAGCCCTCGCCGCCGCCGGCGACGCTGTCGAAGCCGCCGGAGTCGTCGACGAACGGGTTGATGCCGCGGGTGACCATCTCGTAGATGTCGAGCAGGTTGCGGACGTCCTCCTCGATGTCGTCGACGGCGTTCGAGATCTCCTCGTTCTCCGAGCGGACCGTCGAGACGGTCGAGGAGAGCGACGCGACCTCGTTTTCGAGCTCGTCGAGCCGGTTCTCCAGCTCGTCGGTGGCCGCGCCGCCGCCACCGCCGCCGCCGTCGTCGAACTCGTCGTCCCACTCGTCCATGCCGTCGAAGTCGTCGAAGCCGTCGCCGCCTCCGCCGCCACCGCCGCCGCCCATGCCGCCACCCATCCCTCCGCCGCCCATGTCGCCGCCGAAGGGATCGTCGTCGCCGTCCATACCTCCGGAACCGTCGTCGTCGGATCCGTCGTCGTCGAGGAACCTGTCGAGGACGCTCGCACCGACGAGCCCCAGCGTGGCGACTGCCCAGGCGGCGGTTGGAGCTCCCCACACCGGTAGTTCGAGGCCCATTACCGTGTACCACCCGCAGAACCCACTTCAATTCACCCCTCAAAATATCAGCCATGAGAAAGCACGGCGCAGCGTGTACATCGCTGGTTGAGGGGCACGGGCACGGAGAGATCGGAGCGCGATCGAACGCGGAAACGGGCCGTAGCCGGGACGGAACGGCCCAGTCCGGTCAGATCGCTCGTTCGAAGCCGTCCGCGGCCC
The DNA here is from genome assembly GCF_000296615.1 of Halorubrum sp. T3. Taxonomy (NCBI): domain Archaea; kingdom Methanobacteriati; phylum Methanobacteriota; class Halobacteria; order Halobacteriales; family Haloferacaceae; genus Halorubrum; species Halorubrum sp. T3. The sequence goes on along the minus strand of NZ_JH815330.1, from coordinate 311,160 downwards.
GGACGACGAGCCGGCCGTCCGGCCCGAACCGGACGGTCCGGCCCACCGCGTCGCCGACGTCGCTGGCGACGACGGGGACGCCCGCGGCGTCGAGCACTTCGCCGACGCGCTCGACGTTCCGCGGGCCGACCGCGTCGGTGAGGTCCAGCATCTCGGCGCCGCCGGCGACTCGGGCTTCCAGGCGGCGGGGGTCGGCGCCGGCGTCGTCGAGCGCCCCGATCAGCGAGTCGATCCCGGTATCGACGTACTTCGCTGGCCGGGAGATCGCCTTCGTTCGTCCCTCCCCGGCGGGCAACATGGCGTGGAGGAGGCCGCGGACGCCCGCCCGCTGGTCGACGAGCGCGACCGCGACGCACGAGCCGAGCCCGCTGGTCGTCAGGACCGCGTCGTCGCTCGTGACCGCCAGTTCCCCCACGCCGACCTTGATCCGGCCGGGGTCGTCGCCAGCCGCGCCGCCGGTGACGGTCGCCGGCTCGGCGTCGGCGACCGCGTCCCCGCCGCTCTCCGTTCGGTCCGCCGGCTCGTCCGGCCGATCGTCGGAGAGCGAGCGGGTCACGGCTCCGAGAGCCGGTCGAGCGCCCGGGCCAGTTCGCGCTCGTCGGGGAGCGCGTACACGTCGCAGCGCGCCTGGATCCCCTCCGTCTGGATCGCGGTGTCGATCACGAACCCGTAGTCCTGCCGCTCGCTCAGCTTCGCGACGAGCGGGCTGATCGTCGACGCGCCGATGTCGTGGACGAACTCCGGCGGCGAGTGGGTGATCGACGTGCCGAGGACGTTCGCCCACCCGTCGATGAACCCGCTCGTCATCACGTTGCCGAGCTCGCAGAGCGCGTTCTGTGCCATGTCGCCGAGGGGTTCGTCGGGGTCCATCGGGAGCATCGCGTCCGCGACCGCCGCCGCCGAGGACTCCTCGAAGAGGATGGCGAGGTAACCGCTCGGCTCGCCCTGTAGCTCGAACACCGTGCCCGCGTGCGGCTCGGTGCCGACCTCCGCGGGCACGTCGGCGAGCGGGACGAACCGGAGCCGGCTCACGTCGACGCTGGTCTCTAACCCGGTCATCATCGCGATGTTGTCGGCGGCGTTCGCCGACCCCTTCTTCGCCAGCGACGAGAACGTCGACAGCGACTCGTACGGCACCGCCGTGCTCGAAGTGCCGCCGTCCGCCTCGCCGCCGGCCGTCGCCGCGGGCGCCGTCTTCCCGACGATGAGGTCGCGGAACGGCCCCGAGTCGGGCAGCATGTAGATCGAGAAGTCGAGGTCCGTCGTCGTCGCGTCCAGACGGCTCTCGAAGAGGAACACGCCGTCGCCGGCGAGCGCGCCGTCGGGCAGCACCGCCGCGCCGTCCGCCTCGAAGTAGCGCGGCGGCGACATGTCGATCGCCTTGCCGAGGTAGTTCGCCCACCCGTCGAGGAACCCGCCGAGCGCGATGTTGCCGACCTCCGTCACCGCGCTCCGCTCCATCGACTGCCCCCCGGGGAGCAGCGAGAGCAGGGCGTCGACGTTGGCGGCGTCGAACGCGAGGACCGCCTCGCCGTCTAACCCGCCGCGAAGGCCGACGCTCACGCCGATCGACTCCCGGCCGGCGAACGACTCCGCGAGGTCCTCGCCGCTCGCGACGCTCGCGCCCGTCACCTCCACCGCGAGGTCGGTCCCGGTGAGGTCCGAGAGCGCGCCGGCGGCCTGTTTCGCCCCCTGCTCCGCGAGGCGGTTACAGGCGCCGAGCGCGCGGACGTCGACGCGCATTATACCGCCGAGCCGATGGCGTCGAGCACGTTCGGCTTCTGGAACGGCTTCGTGATGTACCCCTCCGCGCCGGCCTTGATCGCCGCCTTCATCTTCTCCTCCTGCCCGACGCTGGTACACATGATCACCGTCGCGTCCGGGTTCTCTTCTAAGATCTCCGTGGTCGCCTCGATCCCGTCGCGGATCGGCATCACGATGTCCATCATCACGAGGTCCGGGCCGTGTTCCTCGTACATGTTCACCGCCTCCACGCCGTTCTCCGCCTCCCCGACGATCTCGAACTCGCCTTCGAGGATCTCCCGGAGGAGGTTCCGCATGAACTCCGAGTCGTCGGCGATGAGTACCCGCGTAGCCATTGTTGTCTGAAACGGGGGAAAGCGAACACTTAATCGCTCCCCCGCGGTTCTCAGCGCTGAGAACGGTACGGGACGCGGCCGGCTCCGGCCGCCGGAGTCACACCCAGTGGCCGAGGAGGTGGACGGCGCCGACGAGTAGAGTGCCGAGGAGCGTCTCTCGGGTGCCGATCCCGAACGGGAGGAAGGTTGCCGGCTCGTCTCCATCGTCCCGACCGCCGGAGCCACGGGCCGGGTCTGACGAGTTCTCGTCGAGATCCGACGAGTTTCCGTCGGGAGTCGTGGCGCCTGTGGAGTCGTTCTCAGACGAGTTTTCACCGGCGTCCGTGGTATTCCCGTCCGCGTCTGTGGTGTTCTCGTCGGTGTTTGAAGAATTCGCCGAGCCGTCGGTGTCGCTTCCATCGCCCTCGCTGTCATTCTCGTCGATCGTCGTCCTCGCCGGATTCTCCGCGACGATCAGCGTTCCGTTCCGACGGTCCTCGTCAAGCGTGACCGTGAAAGGGTACTCACCGGGATCGAGACGGATGGTCGCAGACGGGAAGCCGACGGTGCGCGACTCGTTCGACGACAGCGTCAGCTCGCGAGCGGTCGTCAGGTTCCCGTCGTCGACGTCGAGCGCGAGCGTTCTCTCCCCCTCCAGTCCGCCGGCGTTCCGAACGTCGATCCCGAGCGCGGAGAGGTTCCCGCCCTCGGCGACGGTGGCGTTCTCGGGAACGCTGTCGATCGCGAGCCGGTCCGGGTCGTCGGTGTCGTCGACGACGATCACCGTGCGGCTGTCGCGCAGCGTCGTCCCGTCGTACAGCTCGTAGTTCAGGCGAGTGCCGGGGTCGGCGCCCCCGAGGTCGGCGTTGATGGAGAAGTTCCCGTCTGAGAGCTCCACCTGCGACTCCGACCGGAACGGCTCATCGCGCTTGTCGTCGACGAAGGTGGCGGACATCTCGATCGGCGGGAGTATCGTCGTCGTCCCGGTCACCGCCCCGCCGGAGTCCTCGACGAGGAGTTCGCCGTCGTCGGTGACGTGGTCGTACTCGAAGTACCGCTCCTGGACCGAGAACGACGCCTCCGCGCTCACGGTCCCGTCGGTGGTTTCCCAGTACGGGAACTGCTCCGGGGCGGGTAACCGCTGTTCAAACGGTGCCGGCGGTTCCCCGCTGTCCTCAGCGAACGCGTACCGGTGTCCCTCGGCGCCCTTTAGGGCGAACTCGACGGTGAACTCGTCGCCGGGCTCCGGGTCCTCGGTGAACGGACCGCCGTCGCTCGTGTCCAAGACGAGGTAGAATCGGCCCGGCGTCGAGTCGCCGGTCTCCAGCTCCTCCGCGTCGGCGAGGAGGAGGGTGACATCTTCGGGGTCGGCGTTGGCGAGGTCGAGCTCCGAGCGCGGCTCGTTCATGCCCGGATTCGTCTGTCGCACCTCGAGCGAGACGCCGTCTTCGGTCCTGAGGAACTCCGACAGAACGGAGTGGTTGACCGCTTGACCGGCCTGAAGCGAGCCCTCGCCTTGCTCGGCCGCAAAGTGCGATAGCGCCCCCCAGATGCCGGTCGATTCGAAGCCGAGGACGACGCGGTCGCCCTCCGTCACCGCGGTCCGATCGAGCCCGTTCTGTTCGAGGGCGCTGAGCGATTCGCCGCCACCACTTCCTTCGACGTTCTCCGGGTCCGCGGTAGTGAACACCTCGATCTCGTCGTGGAACGTCGGCTTCGTCAACAGGAGGTCGGACGAGGCGGCCGCGCCGACCGGCGTCACGACGCCCGGCTCCTCCACGACGAAGGTGCCGTTGGTGATCGCGAGCCGATATCGCTGCGGGACGAGCGGCCGGGCGAGCCCGCCGGCACCGGTCGCGCCGGAGAGTTCGGAGAGACTGTCGGCGACCTCCTTGCCGTTCTCGTTTACGAACTCGAGATCGCAGTCGGTCGCGCGGCAGCTGGCGGCGGTCCCCTCCTCGGTTCCGAGGAGTCGCGTGTTGATCGTCCCGTCGAACTCACCGCCCAGCTTCACGACGTCGGTGTACCCGATGGATTTCCCCGAGTCGGTGAGGCGGTTCCCGCCGATCAGCAGGTACGCGCTCCCGTTGGTGTTGCTGGCCGTGTATCTGATATCGACGAGATCGCCGGCGATCGCGGTGTACGTCGGACGCGAAAACGAGCCGCTGAGCTCATGTCGATCCGCCGAACCACCCGGTTCAGACGGCTGCGCGGTAACCGCGTTGGTCGCCGGAGAGTCGGCCACCGACGCGGAGTCCGCCACCGAAACGCCCGCCGCCGGTGCGGAGACCACGGCGGCCGACGCGACGACGAGAACGAGGGCCGCGACCGCGGCCGTACGGACCGTCGGGAGCCGCCGGAGGCGAGGCCGGATGCGTCCACCCCCGTCATCGGCGTCGGTATCCGGCGCCGTCGCTTTCGGGTCACCGTCGCGGTCAGCGCCGTCGTCTTGTCTGCGTGTCATCGTGGCGGAGAGCGTCCCGTCAACCTCACGCGGATCGCGGAACGTCGACTGTCACCAATCGCTCGGATGTTCACCGACTAAAACGTACGTACCCGATTATCACATCTGTGAACAGAGAGGGCGGAGGAAGCGGTAGCCCAATCGCGAATCACCCGACTGCGGCGGGAAGAGCCGTTCAAGCGTTCCCCGAAGAATTAAGCCCGACCGGCGTGCGAATTCGACTACGATGCCATCGTGTCCCCGCTGTGAGGCGTCGGTACCCGAAGAGGCCCGGTTCTGCGCGCAGTGCGGCGCCCCGCAGACGGAGGACGCGGCCGAGGAACTCGACGAGTACGTCCAGCGACAGGCGGAGCAGGTCGCCGGGGGCGGCGGAGATTCGGGCGGACCGGACGGCTTCGCCGAGATGGCCGACCTCAGCGACCGCGAGCAGCTCTGGCGGCGCGGCTGTTACGTCGTCGGATACGGGACCGTCGTCGTCGCGCTCACCCTCGTCCCGGCGGTCGGCGCCTTCCCGCTGATCCTCGCCGGAATCGCGATCCTCCCGCCGATCCGGCGGCTCACGGCCGAGCCGCTCGGGAGCCCCCTGAAACGCGAGGTGATGGCGGGGCTGTACGCGGTACTCGCGGTGATCGGCGCCGCGCTACTGTTCCTGCTGTAGGGCGTCCCGTTCCGGACTCAGTCGATCCGGAACCCGCCCTCCTTCTCGGCGGCACGAACGAGATCGCCGATGCTGTCGCTGGCCGAGAGTCCCTGACTCGCCGCGAACCGCTTTATCATCACCGGCGGCAGGTCGACGGTGGTCTCGGAGGCCGCGAGCAGCAGGCCGATCGCCTCCGGCGTCGGCGAGTTCGGACCCGCATTGGAGGCGAACCACGAGATCAGCGTGTCGAACGTCGCCGTCACGTCGTTCGACACCATCCGCTGGCGAGTGGTGTCGCCGTTCGCGTGGAGCGTCGCGTCGATCCCGTAGTCGAAGCCGTCGCCGTCGAAGGAGTTCGCCAACCACCGGCTCACCGCCTGCCGGTCGACCGCGTCCGCGCCGGACGGGGACTGCCGACCGCCTGAACGCGACTCGGCGCGACCCTGACCGCCGGCGCCGCTTCCGCCGCTCGCGCGGTCCTGCCTTCCGGACTGTCCTCGCTCGCCGCCACGCTGCCGTCCCCCTGAACGACCGCGCTCATCGGCCCGTCGCTGGTCGGGGTCGCCGACGCCGGGACCGGCAGCGCTCGCGCGCGGGTCGTCGCCGGCAGGTCGGCGATCATCGGGGCTCGCGGGCTCCGCGGCGGTGAACCCCCCCGAGTCGGCGGGAGGGGCCGCGTCGTCCGGCGGCGGCCGGCGGTCGCCTCGCGAGCGCCCGACGTTGGGACGGCCGTTCGTCCCGACGACGTACCGGCCCTGCCCGATCTCGACGACGTTCTCGTCGTCGGTGAAGTCGAGCTCGTCGGGGTCGGCGGGCGGCGCGTCCGGGTCGGCCGCCGGCGCGTCGTGGTCACTCATGGGTCGTGGTAGCGCG
>NZ_JH815330.1:0-305095 GCF_000296615.1 Halorubrum sp. T3 | reverse complement strand
GTCCCCGCCGGGGAGCCGGTCTCCGCGGTGAGAGCGGTTGTGTGTCTGTGCGTCCGCGCTTAGAGGCGGACCGCTTCGCCCTGCTCGCTGAACAGGTCGGGGGCGGTCAGTTCGATCTGCGTCGTCGCGCCGGCGGGCGAGACGAGGTCAAGCGTCGCGTCGTCGCTCTCGCCAAACGCCTCCTCGTCAGCGAACGCACCGGACGACGGGTTCAGCAGGATCGTGTACTGATTCTGGTCGTCCAGAACGGGATCCGAACGGAAGGCTCCGTCGGAGCCGACGGCGAACTCACCGGGGTTGAGGTTCTTGACTTGAGAAAGCCCGAGTGCTGCATCAACAGTAGTACTCTCTGGTCCTGTCGATATGGTGGCACTGGCCGGGTCAGCGCTGTCAGCCAGTGCAACATTGATCGTGTCGGTGTCCCCTATATCTTCTCCGGTCAGGCTAACCGTCTCCTCAGTCACAGCCACGTCAGTACCAGAGCTAATCTCTTCTTGGAACAGAACATTATCGTTTTGATCGTAGACCAAGAAGTACCGGGGACTGGCAGTACTCGCCGCAGCGTAGGCGACTTCGATCTCAGTTGAGTCTGCGCGAATGGTATCTTGAATCGCAACTCCGTCAGTGTTGTCGGAGAGACCACTCGAATCGACACCGCTTAATTCGCCCACTACCACGTCAGTAGTGTCAGTATTGCTGTCAAGGCTTGCCGTAATTGTATCACCGGATTGGAGGTCGAATCCAGAGATGTCGACCTCATTGACTGCCTGCTGTTCAAGGTTCGCAGCATCAACGGTCACGTCCTCGCCGGTTCCGGATGTACTGATAGTTAATTGGCCGACAGTGTCCACGTTGTCGATGTTGGTAATGTACACCTGGACAGTCTCGATATCATCCGGGATTGTCTGCTGAAGCCGCGGCTGGTTGGTTCCGGCGGAGCGATCAAAACTATATGCCCGATCGGTGAACACAAGATTCTCTTGGCCACCAGGCCCGACTGCCTGGATTGTCGTATCAGTCAGGTCGATGTCGTCCGCACCGGGCGCGCCGGTGGTCGTCACGCGAATCTCGCTCAGCGTCGAGGTGTCGCCGCTGACGATGCCGACGGAACTCGTCACTTCGATCCGCTCGGACACGAGGTCCGTACTCTCTTCACCGGTCGATTCCGCCTGCGACTGGAGGAATCCAGCCGTATTGATCAGGACGCCCGCAGCGATGGCGGCGACCAGCACCATCGCGATGAACACGATGAGCGTGCCGATACCGACCTGACCGCGGTCGTCGTTAGTAATGAACTCGAACATTGTTACAGCCTCACCGAATCGCCGTCATCGCCGACCAGCGTGGTCGGGACGCGGATCTCGGTCGTCGTCGATGCGCCGGAAGCAGTCGTGAACGTCACCGTAAGGGAGTCGCCCTCGGTGAGCGCGTAGCCGTTAGCGTCCTCGAACGTATCAGTCGCCTCGAGGTTGACGACAACCTCGGCGCGGTCACTGTTGTCCGTCAGGACGGGGCTATCCCCAGATTTGGTGAAGATGTCGTTGGTCGCCGGCGGGTCCTCGTCGAGCTGGAACGTCTCCTGCCCGGAGGTACCGACCAGTTCGACCGTTACCTCGTCGAGGTCGATATTGTCGGCGCCGGGCGCCGACGCGACGACGAACTCGAGCGAGCCGATGCCGCGCTCGCTGGTGCCGGCGACGTTGTCGGCGATGTCACCGGACTGGCTCACGACCTGGAGCCGTTCGCTCACCTGCGATGTACTCTCTTCGCCCGTTGCTTCCGCCTGCGTCTGGAGGAACCCGGCCGTGTTGATCAGAACGCCGGCGGCGATCGCCGCCACCAGCACCATCGCGATGAACACGATGAGGGTCCCGATCCCCACTTGACCGCGTTGTTCCTCGTCCGTGATTGTCTCGAACATTGGTTGTTTGCGTCGGCCCCCGGCCTGCCCGGCGGGCGTTATCGATAGCGATGGGGAATTCCTACTTAAGATCACGTTCCCGGTTATCCAGACTGATAAACAACTGCCGTCCTGCGGTTTTCAGGTTTCTTTTTCGATTATAGTTACAGAATATATCAACAACTCCGGCGTAGCGGTATCAGTTTTGGATCTGTGGCAGAAGGAGGCGTGAGTTCCTGACGCGTCGGCGCGGGGGTGTTCGGCGACGAAGGTAGCGACCGGAGGGTCGAGACCGATCGAAACGTCGGGGATCGGCGATACCGACGCGTCGCAGGTCGACTTCGAAGCGGAGACTTTCGGAGGCCGAAAGGACGGTTTCAGCGCTCGCGTTCGCGCGCCACCGAGTCGGTCGACTCGGATCGAGACCGCGATTCGGACCGGTCTCGCTCGCGGTCGGCCGCCAGCAGTCGGTCGAGGCGGCGCTCGAACGCCGCGTCGGAGATCTCGCCCTCGACGTAGCGGTGTTTGAGACGCTCGATCGGGGTCCGCGGCGCCTCGCGATCGGCGTCCGCGTTCGACGCGTCGCGCTCCGCCGCGATCCGGTCCGCGAGGTACCCGCCGAGCGCGCCGCTGCCGACGACGTACGCCGCGCCGAACAGCGTGAGCGCGAGCACGCCGACCGTCGCCGCCGGCGACACCGCGGCGGCGACCCAGACTGCGAAGAACGTCAGCGGCAGCGACAGCAGCGCGACCAGCGCGCCCGTCGCGGCGCCGATCCGCGGGCCGCGGGGCGCCTCGGCCTCGTCGGTCCAGCTCGCCACGCCCGCGCCGACCGCGGGCGCGACCAGGCCGACGACCGGCAGGACGCTCACGAGTACCGTCACCCCGGCGCCGACACCGGCCCGCGCGGCGATGTCCGAGAGCCGAGCGACCGCCGAGGGGTCGCCTCTGGCGTCGGCAGTCGTCATCGTCGGCGCTCCGAACGCGGGGACGCTTCGGCGAGTCGCCGCCGCGGAGCCGTCGGCGCGCTCCCGGTCGCGTCTTCGTCTCGACAGCGATCTGTCATCGAGATCGCTACGGACCGGGAAAGCAAAAGACCGTCGGAGAGGGAGGTACGCCCCTGTTTACTGGTGTTCGTCCGAGATCGGCTCGGCGACGAATCGGGACGGACGATAGGTCGGGGTCGCCCCTTTTTCACCGATCGCGCAGGCGCGACAGCTCCGATTCGGGGATCACGAACTCCTGCGTCCCCGGCTCGTAGACGGCGAGGCTCCCGGCGACGAGCGCCATCGACGCCGCGAGCAGTCCGGTGTTAACCAAGAGCAGCGCCTCCGCGTTGCCGAACCCCGTCCGGAAGGCGGCCGCGGGCGTCGCCACGGCCGCGACGACGACGAGTCCGAAACCGACCGCGAGGTACGCCATCGCCGTGCGGCCGGACGACCGATACGCCGCGACGGCGAACGCGACGAGCGTCGCGCTCGCGCCGGCCAGCACGGTGGTCGTCATCAGGTACAACCCCTCGATAAGCTCCATACCCGTCCTGCTCGAACACGGATAATAAACCCACGGTGGCGGGTATCAGCGGCGATAACACGGTTTGGAGGTTCAGACCGGCGAAGCGGTCGCGGTCCCGTCCCGCACGCCGAATCAGGACGTTCGTCGAACGGAACAATCACCGGTACCATTATAAACCCGAAAAATCAATCTCGATAACGTGAATGGTGGGGGACGATCTGATCACCGTACTCGGTAACAAATACAACACGGACATCCTGACGGCGACGGGCGAGGCGAAGTCGGCGCAGGACCTCAGCGACCAGCTGGACGTCCCGATCGCGACGTGTTACCGACGGATCAACGAGTTGGAGGAGGCGGACCTCCTCGAGCTACACGACCGGCCGCTCTCGGACGAACACCGGCGCGTGAAGGTGTACCGCCGGAAGGTCGACGGGGTGGAGGTCGACTTCCGCGACGGGCTCACCGTCGAGGTCGAGGAGCGGTCGGCGGTGAAGAACCGCCTCGACGACGTCTGGCGCGACCTCTCCTCGCGGGAGTGAGGAGGCGGCCGGCCGGCGCCCTCTCAGCGTTAGAACGACGGTTGATCGTCCGAGCCGCCCATCATCGAGAAGCCGCCCGCGCGCTCGTGGACGGTGATCCCGCCCTGCCCGATCTCCATCGGGAAGATGTCGGTGTCGATGTCCTGTTTCCGCATCTTCGCCACCCAGACGTACCGGTTGACGCCGGAGTCGGTCGGCGTCTGGATGAAGTAGATGTTCCCGTCCGTGAGGAAGTTCTCCAAGCCGACCTCGGTGTCGGGGAAGACGGCGCCCTGCTCGTTGATGAGCAGGGAGGTGAGCCCGTTGGCCTTGAGGATGTCCGAGAACTTCAGCAGATACGTGCGCTTCTCCTGTTCGGCGTCGAAGAACAGCTGGAACATCGACAGCGAGTCGAGGACGAGCCGGTCGAACTCGCCGTCCTCGACGGTGTCGAGCAGGCGGTCGACCGCGGTCGAGAAGTCGGTCTCACGCAGCATCTCGCGTTTGTCGAGGATGACGATGTCGCCGTCGTCGACCATCTCGTCGAACCCCTCGAAGCCGACGGACTCGGCCGCGCCGCGGATGTCGGCCTCGTCCTCCTCGAAGGAGACGTAGACGCCGCGCTCGTCGTGTTCGGAGACGCCGTGATGGAGGTACTGGATGCCGAAGATGCTCTTGCCGGTGCCCGGGTTCCCCGAGACGAGGACCGTCGACCGCTCGGTGATGCCGCCGGTGAGAATGGAGTCGAGCCCCTCGACCCCGGTGGAGACGAGTTCTGACATTCGTCTCCCCTTTGGCGGCCGGAGTATATAAAAGACGGTTCAGTGCGCCGGGAGTGACGCCCCGGCCCGGAAGAAGCAACGCTCGGTGACATCGGGCGAACGGACGGCGACAGTTTTATCTCTCGACACGCCGCCCGTTCGTGTATGCCCGGTGAAGCGTGTCCGGTCGCTCCCGGCGGTGATCGGCGGTGAGCGACCCGTCGATACTCGTCGTGGAGGACGAGCCAGACATCGCGGCGCTGTACGCCGGCTTCTTAGAGGAGCGGTACGACGTCGACGTCGCCGAGACCGCGGCCGACGCGATCGACCGGGTCGACGCCGCCGTCGACGTGGTGCTCCTCGACCGCCGACTCCCCGACGGGAGCGGTGACGACGTCTTAGACCACATCCGCGGGGAGGGGTACGACTGCCGCGTGGCGATGGTCACCGCGGTCGAGCCCGACTTCGACATCATCGACATGGGGTTCGACCTCTACCTCACTAAGCCGGTGAGCCGCACGAAGCTGCTCGCGGCCATCGACACCCTCCTGACCCGCAGCGAGTACGACGACCTCGTCCAAGAGGCCGCCGCGCTCGCCAGCAAGCGCGCCGTGTTGAGCTCGCAGAAGCCGGCCGCACAGCGCGAGGGTAACGACGCGTACGCCGACCTCGTCGACCGGTTAGAGGAGCTCGACGCCGACATCGACGACCTCGGTGAGTCGCTGTCGACCGACGACTACCGCGCGATGTTCCGCGACCTCGGCGAGGCCTGACGCGACGCCGTCCGTCTCGACGTCGCTCGCCTCAACGCGGTTTCTCGCGGCGCTCGTTCCGATCGCTTTTCTCGCCGTCGCGGCTGTGCGTACTCCGGCGACGCCGACGGTACTGTAACGGGTTTCGGCCGAGGCCGCAGTTCAACTGAAGCGGTAGCGCGGAGTCCCCTTCCTCAAGGAGCGACCGGAGGGAGCGAGTAGGGAGGGCAGGAGCGCGTTCGTTTCTGTAATAAACACCAGATTATAAATAGCCGCTCACACACATTGAAACTGTGGCAGACGACTACGTGCGTCGGACGGCAATCACTCGTCTCTCGGTAGACGATGAGCAACGCGAGTTGCTTGAGGAAACCATCTCCGAGTGGAAGCGTGGGTGCCAACTCGCCACGGACATGGCGTGGGGAAAGTGTAACGCCAAGAGCGACGTACAACCCCTCGCTTACGACGACGTGCGCGAGGAAACCGACCTCGGGAGTCAGCACGCGATTCTCGCCACCCACCAAGCCGCCCAAGCCATCACCGGCTGTCTCGAACGCCGCTCGAACGGTAAACAGGTCAGCAAGCCCACGTTCACCGCACCCACGATAACGTACGACACTCGAACGATGACGCTGTTCGATGACGATACAGTGTCGCTCTCCACGACGGACAGTCGCGTCCGATGTGAACTTGCGCTCCCTGAAGCCGAGGATGGCTACCAACGGCAGTACCTCGACGCCGATGAGTGGAGCGTCACAGAAAGCACACTCACCGCTCGTGATGGCGACTACTTTCTACACATCGGCTTCCGCCGACCCAAGACCGACACCGAGCGAGACACCGCCGAGGACGGAACGGTTCTCGGGGTCGATCTCGGTATTGAAAACCTCGCCGTCACCAGCACAGCACGATTCATCAACGGGCGAGAACTCTCACACAACCTCCGCGAGTTCGAGAAAGTCCGTGCGGGACTCCAACAGACAGGCACGCGAAGCGCCCACAGAACGCTCGAACAATCAAGTGGACGCGAACGACGATACGTTCGTGACGTGGTTCACCAAGCGTCGAACGCGATTGTGGATGAGGCACTTCGATACGAGTGCGACGTGATCGCGTTCGAGGACTTGACTGACATCCGCGACCGAACGGGTGCGTCGTGGGGGCACAAGTGGGCGTTCCGAACGCTGTACGAGCAAGTGGGGTACAAAGCCGAAGCAGTCGGCATCTCTGTGAAGCAAGTGGGGTCGGCATACACATCGCAACGGTGCGCCGAGTGTGGATTCACGGCAGACGAGAATCGCGCGACTCGCACGGAGTTCCGGTGCGTGAAGTGTGAGTCGGGAGCGAACGCGGATTACAACGCGGCGAAGAACATCGGGATGCGGTATGTCCGTCGAGGCCAACAGTCGTCTCGGCGGACGGGCGACAGTCAACTCGCCCTCAAGTCTGGAACAGTGACGCCAAGTGGCGGATTCACCGCCCACCCGGACGGGTTCGAGGCTGAGCTCACGGACAAGCCCCTCCCTCAACGAGCGAACCCATCAGGGTGAGCGAAGTAGGGTGGGGTTGTTGACGTGACTGTGGCCCTAACGCTAATCGTGATCAACGTTACCGAGCGCCGGGAAACGCTCCTCGCCGCGGCTGCCGGCGCGGCCGCGATCGCCGGGTCGTACCTCGTCGCGGGGTGGACGCCGTCGTTCGTCGTCAGGCCGGTCGACCAGACCGTCGTCAACCTGACTCCCGGACCGATCGTGACGGCGACGATCGAAACGCTCGGCGAGGCGGGCCACCTGCTCCACATCGCGCTGGCGCTCGCGGTCGCCGTCGGGCTGTTCGGGGCGGTCGCGTTCGCGGGCCTTCGGCTCGCCGCGCACACGGACCGGCGAGCAGTCGGCGCCGCGGTCGCGGGAGGGGGATCCTGGCTGCTCGCCGCCGGCCTAACGGGCGTCTCGACGGGTGCGCTGGGCGCGGCGCTCCCCGCGGCGGCCGTCGTCGGGATCGGGTGGCTACCGTCGTCCGCGACCCCGTCCGGAGGCGACACCGACGCAGTGAGGGACGCACCGGCCGTCGTCAACGCGGTACGCCGCCGGACCCTCGGGGTCGTCGCGGGGGCGCTCGGGTTCGTCGCCGCGACCGCGGTGGGCCGGCGGGCGCTCGCGTCGGAGGACGAGCCCCTTCCCGACGCCCCGCGGTCGGAGGGCGCGGCCGCGCGGCTCCGGGAACTCGACTCGGCGTCGCTGGCGGTCGAAAGCGACGGCCTCCAGGGGATGGTGACGCCGATCGGCGAGTTCTACAACGTCGACATCGCGGAGTTCGACCCGGAGGTCACCGCCGACGAGTGGTCGCTGACGTTCACCGGCGAGACCGGCTCCGAGCGGACGATCGAGTTCGACGAGCTGATCGACCGGCCTGTCGAGAACCGCGCGGTAACGCTGCGGTGCGTCGGTGAGGACCAGAACGGCCGCCGAATCGGCAACGCCGTCTGGACGGGGACGCCGATCCGGCCGCTGCTCGAATCCGTGGACCCGCAGGGCGACTGTAACTGCGCCATGCTGCGCGGCGAGGACGGCTACTACGTTCAGTTCCCGGTCGACGTGCTCGCCGAGGGGTTCCTCGTGTGGGGGATGAACGGGAAGGAGCTCCCGACGAGCCACGGCCATCCGGTCCGGGTGTTGATCCCGGGCCACTGGGGCGAGACGAACGTGAAGTGGCTCTCGGAAATCGAACTGCTGAACGTCGAAGACGACGGCTACTGGGAGGAGCGCGGCTGGGAGGGGACCGGCGAGGTGACCACCGTGGCCAAGCTCTGGGACGAGGGTGTCACGGAGCTCGGCGACGGCCGGATCGAGCTCGCCGGCCACGCCTACGCCGGGACGCCCGGCATCGAGCGCGTCGAGGTGTCGACCGACGGCGGCGACACGTGGACCGACGCCGAGCTCTCCGAGGCGCTCCCGGACGCGGACGTCTGGCGACAGTGGCGCCACGTCTTCGAGCCCGACGGCCAACACGAGGTCGTCGTCCGCGCGGTCGACGGCGAGGGGACGCGCCAGACCAGCGAGGCGTCCGGCCCGGTTCCGAGCGGCGCGTCGGGCTGGGTCCGCCGGACGGTCGGGTGACGACCGCGCGGCGTCGGCCTCCCCGTCAAGAGAGCTGCTCGCCGACGATCCGGTCGGCCTCGGCGAGGAACGCGTCGCGCTCGTCGATAGGAATGGTCGCGCCCGCGGCCACGTCGTGGCCGCCGCCGTCGCCGCCGACCGCCTGGCTCGCCTCGCGCATCACCGCGGAGAGGTCGAGCCCCCGCCGGACGAGCGCGTGCGACCCGCGCGAGGACACCTTCAGCTCCTCGGCGCTCTCCTCGGCGAAGGCGATCACCGGCTTCGATCGGTCGACTGCCGGGGAGCCGACCGCCATCCCGGCGACGATGCCGACGATCGTCTCGCGGATGCGGGAGCCGGCGTCGAACCACTGGAGGTTGTCCTCGTGGGTGACGCCCTCGTTTTTGACCCACTGGAGCCCCTCGGAGAGGTTCCGCCGGTGGGTGCGGAGCAGCCGGCGGGCCTCCGCGAGCGCGTCGCCGCGGTCGCCGAGACACACCGCGAGGCCGACGTCGCCGCGCTCGTAGCGGGCGGTCGCGTTGAGCAGCGTGGAGAACTCGCTGACGTCGCGCAGCTCGGTGCCGGGCTCCTCATCGACCAGCGTGTAGGAGGTGCCGACGAGCGCCTCGATCCGCTCGGACGGGACCCCGGAGGCGACCGCGCGGCGCATCAGCGCCGACGCGAGGGTCCGCCGCTCGTCGCCGTCGAGGTCGACCCAGCGCCGCCACTCTCCGTCGCGTTTCACGTCGACGTCGAGGTCGGTGAGGAAGGAGATCGCCCCCGCCTCGTCGTTCGATATCCCCGGGATCTTCACGTCGGAGGCGTACTCCAACAGCTTCGGGAGCGGGCGGGTCTGTCTGCCGTACAGGTCGAGATCGGTCCGGGCCTCGAGGACGCCCGCGTCGACGCCGTCGGCGACGATCGACTCGTTGGCGCCGACGAGCCCGCCGTCGGAGTTCTGCATGTCGCCGACCGCGCCGACGACCGCGAGCCCGGCGAGGTCGCGGTTGTCGCCGTCGGGCCCCTCTAAGGCGCGGGCGAGGAGGTAGCTTGCGCCGGCGCCGGAGAGCTCGCTCGCCCCGTCGATCCCCTCCAGCAGGGGGTTGAGGTGGTACCGTGTGTCGCGGTCGGCGGGCTGGTGGTGGTCGGCAATGACGGGGACGAAGTCGCCGCGCTCCTCGTGGTCGGCGATGACGTCGAGCTGGCCGGAGCCGAAGTCGGTGAAGAGGACGACGTCGAACTCGCGGGCCGCGATCCCGGCGATCGAGTCGGCGTCCAGCTGCTTCTCGAAGACGACCTCGTGGTCGATCCCGGCCCGCGCGAGCGCGGTGGACGCGATCGCGGCGCTCGTGATCCCGTCGGCGTCGATGTGCGACGCGAGCAGCACCCGGCCGGCCTCGCGCAGCCGGTCGGCGCAGTCGGTCGCGCGGTCGTCGAGGTCGGGAACTGGGGCGGCGACTGCCATTACCACCGGTTGGCGCCCGATCGGGCATAAACGCACGCTTCGGAGCGGCGGACGTGAACCGGCGTGGCACCGTCAACGCCGCGACGGTGTCGACGCCGCGACGCCGTCGGCTCCGGTTTGGTCGCGTCGCTCCGCCGAAGGGGCATCAATTGCCGTAACTGACGGTTATAGAAGTACGTAGCCGTATGAGCAACAAACATGACACGTGGGTTCAACACCCGGAGTCTCCACGCCGGCGCCGAGCCCGACTCGGCCACCGGCGCCCGCGCCACGCCGATCCACCAGACCACGTCGTACGTCTTCGACGACGCGGACACGGCGGCGGAGCTGTACGCGCTCCGGGCGGAGGGCCACGTCTACTCTCGGCTGTCGAACCCGACGGTGAGCGTCTTGGAAGACCGGATCGCGGATCTGGCCGGCGGGTCGGACGCGGTCGCGACCGGCTCGGGGATGGCCGCGTTCGACGCGATCACGACCGTTCTCGCGAGCGCGGGCGACAACGTCGTCGCCAGCTCCGAGATGTACGGCGGGACCGCCGCGTACCTCACGAGCATCGCGAACCGGCGCGGGATCGAGTCGCGGCTCGTCGACACGCTCGACTACGAGGCGTACGCAGACGCGATCGACGACGACACCGCGTTCGTCCACGTCGAGACGATCGCGAACCCCTCGCTCGTCACGCCCGACTTCGAGCGGCTGGCCGAGATCGCCCACGAACACGCGGTCCCCCTCGTCGTCGACAACACCTTCGCGACGCCGTACTGCTGTCGCCCGTTCGAACACGGCGCCGACATCGTCTGGGAGTCGACGACGAAGTGGATCACGGGCAACGGCACCACCGTCGGCGGGGTCGTCGTCGACGGCGGGCAGTTCCCGTGGGATCACCCCGACGCCGACTACGACGAGCTCGACGGCGAGTCGCCCGCCTATCCGATCGACTTCGTCGAGCAGTTCGGCGACGCCGCCTTCGCCAACGTCGTCCGCCAGCGCGGCGTGCGGCCGACCGGCGGCCAGCAGTCCCCCTTCGACGCGTGGCAGACGATCCAGGGGCTCAACACGCTCCCGCTGCGGATGGAGCGCCACTGCGAGAACGCGCGGGAGGTCGCCGAGTTCCTCCGCGGTGACGACCGCGTCGACTGGGTGAGCTACCCCGGCTTCGAGGACCACCGGAGCCACGACAACGCCGCCGAGTACCTCGACGGCTTCGGCGGGATGGTCACCTTCGGCGTCGACGGCGGGTACGAGGCCGCGAAGGGCTTCTGCGAGTCGGTCGACCTGACGAGCTTCCTCGCGAACATCGGCGACGCGAAGACGCTCGTCATCCACCCGGCCTCCACGACGCACGCGCAGATGGACGAGACCCAGCAGCGCCTGGCGGGCGTCTACCCGGAGATGCTCCGGCTCTCGGTGGGCATCGAGGACGTCGACGACGTGATCGCCGACCTCGACGCGGGGCTGGCCGCGGGCGAGCGCGCCGCGGCGGGGCGAACCGGAGACGACGGAGCCGCGGCCGGCGAGGAGGGGGAGTGACCCGATGAGCGCCGTCCCGACCGACCACGGGGTCGCCGAGCTCGGCGAGTTCACCTTCGAGTGCGGGCAGTCGGTCCCCGACTTCGAGGTCGCCTACGAGACCCACGGCGAGTTCGACGGCGACAACGTCGTGTTGGTCTGCCACGCGCTCACCGGGAGCCAGAACGTCGCGCGCTCGCCCGAACCGGAGCGCGACGCCGAGACGACCGGGGCCGGACAGGCCGGGCAGGCCCGCGCGTGGTGGGACGACGTCGTCGGTCCGGGGAAAGCGATAGACACGACCGAGTACTACGTCGTCTGCGCGAACGTCCCCGGCTCCTGTTACGGGACGACGGGCCCGGCCAGCGAGCGGCCAGCTGACCTCGACCTGCGCGAGGAGCCCGACCACGACCGCTGGGGGACCGCGTTCCCGCCGGTCCAAGTCGAGGACTGGGCGCGGGCGCAGCGCCGCCTCCTCGACCACCTCGGCGTGGGGCGGCTGCGGGCGGTCGTCGGCGGGAGCGTCGGCGGGATGAACGCCTTGGAGTGGGCGAAGCGGTACCCGGACGACGTCGACCGCGTGGTCGCCATCGCGACCGCGGGGCGGCTCGACGCGCAGTGTCTCGCGCTTGACGCGGTCGCGCGCCGGGCGATTCGCGCGGACGAAAATTGGAACAGGGGGAACTACTACGGCGACGACCGCCCGGACCCGACCGAGGGGCTCGCCATCGCCCGCCAGATCGGCCACATCATGTACCTCTCGAAGGCGTCGATGGAGCGGAAGTTCGGGCGCCGGTCGGCCGGCCGCGACTCGCTCACGCGAGAGGACGGTGACCTCGGGCTGCCGCCGGAACCGACGGCCGGATTCTTCCCGTACCGCGAGGTGGAGTCGTACCTCGACTATCAGGCGGAGGGGTTCGGCGACCGCTTCGACGCGAACAGCTACCTCTACCTGACGCGCGCCATGGACGAGTACGACCTCGCCGCGGGCCACGGGACGGACGCCGACGCGCTCGCCGCCTTCGAGGGCGAGACCCTCCTGATGAGCTTCACCGCCGACTGGCACTTCACCGTCGAGCAGTCGGCCTCGCTCGCCGACGCCTTCCGCGAGTCCGGGGTCCCGGTCGCGCACCACGTAATCGACTCCGACCACGGCCACGACGCGTTCCTCGTCGAACCGGAGCACGTCGGGCCGCCGGTCCGCGACTTCCTCGCCGACGGCGTCGACGGCCGCGCGGTCTCCGACGAGGGCGGCGACGACGGCGACGACCCGCGCCCGAGTTCCGACCACGCGCCCGTCCACGCGAGCCTGTTTCGGGGGTAATCACCCTTTTAAATAGAATATGTGCGGTGGCGCGTGCCGACGAGCGCCCGGAGGGCGCGAGTCGCACGCGCGAGGGAGTCGCGAGCGCTTTTAAGCGCGAGCGACGAGGCTGGGGAGGCGTGAGGAGTTGTGCGGAGCGGTGCGGGGCGGGACTCGAAGGGGCAGCCGGGAGGCGGGCGCAGGCGACGCGAGCACCGCAGGGAGCGAACGGAGTGAGCGACCGAGGAGCGCGGCGAGCGTGCGCCCGCCTCCCGGCTGGGGCTTCGGTGGCGTTCGTGTCGGTCGCCGGTTTATAAATCCCACAATTGTGCGGCCGAGCGGCTGGGGCTTCGGCGGTGTGCGTGTCGATCGGTTATTTATAAGATCTACCGTCGTACGGCCGAACGACTGAGACTTCGGCGGTGCTCGATATCGACCTCCCAGGAGCTGTTTATAAGCAAACGGCTAAGGTGCGGGCGACTCTCACCGACGACCGACCGCTGACCGTTTTTAAATAACCTGTCGAGGCGAGACGGGCGCTCTCCGAGTATCCACGAAGATTCACGATCAATCATGATAACGTTCATAGTTCCCGACCACGTGGAGTCTAAGGTATGCCAGGCGGACACGCGCAGACCCTGCGACCGTTCATGTGGCGCGCCGAACGACTATACCCGGACACCGAGATCGTCTCGCGCACCCACGAGGGGCGCACCCGGCACACCTACAGCGAGTACGCCGACCGGACCGCACAGCTCGCGAACGCCTTAGACGACTACGGGATCGAGCGCGGCGACCGCGTCGCGACGTTCTGCTGGAACCACACGCGGCACTTCGAGACGTACTTCGGCGTCCCGAACACGGGCGCGCAGCTCCACACGATCAACCCGCTGCTGCCCGACGAGCACATCCAGTACATCGTCGACGACGCCGACGACGAGATCATCTTCGTCGACCCGTCGCTGGCGGAGAAGATCGCGGGCGCGGCGGAGGGCGCCGAGGAGTTCGACGGCGTCGACTTCGTCGCGATGGGCTCGGAGGGGATCGACGCGCTCGACGCGCCCGCCTACGAGGAGTTCATCGGCGACTACTCGACCGAGTACGACTGGCCCGACCTCGACAGCGACCAGCCGGCCGGCCTCTGTTACACCTCCGGCACGACGGGGAGGCCGAAGGGCGTCGAGTACACCCAGTCGATGCTGTGGAGCCACACGATGGCCTCCCAGACGCCGCAGGGGATCCCGATGGAGGACTCGGACGTCGTCATGCCCGTCGTCCCCATGTTCCACGTGAACGCGTGGGGGATGCCGTTCACCGCGGCCGCCGCGGGCGCGAAGCACGTCTACCCCGGCCCCTCGCCGGACCCCGCAGACCTCGCGGCGCTGATCGAGGAGGAGGGCGTGACCATCTCCGCGGGCGTGCCGACGGTGTGGCTCGGCCTGCGCGAGTACATCGAGGGCGGCAACGACGTGGACCTCTCGACGCTCGACACCGTGATCATTGGCGGCGCGGCCGCGCCGAAGGCGCTGATCGAGTGGTACGACGAGCGCGACGTCGAGGTGCTCCACGCGTGGGGGATGACGGAGCTGTCGCCGATCGGCACCGTCTCGCACCTCAAGAGCGACCTGCGCGACGCCGACTACGACACGCAGGTGAACAAGCGCGCGAAGCAGGGGCTCGTCGTCCCCGGCCTCGAGTTCGAGGTCATCGACGAGGACGGCGAGGAGGTGCCGTGGAACGGCGAGGACTTCGGCGAGCTCCGGATCCGCGGCCCGTGGGTGACGAAGGAGTACTTCGCCCGCCCGGAGGCGAGCGAGGAGGAGTTCGTCGACGGCTGGCTGAAGACCGGCGACGTGGTCACCGTCGACGAGGACGGCTACATGCAGCTCGTCGACCGCACGAAGGACGTGATCAAGTCGGGCGGCGAGTGGATCTCCAGCGTCGAGTTGGAGAACGCGATCATGGCCTACGACGGCGTCAGCGAGGCGGCCGTCGTCGGCGTGCCCCACGAGCGCTGGCAGGAGCGCCCCGTGGCGTTCGTCGTCGTGGCCGACGGCGTCGACCGCGAGGAGATCGTCGAGCGGATCGAGACCGGCCTCCGCGAGGAGTACCCCAAGTGGTGGGTGCCGGACGCGGTGGAGTTCATCGACGAGGTACCGAAGACCGCCACCGGGAAGTTCTCGAAGAAGGACCTCCGCGAGCAGTACGGCGACCAGTCGCTCGTCGACGGCGCCGTGCCGGAAGACGACGCTCCTGAGGAGTAAGGTCGCCCGCGGCCGAGGAGTAAGGTCGCCCGCGGCCGCGATCTACTCGCCGTCGCGGTCGCCGATCACCCACTTGTGCGAGTAGCTCTCGCCGCAGGTGCAGTGGGCGTACGCGTGGACCACGTCGCCCTCGGCGTAGAGGCCGCCGACCTCCTCGTTTTGCGCCTCCGCGAACGCGAAGATGAACTGGATCTCATGGGGGTCGTCGTCCGCGTCGTCGTCGCTCGCGAACGGGCACGCCCCGCCGTCGAGCGAGCGCGCGACCTCGCCCTCGGCGTCCATCGCCGTCTTCGCGAACTCCATCGCGCCCATCCCCGTGCCGGCCTGGAACGCGGAGCGCCCGGTCTCGCCGTCGAGGATCAGGCGCACGCCGCCGGCCGTCTCCTCGCCGACCTGACGCAGCCGGGAGTCGTCGTCGAGGTACGCGTCGCTCAGGTAGAAGACCACGTCGTCGAGCCGCTCGCCCGCGAGGAACTCGTCGAGGTTGCTCATGCCGGCCGGAGGCGCGTGAGCGGTAAAAGGCGTGCGAGTCGGCCCGAGCGGGGACGGCGCGTCCCGGCCGAGCGGAGACGGCGCGTCCCGGCCGAGCGGAGACAGCGCGCGTCACGGTCGGTCGGGAGAGGCAGAGCTGCCCGGACCCGTGCTAAATCATGCAGAATCGGGGTAACTGTTAAGACGTACCACGGAGATCCGTCGCGTGATGAGTACGCAGACCAGATCTGGCGACCGGCTCGCGGAGTGGGCACAGCTGGTCGACGAGGACGTCCCCGAGGAGTTCCGAGAGGAGCGTTCCGGCGACAGATAACTTTCACCGCGCTTCGCGAAGGCTTTAGGCCGGTGCCGGCCAAGAGCCGCCGATGGCGACCGAGGCCGCCGGGATCGACAGACCCCTGCTCGTCGACGACTTCCTCCAGCGACGCCGCTACCAGCTCCAGTTGGCGGACGCCGCCGCCGACGAACACACCCTCGTCTGTCTCCCGACCGGCCTCGGCAAGACCACGGTCAGCCTGCTCGTCACCGCAGAGCGCCTCCACGAGGCGGGCGGGAAGGCGCTCTTTTTGGCCCCCACCAAACCCCTCGTCCAGCAGCACGCGGACTTCTACCGCGAGGCGCTCTCGATTCCGGACGACGAGATCGTCGTGTTCACGGGCGACGTGAAGCCGGACGACCGCGCCGCGCTCTGGGACGACGCCCGGATCGTGATCGCGACCCCGCAGGTCGTCGAGAACGACCTGGTCGGCAACCGGATCTCGCTGCGGGACGTGACCCACCTCACCTTCGACGAGTGCCACCGCGCGACCGGCGACTACGCGTACGTCTACATCGCGGAGCGCTACCACGCCGACGCGGCCGACCCGCTCGTCACCGGGATGTCCGCCTCGCCCGGCGGCGACACCGAGGAGATCGAGACGGTCTGTGAGAACCTCGGCCTCGTCAACGTCGAGGTGATGACCGAGGAGGACGCCGACGTCGGCGAGTACACCCACGACACCGACGTCCAGTGGGAGCAGGTCACCCTCCCGGACGAGGTCCTCGACATCCGCGACGCGCTCAACGAGGTGATCACCGACCGGCTGGAGAAGCTGAAACAGCTCGGCGTGACGAACACGACGAACCCCGACCTCTCGCAGAAGGACCTCAACAAGATGCGGGGGAAGCTGAAACAGATGATGGACAACGACCAGTCGGACGGGTACAAGGGGATGTCCACCCACGCCGAGGTGATGAAGCTCCGGCGCGCGACGGAGCTGGTCGAGACCCAGTCGGTCGAGTCCGTCCGGCGCTACTTCGAGCGCCAGCGCGAGGCCGCCCGCTCGTCGGGCGCGTCGAAGGCGAGCCAGCGCATGGTCGCGGACCCCAAAGTGAGAGAAGCGATGCGGAAGGCGGAGTCGTTCGACGGGCTCCACCCGAAGTTCTCGAAGGCCCGGATCCTCTTGGCCGAAACCCTCGGCATCGACGGCGGCGAGCGCGCCATCCTCTTCACCGAGTCGCGCGACACCGCCGAGGCGCTCGTGGAGTTCCTCTCCGCCAGCTTCGACGTGCGGAAGTTCGTCGGGCAGGGCGACAAGGAGGGCTCGGACGGGATGAGCCAGAAACAGCAGCAAGAGACGCTCGACGAGTTCAAGAACGGCGAGTTCGAGGTGCTCGTCTCCACGAGCGTCGCGGAGGAGGGGCTCGACGTCCCCGAGGTCGACCTCGTCTGCTTCTACGAGCCGGTCCCGACCGCGATCCGCTCGATCCAGCGCAAGGGGCGGACCGGCCGGCAGGCCGAGGGGAAGGTCGTCGTCCTGATGGCCGAGGACACCCGCGACGAGGCGTTCTTCTGGATCTCCCGGCGTCGCGAGAAGAAGATGGCGAGCCAGCTCGCCGAGCTAAAGGAGGCCACCGACGACATCGAGGAGTCCGTCGGCGACGACGGGCAGGCCGGCCTCGACGCGTTCGGCGGGGGGTCCGAGGGTGAGAGCGACAACCCGGACGTCGAAGTCGGCGACGGCGCAGAGACGATCGACGGGGACAGCGACGACAGCGGGGACGACGACGCCGGCCTCACCGACTTCGCCGAGGAAGTGCGCGAGAGCGAAGAGGAGGAGAGCGGGGAGAGCGACGAGGCCGACGCGCAGGCGAGCGACACCGATGAAGACGCGGCGGCCGACGACGACGACGGCGTCGTCGCGACCGCGGGCGTCGACGAGGGCGTCGAGGTGGTCGTCGACCAGCGCGAGCTCGACTCCTCGATCGCGAAGGACCTCTCGACGCGCGACGGGCTCGTCACCCGGCTGGAGACGCTCGCGGTCGGCGACTACGTGCTCTCCGACCGCGTCGCCGTCGAGCGCAAGTCGGCGGCCGACTTCGTCGACTCGATGCTCGATTCCGACCGCTCGATGTTCGAGCAGGTCGGCGAGCTCTCGCGGGCGTACGCCCGCCCGGTGATGGTGGTCGAGGGGACGAACCTCTACGGCCAGCGCGACATCGACCCGAACGCGATCCGCGGCGCGCTCGCGTCGCTGGCGGTCGACTTCGACGTGAGCGTCCTCCGCACCGAGGGCGAGGAGGACACCACCGAGCTGCTCGCCACGATCGCCAAGCGCGAGCAGGAGACGCGCGACCGCGAGGTGAGCGTCCACGGCGAGAAGACGACGAAGACCCGCGCGGAACAGCAGGAGTACGTCGTCTCCTCCATCGCCGACATCGGCCCGGTCACTTCCCGGTCGCTGCTGGAACACTTCGGCACCGTCGAGGCCGTGATGACCGCGCACGAGGAGGACCTCTTGGAGGTCGACGGCGTCGGGCAGGTGACCGCCGAGCGCATCCGCGAGGTCGTCGGGAGCGAGTACGAATAGCTGGCCGCACCGGGGTCGTGAACGCGATCGCCGGTCAGTCGAACCCGCTCACGAGCGTCACCACCCACTGGCCGAGGTCGTACTCCGACCGCACCTCCACGCGCGTCACCCACTTCACCCACTGGAACCCCCGCCGGTCGGGCGCGACCAACCGCGCGGGCGCGCCGTGGCCGTGCGAGAGGCGCTCGCCGCCGACGTGCGTCGCGAGCAGGGCGTCCTCAGCCTCGTCGATCGGGAGGCTCCAGCGGTAGCCCGTCACGGAGGTGAACCGGACGTAGGCCGGCTCGCGGTCCGAGTTGTCGGAGTCGACCCCGCCGGCCGCGTCGAGCAGGTCGCCGACCCGGATCCCGCCCCACTCCTGGACCGTGTACCAGCCGCTGGTACAGTCGAGCAGCGCCTCCGTCTCGTGACCCGCGGCCAGCTCGTCGGCCGCCAGTTTGACGGGGTCGCTCACGAGGCCGTCGACGGTCAGCCGGTAGTCGTCGCGGTCGATCAGGTCGGGGTCGTCGGCGACCCACGACGTGATCGGGAAGGCGGCGTTTCCCGCCCCCGTGCGGGGCTGCGACCCGGTGAACCGCCGATCGGCGCCGGCGGTGTCGAGCGCGTCGTTGACCCCCTGCTGGAGCCGGTAGGTCGCGCCGCCGGCCGCGAGCAGCGCGAAGTAGCGGACCGCGGTCCGCCGGCGCTCGAAGTCGACGCGGCGGGGAAGCCGGAACCGCGTGGAGGCGTGCGCGGCCACGAGCGGGACGAGCGCGAGCCCGAACCCGACGTGGACGGACAGCAGCGTCCAGTAGGAGATCCGCACGTCGAGGCCGAACACCCACGCGATCCCGGTCGCGAGCGCGCCGACCGCGGCGACGAGCGTCAGGACGGAGAGCGCGGTCGACCGCTGCCAGAGGCCGGGGTCGGTGAGCCGGCGACGGACCCGCGCGAGCTTCCACGCGAGCAGCGCGATGATTCCGAGCCCGAGCGCGCGGTGGAGCCAGAAGAGGGGCCACCCCTCGGGGACGCCGACGGTAAAGGAGACCAGCCCCGTACCCGCCTCGGCGACGACGAACGCGAACAGCGACCAGTCGACCGCGCGCGGCGGCGGCTCCAGGCAGTCGAGCGCGGTCCGGAGGCGGTTCGTCGCGGCCATCTACGCGTGCTACGTGCTACCGAGACAAAAGGATACAGTCCGCGGGGGGCATCGCGCTCGCTACAGCTCGTACACTTCGCCGTCGACCGCGAGCGGCTCCTCGAACGCCTCGTCGGCGGGGTAGAAGTGCGCGAGGTGGACGAGCCGTGTCCGGTCGGCGTCGAGGTCGTCCGCGAGCGCAAGCGCGCCCTCCCGCGTCATATGCTTCGTGCCGAACGTGCGCGGGACGCCGTCGGGGCCCTCGTGGCGCCCGCCGATCGGGTGGTGCTCGCACAGCGACGCGGGGACGATGGCGTCGGCGAGCAGCAGGTCCGGGTCGGCGAGCGCCTCGCGGGAGCGTTCCGGAATATCGTAGCTCGTGTCGCCGGTGAGCGAGAGCTTCGCGCCCGTCTCCGGGTCCTCGATCACGACGCCGTAACAGAGGAGCGGCGGGTGGTCGACCGGGACGAACCGGACCTCGAACCCGCAGGTCTCGAACGGCTCGAAGGGGTCGCGGGCGTGGACGCCGATCCGGTCTTCGAGGTAGTCGTACTTGGCGCGGATCGTCTCCGCGACGCTCTCGTCGGTCGCGGGATCGGTTTCGTTCGGCGCGTGAACCGGGAGCCCGTCGACGAGCCGGTAGACGTTGCCGAGCCCGTCGAGGTGGTCGAAGTGGATGTGCGTCACGAGCCCGGCGTCCGGGAGGGGGACGTCGGCCGCGAGGAACTGCTGTCTGAAGTCGGGACTGAAGTCGACGAGCAGCGACTCGCCGGTGCGCTCGTTGGCGACGTGGACGGAGAAGCGCGAGCGCGACACCCCGCGCTCGCGGGCCGCCTCGCAGGTGTCGCAGTCGCAGCCGACCGTCGGCGTCCCCGTCGTGTCGCCCGTCCCGAGGAGGGTGACCCGCATGGATCGCGGTGCGCGGGCCACGGCCTTAGCGTCCGCGGTCGGGAGCGGCCGCGTCCGGGGGAGCGGTGGACTCCGGGGAGCGCCGCGACCGCGCCGGGCGCGTACCGCGACCGCACCCCCGACGTATAACTCCGAGCCGCCCAGATCCGAACCATGCACACCAGTCGGACCCTCACCCTCGCGCGGCTCCCCTCGGGCGTGCCGATCCGGACGACCGTCCACGCGTACGGCGAGGGCGAACTCGTCGACGGCGACGACGGCCCCGAACTCGACGCCCCTGAAGAGGGGCCCGTCGTGTACGCGCAGGCCGCCCAGCACGGGCGGGAGGTGAACGGAACCGCGGTTCTCAGGCGGCTCCACGAGCGACTCGTCGGTGAAACAGCCGGAGGAGAGAGCGAACCGACGGCGGCCGACCTCGACGGGACGCTCGTGACGGTCCCGGTCGCCGACCCGCTCACCTTCGATCACGTCTCGTACACGACGCCGGAGTCGCTCGACTCGCGGCAGCCGAACATGAACCGCTGCTGGCCCGGCGATCGGGAGGGCTCGCTCCACGAGCGGATGGCGGCCCGCCTCTGGGCGTTCGCGGGCGCGGCGGACGCGATCGTCGACCTCCACACCGGGTCGCCGTCGATGGCGACGCATACGGTGTACATGCGCGGCGACGACGCCTGTCGGGGGCTCGCGGAGGCGTTCGGCACGGACCTCCTACTCGCGGAGGCCGCGGGCGACGACGCGGACACGGAGTGGAACGAGCGCGGCTTCGCCGGGAAGCTCCGGGTCGCCGCCACGCGCGAGGGGATCCCGACGATCACGCCCGAACTCGCCCACAGCAAGGAGATCGTTCCGGCCGCGGTCGAGGCCGGCGTATCCGGGATGGTCGGCGCGCTGCGGCACGAGGGGCTGCTCGACGGGGAGCCCGACGCGTGGGACGGGGTCGTCGCGCGCAACCACCTCGGGCGCGTGATCGCCGACGACTCCGGGCTGTTCGTCCCGGAGTCCGACCTCGCTGTCGGCGACCGAGTCGCGGAGGGCGAACGGGTCGGTGAGGTGTTCGACCCGACGACGTTCGAGACGCTCCAGGTCGCGCGCGCTGACCGCGACGGGATCGCCTACTCGGTCGCGCGGGAGGCGACCGTCACGGCGGGCGCGACGCTGGTCGGCGTCGCGGAGCGGATCGACGGCGAGTGACGGGAGAACGGCCGAGAAACCGAGGTTACGGATGTCGAACGCGGATCTGTCCGTCGGCGGCGACCGTGACGAAGAGTCGGCTGCGGACCTCGCGGCCCCGGACCGCGTCGCCCGCGCGGTCGCCGATCGTTTTCATCAGCTCGGGCGCGGTCTGGTTCACCTTCACGCCCGCCTCGTCGCAGGCGTCGTACACGCGCTTCGGCGCGTCGTAGAGATCGGTGCCCGCCTCGATCTCCACGCGGACCGGCGCCGACAGCGCCTCGGAGAACGCGACCGTCTCGCGGGCGCGCTCAACGTTGTCGCGGGCGCTCGACTCCACGCTGGAGACGTTCGCGCGCGAGGTGCCGAGTCGGTCGGCAATGTCCGACTGCCGGAGCCCGCGCTCGCGGAGCGCCAGCACCTCCGCCTGCCGGCGGGTGAGCACGCTCTCGTCGGCGTCGAAGCCGGCCCGTTCCAGAATCGAGTCGGCGTCGACGTCGGCGGGGTCGGGTCGCCCGTCGTCTGCGGCCATGTGGTCACCGACGGGCCGGTCGCTCAAAAAACGGCGGTTTCGCGCGGCGAGCGCGAGTGAAAATATCGGGCGCGGGCCGCCCGAGAAATCGACGGCGTCCGGACTGTCCGTGGGGCGGGGCTCCCCCGGGACGCCGTCACTTGCCCCAGAAGTTCTCGCGGCTGCCGAGCCGTTCGCGGTCCGTGCGGTCGCGGCGAGTGCGCTCGTCGTCCGCGTCCTCGTCGTCCCGCTCGTCGCCGTCCGCGGCCTCGGCGTCGTCTCCCTCCTCCGCTTCCGGGTCGTCGGGGAGGCGCTCGATCACTTCCTCCGCCGTCGCGTGACTGGACTTCACGCGGTGGATCTTGACCTCGGCGCGCGCCGGCGGGAGCAGCCCGTCGACGAGGACGATGAACCCGTCGTCGGTGCGGCCGACGCCGGCACCGCTCTCGTGGATGTCGTCGACCTCGACGACGACCGCCTCGCCGGGCTGGACCGGCTGCTGTTTCAGCTCGTAGATCGGCATGTCGTAGTGGTTACACCACTCCGCGCCGCCTTTGTTGCCGTAGTGTTGACACCCCATCCCCTGAATCCGTTCGTCGAAGCTGGGGCAGTCGTCGGCGAGTGGACAGTCCGCCATACCGTAGGGGAGACCGGCCGCCGTTGTAAACGTTTTCGACTCTCAGGCCGAAATTCGTGAAAACGACCGGTTCACGCGGCTCAGCGGCGGCTGATTCGATACGGTCAGCGAGCGCGAGGACCGCGGGGGGCGGACCGAGGCGCCCTCAAAGGAACTCTCTGACCTCGGAGTACCACATGTCGTGGTGGTCGACGGCGTCGAGCGCGTCCGCGACGTCGACCGCGATGGCGTGCCAGCAGCGCTGGTCGGGGTCGTCGGCGTCGAGGTTGTACGTCGCGTCCGCGCAGTTGCACTCCCCGTCCTCGACGACGTACTCGTCCTCGTGGCCGACGACGACGGTGAAATCTCGGTAGCGCT
Organism: Halorubrum sp. T3; assembly: GCF_000296615.1. Classification (NCBI taxonomy): domain Archaea; kingdom Methanobacteriati; phylum Methanobacteriota; class Halobacteria; order Halobacteriales; family Haloferacaceae; genus Halorubrum; species Halorubrum sp. T3. Next base: position 281,968 of record NZ_JH815330.1, on the reverse strand, counting down.
TCACGCGGCCCTCGCCGACCGCCTCGATGGCGCGCTGCCCGCGGTCGCCGTGGGCCTCGACGATGGCCGCCGCGATCGGGCCGGTCAGCTCCCCGGCCTCGTCGATCGCCGACCGCCAGTCGTCGACCGGCTCCATGGCCACCCGTTCTCGGGCGTTCGGTTAAACAGCGTCGGTCGGATCGGGGTGGGCCGGCGCGGGCCGCGTCCGATGGAATCGGAACGCGCGACGCGTGGTTTCAAGCCGTTCCCCCGCCTCCGTCCGCTATGGACGAGACGTGCCAGCACTTGGCGTACCGCGAGGAGGGTGAGGGGAAGTCGTTCGACACGGCCCGCGCGTTCTGCACCGTGACGGAATCGTTCGTCCAGCCGATGCGCGCTGATATCTGTAACGCCCGGTACGAGTTGGACCCGGCGGCGGACTGCGAGTTCTACGTCGGTTCGGAGGCGGAGACAACGAGCGACGACGCCGACCGCGGGGACGGCGGGGCGGAATGACGTACGACGACTACCTCGACGGGAAGCCGGCGATCATCACTGCGGCGCTCACGGGCGGCGTCCACGGGAAGGAGGCGCACCCGGACCTCCCGGAGACGCCCGAGGAGATCGCCGCGGCCGCGGCGGCCTGCGAGGAGGCGGGCGCGAGCGTGCTCCACCTCCACGCGCGCCGCGGCAACGGGGAGCGCGCCTTCTCGGCGGAGCGGTTTCAGGAAGTGGCGGACGCGGTCCGGGAGGCGACCGACGAGGCGGTCCTCCAGCACTCGACGGGCGGGACGGCGGCGCCTGACGCCCTCCGGCACGAGCCCCTGCGGACCGACCCCGCGCCGGAGATGGCGTCGCTCGACATGGGGCCGCTCAACCGCTACGACCGGCTCACGTCGGAGAACACGCGTGAACTGGTGTCGTCGCTCCACGCGGAGATGAAAGACAGGGGTATCAAGCCCGAGTTAGAGGTGTTCAACGACGGTCATCTCAACGAGTCGTTGGAGGTTCTGGACGACTTAGAGGATCCCCCCTACCTCAACTTCCTGTTCGGCGGTGGGACCACGTCGCCGCCGCACCCGCGGAATCTGATGAATCGGGTTGAGGCGCTCCCTGAGGGCGTCGAGTTCAACGTGATCGGGTTCGGCCCGCACCAGCTCCCGCTGACGACCCAGTCGCTGCTGCTCGGCGGACACGTCCGGGTCGGCTTAGAGGACAACCGGTACTACGAGAAGGGCGAGCTGGCGACGAACGAGGAGCTCGTGGCGCGCGCGGCGCGGATCGCCGAGGAGCTGGGGCGGCCCGTGGCGACGCCCGAGCAGACGCGGGAGCTGCTGGGATTGCGGGGTCGGTAACGGGAATTCGGGTCGAGAACCTCAATAGCGATACGATATTTAAAAAGCGCGAACGGGGAAGGTGACGACTGCTTATAAACGATCGACGCGGTGGCGCGTGCCGACGAGCGCCCGGAGGGTGCGAGTCGCACGCGCGAGGGAGTCAGTCGCCGGAGCGAAGCGACGGCGACTGACGAGGCTGGGGAGGTGAGAGGTGCGGTGCGGGGTGGGACTCAAAGGGGCAGGCGCGAAGCCGCCGCAGACGACGCAAGCACCGCAGTGAGTGAGCGAAGCGAACGAACGAGGAGCGCAGCGAGTGTGCGGCGGCTTCGCGGCTGGGGCTTTGGCGGTCCTCGCCGTCGGCCTAGTAACGGCTATTTATAAGCGAGCCGTTGAGGCTTCGGCGGTGCTCGCCACCGATCCGCCGGCGTTCATTTATAAACAAATGTTTCCGCTGAGATCCTATTTTCAACAGAAACGGCCGGTTGATGAGGAGTGCGAATCAGTCACGTCGTAATTTCTTAGTTTTCCGGGCCTGGAAAGGCGGATCGTGAATGGTCCCCGTCGACACCCGAACCCTCCTACTGGGTGAGGATCGAAAACGAGCGAGACAGTGGAGTATCGGTGCCGGAATACTCTTCGTCGCGTCGATCTCCTACTTCGCGGTGGTAAGGACAGTAGGCTTTCCTCAGATCCATTTGCTGCTGTGGTGGCAGGGGTACGCCGTGCTGCTCACGGGGTTCGTTGCGGTCCAAGCGTACTCAAACGGGGGGATCGGAGTGAGTTGGTTGCTCGTGTTCGCTGCGGTCGCCGGGGTCATCCTGAACTACGGTGGTATCGCGTTAACTATGGGGAGACCGGGACTGCTACGGCTCATCGGATACGCCATCATCGGAAGCGCAGTTGCTGCGGCGATCGTGGGGACGCTCGGATTTGCCATCGGAACCGCGGTCCGACGAATTACGGGATAGGCTCTCTGTACTGAATAGTCTACGTTTGATACTTTCAGGGTTGCGCGACTGAATCGATCGCAAGACCGCGCTCGCTTCCTGATCGGTAGCGGGAGTACGTGTAGTACGTCGAGAGAGAGGCCGTTTATAAAGAGAATTGGGGCGCTTCTGTCAGCTGTTTGTTAGTTACTGACGCTACCGCGGCGAGTGCCTCCAAAGCCCCAGCCGTGAGGGCGTCGTACGCTCGCTGTCGTTCGAAAGGCGCTTCGCGCCTTTCGTGATGACGAGACGCCGAAGGCGTCTCGAACCACGCTCCTCGGTCGCTCACTCCGTTCGCTCCCTGCGGTGCTTTCGTCGCCTACGACGCCCTCACGGCTGCCCCTTTGAGTCCCGCCCCGCACAGCACCGCACAGCCTCACGCCTCCCCAGCCTCGTCAGTCGCCATCGCTTCGCTCCGGCGACTGACTCCCTCGCGGGCTGGCTCGCGGCCTCCGCTTCGCTCCGGCCGCTCGCAGGCGCGCCACCGCACCCCATTTATAAGCGCTCGTCGCCGTCGTTCGTGGTTAGTTAGATACGACATCGCGGCCGCAGATCTGCGATACCTACTCCCGAAATCGCTCGTCGCTACGTCTGTACGACCGGCGGGGGGGACGTATACCACTCACTGGAGATTTCAACGGATCCAAGTGAGCAGGTAGGCCTCAGAACCTCTCACCGCAGCACCGTCGATTATTTATAAACGACAGCGTCCAGGGAACGCCCGACCTCACTCCAGCACGATCAGCACGTCGCCCATGTCGACGCTGTCGCCCTCGCCGACGTGGACGCTCGCGACGGTGCCGCCGCGCTCGGCGACCACGTCGTTCTCCATCTTCATCGCCTCGAGGACGCAGACCACGTCGCCGGCGGCGACCTCGTCGCCCTCGTCGACGTCGACCGAGAGGATCGTCCCCTGCATCTCCGCGTCGATGGCCTCGCCGCCCTCCGCGACATCGACTCCGTCGTCGCCGCCGTCGTCGGACTTCGCCTGCGGCGGACGCTGCTGGCCGCCGCTCCCGCCGCCACCGCCGCCCTCCGGCACCGGAATCGCGGGCGCGCCGCGCTCCTCTAACTCCACGTCGAAGCGCTTGCCGTTCACCTCGACGGTGAACTCGCGCTCGGTGACCTCCTCGTCGTCGCCGTCGCCCGCGGCGGACGACTCGGTCCCCCACTTCTCCTGCGCCTCGGCGACTAACTCGCGGTCGAGATCCTCGTCGAGGTACTTCGTCGTGTGCGTCCCGTCGACGAAGCGCTCGTCGTCGAGCATGAGCCGGTGGAAGGGGACGATGGTGACGACGCCGTCGACGTCGTACTCCGCGAGCGCGCGCTTCGAGCGCGCGAGACACTCCTCGCGGTCCGGGGCCCAGACGATCAGCTTCGCGATCATCGAGTCGTAGTCGGTGACGAGCTCGTCGCCCTGCCGGAGCGCGTCGTCGACGCGGACGCCGATCCCGCCCGGCGGGTCGTACGTCTCCAGCGACCCCTCGTTGGCGGGCTGGAACTCGTTCGCGGCGTCCTCGGCGTTGATTCGGAACTCGATCGCATGACCCTCAAGCTCCACGTCGTCCTGCGAGACAGAGAGCCCCTCGCCGCTCGCGACCCGCAGCTGTTCCTTGACGATGTCGATCCCCGTCAGCGCCTCCGTAACGGTGTGTTCGACCTGAATCCGGGTGTTGACTTCGAGGAAGTAGAACGGCGTGTCCGGGCCGAGCGGCTCCGACGGGTCGCGGTCGGGGTCCTCCTCGACGAGGAACTCGACCGTCCCGGCGTTGGTGTAGTCCGCGGCGGCGACGCCCCGGCGGGCCGCCTCCCCGATCTGCTCGCGCAGCTCGTCGGAGAGCGCGGGAGAGGGCCCCTCCTCGATCACCTTCTGGTGGCGGCGCTGGAGCGAGCAGTCGCGCTCGCCGAGGTGGACCACGTCGCTCTCGGTCACCGCGGCGTCGACGTCGCCGCTTCCGCCGTCGGACCCCGCGGCCGCCGGGTCGTCGGCGACGATCTGCACCTCGACGTGGCGGGGGGTCTGGAGGTACCGTTCGAGGTACACCGAGTCGTTCGAGAAGTACGCCTCGCCCTCGCGTTTCGCGGATTCGAGCGCCTCCTCCGCCTCGTCGGCGCTCTCGACGACCTTCATCCCGCGGCCGCCGCCGCCGCCCTCGGCCTTGATCGCGACCGGGTAGCCGTGCTCGTCGCCGAACTCCGTGACGGCCTCGACGTCGGTGACCGGTTCCGTCGTCCCGGGGACGATCGGCACGTCGGCGTCGTCCATCACGCGTCGCGCGTGCGTCTTCTCGCCGAGCCGCTCCATCGCGTCGCTGGCTGGGCCGATCCACGTGACCCCCTCTGCGGCCTCGACGCGGGCCGCGAAGTCGGCGTTCTCCGCGAGGAACCCGTACCCGGGGTGGATCGCGTCGGCGCCGGCCGAGTGCGCCGCCTCGACGACGGCCTCGCCGTCGAGGTAGGAGTCGGCCGCGCGTGCGGGCCCGACGTTGTACGCCTCGTCCGCATACCGGACGTGGCCGCCGTGCTTGTCGGCGTCGCTGTAGACGGCGACGGTGTCGACGCCGAGCTCCTCACAGGCGCGCATCACCCGGACCGCGATCTCGCCGCGGTTCGCCACGAGAACCTTATCGAACATTCCTGTCGGTTCTTCCACGAACTGCTACCAAACTCTGTCGGTCCGTGCCGAGACGAGCGCCCGGTCCGTGCCGAGACGAGCGATCGGTCCGTGCCGAGACGGATAACCGGCCTATGCCGAGACGATTAAGGGGACCGCGGGCGCCACGATGAGGTATGCTCGACGCGGGAAACCCCTACGTGCTGCCGTCGGTGCTGGTCGGCGCCGCCGTCTACCTCGGCCTCACGGTCGCCACCGACGCGTCGCTGCCGATCCGGGTCGGTGCGCTCCTTGTCTTCGTGGCTGTCGTCCCGGTGGTCCTCAACCGACTGCTCGGCGACCGAGGCGAACCGAGTGACCCCGGCGACGGTGACGAGTCAGCCGCCGCGACTGCGAGGGAGGACGCCGGCGACGACGGGCCGCGCTGAGCGACCAAGAGAGACGTTACCACAGGTATATATGTCAGCGGACGTATCTCCGAACGCGCCCTGAGGCAGGGCCGGGTCGACGGCGCAGCGGTTCGACGCCGCGCTGTCGGGGGAATGTACGCGGCCGGACGCCCTCGCGTCCGGCAGCTCTGTTCGACGTGTCGAGTGCCCGACCAGCGACTGGTCGACAAGGAGAGTGTCCGAACGAAAGACGGGAGCGACGCGACCGCGACTCAGAATCGGTCGCTGCGACCGGCCGCGGTCCACGGGTCCGTCGGCGCGTCGGCGGGGACGCGCACCCGTCGGCGGTGGAGCCGGTCGATCCGGTCGGCGAGCCCCCAGCGGTCCTCCTCGCGCCCCTCCTCCCCGTCGCTCGCGGCGGCCGCGGCGGCGAGTTCGCCGTCTCGGAGGTGCGCGGCGACCGCGGCGGCGATGGCGGCCGCCTCGTCGTCGCCGGCGTCGTCCGGGATCGAGAGGCCGGCAACCGGGAGACCGCCGTCGGCGCTCTCCCCGTCGACCGCTTCGTCGTCGGCCGCCATCAGATCGGGATGTTGCCGTGCTTCTTGGCGGGCTGGTCCGAGCTCTTCCCCTTCAGCATCTTCAGGTCCTCGATCAGGCGGGCGCGCGTCTCGGTCGGCTCGATGACGTCGTCGACGAAGCCGCGGTCGGCGGCGGTGTAGGGGTTCGCGAACTCCTCGCGGTACTCGTCGATGAGCTCCTGTCTGCGCGCGTCGGGGTCGTCGGCCTCGGCCAGCTCCTCGCGGTAGAGGACGTTGACCGCGCCCTTCGGCCCCATCACCGCGATCTCCGAGGTGGGCCACGCGTAGTTGACGTCGCCGCCGATGTGTTTCGAGGACATCACGCAGTAGGCCCCGCCGTACGCCTTCCGGGTGATGACGGTCAGGAGGGGAACGGTCGCCTCCGAGAAGGCGTACAGCAGCTTCGCGCCGTGGCGGATGATCCCATTGTGTTCCTGATCCGTGCCGGGCATGAAGCCGGGCACGTCCTCGAAGGTGAGGATCGGGATGTTGAACGCGTCACAGAAGCGGACGAACCGCGCCCCCTTCTGGCTCGCCTCGATGTCGAGCGTGCCGGCGTTCACCCGGGGGTTGTTGGCGACGACGCCGATCGAGTGGCCGTCGAGGCGGGCGAAGCCGACGACGATGTTCTTCGCGAAGTTCTCGTGCACCTCGAAGAAGGAGCCCTCGTCGGCCACGCTGCCGATCACGTCCTTCATGTCGTACGGCTTCCGGGGGGCGTCCGGGACGATCTCCGCGAGCTCCTCGTCGGCGCGCTCCGGGTCGTCCCACGGCTCGACGCGCGGCGGGTCCTCCACGTTGTTCGCGGGGAGGTACGAGAGCAGGCGCGCGATGTCGTCGAGCGCCTCCTCCTCGCTCTCCTCGGCGAAGTGCGCGACGCCGGAGGTCGACGAGTGCGTGACCGCGCCGCCGAGCTCCTCGAAGCTCACCTCCTCGCCGGTGACCGTCTCGATGACGTCCGGCCCGGTGATGAACATGTGCGAGGTGTCCTTCACCATGAACGTGAAGTCCGTGATGGCGGGCGAGTACACCGCGCCGCCCGCGCACGGCCCCATGATCGCCGAGATCTGTGGGATCACGCCCGAGGCCTCCGTGTTGCGCCGGAATATCTCCGCGAAGCCGCCGAGCGAGGCGACCCCCTCCTGGATCCGGGCGCCCGCGGAGTCGTTGAGGCCGACGACGGGCGCGCCCACGTCCATCGCCTTGTCCATCACCTTGCACACCTTCTCGGCGAACACCTCGCCGAGCGACCCGCCGAAGACGGTGAAGTCGTGCGCGAACACGAACGTCTTCCGGCCGTTCACCTCGCCGTAGCCGGTCACCACGCCGTCGCCCGGGATCTGCTGTTCCTCCATCCCGAACGTGTGGTTGCGGTGGGTGCGGAACCGGTCGAACTCGTGGAAGGTGCCGTCGTCGAGGAAGTAGTCGATCCGCTCGCGGGCGGTCATCTTCCCCTTGTCGTGTTGCGACTGGATCCGGTCTTCGCCTCCGCCCTTGGCCGCCCGCTCGCGGCGCTCCCGAAGGTCCTCGATACGGTCGTCCATCGTCACGGCGGACCACCCTGAGTCATTACCTCGTCGGTCGGACAGCGGCGTCAAAAGGGTTCCCCTATCCGACGTTTTGGCGTTCGACGCGCGTCGAAGCCGAACCGCGGATCCGACGGCGAACAGACGGAACCGCGCTCGACGGCGCGACCGCCGCGGAGCGGCCCTGTCGCCGGTTCACACGGTGAGGGTCGGTTCGACGCTTTTAAACCTCCGATGGACCTCTCTCCGATGAGACAGGCTTCGCCTGTTTCACTGACCCGTAGGAGCGACCTGCGTACTACGGAGGTGAAAATGGCAGACACAATACAAGAGGCCGTAACCCTCGCACTCGACGATGCGCCCGAGCGGAACTTCCGCGAGACCGTGGACATCGCGATCAACCTGCGAGACCTCGACCTCAACGATCCGTCGAACCGTATCGACGAGTCCGTCGTGCTGCCGGCTGGAACGGGGCAGGAGACACAGATCGTCGTCTTCGCGGAGGGCGAAACCGCCGTCCGCGCAGAGGAGGTCGCTGACGAAGTGCTCGACAGCGACGACCTCGAAGACCTCGGAGACGACGACGACCGCGCTAAGGACCTCGCCGACGACACCGACTTCTTCGTCGCCGAGGCCAACCTGATGCAGGACATCGGTCGGTACCTCGGTACCGTCCTCGGTCCGCGCGGGAAGATGCCTACCCCACTACAGCCGGACGACGACATCGTCGAGACCGTCAACCGGATGAAGAACACGGTGCAGCTCCGGTCGCGCGACCGGCGCACGTTCCACACCCGCGTCGGCGCCGAGGACATGGGCGCCGACGCGATCTCGGACAACATCGACGTCATCATCCGGCGACTCGAAGCAGACCTCGAGAAGGGCCCGCTCAACATCGACGGGATCTACGTGAAGACCACGATGGGTCCCGCGAAGGAGGTGCCCGTATGAGTTCGGTCCGCAAGACCGAGACGATCCCGCAGTGGAAACGCGAGGAGGTCGCCGAGCTCGTCGAGTTCATCGACTCCTACCAGTCCGTCGGGATCGTCGGCGTGGCCGGCATCCCGAGCCGGCAGCTCCAGGCCATGCGCCGGGAGCTCCACGGCTCGGCGGCCGTCCGCATGAGCCGCAACACGCTCACGAACCGGGCGCTCGAGGAGGTCGACGACGGCGTCGAGCAGCTGACGGAGTACGTTAGCGGCCAAGTGGCGCTCGTCGGCACCAACGACAACCCGTTCGGCCTCTTCAAGCAGCTCGAAGCCTCGAAGACCCCCGCCCCGATCAACGCGGGCGAGGTGGCCCCCAACGACATCGTGATCCCCGAGGGCGACACCGGCGTCGACCCGGGGCCGTTCGTCGGCGAGCTCCAGACCGTGGGCGCGTCCGCCCGCATCATGGACGGCTCGATCAAGGTGACCGAGGACTCGACCGTGCTGACAGAGGGCGAGGTCGTCGACGACGACCTCGCGAACGTCCTCGTCGAGCTCGGTATCGAGCCCAAGGAGGTCGGCCTCGACCTGCGCGCCGTCTACTCCGAGGGCGTCCTCTTCGAGCCCGACGAGCTCGAACTCGACGTCGACGAGTACGAGGCGGACATTCGGTCCGCCGCGGCCGCCGCGCGTAACCTCTCTGTCAACGCCGCGTACCCGACGGCCGCCACCGCCGGCACCCTTCTCGCGAAGGCGTCCGGCGAGGCGAAGTCCGTCGGCCTGTTCGCGGAGATCGAGAGCCCGGACGTCGTGCCCGACCTGATCGGGAAGGCCGACGCCCAGCTGCGCGCGCTCGCAGCCCAGATCGACGACGAGGAGGCGCTCCCCGAGGAGCTCCAGGGCGTCGAGGCCGCGCCGGCACCGGAGCCGGCGGCCGACGACGCCGACGAGGAGGAGGAACAGGCGGACGACAACACGGAAGACGCCGAGGAGACCGACACCGACGACGACGCCGACGACGACGGCGACGACGGCGGCGAGGGACTCGGCGCGATGTTCGGATAACACGAGGTACACACCAATGGAATACGTTTACGCTGCGCTCATCCTGAACGAGACTGGCGAAGAGATCAACGAAGACAACGTCACCGGCGTGCTGGAAGCCGCCGGCGTCGACGTCGAGGAGTCCCGCGTCAAGGCGCTCGTCGCCGCGCTGGAGGACGTCGACATCGAGGAGGCCATCGAGACGGCCGCCGCGGCCCCGGCCGCCGGCGCGTCCACCGGTGGCTCTGCGGACGCCGACGCGTCCGCCGACGAGGCGGACGACGACGACGATGACGACGACGAGGCCGAGGCCGCCGACGAGGCGGCCGACGACGACGAGGAAGAGGGCGACGGCGGCGAAGGGCTCGGCGAGCTCTTCGGCTGAGCCGGCGCGCGACTCCCCGACGCCGACCGCGTCGACCGATCACCGATTTTTCGCGACGCGCCAGTATCCGGAGTGATAACGTCGTCCGCGATTTTATATACCGATCTCGGGAACGGAGAGTCGATGAAGATCGTCGATGGCGACAAGGCGGAGTGCGACCGGTGCGGGTCCGTGTTCCCGCTCGCGGACGTCTCCCTGTTGGAGAAGGAGACCAACCGCGACTACGAGCGGGTGCTGTGCGAGGAGTGTCTGAAGATCGTCGGCGTGCCGCGAGGGTACACCCTGCGGCGGGACATCACGCACCTCGCGACGTGAGCGCCCCGCGGGCGGGACGCCCATCGAAGTCCTTTTTTAGCGGCGACGGGAAGCCGCACTCATGGAAATCGACGCGGAGCTCCGTCGGCAGATCGCGGTCTCGCTGGCGGCGGCCGCGGTGTTCATCGTCGGGCTGATCGCCATCGGGGTCACCTTCGGCGGGTCGACGGTCCTTCCGGAGGCGGGAGCGATCGCGCTCATCGCGCTGTTGGCCGGATTCGTCCTGCTGATGGCCGGGGTCGGGACGTACCTGATGCGCGCGAAAGACGAGTCGTAGTCCGCCCGGGCCGTCGCCGCTCTCTTAAATTGTCTTCCGCGTTCGGCGCGCGGCGTTCACGCTTCGTCTGCTCTGTCAGTCTTCCTCCGCCTTCTCAGTCCTCCTCCGTTCCCTCAGTCCTCCTCCGACCCGTCAGCCTCGCGTCCGTCCCGCCAGTCGGTCACGTCGTCGGCGGCGGCCACCCGCTTCTCGTAGTACGAGAGGGGGTCAGCCGCGACCTGCATGTGGTCGTCCTCGTTGTGGCAGATCCCGTAGTTCGCGAGCGTCTCGCAGGTCGGCGGGGGGTACTGGGTCCCCCGGTCGTCGGTCAGGTACTCCGTCTGGTAGCGGATCCCCTCGGCGTCGAGGCTCGTGTCCGCGCAGAACGCGACGACCTCGTCGGGCGTCATGCCGATGCCGACGAGGAACGCCATCAGCGCGAACGACTCGGCCGCGGAGAGGGCGGCGTCGCGATCCGCCTTCTCGATCAGGTTCGTCATACACGGCGGGAACAGCGCGGGAGCGACGACGTCCGGCGGCTCGGCGTACGTCCGCTCGGAGAGCAGCCGGCGGAGGTCGGCGACCCGGGACTCCAGCGCCGCGGCGATCTCCTCGTCGGCGCCTAGTTCGAAGGGGAGCCCCTCGGCGACCCGGGCCTCGACGGCGGCCTCCAGCGCCGCGAGCAGCTCCTCGCGGGAGACCCGCACCGCGCCGTCGGCGAGCGCGCGGTTGACGAGCCGCCACGAGTCGCCCCACTCGGGGGAGGTGAGCCGGAGGTACGGGCCGACGTCGATCCGGTAGTGGTCCGGGTCGCGGTCGGCGCCGGTCGTGCTGCTCGCACCGCCAGCCGTCCCGCTACCCGCGCCGCGGACGCCGGCCGGCGCGGTCGCGTCCGGGCGCACGGCGTCCGCGAGGTCGAACTCCGCGAGCAGGTCGTCGAGCCCGACCGTCGCGGACGACACCGACCGCAGCTCGTCGTCGGTCTCGAGGTCGCGGCGGACCCGCTCCATGGCGGTCGCCGCCTCCGCGGCCGCGTACTTCTCGATGGCGGGCTCGGAGTCGAGCAGCGAGACGAGGATCCGCGCGATGGGGTACGAGAGCAGCTCCGCCTGCGTGTCGGCCGCCGACTCGCCGGGGAAATCGCCGCTCTCGGCGGCGACGGTCCCCTCAAGGAGGGCGCGTTCGACGCGCTCGCGGGCGCGCTCGACGGCCGGCGCGTCGGCCGCGACGAGCTCCGGCAGCGACACCGCGGCCTCGGCGACCGCCTCGCGGGCGCTCGCGAAGAACGGGTACTTGGCGTCGAGCGCGTCCATGTCGGCCCGAGGTAGTGAGGGCCGGCGAATAAGCGGTGCGGTCCGCGGGCGGTCGCGTCGCGGTGGCGGGGGACGCGGTCGGGTCGCGGGGGGCGGAGGCCGCGGACGGGCGGACCGCCGTCGGCCCGCGACGGGACCGAGGACTACTCCTCAGGCTCCTCGACGGCCGCGCCCGGCGCGTTCGACTTGACGCTCTCGAGCCCCTGTTTCGCCTTCTGCTTGGAGGCGTACCCCTGCCCGCTGTCGGAGATGATGTTCCCGTTCTCGTGGCGGAGCCGCCAGCGGTACTCGTCCGCGTTGTCGCGGAACAGCTCGAAGGTCGCGTCGCTGCCGCCCTCCTCGGGCGGCTCCTCGTCGCGCGAGACGTCGACGACGTGCGCGCCCGGCGCGTTCCGCTGGACGCTCTCGATCCCCGAGCGGGCGTCGCGCTTGTCGGCGTACCCCTCGCCGCCGTCGGCGACGATGTTGCCGTTGTCGTGGCGGAGCCGCCAGCGGTACTCGTCCGCGCTGTCGGCGTACAGCTCGAACGTCGCCTTGCTCGCGCTCGCGTCCTCGTCGATCGCGGCCGCCTCGTCGGGCCACTCCATCTCGACCTCGAAGTGCACCGTCCCGTCCGCGCGCTCCAGCTCGACCTCGACATCGCCAGTCGCGGCGGGCTCTACGGTCACCGTTCCCCCCTCGTCGACCGGCACCGGCTCACCCCGTCCGAGCGCTCGGGCGATCCGCCGAAGGTACGTGGCTAACCCCTGTCGGCTCCGCGACCGCCTCGACTCGTGGATGGTGTCGTCGGACATGCGCGAGAAGCGTCACCGCCGCGAAACAAAAGTGTACGCCCGAACACGGGCGTCTCGCGTGCCAGCCCGGTTGTTCGGCGTCCGACGGTCACGCCGCGGGGTCGGCCGCGTCCGGCCGCTCCGCGATGATCGTCTCGCCCGCGCGCACGCTGTCCCCCTCGGCGACCAGCAGGTCCTCGCGGCTCACGGCCGCGGGCAACACCACGTCGGCGCGGGAGCCGAACGAGACGTGGCCGACGCGGTCGCCGCGCTCGACGCGGTCGCCGGCCTCGACCGACGGGTGGATCCGCCGGGCGAACCAGCCCGCGATGACGAGCAGCTCGTACTCGCCGCAGTCGATCGCCACCTGCTCGTTGCGGTCCGACTCCTTGTCGAACGCCGGGCGGTTCGCGCCGGGGCGGTGGCGGACCTCGCGGACCTCGCCCGCGAGCGGCGCGCGGTTGACGTGGACGTCGGTGACGTTCATGAACACCCCCACGCGGAGCCGCGAGCCCTCCTCGCGGACCACGGAGACGGTGCCGTCGGCCGGAGAGACGACCGCCTCCTCGCCCGTCGGCGGGTCGCGCTCGGGGTCGCGGTGGAACCAGAGGACCCCGACCGCGAGCGCGACGAGCGCGGCGCCGACCGGCGGGACGAACGGCAGCGCGACGGCGCCCGCGAGCGCCGGGACGAGCGCGAGGTCCCACGCGGCGTCGACCACCGGGAACGGGAGGAGCCGCGAGAGCGGCGGCGCGCGGCTCACGGCGCCACCTCCGCGTCCCGCAGTTCGGGCGAGAGCTCGGTTCGGCCCGCCGCCCACGCCGCGAGCAGGTGGACGAGGTGGGTCGTGTCGTCGAGCCCGTCGGACATGTCGAGGTCTGCCTCGCCGGCGAGCGCGTGGAGCCGCGCGAGGTCGTCGCCGCCGTACTCGGAGCCGGCGCGGGCGACCCGGAGCGTCTCGCGGAGCAGCTCCCCCCCGTCGTACCCCTCGTCGAGGAGGTCGTCGAGCGTCGAGCGCGCGTCCTTCAGGTCGCCGCTCCGGGCGTCGGCGAGCGCCTCGCGGAGCGCGTCGTCGTCGCCGACCTCGCCGAGCGTCTCGTAGGCGGTCGACATGGTGATCTCGCCGCCCTCGACCGCGGTCGCCTGCGCCGAGAGGATCGCCTCGCGGAGGTCGCCGCCGGCCGCGCTGGCGACGAACTCCAGCCCGTCGCCGTCGTAGTCGACGCCCTCGCGGCCGCAGATCGTTTCGAGGACGTCGATCGTCTCGTCGGTCGTCGGCGAGCGCACGCGGACCGGGAAGCAGCGCGACCGGATCGGCGCGATGAGCTTCGAGGGCTGGCGGGTCGCGATCACGAACTGGGTGGTCCGGTGGTGCTTCTCCATCACGCGGCGCAGCGCCTGCTGGAAGTCCTCGCGGATCGCCTCCGCGTTGTCCAAGAGGATCGTCTTGTACTCGCCGGACATCGGCGCGTACGACGCCGACTCCTTCAGCACGCGGTTTATCATGTCGCGTTTCGCCATCGAACTCCGACCGGCGAGGAACCCCTCGAACCGCGGGTCCGTCCGGATCTCCTTTTTCGTGCGGCCGAAGAAGTCGGCGACGTTGATCTCGATCAGGTCGGCGTCCGGGTCGGCGTGCGACGCGTCGGCGAGCGCCCGCGCCGCCGCGGTTTTCCCGACCCCCGGCGGCCCCTGAACGACGAGGTTCATCGGCTCGTTGACGGCCCGACGCAGCCGGTCGCGGGCCTCGTCCTGCCGGATCTCGTCGAGGTCGGGCGCGTGCGTGTCTATCCACAGCGGTCCGTCCATGCCGTGTGGGTCCGGTCCGGGCGCTCAAGAATCGGTCGGTCGGCGCGCCGCCGCGGGCGTCCTACCGCCGCTTCGCGCGCTCGACGGCCCGGCCCCAGAGGTACGCGGCCACAAGGAGGCCGTACGCGAGGACGAACGTGCCGGCCAGCGGCCCGAGACGCGACAGGGTGAACAGCGCGCCGCCGACGCCGACCGTGACGACGAGCGCGGTGAACCCGAGCGTCCACCCGAAGAAGTAGGCCGCGTGCCCGGCCACCGGTCGGAGGGCCGCCGGCGAGAACGCCCGACGGAGCGACCCCTCACGGCCGTAGGTCGTCAGCGATATCGGGGCGAGGTACGTGCCGGCGATGCCGAGGAAGAGGACGGCCGTCGAGCCGGCGAGGATGCGACCGACGGGCGCGTCGGCACCGGGCTCCAGCGTGACGACGCCGTAGAGCGTCACGAGGAGGGCCGCGAACGGAACGCCGAGGAAGACTAAGCAGACGGCCGTCCCGCCCAGCGACCGGCGAACGAGCGTCCGCCCGTCCGAGAGGAACGCCGGGATCGAGTCGCCGCGTTCGCTGGCGGTCAGGACGCGGACGAGGTAGCCGACGACCGGCAGCGCCGGGAGGACCGGGACGACGACGGACAGCGCGAACAGCAGCCAGACGGCGAGGAGGGGCCGCTCCCGGGCGTCGCCGGCGATCGGGTACGTGACGGCGGCGATCGAGGGGCGCATGGGTACGCTCATCCGCCGGACCGTAGTATGCCCGTCGGTCCGACGCCGGCGGACCGGGAGTAAAGAAGTCCAATTACGCCGCCCGGCCGCACGCGACGGGGCGCTTCAGAAATAGTTCTAAAAGAATGAGTAAGTATATATGGCAATCATCCATTGTACACCGTGAAGTACCATGACAGACCAAGACAAGCGGTTATCGCGGCGACACTTCGTCGGAGCGACGGGGGCGGCGACCCTCGCGGGGCTCGCCGGCTGTTCCGGCGGCGGCGACGGCGGTGACGGAAGCGACGGCGGTGACGGGTCCGACGGCGGCGACGGTGGAAACACGCTGGAGATCCTCCACGCGTGGACCGGCGGCGACGGCGCGCGCGCCGCGGAGGCGCTCGTCGCGGCCTTCGAAGAGGAGTATCCCGACATCGAACACGAGTTCAACCCGATCGGCGGGGGCGGGAACCAGAACCTCGACGCGGTCGTCGCGAACCGGCTCCAGAACGGCGACCCGCCGAGCTCCTTCGCGAACTGGCCCGGCCCGAACCTCCAGCGCTACGAGGGCGTGCTGGGCGAGGTCGGCGACGTCTGGGAGTCCGAGGGCTTCGAGGACGTGATGGTCCAGGAAGCGGTCGATCTCCACCAGTACAACGGCGCGTACCGCGGCGTCCCGCTCGGTTCGCACCGCCTGAACTGCCTGTTCTACAACACGTCGGTCGTCGAAGAGGCGGGAGTCGACCCCGACTCGCTGACGAGCGTGTCGGCGCTGATCGACGCGCTGGAAACGGTCCAGAGCGAGACCGACGCGATCCCGATGACCCACGGCGCGAGCGGCACCTGGACGACGACCCAGCTGTTCGCCTCGACGATGCTCGGGCAGGAAGGGTACGACGCGTACATGAACTTCCTCGACGGGAGCCCCGACGAGGCGGCCGTCCGCGCGACCTTCGAGTCGCTCGCCGAGATCCTCGGGAACTACATCAACGAGGACGCCTCCTCGATCGGGCTCACGGAGTCCAACCAGAACATCATCGAGGGCAACGCGGCGTTCATCCACCAGGGGAACTGGGCGGCCGGCGCCTACCGGAACGCCGAGGACTTCGACTACGGCGAGGACTGGGGCTTCAAGACGTACCCCGGCTCGGAGGGCATGTACATGCTCCACTTCGACTCGTTCCTCTACCCCTCGGACAACCCGAGTCCGGACGCGACGGAGCAGTTCATGGCCTTCGTCGGGAGCGAGGCCGCGCAGGTCGCGTTCAACCAGTATAAGGGCTCGATCCCGACGCGGACCGACGTGGACATGAGCGAGTTCGGCCCGTACCTCCAGGAGACGCAGGAAGACTTCGCGAACGCCGACCAGCGGCCGCCGAACCTCCAGCACGGGCTGGGCGTCCCCTCGGGGACCATGACGACGCTGAACGACGTGATCTCCAGCGAGTTCTCCGGACCGTACAACGTCGACGCCGCGACGGAAGGCTTCGTCGACGCGGTCTCTAACTGACTCCGGTCCACGATGCGACCGGATTTCGGCGGTTTCGGCACACGACGAACCATATGACACGGAACACTGACACCGGCGACGACAGTGGCGACGCATTTCCCGACGGCGGCGTCGCCGAGGGCGGGCAGCGCTCCGGATTCAGCCCGATCTCGGCGCTGAACGAACGCTTCGGCAGCGACTTCGTCGAGTCGTCGCAGTTCTGGCTGCCGCCGTTCCTGCTGGTGGGTCTCTTCGTCTACGGCGCGATCATCTGGAACCTCCTGATATCGCTGACGGATTTCACCGGCTTCGGGACCCCGGACTACAGCGACTTGGACCTCGAGATGTACAGCCGCGCGTTGGCGGACAGCGGGTTCATCGACGCCGCGATCAACACCTTCATCCTGCTCGTCGGGTTCACCCTGGTGACGCTGGCGCTCGGGCTCGGGCTGGCGATCCTGATCGACCGGAACATCCGGTTCGAGAACACGTTCAGGACGATCTACCTGCTGCCGATGAGCCTCTCGTTCGTCGTCACCGCCCAGTTCTGGGCGTGGATGTTCAACTTCAACAACGGGGTCATCAACATCGTCATCACGTCGCTCGGCTTCGGCCGGGTCGACTGGATCGGGAACCCCGACATCGTCCTCTGGGCGGTCATGTTCGCACTGATGTGGCAGTTCGCGGGGTACGCGATGGTGGTGTTCCTCGCGGGCCTGCGGGCCATTCCGAACGAACACTACGAAGCGGCGAAGGTGGACGGCGCCTCGACGGTCAGGATGTACTGGCGCGTGATCATCCCCCAGCTGAAGGGGTCGACGATCAGCGCCTCGGTCGTCCTCATGGTGTTCGCGCTGAAGGCGTTCGACTTCCTGTACTCGCTCGTCGGCGGGTACCGACCGCCGAACGGGGCCGACATCCTCGCGACGAAGATGGTCCGCGAGGCGTACGCGAACCTGAACTGGGCGTACGCCTCGGCGGTCGCCATCACCCTGTTCCTGATGACGCTCGGAATCGTCGGTCCGTACCTCTACTACCAGTACAATCGGGGGAACCTATGAGCAACGACGCACGAACCGACGGCGGCACGGCATCGGCGACGGACACCGGCGCGTCAGCGGGGGCGCTCGCCGGAATCGACGGGTACCGAGTCCTCCTGTATCTCGGGCTGCTCGGGATGTTGACGTTCTTCTTGATTCCGATCGAGTCGGGGCTCGTCACCTCGTTCAAGACGTCGAGCGGCGTCTCCGGCTCCCTCCCCTTCGCCCCGCCCACGGGGAGCACGTTCACCCTCGAGAAGTGGCAGTCCGCGTTCGACGCGCTCGGACGGGGACTGATAAACAGCGCGCTGTACGCGATCCCGGCGACGGTCATCTCGGCGCTGCTCGGGAGCTTCGCCGCCTACGGGATCACGCAGTCCGACTGGAAACAGAAGTACAAGGCGCCGGTGCTCGCGCTGTTCGTCGCCGGGATCTTCATCCCGTATCAGGCCGTGCTGGTCCCGCTTTCGCAGTTCTGGTCGATGGTCTCGCTCCAGGACTGGTTGGGATTCGTGTGGGCGCTCGGGATCAACGACGACTACGCCGGCGTCGTCGAACTGATCGTCACCCACGTGGCGTACGGACTGCCGATCTGTACCGTCCTGTTCAGGTCCTACTACAAGAACATGAGCGAGGAGATGATCGAGGCCGCGCGGTTAGACGGCGCGTCCATCCGCCGGATCTACCGCCGCATCGTGCTCCCGCTTTCGGGACCGATGTTCGCGGTGGTCCTGATCTACCAGTTCACGCAGATCTGGAACGACCTCCTGTTCACGCTCGTGTTGGTCCAGACGGAGTCCAGCGCGGCGGCGCCGATCGTGTTGATCCTCGCCGGACTGGGCACGTCGCTCGAAGGACAAGACTTCGCGCTCCGAATGGCGGGCGCGTTCATCGCCGCCCTGCCGACGCTCGCGGTGTACATCGCGTTCGGCGAGGAGTTCGCCGAGGGGGTGGCGACATGAACGCCGCCGCCCGCCAGCAGCTATCCATGACTCGACAGCAACCACACAGCCGACCGGAGGTATCGCTATCAAACCGTCGCGCCGTTCCGCGGGGGCGATAGCATGGGGACGCTCGAACTCGACGGCGTGACCAAGGTGTTCCCCGACGGCGACAGCGAGGTCGTCGCCGTCGACGACGTCGACATCGAGATGCGCGACGGCGAGTTCCTCGTCGTCGTCGGCCCCTCGGGCTGCGGCAAGTCGACGACGCTCCGGATGGTCGCGGGGCTGGAGACGGTCACCAGCGGCGAGATTCGGCTCGCCGGGAACGTCGTCAACGACGTGAAACCGCAACACCGCGACATCGCGATGGTGTTCCAGTCGTACGCGCTGTACCCGCACATGACCGTCGAGGGGAACATGGCGTTCGGCTTAGAGGAGTCGACGGAGCTCTCCGACGAGGAGATCGAGACGCGCGTCACCGACGCCGCGGAGACGATGGGTATCGCCGAACTGCTGGACCGCAAACCCTCCGACCTCTCCGGCGGCCAGCAGCAGCGGGTGGCGCTCGGGCGAGCGATCGTCCGCGACCCGGAGGTGTTCCTCATGGACGAGCCGCTCAGCAACCTCGACGCCAAGCTCCGGTCGGAGATGCGGACGGAGCTCCAGCGGCTCCAGAGCGAGCTCGACGTGACGACGATGTACGTCACGCACGACCAGACCGAGGCGATGACGATGGGCGACCGGATCGCGATCCTCAACGCCGGCGAGCTCCAGCAGGTCGCGACGCCGCTGGAGTGTTACCACGAGCCGGCGAACCGGTTCGTCGCCGGGTTCATCGGCGACCCGTCGATGAACTTCTTCGACGTCGAGCGAGACGGCGACACGCTCGGCGGGTCCGTGTTCGACTACCCGCTGTCGGCGTCGACGCTCGACGACGTCGGCGACGTGACCGACCTCACCCTCGGGGTCCGCCCCGAGGACATCTCCGTCGCCGGCGACGCGGCCGGCGACCACGCGTTCTCCACGGTCGTCGAGGTCGTCGAGCCGATGGGCGACGAGAACACCGTCTACCTGCGGTTCGAGGACGCTCCCGAGGGCGAGACGTTCATCGCCACCGTGAGCGGCCTCCAGCGGATCTCGGTCGGCGACGAGGTCACCATCGAGATCCCGGAAGAGGCGATCCACCTCTTCGACGGGAACACCGGCGAAGCGGTCCACAACCGCGATATCGAAGAGTAACGCGTCGGTACCGCGGTCCGACCCGTCGGGCGGTGCCGACGGGCTCTGCGGTCACTCCCGGATTCGTTCCACTTCTCGCCGGACGCCCTCTCGTACCCTGTCGGCGACGTCGCCGCCCGGGTCGTCGACGGTCTCGGCGTCTTCGGTCTCCAAGAGGCGGTCGAGCTTGCGCTCGAACTCCGTCTCGTCGATCTCGCCGCGCGCGTAGCGCTCGCGGAGGGCGTCGAGCGCGGGGTCGCCGGTGGCGTCCGCGCGGTCGTCCGGGTCGTCGTCCGGGACCGGCTTCGTCAGGGTGTGGAGGACGGGAAGGAGGATAGCGAGCCCGAAGAACCACACGAGCGGGAGCCACCACCAGACGCCGGTGAGGAGGGGGGCGGCGACGCCGGCGCCGACGACGCAGAGGGCGAACATCCGCCGCCAGCGGTGGCGGAGGTTCCACGCGATCCGGCCGGGGAGTCCGGTCATGGTCGGGCCGACGCCTGCGAGGCTCAAAGCGGTTTCGTCGGCCGGTCACTCCTCGTCGAGGCCCTCGATCACCAGCCGGTCGCCCGGCTCGACGCCGTGGCGCTCGCTCCACCCCCGCGGGGCTTCGAGGACGTACCGCCCGGTTCCCTCGTAGCGCGTGAACGGTCGTGACTCCGGTTCCGCCTCGTGGATCCGGGTGACCGTCCCGTTCGCGTCCGCGAAGACGATGTCGATGGGGAACGCCATGTCGCGCATCACGTAGGTGCGCTCGGCGCTCTCGCCGTGGACGAACAGCATCCCCTCCCCGTCGTCGAGCGCTTCGGTCGCGGAGAGGCCGACGTACTGCTTCACGAACCCGTCGGCAACCCGTGCTTCGACGGTCGCGAGCGTCTCGCCCGTCTCGCCGTCGACGGCCTCGACCGTGGTCGTGTCGTAGCCGGTGATGAGGAGGGCCGGGTTCGTCGCGGCGACGGCGGCTCCGAGGAGGCCGACGAGCGCGAGCGCGGCCACGACCCCGACGAGGCGGCGGTTCACGGTCGGGGTTCGCGTCGCGGAAGGAAATCGTTTTCCGCTCTCGGCGGGTTCAAACGGGTGAGGGCTCGTGGTCTAGCTGGTTATGACGCGGCCTTTACAAGGCTGAGATCGGCGGTTCGAACCCGCCCGAGCCCATTTCTGGGACGAACGAAGTGAGTCACAGAAATGTCTGCGAGGGCGCGGTTCGAACCCTATCGGTCGCGCGCAGCGAGCGAAGCGAGCGAGCACGTCCGATTTCGGTTCGAACCCGCCCGAGCCCACTGTTGCTGTCGCGAGCAATTTCGCGAGCGACAGCAACGTGCGTGTTTGAGGGCGGGTTCGAAGCAGGGAACGGAGCGAGCGGTGCGAGGTGCGAGCAACGCGAGCACCTCGGCGGCGAGCGGAGTGAGTGAGGTTTGAACCCGCCCGAGCCCATCTCCTGGGCGAGCAACTTCGCGAGCTACAGGTACGGAGAGGCCGGTTGGAACGCCTGGAGAAGTTACCGGAACTGACTCCCAAGGGTTGCCTGTCCGTGACCGTCTGCGTCCCCGTCGATCGACTCGGACTCGTTGTACGGGGAGTGCGTCACGGCGTATCCGCTCTCCGTCTGCTCGACGCCGTCGATCGTATAGAGTTGGAGGGGTTTCTCCTGTTTCGTCGTGACCGGGAAGTCGTAGTTTTCGGCGTCGTATTTGAACTCCTTACCGTCTTCCAAGCGCTGCTCGACGAACTCCTCGTGGTCTCGAACCCGTTTCGACACCGTGGCGTGAGCGAGTTCCGCGACGTCGGCGACCTCCGCGTCGAACACCTCCGTGAACTTCTCTTGGAGCTCGTACCCGACGGAGTTCCGAGCGGCGATCATCGCCGCCAGCGAGGTCGTCCCGGTCCCCCAGAACGGGTCGAGCACTGTGTCTCCGTAGACGCTGTACATGTTGATGAGCCTGTACGGGACCTCCAGCGGGTACGCGGCCGAACGGTCCCTGAGCTCCGTGTCGGCGTCCGTTAGCTCCTGTGACGTTCCCCGAACGTCTTCCCAGACGTCGGAGAACCACTCGTTGCGCTCCTCCCAGAAGTACGCCGACTCGTATCGGACGTCGGTCCCGGACGGGAACTCTCGGCTCTGTTTCCCGTTACGGAAAATGAGCAGGTACTCGTGTTCGAGGGTCGCGTACGCGTTCGGTGGCATCATCCCCGACCCCATGAACTTCGCCGCCGAGTTGGCGGGTTTCCGCCAGAGGATGTCCGGGAGGGGTTCAAACCCCATCTCGTCGAAGCGCTCGGTGATACGCGCGTGGTTCTGGTAGACTCTGAAACTGTCGTCCACCTTCCGAGTCGCGTCGCCGACGTTGATACACGCGATCCCGCCGTCAACGAGGACCCGTTCGACTTCGTCCCACGTCTCGGCGAGCTCCTCGTGCATCAGGTCGAAGGCCCGCCGACCGTCGCCTTCGTCGAGAGACGTTTCGATGTCTGCGTTCAGCGAGAAGAAGAGGTCGTCCCACATCTCGATCATCGGATACGGCGGGGAGGTTACGACGAGTTCGACCTCGTTGTCGTCTAACTCCGAGAGCGAGGTCGAGTTCCCGACGAAAACGTCGTGGGCAGTCTCCATACGCACAGGCTATTCGTGCGAGCGTTTGTAGCTATTGTTGCGCCCGTCGACCCGCGCGCATCGGCCCGAAAAGCTCTACGACGGGGGCGCCTACAGGTCGTCCGCGTCGAACTTCAGCAGCCCGGCAAGCGGCGGCGCGAGCGTCCAGAACACGAGCATCGCGGCCGCCGACAGCTGCTGGTTCACGGTGTCGCCGGTGAACAGCTGCTCCGCGAGGAAGGCGTTCGACAGCGCCTCCACGGCGGTCGTTGGGTTCGAGACCCGGAGGAACACGTCGACCTGAGCCGCGGACACGGGCAGCGCGTCGACGACCGGCCCGACGGCGCCCACCAGCTGGCCGGTGAGGGGGCCCCACAGCAGGACGAAGAGGACGTATATCGCGACGCCCCCGATGAGCGCCCGGCGCTGAGTGGAGGACGCGGCCGAGCAGCCCACGGAGACGGCGACGAACACGACGCCGAGCGCGGCCGCGAACACGGTGTACCCGAGGAACGCGCCGGCGTTGAACACGACCGGCGCAGCGATCAACACCAGCGCGGGGAGCAGGAACCCGGCGAACACCGCGAGCGAGAGCGCCGCGCCGCGACCGGCGACCTTCCCCAAGACCACGTCGGCCCGCGAGTGCGGCAGCGACAGGAGCAGCTTCAGCGAGCCGGACTCGCGCTCGCCGCTCACCGCGTTGTAGCCGACGACGACGCCGACGAGCGGGACGAGCGTCGTGACGAGGAAGCGGCCGACGAAGGCGCTCAGGAGGAGTTCAGTGGCGAACTGCTCGCTCTCGCCGGTCGGGCGCACGGCGTACGCGAACGCCGAGACGAGCAGCGAGAACAGCACCACGAGGGCGATCATGCCGCGCGACTGAACCGTCTCCCGGAAGTCCTTCCGGGCGATGGCGGCGAGGCTCATCGGTCCACCTCCCCTTCCGCCGGTTCGTCCTCGCTCGACGTGGACGCGACCGCACCGGCGTCACCCTCAGCCGCGTCGGCCTCCGTGTACGCCAAGAAGAGGTCCTCCAGCGAGGCCTCGCGCGTGTGGAAGTCGGCGACCGCGACGCCGGCGTCCTCCAAGGTGGCGATCACGTCCGTCTTCGCGTCGCTGGCGCAGTCCACCACCAGTTCGTCGCCGTCGCGGGTGACGCCGGAGACGCCGTCGAGCGCGCGGACCGCCGCGACCGCGTCGTCGTCGGCGCCCGCGGCCGCGACCTCCAGGGTCTCCTCGCCGCCGACGGCCTCGCGGAGCCCCTCGACGGAGTCCTCGGCGACCAGTTCGCCGTCGCGGAGGATGCCGACGCGGTCGCAGACGGCGTCGACCTGTTCGAGGATGTGCGACGAGAAGAAGACGGTGGCGCCGCGCTCGGCCTCCGTCCGGACGATCTCGCGCATCTCCTTGGCGCCGGCCGGGTCGAGGCCGGACGACGGCTCGTCGAGGATCAGCAGGTCGGGGTCGCCGACGAGCGCCATCGCGAGGGCGAGCCGCTGGCGCATCCCTTTCGAATACTCGCCGGCTGAGCGGTCGGCCGCGTCGGCGAGGCCGACGCGGTCGAGGAGCGCGTCCGGGTCGTCGTCGGCCTCCTTCGACTCGACGGCGAACTCGACGTGTTTCCGACCGGAGAGCCGGTCGTACACCGAGAAGCCGTCGGGGAGCACGCCCGTTCGGCGGCGGATATCGACCCCGTCGGTCGCGACGTCGGCGCCGAGGACGCGGACCGTCCCCGCGGTCGGGCGGACGAGGTCTAAGAGCATGTCGATCGTGGTGGACTTGCCCGCGCCGTTCGGCCCGAGGAACCCGTACACCTCGCCGTCTTCGACGGTGAGATCGAGGTCGCGAACGGCCGTGACCTCGGCGAACTCCTTGGTCACGCCCCGCAGCTCGATGGCGGTCATGCCTTCCGGTTCCGGCGTGAGTTGATAAAGGGTTGCGGGTCGGGGCGAGCGTCGCCCGCGCCGCCGCTGCGGCTACGCGTCGCCCTCGGGGGGCCAGTCGACGCCGCGCTCCGCGAGCAGGTCGGCGAACCCGTCCTCGTCGACGACCGGCACGTCCTCCGCGGCCGCGTCGTCGCGCTTCGACCGCCCCGGGCTCTCGCCCGCGACGAGGTAGTCGGTGTTGCCGGAGACGCTCGACGTCGCGTTCGCGCCGCGCGCCTCGACGTGCGCCTGCGCGTCGCCCCGCGGGACGGACAGCGAGCCGGTGAACACGAACGTGAGGCCGTCGAGCGCGTCGGCCGCGCCGTCGCCCGCCTCGGTCTCGAACGGCTCGGGGTCGACGCCGCGCTCGCGGAGCCCCTCGATCGCGGCGCGGTTCTCCTCGTTGTCGAGGAACGTCCGGATCGATTCGGCCACCTCGGGGCCCACGTCGTCGACCTCGCGGAGGGCCGCCTCGTCCGCGTCGAGGAGCGCGTCGAGCGTCCCGAAGCCCGCGGCGAGCGCGCGGGCGGTCGTCGCGCCCACGTCCGGGATCCCGAGCCCGGCGAGGAAGTCGTCGAGCGGGGGGGTCCGGGTCGCGTCCAGCTCGCGGACCAGGTTCTCGGCGCTCGTCTCGCCCCACCCCTCCAGGTCGGCCAGCTCCTCGGCGGTCAGGTCGTAGAGGTCCGGCAGCGACTCGACGAGCCCCGCCTCGCGGAGCTGTTCGACGCGCTCGGGGCCGAGCCCCTCGACGTCGAGCGCGTCCCGTCGCGCCCAGTGTTCGACCGCGCGCTCCAGCTGGGCCGAGCAGCCGAGCCCGCCGGTACAGAAGGCGAGCGGGCCGTCGCGCTCGACCGGGGCCCCGCAGACGGGACACTCGTCGGGGAACGCGTAGGTCCCCTCGCTGCGCTTCTCGACGACCTCCGGGACGTAGGGGATCACGTCGCCGGCGCGGTAGATCCGGACGCGGTCGCCGACGTTGACGCCGAGCGCCTCGATCTCGGCGGGGTTGTGGAGCGTGGCGCGCGAGACGGTGACGCCGCCGACGTCGACCGGGTCGAGCTCGGCGACGGGCGTGAGCCGCCCGGTGCGGCCGACCTGGACCGTGACCCCCTCGACGGTCGTCGTCGCGGTCCGCGGCGGGAACTTGTGCGCGAACGCCCAGCGCGGCGCGCGCGACGTGCTCCCGAGCGCCTCCCGGTGGGCGAGGGCGTCCACCTTGATCACGACGCCGTCGACCGCGTAGTTCAGGTCGTCGCGGGCGGCGAGTATCGCGTCGCGGTACTCGATCGCGGCCTCGACGTCGTCGACTATCTCCACCCGGTCGTTTCGCCGGAGCCCGAGCGACTCGAACGCGTCGAGCGCGTCGCGGTGGCGCGCGGGGCGCTCCGGCCCCTCGTCGCCGGCCTCCCACGCGAGCACGTCGAAGAAGAAGACGTCGAGGGGGCGCTCGGCGACGACCCCGGGGTCGAGCTGGCGGAGCGTGCCGGCCGCGGCGTTGCGCGGGTTCGCGAACGGCTCCTCGCCCCGCTCGATCAGCTCGTCGTTGTACGCCTCGAAGGCGTTTCTCGGCATGTACACCTCTCCGCGGACGGCGAGTCGGTCGGGGTGATCGTCGCCGCGTAGGCGGCCCGGGATCGAGCCGATCGTCCGGACCTGCTCGGTGACGTCGTCGCCCTCCCGGCCGTCGCCGCGGGTGGCCGCGCGGACGTACTCGCCGTCCTCGTACACCACTTCGATCGAGAGGCCGTCGAACTTCGGCTCGCAGACGTACGCGAGGTCGGTGGGGTCGAAGCCATCGAGTTCGCCGGACTCGGCCGCGTCGGCAAGCCCCTCGCGGACGCGCTCGTCGAACTCGCGGACCGCGTCGGCGTCGGTCGCGTTGTCGATCGAGAGCATGGGCGCGACGTGCTCGACCGTTTCCAGCGCGTCGAGCGGCTCGCCCCCCACCTGCCGCGTCGGGGAGTTCTCCGTCGGGAGGTCGAACGCGGCTTCGAGCGCTTCGAGCCGGGCGAACAGCCGGTCGTACGCCTCGTCCGAGATCAGGGGGTCGGCCGCGACGTAGTACCGGTGGTCGTGCTCGCGGACGGCCGCCCGGAGCAGTTCGGCCTGCTCGGCGGCCGCGTCCGCGGAGAGGTCCTCGACCGGCTCGAAGTCGGTCGGGGGGTCCTCGACGTAGGGGTTCTCGTCCGGGTCCGCGTGCCGGGTCGACGACCCGGATTGCGCGCTCGTCATCGACCGACCCTTGCGTCGGCTCGGGTTAAAAGCGACCGTTCGGATCGCCTCGCGGTCGAGCCCGCAGTCGACGACGGCGAGACGGCATTTAAACATCCGCGCGACGGCGACGATTACTTATAAACGAACGCGCGGTGCGGTGGCGCGTGCCGGTGAGCGCCGCGACGCGGCGCGAACCGCACGCGCGAGGGACGCGGCGACCGAAGGGAGCCGCGAGGCTGGGGAGGCGTGAGGTGCCGTGCTGTGCGGTGCGGGGTGGGGTAGGACTCAAAGGGGCAGCCGCGAGGCGGGCGTAGACGACGTAAGCACCACAGGGAGCGAACGCAGTGAGCGACCGAGGAGCGCAACGAGTGTACGCCCGCCTCGCGGCTGGGGCTTTGGAGGTGTTCACCGCGCCGGCGACCAGTTATAAACGAGCAGCTAAGATTTTCGCCGCGCTCACCGCAGAATCGAGTTTTATTTATAAACGCCCGACCGCAACTCGGCTCGGCCGTTTATAAGAGCCGCACCAGACTGAATTCGCCTATTTCACGCGCTCGCCGCGCGCGAACACCGCCTCGGGGTCCTGCCACGCCGCGACGTCCTCGGTCGGGTCGGCGTCAAGGAGGACCAGATCCGCCACGTACCCTTCCGCGACCCGCCCGACGTCGTCGAGCCCGAGCAGGTCGGCGGCGTTGACGGTGGCGGCCTCCAGCGCCCGCTCGGGGGAGAGCCCGTAGTCGACCATGTACGCCATCTCTTGGGGAATGTCCGCGAAGAAGTTGAACGGGGTGCCCGCGTCGGTGCCCATCGCGATCGAAACCCCGGCGTCCAGCGCGTGGTCCCACGCGTCGTCGAAGCGGTCCGCGGCGTCCTCGGCCTTCGCGACGGCGTCCTCGGGGATGCCGGCCTCGACGCCGTTGTCGACGATACCGCGGAGCGCGCTCGCGGTCGGCACCCAGTAGGTGCCGCGCTCGGCCATCATCTCGGCGGCCTCGCGGTCCATGAACGTCCCGTGCTCGACGCTGGAGATGCCGGCCTCGACCGCATTCTTAATCCCCACCTCGCCGTGGGCGTGGGCTGCCGTGGGGGTGTCGGTCGGCGCGGCCGCGTCGGTGAACGCGGCCAGCTCCTCGGGCGTGAGCTCGGGGGCGCCCGTCACCGCGCCCTCGGTGAGGACGCCGCCGGTGGCCATGCACTTGAGCACGTCCGCGCCGGCCTTCAGCTGCTCGCGGGCCGCCTTCCGCACCTCCGCGGGGCCGTCGGCCTCGCGCCCGAACCAGTTGCCGTGGCCGCCGGTCATGATCACGTTGCGGCCGCACGCGAGGACGCGCGGGCCCGGGATGTCACCCGCCGCGACCGCCTCGCCCGCGTCGAGCGCGAGCGTCCCGCGGCTCCCGAGGTCGCGGACGGTCGTGACGCCGTTCGAGACAGCGGCTTCGAGGTTGCTCGCGGTCCGGTAGCTCGCGGTGTAGTCGCTGTCGGAGACCGCGGTCGAGACGTCCGGTCGGCCGTCCATCATGACGTGGACGTGCGCGTCGATCAGCCCGGGCGCGACGACGCGGTCACTCGCGTCGACGGGTTCGAGGTCCTCGTCCGGGACGTCGGCGACCGCGTCCGCGACCGTCTCCGGATCGCCGACCGCGGCGATCTCGCCGTCGACGACCGCCACGTCCGCCCGCCGTGTTCCCTCCGCGTCCGCGACTCGACCGCCGGTGAACAGGTGTGCGTCTCCGTGTGCCATGGCGATCAGAGGGGCGGACGAACGGGTAAATGGTCGGGTCGCGGTAGGGGAGACCGAAGAGATCGCGAGCGGACCGCGGGCGGATCGCGGACGGGACGGCGACCGCGTCAGGTCGCCGCCAACAGCTTCAAGCGCAGCTCGCGCTCGTCGACCTCGTACTTGAACGCCGGGTGGCCGTCGACCAGCACGTACGGGACGCGCTCGCCGTACTCCTCGGCCAGTTCGGGGTCGGTGTCGACGTCGATCACGTCGAGGTCGACCCGCACGCCGTCGAGGTCGGCGGCGACCGACTCGATCGTCTCGCGGGCGACGACACAGAGCGAGCAGTCATCGCGGGTGTAGAGGGTGACCGGGACGGTCGCGGGGGCGTCGTCGGACGCGTCGTCTCGGGCCGCGTCCCCGTCGCCCTCCTCGGCCGCCGTCGAGTCGTCCTCCCCGCTCACGGCTCGCCGTCGTCGTCGGACAGCAGCTCCTCGGCGACCGTCGCTGCGTCGAGCAGGTCGGGGTCGACCGCGAGGTCGGCGACGGTCGCGACGAACTCCGGCAGCGACCGGCCCGCGTACGTGACGATCTGGACGTCGGGGTTCAGTTCCTTCGCGACCGGGATGCCGGTGGCCTCCTCGACGTCGGTGAGGACGAACAGGTCAGCGTCGGCGACGCCGGCGTCCTCCAGCTTCGCCGCCGTGACGAGCCCCTCGATCCGGCGGATCTCGACGCCGAGCGCGGCCAGCTCCTCGCCGAGGCCGTGCTCGTCGGGGCCGGCGACGATCGCGATTTCCCCCTCGGCGCGACCGCCGTCGGGGCGGACGGGAGCTCCCGCCATCACTCGTACTCGATCGTCGCGGGCGGTTTGTGGGTCACGTCGTAGACGACCCGCGCCACGTTCTCGTTCTCGCCGGTGATCCGGCTCTGGATCCGCTGGAGCGTGCCCCAGTCGAGCTCCTGCGCGCGGGCGGTCATCCCGTCGCGGCTCTCGACGGAGCGCACCGCGACCACCCAGCCGTGGACGCGGTTGTCGCCCTTGACGCCCGTCGCCTTGCCGAGGACCGCGGCGAACGCCTGCCACGGGTCGTACTCCTCCAGTTCCTCCTCGACGACGTGAGTCGCCTCGCGGGCGACCGCGGCCTTCTCCGGCGTCACCTCGCCGACGATCCGGACGGCGAGCCCGGGGCCGGGGAACGGCATGCGCTCGGAGATGATCTCCTCGAGCCCGAGCGCTCGGGCGACCTCGCGCACCTCGTCCTTGTAGAGGTCGCGCACGGGCTCGACGATCCCCTCGAAGTCGACGACTTCGGGGAGGCCGCCGACGTTGTGGTGCGACTTGATGTTCCCCTCCGACTCGATGCGGTCGGGGTAGATCGTCCCCTGGACGAGGAAGTCGGCGTCGACGTCGCGCGCGACCGTCTCGAACTCGTCGATGAACCCCTCGCCGATGACGTGGCGCTTCTCCTCGGGGTCGGTGACGCCTTCGAGCCGGTCGAAGAATCGGTCCTGCGCCTCGATCACCCGCAGCGACTCCATGAACGAGAAGGTGTCTCGAATCTCGTCGGTCTCCCCCTTCCGCATCAGCCCCGTGTCGACGTAGACGGGGGTGAGCTGGTCGCCGACCGCCTCGTACGCGAGCGTCGCCGCGACCGAGGAGTCGACCCCGCCCGACAGGGCGATCACGGCGTTCGCGTCGCCGATCGCCTCCCGGATCTCCGCTTTCGCCTCCGCGATGAATTCCTCCGTCTCGACCATCTATAGCCTCATGTCCGCGTTCCGCTCGGTTGTGTCCGTCGATCCCAGCGCCGCCTCGACGAGCGAGACGAACGGGGGGCTCGCGCGGTCCGGGCGCGACCGGAACTCGGGGTGCGCCTGCGTCCCGAAGAAGAACGGGTGGTCTGGACGTTCGAGGATCTCCATCCGGTTGTCGGCGCGCCCGGAGAAGACGAGCCCGTCGGCCTCTAAGGCGTCGATGTACTCGGGGTTCACCTCGTAGCGGTGGCGGTGGCGCTCGGTACAGGAGTCGGCGTCGTACACCGCGGCCGCGAGGGTGTCGGGCTCGATGTCCGTCTCGTGGGCGCCGAGCCGCATCGTCCCGCCCATGTCCTCCGTCTCGTACTGGTCGGGGAGGAGGTCGATGACGGGGTGGGGCGTGTCGGGGTCGATCTCCGCGGAGTGGGCCCCGTCGAGCCCGAGGACGTTGCGCGCGTGTTCGACGACCGCCATCTGGAAGCCTAAACAGAGCCCGAGGAACGGCACGTCGTTCTCGCGGGCGTAGCGGATCGCCTCGATCTTCCCGTCCGTGCCGCGGGAGCCGAACCCGCCGGGAACGACGACGGCGTCCGCCTCGGCGAGCCGCTGTTCGTGCTCCTCCTGCGTCTCGTCGGCGTCGACCCACAGCACGTTCACCTCGGTGCCGGTCTGGATGCCGGCGTGTTTCAGCGCCTCGTGGATCGACATGTAGGCGTCTTCGAGCGCGTACTTGCCGACGAGCGCCACGTCGATCTCCTCGTCGCGGTCACGGGTGACGAGGTCGCGCCACTCCGTCGAGCGCTCTTCCTTCGGGAGCGCCTCGTCGACGAGGCCGAGCCGCTCCATCACGTACTCGTCTAACCCCTCGTCTTCGACCATCAGCGGGACGTGGTAGATGTCCTCGACGTCGGGGTTCGAGAAGACGGCGTCCGTGGGCACGTCGCAGAATAAGGCGATCTTTTCTTTCGTCTCCGGGTCGAGCCGGTCCTCGGAGCGCCCGACGAGGATGTCCGGCTGGAGCCCGATCGAGCGCAGCTCCTTCACGGAGTGCTGGGTCGGCTTCGTCTTCTGCTCGCCGTTCTTCGAGTAGGGTACGAGCGTGACGTGGGTGAAGAGGATGTCCTCGTCGTCCTCCTCGTGGGCGAACTGGCGGAGCGCTTCGAGGAACGGCATCGACTCGATGTCCCCCACGGTCCCGCCGATCTCGACGAGGCAGACGTCGGAGCCCTCGGCGGCCTCGCGGATGCGCCGCTTGATGTCGTCGGTGACGTGCGGGATGATCTGGACAGTCTTGCCGAGGTAGTCGCCGGCGCGCTCGCGCTCGATGACGTGCTGGTAGGTCTTCCCCGTGGTGACGTTGTGGTCGAACGTCATGTCGGTGCCGAGGAAGCGCTCGTAGTTGCCGAGGTCGAGGTCGACCTCGCCGCCGTCTTTTAACACGTACACCTCGCCGTGCTCGTACGGGTTCATCGTCCCGGCGTCGACGTTGAGGTAGGGGTCCACCTTGACGGCGGTGACGTCGAAGCCCGCGTTGGCGAGGAGGCGCCCGGTGCTGGCGGCCGTGATGCCCTTGCCCAGCCCGGACATCACACCGCCCGTGACGAACACGAACTTCCGACCCAGCGAGGGGTCGTACCCCGTGTCGGGATCTGCTGGCATATCGACCGTCCGGCAGGGGCCGGCAAAACCGTTTCGGACCCCGCGTTTCGCTGGACGTTCGTGACTATTTGCCGACGCACCGCCCGACCGCCCGACAGCGGGGCGGCCGGCTCACTCCGGCGCGGCGAGCCGGTAGCACATGCCGGGTTCGTCGGTGTTCTCCGGGGCGCGCTCGGTGTAGTAGACACCGTCGTCGGTGACGAACGGCGCGCTGGTCACCTCGCCGTTGCCCTCGACCGCCCAGGTCACCGAGCCGTCACCGCGATCGAGCGCGTAGAGGTGCTCGTCGTACGAGCCGACGAGGACGTGGCCGTTCGTCACGGTCACGTTCCCCGTGATCCACCCGTCGGTCGGGGTCGACCACAGCTCCTCGCCGGTCGCCAAGTCGATCGCGTAGACGTTCGTGTCGTGGCTCCCGACGTACACCGTTCCGTCGTGGACCGCCGGCGCGCACATGACGCCGCCCGTGCGGATCGGGTCGGGCTCGGCCGACGGCGACACGGAGTCGTCCGTCTGGAACTCCCAGAGCCCGGAGCCGTCGCTGACGTCGACGGCGGTGACGGTGCCGGCCCACGACGGGACCACCGCGATCCCGCGGCTGACCGCGATCGGCGCCTTGACGTCGCCGCCGGTGTCGAACGTCCACGCGCGCTCGCGGTCGACGAAAGACCACGCGTAGACGCGGCCGTCGTTGGCGCCGAACAGGAAGCGGTCGCGGTCGAGGTCGACCGCGACGGTCGAGTGCGGGTGGTCGGTCGGCCGGCCGTCGCGCCACACCTCGTCGCCGCTCTCGGCGTCCAGCGCGACGACGGCGCCGCTCGGCGGCGAGAACTCGACGGCGACGTACAGCGTTCCGTCGTGGTACGTCGGGCTGGCGGCGGCCGCGTCACCGATATCGGTCTGCCACTCGATCTCGCCGCTCGCGACCGAGACCGCGGAGACGACGCCATCGTAGGTGCCGACGTACGCCAAGCCGTCGGCGATCGCGGGGGTGCCGTGGCTCCCCCACTTGGCGTCGGAGAGGTCCGTCTCCCAGTTCGTCGTCCCGTCGACCGCGATCGACTGGATCCGGCCCGTGTCGTCCGCGACGAGCATGTCGCCCGCCGGCGTCGGCATCGGACTGCCCTTCGAGGCGGAGTGCTCGCCGCGGTTCGCCGGCACCGACCACCGCACCTCGACGGTCTCGGGTATCGTCGCGTCGATGTGGCCGTGGTTCCGGAGCCCCTGCCGGAACTGCGACGCGAGTCCGTCCGACGACTGCGGTCGGGCGTCGAGGTCCAGCGGCAGGTCGACCTCGTCGAACCCCGATCCGGCGGTGGCGGCGGGCGAGTCACCGTCGCCCGACGAGTCGCCGCCGAGCGAGCTACAGCCAGCGAGTCCCGTGACGCCGACGCCGCCGGCGACGCGGAGCAGGTCGCGACGCGTCCGTTCGGTCATAACGCCCGATTCGGGGGAGAGAATAAAAAGCCATACCGCTCGGCTGCGCGGCGGCGGGGCGGTGGCGCGGCGGCGAGCGGCCGGTCCGTAGGAGCGACGGCGCTCACCGATTCGAGTCTGGGCCGGGAGAAACAGTACCCAGAGGAACGACGACTCGCGCTCAGACCTTTTCCGCGCGGATGAACGACTGATAGCCGTCGATCGAACGCCTCTCGACGGAGAAGCCGCGGGATGCGAGAAAGTCTGACACGTCGGAGACGGAGTACCCCTGAGAGTCGAGCCGGTCCTCGTGGACCTCGCAGTAGACGAGCCGACACTCGGGGCGCGACAGGGTCGAGTCGAGGCCCTGTAGGACGTCCATCTCCGTTCCTTCGACGTCTATCTTCAACGCGGTCGGCGGCGGTGCGCGCTCCTCGGCGACGAACTCGTCGCCTCGCAGCTTCGTGACCGGGACCGATTCGGACTCCTCCTCGTAGTACTCCGTGAGGAGCGTGTGCCCGGCGGACCCGAGGTTATCGGGTCCGAACCCGGGCGAGAGCTTCATCTGTGCGCTTCCCGACGAGGCGGCCAGGGCGACGCGATGAACGGCGACCTTCGACCCGTTCAGTTCGGCGTTCCGTGCGAGCCGGTCGGCGTTCTTCGGATGGGGTTCGAACGCCACGATCGTCGTGTCGAGGACGTCAGCGGCGAGACAGGCGTACAGCCCGAGGTTCGCACCGAGGTCGTAGAAGATGTCGTCGGGCCGCAGATCCGAGAGCAGCTCTTCGAGGATGCCCCGCTCCGGGAGCCGCGCGAAATCGAGATATTCGCTTTTCGACAGCGCGTAGAGGTCCGCCTCCGCACTGCCGACCGCCACTCGGTAGGTGTCGCTCCGGAGCCGGTGCTGTTTGTACCTGAGGTCCTCCCACAGCCGCGTGGCGCGTTCGATGAACGATTGAACACGGAGCTTGGTCGTCAGTTCGGTCTCCGGCCCGGGATTGTGACTCATCGTCGCATCATGACGGTAGCGGTACATGGTTATGGACCGTCTTACGGGTGTCGCGAGCTTATGTCCCGGTTTCAGAGCTGAGGAGCGCCCCGGAATGGACTGCTTACTAACGCCTGCCGCCGGGGCAACGGCCGACGAGACCGACACCGATTCGATGTGGCGGGCTCCGCGTCCGGGCCTTGCCCCGGTCGCGGGAGCCGGTCGAAGCGCCGCGGCGACGGGGTTCGATGAGAGCGCCGCGGCTACGAGAGTCGACTGAGGAATTTTTGCGAGGGAAGAGCGCTCCGAGAGCGTCTTCCGCATCACGGGGGGGGGACCCCGGCGATGCGAGGGGAGGGATTTGAACCCACGGACCACCGCGAGACGGTCCGGCTCGCTTCGCTCGCCGGCTGCGACTCGCGTGCTCTCGTTCGCTCGCGTCGCTCGCTCACGAGACCTCTACAGGAGCGGAGCTTGAATCCGCCGCCGTTTCCGGGCTTGGCGATACCGGGGGCTCTGCGTGAGTCGAGTGAAGTTTTGCGAGGGAAGAGCGCTCCGAGAGCGTCTTCCGCATCACGGGGGGTGGACCCCGGCGATGCGAGGGGAGGGATTTGAACCACGGTCGCGCCAGAGGCGCTCCCTGATTCAAATCCTCCCCCCTGATGCATTCGCGCGTTGTGGACGCGCTCATGCGAGGGGAGGGATTTGAACCCACGGACCTCTACAGGAGCGGAGCTTGAATCCGCCGCCGTTTCCGGGCTTGGCGATACCGGGGGCTCTGCGTGAGTCGAGTGAAGTTTTGCGAGGGAAGAGCGCTCCGAGAGCGTCTTCCGCATCACGGGGGGTGGACCCCGGCGATGCGAGGGGAGGGATTTGAACCACGGTCGCGCCAGAGGCGCTCCCTGATTCAAATCCTCCCCCCTGATGCATTCGCGCGTTGTGGACGCGCTCATGCGAGGGGAGGGATTTGAACCCACGGACCTCTACAGGAGCGGAGCTTGAATCCGCCGCCGTTTCCGGGCTTGGCTACCCTCGCACGCGGACTGGCGTTGGCTCGGCCCCCCCTTTATTTCGTCGATTTCGCACCGGCCAGCGTCGCGCGGAACCCGCCCTCGGCCGACTCGCCGATCTCGAGCGTCCAGCCGTGCGCGGCCGCGACGCGCTCGACGATGGCGAGTCCGATGCCTGTGCCCCCCTCCGGCGAGACGCCGAAGTCGGTCAGTTCCGCGCGCGCCTGCTCGTCGTCCGGAAGCCCCGGTCCGTCGTCGGCCACGTACACCCCTCGGTCGTCGACGCCGACCCGGACCGTAGGCTCGTCGCCGCCGTGGTCGAAGGCGTTGCCGATGAGGTTGCTGACGGCGCGCCGGAGCAGGGTCGGGTCGCCGGCCACCGGCCCGGGGTCCTCGACGACGAGCTCGGCGTCGGCCGGGCAATCGCCGACGTCGCCCGACTCCAAGCAGTCGGCGGCGAGGTCTCCGAGGTCGACCGCGGCGTCCGCGGTCTCCACCTCGTTCGGGTCGCGGGCCATCACCAGCGCCTCGTCGATCATCGACTCGATCCGGTCGAGCGCCTCCTCGGCGGCCGCCAGCCGCTCGGTGTCGCCCGTCTCGCGGGCGAGCTCGACGTAGCCGCGGGCGACCGACAGGGGGTTCCGGAGGTCGTGCGAGAGGAAGCCGGCGAGCCGTTCGAGCCGCTCGTTGAGCCGCTCTAACTCTCGTTCGCGCTCGACGCGGTCCGTGACGTCGCGGATCACTCCGACCGCGCCGACGACCGAGCCGTCGCGCTCGATCGGCGTCAGCCGGGTCTCGGTGGTCACCTCGCCGCCGTCCGCGAGCGTCGTCGTGAGCTGGACGCGCTCGTCGTCCGTCTCGCCCGCGAGGACGCGCTCAACGGCCGCCCGGTAGCGCTCGCCGGTCTCCTCGGACCAGTACCCCTCCTCAACGAGCCGTTCCGGGTGTTCGTCGTGGAGGACGTCCTCATCGAACCCGGTCACCTCGCGGAGCCGGTCGTTGACGAACACGCGAGTCCGGTCGGCGCCGAGGACGTACGCGCCGTCGCCGAGCGCGTTCACGATCGACTCGGCGTGGTCAATCGGGCTCGACTCCGGCGAGGAGTTCATACGATCGATACGGGCCGAACGGGCAAGTGTCTCTCGGGTAGCGGCAGGCGTGACGGTCGAGGTGGGCGGCGGCTCCTCCCGCGCGCCGTCCGTCCCGCGCGCCGCCTCAGCCCGCGATCATCGCGACGCCGACCACCGCGAGGACGGCCGCGACGAGCCGGAGCCGGAAGTGGCGCTCGCCGAGCAGCACGCCTCCGAGGACGACCGCGACGATCGCCTGCGTGTTGATCACCGGGGAGGCGACGCTCGCGGGCAGCGCCGCGAACGCGACCGTCGTCAGGTGCTCGCCCAGCGCGACGAGCGCGCCGGCCGCGAGGAACTTCGGAACGTCGTCGCGGCTCGCCTCGATCGGGTTCCGGATCGCCGCGGGGAGCAGCACGACCGCGACGCCGACGAGCAGCAGCGGCACCCAGAGCGTGCCGGGAATCGCGAGCTCCTGGAGCGCCACCCGCTTGCCCACGTCCGCGACCGCGTAGCAGGCCGCGCTCGCGAGCGCCAGCTGCGCGGGACGCGAGCGGGCGGCCCGCGCGAGCGGCGCGAAGAAGCTGCCCGGCTCGTAGTTCGCGACGTACACCGCGAGCGTGGTGACGACGACGCCGGCGACCTGGATCGGCGCCAGCACCTGCCCGAGCAGCCCGACCTCCAGCGGGAGGACGAACATCGGGACGACCTTGTTGATCGGCGCGACGTACGACACCGCCCCGTTCTCGATGGCGCGCAGGAAGAGGACGAACGCCGCGGCCGTCGCGAGGCTCGTGACGGCGACGACCGCGAACCGCCGCGGGACGACGAGCCCGGACAGCCCGGCCGCGGCGTCGCCGAAGCCGACCGTGAGCCCGGTCGCAGCGAGGAACCACCCGAGCGCCGCGGCGTTTATCGCCACCGTCAGCGCGGCGGGGGGATACTCCGAGAAGGCGCGCTTCAGGACGAAGAGGTACGTCCCCCAGACGACGGCGGCGGCGAGCGCGAAGAGGAGTCCGGCGTCCATTCGTTCGCCCCGAGCGCGACCGGAGGAAAGAAGGGTTCGATCCGGCCCCGAGCCGGTTCATCCCCCTCCCCCGCGAAACGGTTAGGTCGCTCCCGCGTGAACGGCCCGGACATGGACGACCACACCCGCGACCCGGGCGTCGCCCCGCCGCTCGGGAACCCGACCGGGTGGCACGCGGGCGACCGACCCAACTCGTCCGGGGCAGGTGAGGAGGACGAGTCGTCGGGCGGCCCGCCGGACGCGCGGGCGGTCGGCGGCTACTGGGAACACGCGACGCTTCGGCGCGCGACCGAACACGGCGTGCGGCTGTTCAACGACGGCGCCTACCACGAGAGCCACGACTGCTTCGAAGACGAGTGGTATAATTACGGCAGCGGCACCGCAGAGAGCGCCTTCCTCCACGGGATGGTTCAGGTCGCGGCCGGCGCGTACAAGCGCGTCGACTTCGAGAACGACGCCGGGATGCGGTCGCTGTTCGAGACGGCCCTCCAGTACCTCGACGGCGTCCCGGGCGACTTCTACGGGGTCGACGTCGACGACGTCCGGGAGACGCTCCGCGCCGCGCTCGACGACCCGAGCGCGGTCGACGGCTGGCGGATCGCCCTCGACGACGCGCGGCCCCCCGCCTACCCGGCCGACTACGAGTACGCGGATCAGGTGGACGAGGGCCACTGAGCGCGTCGACGAGGGGCACTAAGCGCGTCGACGGGGGGCACTGAGCACGTCGACGGGAAACCGAGGGCGACGCCGCCGATTCGGCCCTCCGTCTCCGATCCGAACGCCACTTATCCGCCGCGCGTCTGCGGGACGTATGGAAGTTCACGATCTGGGCGACGGGGAGCCCGAGGTCGCCGTCGTCGGCGCGATCCACGGCGACGAGCCCTGCGGCGCTCGCGCCGTCGAGCGCCTGCTCGACGCCGACCTCGCCCCCGAGCGCCCGGTGCGGCTGATCGTCGCCAACGAGGAGGCCCTCGCCGCCGGCGAGCGGTACCTCGACGCCGACCTCAACCGGGTGTTCCCGGGCAACCGCGACGCGGCGGCCCACGAGGTGCGGCTCGCGGCCGACCTCGTCGACGCCGTAGAGGGGTGTACGACCCTCGCGATCCACTCGACGCAGTCGTACGCCGAGCCGTTCGCCGTCATCGACTCGATGGACGAGGTGACGCGCGCGGTCGCGCCGCATCTCCCGGTCGACGCCGTGATCCAGACCGACGCGTTCACCGAGGGGCGCCTCATCGAACACCCGCACACGCTCGAAGTGGAGGCGGGACTTCAGGGCTCGGAGGCCGCCGCGGACAACGCCTACTGGCTGGCGCGGGCGTTCCTCGCCGCGACCGGCGCCGTCTCCGCGCCCGGCGCCGACGACGTGCTCGACGTCGGCGGCCGCGAGGACGTCCCGGTGTTCAGGCTCCGGGAGCGGATCCCGAAGCCGGAGGCGGAGACGTACGAGGTGTTCGCGCGCAACTTCGAGCGCGTCGAGTCCGGCGAGCGGTTCGCGGCCGCGGACGGCGAGCCGCTCCTCGCCGACGAGCCCTTCTACCCCGTGCTGCTGTCGCCGAACGGCTACCGCGACCAGTTCGGCTACGTCGCCGACCGCGTCGGCACGCTGGAGTAGTCGGCGGGCCCGGACCGGGACAGTCGAATTGCTACTCGACGAGTTCGATCGTATCGTCGCCGTTCGGCACCGCGCAGATGAACGCGCCGGGCTCGTCGCCTTCGTTGCGGTACCAGTGTTCGACGCCCGCGGGGATGAGGAGCGCGTCGCCGGGCGAGACGGTGTGCTCCTCGTCCCCGATCCCAACGACGTACTCGCCGGCGAGGACGTACTGCTCGTGTTCGACCGCGTTGGTGTGTCGGGGGACCTCGGCGCCCGCCGCGAGTTCGAACCGGCGCATCGCGAAGTTCGGGGCGCCGTCGGACTCGTCGAGGAGGACGCCCTTCGAGAGTCCCTCGGCGGCGTCGACGGGTTCGTAGCGGATTTCTTCGCCGCGCTTCACGACCGGGTCGGTGTGGGCTGCGTCGCTCATGGGCGTCTGTGACGGGAGCCGGGTATTTAAGCCATCACCGACCGGACCGTGCGAGCGGTCCGATCGCTTCCCGGACCCCGTGACTTAACCGGTCACCACCCGAACTCGATGGCATGCGTGGAATCAAGGTCGGGAGCGCGTTCGGCATTCCGATCCGCCTCAACTGGACCTTCCTGATCGTTTTACCGCTGTTCGCGTACCTCATCGGCGGACAGGTGGGAGAGATCGCCGGAGTGATGAACGAGGTCGCCGGGCTCGGGATCGACGCGGGCGCGGTCGCGGCCGGCAACACCCCGTGGCTGCTCGGGCTGACGGCCGCGGTGGGGCTGTTCGTCGGGGTGTTGCTCCACGAGTTCGGCCACTCGCTGGTCGCGATGCGCTACGGCTACGAGATCGAGTCGATCACGCTGTGGCTGCTCGGCGGGCTCGCCAGCTTCAAAGACTTCCCCGAGGACTGGAAACACGAGTTCTGGATCGCGATCGCCGGCCCGCTCGTCAGCGTCGCGGTCGGGGTCGCCTGCTACGGGGTCGTCCTCGTCGGTGCGGGCGGCTCCGACGCCCTCCTCTTCGTGTTCGGCTACCTCGCGCTGTTGAACGTCGTCCTCGCGGTGTTCAACATGCTCCCCGCGTTCCCGATGGACGGCGGCCGGGTCCTCCGGGCGCTGCTCGCGCGGAACCAGCCGCACGCGCAGGCGACCCAGCGGGCCGCCGCCGTGGGGAAGGTGTTCGCGTTCCTGATGGGGATCATCGGCCTGTTCACGTTCCAGCTGCTTCTCATCGTGCTCGCCTTCTTCGTCTACATCGCCGCCTCCGGCGAGGCGCAGCAGACGACCCTGAAGGCCGCCTTCGAGGGCGTCACCGTCACGGACATCATGACGCCCCGCGATGACCTCCACACGGTGTCGGAGGACACCTCCGTCGCCGACCTGATGAGCCGGATGTTCGAGGAGCGCCACACCGGCTACCCCGTCCTCGACGGCGACGAACTCGTCGGGATGGTCACCTTAGAGGACGCCCGCTCGGTCCGCGAGGTCGAGCGCGACGCCTACCGCGTCGACGACGTGATGGCGACCGACCTCGTCGCGGCCGACCCGAACGCCGACGCCCTGACCGCGCTCCAGACCATGCAGGAACACGGCGTCGGGCGACTGCCCGTGGTCGACGCCGACGGCGAGCTCGTCGGCCTCATCTCGCGGTCGGACCTGATGACCGCGTTCAACATCATCCAGACCGGCGGAACGCCCGGGATCATCAGCGGCCGGCAGCAGGGGGCGGGCGACGAGCCGCGGATCCTCTGAGGGCTCGTCAACTTAGCGCCGATCCGCTGACCGCCCGCCGATTCGACATCGATCCACCGACCGCTCACCAACTCGCCGGCGAGGAATCGTCTCCCCCGGCGTGGGGTATATACGCGGCAACGACCTACCTCGGGCCGTGACAACCCGGACCATCCGCGCCCGCGACCGGCCGGTGTTCGGCGTCGACGTCCACAGCGGCGACGTCCGCGGCGACAGCCCCTCCTACGCGCTCGTGATACTCGATCCGGTCGACGAGGACGACCCGGACGCCCCGGACGCAGACGGGCCGATGGCGCGGGTCACCCGCGACGTGGTCTCCTTCCGGAAGCTCTGCCGGCTGATCGACGACCGCGAGCCCCTCTACGTCGCCACCGACAACGCCTACGAGCTGGCGGCCGACA
Organism: Halorubrum sp. T3; assembly: GCF_000296615.1. Taxonomy (NCBI): domain Archaea; kingdom Methanobacteriati; phylum Methanobacteriota; class Halobacteria; order Halobacteriales; family Haloferacaceae; genus Halorubrum; species Halorubrum sp. T3. The sequence goes on along the minus strand of NZ_JH815330.1, from coordinate 241,241 downwards.
AGGGGGAGCTCGTCAACTTCCTCCGGTCGCTCCCGGACGGTACCCGGCTCGTTCAGGTGACCGGCGCGGAGCGCCCGGAGCCGCTCTCGCGGGTCGCCTCCCGCCACGGGATCCCCTACGGGAAGGAGCCGATGAAGGAGGCGGAGGCGGCCGCGCGGCTCGCCGCGGCCAACGTCGGCCACGAGGTTACCGCCTTCACCGACGAGACGCGGGTGAAGGTGTCCCGCGGGCGCTCGACCGGCAAGGGCGGGTGGAGCCAGGACCGCTACACCCGACGGATCCACGGCAACGTGAAGAAGCGGACGCGGCAGGTCCAGTCGAAGCTGAAGGAGGCGAACCTCGACTTCGAGCGCGACGTGACCGAGAAGTACGGCGGCTACGCGAACGCGACGTTCACGGTCGAGGCGCGCCCCGAGGACATCCCCGTGTCGAACTCGCGGGCCGGCGACGTGCGCGTCGAGGTCGAGCGCGAGCGCCGCGACGGCATCGAGTACGAGCCGCTCGTACAGCGGCGCGACCGCGTCATCGTCGGGATCGACCCCGGGACCACCACCGCGGCCGCGGTCGTCGGGCTCGACGGCACCGTCCACGCGCTCTACTCCTCGCGGACCGGCGACACCGCCGAGGTGACCGAGTGGATCGTCGAGCAGGGCCGCCCGATCATCGTCGCCGCCGACGTGGAGCCGATGCCGGAGACCGTCGAGAAGTTCCGGCGCTCGTTCGACGCCGCGGGGTGGAAGCCCACCACCGATCTCCCGGTCGACGAGAAGCTCCACCGCACCCGCGAGGCGAGCTACGACAACGACCACGAGCGCGACGCGCTCGCGGCCGCGCTGTACGCCTACGACGACCACGAGGACCAGTTCGAGCGGATCGCGGCGAAGACGCCGCCCCGGCTCGACCGCGAGGCGGTGATCGCCGGCGTCGTCGCGGGCGAGTCCTCGGTCGAGGCCGTCATCGACGACCTGAGCGAGGACGACGGGAGCGGCGGTGGCGGGAGCGGCGACGGCGACGGCGACGAGTCGGACCCCACGGAGCCGGAGCGCACCGAGGAGGAGGAGACGATCCGGCGGCTCCGCGAGCGCGTCGACCGGCTGGAGTCGCACGCCGAGTCGCTGGAGGAGGACTTAGAGGAGCGCGACGACCGGATCGCGGAGCTTGAGGGGGAGTTAGAGGAGGCGAAACGCGAGGAGCGCATCGAGGCCCGCGAGCGTCGGGCGGTCTCGCGGCTCGAACGCGAGACGGACCGGTTGGAGCGCGAGCGCGACGAGGCACAGGAGCGCGTCGCGGACCTCGAACGGAAGGTGGAGACGTTGAAAGAGCTGTGGCGGCTCGACCACTCGAACTTCGGCGACGTCGCGGAGGAGCGGGGGCTCGTGAGCGTGAAAGTCGTCGAGCAGTTCACGCTCGACGCGCTCGACGCCGCGGACGAGGCGTACGGGCTCGTCGCCGGCGACGTGGTGTTCCTCCGGGACGCGTCCGGCGCCGGCCGCCGGACCGCCGAGCGCCTCGCGGAGACGGAGCCGCGAGCGGTGATCCGCGGCGAGGGGAACCTCTCGGACGTCGCGGACGCGGTGCTGTTCGAGCGCGGGGTGCCGGTGGTGCCCGCGGACGCCGTGCCGGTCCGCGAGGTGGACGAGCTGGCGGTCGCGAGCGAGGAGGACCTCGTCGCGGCCGTCGAGGAGTGGGAGGAGGAGGCCGAGGAGCGGCGGCGCGACCAGAAGGCCGAGCGGATCGACCGGATCATCTCCGAACACCGGGCGGGGCGGACGCTGCCCGAGACGGAGGAGTAAGGGCGGCGGGGTCGCCTCGAACCCGAAGAGCGAGCGCCCGACGGCCGCGCTGGCGGCGCTCCGCGTGATCCGTCGGCACGCATCCAGAAGTCATATGTCCGGTAACGCACAGTCGGACGTATGGACGCTCACGAGCTGATCACCCGGAACGCGGCCGAGGTGGTCACCGAGGCGGAGATCGAGGCGCTGGCCGACGACCCCGAGGGTAAGCGGGCGTACGTCGGCTACGAGCCCTCGGGCGTGCTCCACATCGGTCACATGCTCACCGCGAACAAGCTCATCGACCTCCAGGAGGCGGGGTTCGAGGTGACCGTACTGTTGGCCGACGTACACGCGTACCTCAACGACAAGGGGTCGTTCGAGGAGATCCGCCACACCGCGGAGCGGATGCGCGACCAGTTCATCGCCTACGGGCTCGACGAGTCGAACACGCAGTTCGTCCTCGGCTCCGACTTCCAGCTCGACGACGACTACACCCTCGACCTCCACGCCCTCGAACTGGAGACCACGCTCGCCCGCGCTGAGCGGGCGATGGCCGAGATCACCTCCGGCGACTCGGTGAAGGTGTCGCAGGCCGTCTACCCGCTGATGCAGGCGCTCGACATCCCGTACCTCGGCGTCGACATCGCGGTCGGCGGGATGGAACAGCGCAAGGTCCACATGCTCGCGCGCGACGTGTTACCGAGCATCGACCGCGAGCCGCCGACGAGCCTCCACACGCCGCTCATCGCCGACCTCGGCACCGGCCGCGGGAAGATGTCCTCCAGCGAGGGCGTCACCATCTCGATGGAGGACTCCCGCGAGGACATCGAGTCGAAGGTGAACGACGCCTACTGCCCGCCCACCGCCGACCCCGAGCCGGCGGACGACGGCACGGCCCGCGACAACCCCGTCCTCCAGGTGTTCGAGTACCACGTGTTCCCGCGGTTCGACGCGGTGACCGTCGAGCGCCCGGAAGAGTACGGCGGGAATCTTGAGTACGACGCCTACGACGACTTGGAGGCGGACTTGGAGTCCGGCGAGCTCCATCCCGCGGACGCGAAGGGCGCGCTCGCGGAGTACCTCGACCGCCTCATCGCCCCGGGCCGCCAGCAGCTCGCGGAGTAGCCCGGTCGCGTTCTCCGGCCGCTACGCGTCGTTCGGTCTCTGTTCTTCCGACTCTCTACCCGCCGCGTGTCCGTCGAGCGGGCAGGTGCCGTCCAGACAGCCCAGCCCGGCGGCCGTCTCGAAGACGGGGAGCCCGCAGTCGCACTCGTCGACGACGACGCCCGCCGGGAACGAGAAGGTGGTCTCGCAGTCGGGGTAGTTCTCGCAGCCGAGGTAGACGCGGCCGGGCGCGGAGCGCACCCGGAGGTCGCCGTCGCAGTCCGGGCAGTCCCAAACCCCGTCAAAGCGGTCGCTGACGGCGTCCTCCATCGGGTCGCAGGCGGGGTCGAGACAGAGGTGGAACGGCTCGCCGCGCTCGACGCGAATCTTCGGGAGCCCGCAGTCGTCGCAGGTCGCGTCCGTCACGCTCGCGCCCGCCGGGAGCCCCCAGCGTTCCTCGCAGTCGAGACAGACCACGTCGCCGCGCGAGCGCACGAGCGGCCCGCCGTCGTCCGGGCAGGTCCCGACCGGAACGCCCGCCTCGGTGACGGGGAGCGCGCGGCTCGCGGTCGCCTCCTCGGCGACGACCCGGAGTTGTCGAGAGCCGTCGCGGGCGGTGACGGTGAACCCGTCGCCGTCACCCTCGACGACGACGCTCTCGGGACGGGTGAGCCACGCGACGGGCTGGTAGCCGTCGGCGTCGTGGACGAGCGTCGTGTCGTCGGGCTTTATCAAGACGACGACGCGCCCGCGGTGGGTGCGGGTGCGGTCGCCGCGGTCGGTCACTACGCAGTCGCCGGCCAGCACGCGGAGTCGTTGCGGCATGCGTCGGGTGGCCGCGGTATGGGTGAAAAGCGCTCGTTGCGGGGGTTTATGTGGGATACGTGGCGGGTCGCGGTGACTACTGGTGGAGCGACGAGGTGGCGAATCGCTCGGACGCTCCGGTCGTTTATTTATAAATGGTCGCTGTCAGATCGGCGGCGAACACCGCCAAAGCCCCAGTCGCTCGTTTATAAATAGCTGTTAGCAGAGCGCCGGCGAACACTCCCAAAGCCCCAGCCGCGAGGCGAGCGCACGCTCGCTGCGCGCCTCGCTCAGTCGCTCGCGCTGCTCGCTCCTTCGCTGCGGTGCTTACGTCGCCTGCGCCCCCCTCGCGGCTGCCCCTTTGAGTCCCGCCCCGCACGGCACCGCCCCGCGCCTCACGCCTCCCCAGCCTCGTCAGTCGCCTCCGCTTCGCTCCGGCGACTGACTCCCTCGCGCGGTGCTGTCTCGCGGCCGCCGGTGGCGGCCGCTCGCAGGCACGCGCCACCGCCTCGTTTATTTATAAGCTATCGGCGCCACCGGTGTTGGCATTTAAATACCCCATCGCTGACAACAGTTCGCAAAATCGGATTCGGACGCCGGCTCGCCTACTCCACGCGAACCGTCCGCGTCGCCGTGACCGGAAGCAGCGGCAGGTCCGGGAAGACGACCTCGACAACGAACTCTAACTCGTCGGCGTCGGGGGTTCCGAACACGCCGACTGGGACGGTCACCTCGCCGTCGAGGTACGTCGTCGTCGCGGTCATCTCCACGTCGTTGACGGTGACGCGGATCCCCGCGCGGGCGCTCCCGGAGACGGCGGTTACGGCGACCTCGCACATCTCGTTTTCGCCGACCGCGATGGTCTCGGGGAACTCGCCCCAGTCGACGTCGATCCGGGGACAGTCGCGCGCGGCGTCGACGATGCGCTCCGCGACGGAGCCGCTCATGCCGGCGTTTTCGAGCTCTTTCGCGCCGGCGTCGACGACGTCGGCCGGGGAGGTGAGCCCGGCGTCCGCGAGGCGCTCGGCGCGACCGGAGCCGACCCCTTCGATGGCGGTGAGCGCGACCGCCTCGCGGGAGACGCCGTGTTCGACGCGCGCCTCGACGCGGCGGGCGAGGTTGGCGGCGCGCGGGCCGGCGAAGCGGTCGAGGAACTCCGCGAGCGCGGCGAGCAGGCGGAGGGCGTTCTGCCGGATCACCCACGCGTCCGATCGGAGGTCCGAGGGGATCGAGTCCGCCATCCCCGCCAGCAGGATGGCGAACACCTTGCGGTGGCCGTCTTCGAGGTCGGTGTCGCGCCCGTCGAGGATCCGGTCGATCGCGTCCGACTCGGCCGAGCGCGCCGAGACGGAGTCGAACTCGCCGGCCGACGCGACGGTCTCAAGCACGAAATCGACCGTCAGCGTCTCGCGGTCGGCGAGGCGCCGGAAGCGGCGCGCGGTGTCCAAGCGGAGGTAGTACTTCGAGGCGAGGCGCCCGAGGGCGGTCGGTTCGATCGCGAGATCGTCGTCGGCCGCGACGAACCCGTCGTCGACGAGCGATTCGAGCGTGTCGCGCACGCGGTCGCGGAGCGTCGGGAAGTCGTACTGCTCCGGCTGCGACTTCGCGCGGACGTAGTAGAAGGTGGTCTCTAACCACGCCATCACGTCTTCGAGCCCGCGGATCGTCCCCATCGCGATCTCGGCGTTGAGATGGGATTCGAGGTCGGCGGCGAGCCGCGACTCGATCTCCTTGCCGTCGCGGAGCAGCTTGCGGTACTTGTCGGCGTCCGCGCGGTCGCAGACCACCCAGCCGTACCCCACGTCGTCGTACTCGGGGCGGCCGGCGCGGCCGAGCATCTGGAGCACGTCCAAAGGCGAGATGTCCGTCTCCCCCTCCAGCGGGTCGTGGTACTTCGTGTCGCGGATGACGACGCAGCGGGCGGGGAGGTTCACCCCCCACGCGAGCGTCGACGTCGAGAAGAGGAACTTGATCTTCCCCTGCTTGAACCACTCCTCGACGCGGTCGCGGTCGTCCTTGCCGAGGCCGGCGTGGTGGAAGCCGACGCCGTCCGTGACCGACTGGCGGAGGGTGTCGTTGGTGAGCTCCGTCGCCTCGTTGTGGAAGTCGTAGTCGTCCCGCGAGTCGATCGGGATGTCGCGCTCGGTGATCTCGTCACGCGCCTTCTTCGCGGCCTGGACCGTGTCCTGCCGCGAGGAGACGAACACCAAGGCCTGCCCGTCCTCGCGGACGTGCGGCTCGGCCAGGTCGAGCGCGCGGTAGAGCCGGCGGTACTTGTCGGCGAACGCGTTCGACCCGTGCGAGTACGTCTTCACGCCCGTTTCGAGGTCGACCGGGCGGTACTCGTCGCCGAACGCGTACGTCGTCTCCGCGGGCGCGTCGAGCCACTCCGCGACGTCGTCGATGTTCGGCATCGTCGCCGACAGCGCCACGACGCGCGGGTCCTGGAGCCGACGAAGCCGCGAGACGGTCACCTCCAGCACCGCGCCGCGCTTCTCGGAGTCGAGCAGGTGGACCTCGTCGATGACGACGCAGTCCACGTCGGTGATAAAGGAGTAGCGGGCGGAGTCGTGCTTCCGCGTCGCGCTGTCGGCCTTCTCGGGGGTCGTCACCAGCACGTCGGCGCGCTCGGCGCGGCGGGGGTTGAGGTCGCGCTCGCCGGAGACGACGTAGACGGAGTAGCCCAGCTCCTCGAACCGCTCCCACTCGCTCTCCTTCTCGTTGGTGAGCGCGCGCAGGGGGGCGACGAAGAGGGCCGTCCCGCCCTCGGAGAGGGTCTTACAGATCGCGAGCTCGGCGAGCGCCGTCTTCCCGGAGGCCGTCGGCGCCGACGCGACGACGTTGTGGTCGGTCTCTAAGATGCCCGGGAGCGCCTCCCGCTGCATCCGGTTGAACTCGTCGAACCCGAAGGCGTCAGCGAACTCCGGCACCGCGTCCGCGACCTTCACGGCACACCACACCCGGACGCGTGTCGTCGGGAACCGCGGCTGTGTCGCATCGGATCGAGAGGGGGGCTTCGAGGGCAAAGGCGTTTCTCATGCGGGCGCGAGGAGAATCGGACCGTCGAGCGGCGGGAGCGCGAGGCCACGGGGCGCCGACGCGGGGTCGCGGACCCACATCGTTTAGGTGACCGCGGTCGACCGCACGGGTATGATCCCATCGTCACCGGTCGTCGTCGGCATCGCCGTCGCGGTCGCGCTGCTCGCGCTGTTCGTGCTCGCCCGACGGCTCCGCGGGCCGTCCGCCGACGCGCGCGAGTCGAAGCGCGCCCACGACGCGGCCCAGGAGCGCGACCCGCCGGTCGAGATCGGCGAGACGTACGAGTTCGGCGTCACCGAGCTCACCGACCACCACTCCGGCGAGGAGGTCGCCGTCGGCAAGGTCGAGGGGTTCGTCCTCTTCACCGAGGATATCCCCGGCGGCCTCGAACCGGGAGACGTGATCCGCGCGAAGGTACTCTCCTTCAACGAGGGGCGCACCTCTGCGGACGCGACGTTCGTCGGACGCGCGTAGCCGCGCCGAGACCGCCGTCGGGGGATGCCGCGTCCGGGCGTCCGACCACGTCCGCTCCGAACCGGAGGTTCATACGTGATGCCGACGAAGTGGTGTCGCAATGGCTCAGGCCGGCACCCAGGACCTCACGGAGCGGTTCATTCAGTTCTATCGCAACTACTATCGGGAGGAGATCGGGCAGCTCGCGCAGCGGTACCCCAACGAGCAGCGCTCGCTGTACGTCTCCTACGACGACCTCTTCCAGTTCGACCGCGACCTCGCCGAGGACTTCCTGAACAAGCCGGAGCAGATGCGCGAGTACGCCGAGGAGGCGCTGCGACTCTACGACCTCCCCGCCGACGTCAGCCTCGGCCGCGCGCACGTCCGCATCGAGGACCTCCCCGAGAGCGTCGACATCCGCGGCATCCGCGTCCACGACGACCACATCGGCAAGCTCGTCTCAATCCAGGGCATCGTCCGGAAGGCCACGGACGTCCGCCCCAAGGTGACCGAGGCCGCCTTCGAGTGCCAGCGCTGCGGCACGATGACGTACATCCCGCAGTCCGACGGCGGCTTCCAGGAGCCCCACGAGTGCCAGGGCTGCGAGCGGCAGGGCCCGTTCCGCGTCAACTTCGACCAGTCCGAGTTCGTCGACTCCCAGAAGCTCCGCATCCAGGAGTCTCCGGAGGGACTGCGCGGCGGCGAGACGCCCCAGTCGATCGACGTCGACATCGTCGACGACATCACCGGCGAGGTGAGCCCCGGCGACCACGTCACCTGCGTCGGCGTCCTCCACATCGAGCAGGTCGAGCAGGGCAACGAGAAGTCCGCCATCTTCGACCTCTACATGGACGGCGTCTCCATCGCCATCGAGGACGAGGAGTTCGAGGACATGGACATCACGGAGGCGGACAAACGCGACATCATCGAGCTCTCCGAGCGCGACGACATCTACGAGGCGATGGTCGGCTCCATCGCGCCCGCCATCTACGGCTACGAGGAGGAGAAGCTCGCGATGATCCTCCAGCTGTTCTCCGGCGTCACCAAACACCTCCCCGACGGGTCGCGGATCCGCGGCGACCTCCACATGCTCCTGATCGGCGACCCTGGTACGGGTAAGTGTCAAAAATATGATACAGAGGTGACACTTGCTGACGGAACGGAACGGGCACTCGGGGATATAGTAGAGTCAAACCTCGAAGACCCGATAGAGGTCGACGACGGGGTATACGAACCGGTAGATGTCGGCGTTCAAACAGTAACCGAATCGGGGGCCGTCGAGACTGGGACCGCGACAAAAGTCTGGAAACGAGAAGCGCCGGATAGGATGCACAGAATTTTGATGGCATCGGGGCGCGAAGTAGAAGTAACACCGTCGCACCCGTTGTTCAAACAGTTGAACAGAGGATTGTCTCCCCGACGGGCAGATCAATTGGCGGAAGGAGACCTCATTGCGGTCCCCGGAAACATCGACGCCGATTGGGATGATTCGCTTGATGTTTCGTTCCAGCAGGTCGAAGCCTACAACGCGAATTCGTTCACGCCGCCCACCCGAGTCGATCCCACTCTGGCTCGACTCCTCGGTTATATCATCGCAGAGGGCCACACCTATCTCTCGGGATCGAGTGCTGCTACCGAGGTTACGAACGTCGACGAAGAGATACTGACGGACGTGGAGAACTGCTTCCGCGAGTTGGGCGTTCGGTGGTCCCGTCTAGAGAAATGGGATCATGAGACTGCCGAAATCGTCCGCTGTTCCTCGTTGGAGTTCGTCCGGTTCCTCAGAGAACTCGAACCGGCAATTCTCAAAAACTCTGAGAATCAACTCGTCCCCGATTGTCTCAAACGGGCGAGTCCGGAGAACAAGAAGGAATTCCTACAGGCGTACGTTGACAGCGAGGGGACAGTCTCACCCAAAGAACGCGAAATCACGGTTTCCTCGATGAGTAGAGAACTGCTGACCGGAGTACAGACGTTACTCCTCGCGTTCGGGATCCAGAGCCATCTTCGGAAACGACACAACGACAGCCACCGACTGCGCATCAGTGGACGGGATTTCGTCAAATACGTCGACGAAATTGGATTCGTCACCGATCGCAAAGCGACGGCCTCGAAAGCGTTCGACGACGTTCCAGAGAACACAAACACGGATGTGATTCCGGGACTAAGTGACGATCTCCGGCAGATCCGCGAGGCGCTCGCGTTGTCACAGTTCGATATCGGACTGCCGCGTCCGACGTATCAACACTACGAACGCGGCGACAGAAATCCGAGTAGAGCGAGTCTGAGAGCGGTTGTCGACACGTTCGAAACCCGCTTAGACTGGCTTCGGGAGAAGCGCGGAGAGCTGCTGGACGGTGACTGGCAGGCAGTCGAGACGCTACGAGAGGAACTGAACATCTCTCAGAAGGTACTCTCGGAGGGTATGGACGTCTCTCAAACCGCGATCAGCTACTATGAGCGGAACGACGTCGCTCCAGACGGTGGACAGACCGCGGATGCAAAGGACGTGATTTTGGATCGTCTCGACGAGGCATTATCCGTCAGCCAAGACATCTCCGAACTCGATCGTCTGTGTACGAACGACGTTCACTGGGACCGGATCGAGTCGATCGAATCGGTCGATCCGGATTACGAGTGGGTCTACGATCTCGAGGTCAGAGACACGCACACGTATCTCGGAAACAGCGTCGTCTCTCATAACTCCCAGATGATTTCGTACGTCGAAAACATCGCACCTCGCTCGGTGTACACGTCCGGGAAGGGGTCGTCCGCGGCGGGCCTCACGGCGGCGGCCGTCCGCGACGATTTCGGCGACGGCCAGCAGTGGTCGCTCGAAGCCGGCGCGCTCGTGCTCGCGGACAAGGGGATCGCCGCGGTCGACGAGCTGGACAAGATGGACTGCGTCACGGGCGACACGCTGGTCTCGCTCGCCGACGGGCGCGTCGAGCGCATCGACGAACTGGCGCGGGAAGCGGCCGAAGACGGCGACATCGAGGAGCTCTCGAACGGTCGCCGCGTCCGCGACGTCGACCTCGACGTCTGGTCGATGGACGGGGACGGCAACCTCGTCGAGCGCCCCGTCTCCGCGGTCCACGAGTACGACGCGCCGTCGGAGTTGACCCGGGTGACGATGGAGACCGGCGAGTCGCTGACCGCGACCGCCGACCACCCGTTCTTCGTCCTCGACGACGGCGAGCGCGTCGAGCGCGAGGCGGCCGCGCTCGACGACGGCGACTGGGTGTACGTCCCCCGCGAGATCCCGACGAAGGCGGCGGACGGCGGAGCGGTGGCGGCGAACGGCGGAGACCGACCGGTAACCGAACCGGTCGACAGCGAGAGAATCGACACTGACGGCGTCGACCCCGCGATGGCGAGCGTCCTCGGATACCTCTCCGGCGACGGGAACGTCTACTACGACCGCGACGAGGGCGTCTACGGCGTCCGGTTCACCAACGCAGACGACGAGCTCTTGGACGACTTCGAGCGCGCGGCGCGGGCGGCGTTCGACGCGGAGCCGACCCGTCCGCCGAGCGAGAAGCGCGACGACGGCGTCGAGACGGTCCGCGTCACGGGGAAGGAACACGCCGACGCCGTCCTCGACGCGGGAATGAACCTCGGTGGGTACGACGAGAAGTGCTTCCCGACCCCCGTTTCGACCGGGAGCCGCGCGGCGAAGGCCGCGTTCATCCGCGCGCTCGCGGACAGCGAGGGGCACGTCGACGAGTCGGCCGGCAACGTTCGGATAGCATCTGCGAGCCGAGACCTGCTCCGAGGCACGCGGAACCTCCTCTTAGGGTTCGGCGTGTCGAGTCAGCTCCAGCGGCGCGAGCGGAACGAGGGCCGCGACGTGTACTACCTCACGGTGACCGACGCCGACTCGCTCGCGGCGTTCCGGCGGTACGTCGGATTCACGGCCACGCGGAAGGCGGCGGCGCTCGACCGCGTCGTCGATTCGGCAGGCGGCGGTCGCACGATCCTCGACGTAGTCCCAGAGGTCGGCGACGTGCTCGCGCGGTGTCGCGACTCGCTCCGGCTCCATCAGCGTGAGTGCGGACTCGAAGCGGTCACGTACCACGACTTCGAGAGCGGCGGTGCGAACGTCTCGCTCCACCGCGCCCGCCAGGTACTCGTGGCGTTCGAGGAACGGCGAGAGGCGGCCACCGAGGACCGGCGCCGACTCGACGAGAAACCGACGTGGGAGATGTTCTCGGAGCTGCGGGAGCGGTACCACGTCTCGCAGTCCGAACTCGCGGACGGGACGACGCTGTCCCAACAGCAGATCTCCCGCGAGTGGGGCGAGAGCGAGGAGGTCCGTCGGACGGTGACCGAGCGGCTGCGAGAGATCCTCACCGGAGTCGCGGAGACCGACTTCGACGACCTTCGCGAGTTCGTCCGCGGCGACGTGAAGTGGCGTCAGGTCGAGTCGGTCGAAACGGTCCCCCCGGAGTCGACCGAACACCGCGGCGAGGTGCTCCGACAGCATCTCGCAGACGTCATCGGTGGGCCGGTCGACACGGCGGAAACGCGCGCTCGCGAACTGCTCGACCGCGGTCCGGTCGGCGAAACGCGATCGGAGCTGTCGGCGGCGCTCGACGCCTACGGGGTTAGTCAGGCGGATGTGGCGTCGAGGCTCGACGTGAGTCAGGCGACCGTATCTCGGTGGCTGTCGGGCGCTGTCGAGACCGACCGGCTCGGCGACGTGCGTGAGGCGGTCGCGAGCGAGGTGACCGCCGTCAGAGAGGATCTGCGGTCGATACTGACGCGGATCGACGACGGGGAGCGACCGCGGGTGTACGACCTGACCGTAGAGGGGACGCACAACTTCGTCGCGAACGGGCTCGTCGTCCACAACTCCTCTGACCGCTCCGCGATGCACGAGGGGCTCGAACAACAGAAGATCTCGGTCTCGAAGGCCGGGATCAACGCCACCCTCAAGGCGCGCTGTTCGCTGCTCGGCGCGGCGAACCCGAAGTACGGCCGGTTCGACCAGTACGAGCCGATCGGCGAGCAGATCGACTTGGAGCCCGCCCTCATCTCGCGGTTCGACCTGATCTTCACGGTGACGGACAGTCCCGACCCGGAACACGACTCCCGGCTGGCGAAACACATCATCAAGACGAACTACGCCGGCGAGCTCAACACCCAGCGCGAGGAGCTGGCGAGCTCGGAGTTCACGTCCGAGCAGGTTGCGGAGGTGACCGAGGAGGTCGCGCCGGAGATCGACTCGGAGCTGCTGCGGAAGTACATCGCCCACGCGAAGCGGTCCTGCTTCCCGACGATGACCGACGAGGCGAAGGAGCTCATCGAGGAGTTCTACGTCGACCTCCGCTCGAAGGGCGCGGACGAGGACGCGCCGGTACCGGTCACCGCCCGGAAGCTGGAGGCGATGGTGCGGCTCTCGGAGGCGAGCGCGCGGGTCCGCCTGTCGGATACCGTCGAGCGCGAGGACGCCGACCGCGCGACCGACATCGTCGAGTCGTGTCTCAAAGACATCGGCGTCGACCCCGAGACGGGGCAGTTCGACGCGGACGTGGTCGAAACGGGCACCTCGAAGAGCCAGCGCGACCGCATCAAGAACATCAAGGGGCTCATCGCCGACATCGAGGAGGAGTACGAGGAGGGCGCGCCGGTCGACGAGGTGCTCGACCGCGCGGGCGAGATCGGGATGGACCCGGGGAAGGCGGAACAGGAGATCGAGAAGCTCCGGACGAAGGGCGAGGTGTACGAACCCAAGCAGGGCCACCTCCGAACGACGTAGATGGACCGCATCTCCGCGATACGGAACGTCGAGGACGCGCTCCGCGAGTTCGAGAACGGCGACGCCGACCTCGCGGCCACCGAGCGGCGCGTGGCGGCCGTACTCCGGACGTACGCGACCGAGTTCGACGGCGACGGTGACGTGTTCCGCGCGGTCGGCGACGACCCCGTCGACGGCACCGTCGTCGTCGCGCCCTCGGAACCGGCCGCCCGCGAGCGCGTCCTCGCCGCCAGTGACCTCGACGAGGGGGACCCGGAGGGTGACACCGATCCCGAGTTCGACGTCGAGCGGTTCTAACGTCCGACGGCGGGCGGTTCCGACCGCCGACAGCGGGCCGACGAAGGGCGGAACCGACCCGCCGTCGCTGAAGGCGGCTGAAACGTTCCGGTCCGGAACGGATAAATTTCAAAACCGACCACCGGCGGGCGTGCTGCTGGTCGTGACGTATTCGGCGGCCGCCCGAACCGGCCTCCGGAACCTGTGTCGTCGCCACGAGTCGGTCGTCGCCCGGCGGTTCGGCCGCGCCGCGCTGTTCGACGAGACGGTGTACGCCGCCTTCCTCGCGCTCCGGCTGCGGGAGTCACACGGCGGAGACGTCCAGATAGAGCGCACCGAACCGTTCAACGAGTTCGTCGCCGTCGACGAGCCGGTCCGGAAGGCCGCCGCGGCCTACGCGGACCGGTCCGCGGAGTCGACGCCGTACACCGCCTTCGCGGCGGGGACGGAGCATCCGGACCCGGACGCCATGCGCGACCGGGAGCTGTGACCGGGGCGATGTCGGTCCCGCCGGATTCCGACGATGACAGCGAGGTGGACGGCTCCGTCGGCGTTGAGGAGCGTCCGGAACCGAGCGCGGTGCTCGGGCGGCTCCCCACCGAGGCGGGACTCCGGCGACAGCTCGCGGCGGCCGCGCGCTCGCGGGGACGGACCGCGTCGGTCGCGCCCGAGATCGACGAGATCGAGGCGGAACTCGCGGCGATCGAGATCGAGCCGGTGGACCTGACGGCGGCGCGGCGGCGGGTCGCCGAGACGACCGGAGAGACCGAGCGGTTGAAGGAACGAGTTGCGGCGCTGCGCGGCGACGCCCGAGCGCGCCGCGCGGTCGACGCCGAGGCTGACGAGACGCTCGGCGACCTGGAGGAAGCGGCCGCGGAGCTGTCGGCCGCGCAGACGGAGGCGATCGCCGCCGAGCAGGCGCTCGAGCGCGCGCGGGCCGAGGCGGCCCGGAACCGGGACGAGCGGCGGCGACGGCTGCGGCTCCGCGACCGGCTCCGAAACCGGCTGCGGACCGCCCGCCGCGAACTCGCCGAGGCGGTCTATCCGTCGTTCCGCCGCGCGCTGGGGGTCGTCCCGGGCGGCGATCCAAGCGCGGCCGGCGCGGCGCCGGACGACTACGACGGGGACCCGGTCGCGGCGTCGCTCGCGGCGGTCAGGGTCGCGGCGCTCGACAGCCCTGTCGAACTGCGCGGCGACGCGGCCCGAGCGGTCGCGGCGTCCGAGCGGAGCGCGCGGTCGCTGCTCCGGACCGCGGCGGTCCGCGTGGGGTCCGACCCCGACACTTAAATGCGATTCCGCGGCACCCGACGCATGGAACTCGACTGGTCCGTCGACCGCGAAGGGGACGCGTCGCTCGTCGGCGTCCGAGTGCGCAACGACGGGGCGGTCCCGCGGCGCGTCCGGATCGAGAGCCGGCTGGACGGCCCCGTCCTTCCACCGCGGCGCGGCGGCATCCCCGAAGCCGGGTGGGACGCCGGGGGCGTGACCGCGGTGATCGACCCGGGCGACCGTGCGGCGTTCGGGTTCGCAGCGCTCGCCGACCCCGTCGATCCGCCGGTCGAAATCGCGAGCGTCGAGCCCGCGGACGCGGAGGACGATCGCACGGCGACCGAGGACGGCTCTGACCTCGCGCGGGCGGTGGTGCGCGACCTCGAATCGCATCGCCCCCCGCGGCGTGCGGTCGCCGGAGCGGAAGCTGGCGACGCCGTCAACGAGGTGGGCGGTGACACGGACGACGGTGACGGCGAGGAGGGCAACGACGTCAACGGGAGAGCGGCCGACGGCGAGGAGAGCGACGGCGACGCGGACCGGTCGGCGGCTCCCGATCCGCCGCCGAGCGCAGCGGGGTCCGACGAGATCGACGCGTGGTTCGCGGCCGTCGAGGCGCGGATTGAGCGGGGGGAGCGACTCGACGACGCCGACCTCGCGACGGCGACGGCGGTCGTCGAGGAGGTCGGCGGCCTCGACGCGGTGGAGGGACTCGACGAGCGCATCGCGACCGACGCCGAGCGCCTGAAGGCGGTCCGCGACCGCGCCGCGGCGCTGGCCGAGCGGGCGGAGGAGAGCGAGGTCCCGACCGAGGCGCTGGAGGCGCTGGCGTGATCCTCGCGGTGGCGGGCGGGAAGGGCGGCGTCGGGAAGACGACGCTCGCGTACAACGTCGCCGCCGAGCTCGACGGGGTCGTCGTCGACGCGGACCTCGGGATGGCGGACCTGCCTGACGGCCGCGGCCCCGACCTCCACGACGTGCTCGCCGGCGCGGCGGACCCGATAGAGACGGTCCGGTCGGGGCCGGTCGATATCGTCCCCTGCGGGCGGACCTTGGCCGGCGCGCGCGCCGCGGACTTGACCCGGCTGAAGGGGGCGGTCGCCGCGGTCGAGCGCGAGTTCGGGACCGTCGTCCTCGACTGTCCCGCGGGACGCCGCGCCGACGCCGGCGTGCCGCTGGCGGTCGCGGACGCCTGCCTCCTCGTCGTCTCGCCCCGGGCGTTCGCGCTGGCCGACGCGATCCGCACCCGGGAGCTCGCCCGCGAGCTCGACGCCGGCCTGGTCGGCTGCGCGGTCAACCGCGTGACCGAGCCGCCGCCAGTCGAACCGATCGGCGACGCGCTCGGCGCGCCCGTCGAGGTGGTCCCGACCGACCCGCGAGTCGGTCGGTCCGTCGCGACGGAGCGGCCGATCGTGAGCGCCGCGCCCGACAGCGAGGCCGCGGCGGCGGTCCGGGCGCTCGCGCGGCGCGTCCCGGAGTGAAGAGGGCGGGACAGGTGAGATGCGCAAGACGGGTGAGATGCGCGAGACGGGAAAACCGGGAACGCGTCGCGACACCGCGCCTTTTTACTCCGGTCGTCCCGTCAGCGAGAGCGATGATCGGAGTCGCGTTCGTCGTCGGCGTCGGCGTCATCTCCGCGCTCGCGGTCTCGGTGGGACCGCTGTACGCGGCCGACCGCTACCGGGACTTGCGGCCGCCGACGGATGCGGAGCGCGCGCAGATCGCGGCGCTGGCAGATCCCGGCGGACTCGACATCGAGCGGGTCGCGATCGAGTCCGTCGACGGGGCGGGGAGCGGCAACGGCGCAAGCAACGAGGGAGGGTCGGCGACCGGTCCCGCCGAGGTCGCCGTCCGCGGGCCGCCCCGGCGTCGGGTGCTGTTCCTCACGGGGGACGTGTTGACCGACCTCGACGAGGAGGTCGCGGTCGGGCTGCTCGCGGCGGAGGCCGGGCGAGTCGCGGCGTACTACGCGGAGTTCCGCGCCGTCGCGGTCGGCGCCGTGCTGGCGACGCTGGCGGCGGTCGTCACGACGCTCGTCCCGTTCGAGTCCGGCTTCGCCGCCGTCATCGCCGTAGGGATCGCTTCCTTCTGGGCCGGCCGGCGGGTCCAGTACGCGGCGGACGCCCGCGCCGCGGACGCGGTCGGCGCGGACCGCGTCGCCGACGCGTTCGAGTGCATCGCGGAGCGCCGCGGGGTCGAGCCAGAGACCGGCGACTGGTCGACGTGGTTCGAGGTCCAGCCGCCGCTCGGCGATCGGATCGCGCGGCTCCGCGAGCGGGCGGCAGACGGGGAGTAGCGGCGGAAAACGGGTCCGCGCCGTCGGCTGCGTCTCAGTCCCGCGCTCGGCGAGCGACCGCGGAGTCGGGGCCGACGCGGACGTCGTAGCCCGCCACCGTGAGCGAGATGTCGACGTCGGCGTCGGCCCGTCCCGCGACGAGCGCGTTCAGCGCGTCGGGATCGACGTGTTCGTACAGCACCACGCCCTCCTTGGACAGGTCGACGGGGTCGACATCGACGAGTTCGGCGATCGCCTCGACGACGGCGAGACTCGGAGCGGGACCGTCGTCGCCGTGACAGACGCGGGCCGTCTCCGGAACCGAGCCGGAATCGTTCGATCCGGTCGTTGCGCTGCTCATAGCTCCCGTACACCGATACGTTATATAATTCGATCGCTCAATTTATCAGAAACGATTCTCTTCCGACGTCCCGGTCCCGGAACCGTTACCAACCAGCCGCACGCGTGTAGAGACAACTCGAATGCGACTCCCGGAACGACAGCTCGCGGTCCTCGAGGCCGCGAGCGCGACGGACGAACGAACGGTGGCGGAGATAGCCGACGAGACGGACCTGAAGCCGGAGACGGTCGCCGGCGCGGCGTTCGACCTCGCCGACGAGGGGCTCGTCGAGGTCGGGTCCGCGACCGACGAGACGCTCGAACTCACCGACGAGGGGCGGACCTACGTCGAGGACGGGCTCCCCGAGACGCGGCTCTACCGGGCCGGGCTCGACGCGGGCGCCGACGCCGAACCGGTCTCGATGGGCGAGGTCATCGGCGGGGCCGATCTAGACGGCCCCGAGGTCGACATCGCGCTCGCGAACTTCGCGCGGAAGGGATTCGGGAGCGTCAACGGCGGCGAGCTCTCGGTCGATCCGGACGTCGACCCGGACGCCGACCCCGAGGCGACGGCGCTCGCGGCGCTCGCTGACGCCGGCGGTGAGGGCGAGGGGCTCGACGCGGAGGCCCTTGATGTCGACGAGGCGGCGATCGACCAGCTCGACTCGCGCGGGTTAGTGGCGGTCGGCGAGTCGGTCACGCGGACGGTCCGGCTCACCGACGACGGCGTCGACGCGCTGATGACCGGCGTGGAGGCGACCGAGACGGTCGGGGCGCTCACGCCCGAACTCCTCGCCAGCGGCGAGTGGCGTGACGCCGAGTTCGCCGAGTACAACGTCGAGGCCGACGCTGAGACGGCCCGCGGCGGCCGGAAACACGTCCTCCGTCGGACCGCCGACCGCGTGAAGGACGTGCTGGTCGGCATGGGGTTCCAAGAGATGGAGGGCCCGCACGCCGACGCCGACTTCTGGATCAACGACTGCCTGTTCATGCCCCAGGACCACCCGGCGCGGACCCACTGGGACCGGTTCGCGCTCGACGTGGACCGGATGGAGTCGATTCCGGACGAGCTGATGGCCCGCATCGAGGCCGCCCACCGCGACGGGTGGGGGGTCGACGGCGACGGCTACCACTCGCCGTGGTCGGCCGACTTCGCCCGCGAGGTCGCGCTCCGCGGTCACACCACCTCGCTGTCGATGCGCTACCTCTCGGGGATCGCGGGCGCGGAGCTGGAGCCGCCCCAGCGCTACTTCTCGGTCGAGAAGGTGTACCGCAACGACACGCTCGACCCGACGCACCTGCTGGAGTTCTTCCAGATCGAGGGGTGGGTGATGGCCGAGGACCTCTCGGTGCGCGACCTGATGGGCACCTTCGAGGAGTTCTACCGGCAGTTCGGGATCACGGACATCCGGTTCAAGCCGCACTACAACCCGTACACGGAGCCCTCCTTCGAGCTGTTCGGCGAGCACCCGGAGACGGGCGAGGAGATCGAGATCGGCAACTCCGGCGTCTTCCGCGAGGAGGTCACCGGCCCGCTCGGCGTCGACTGCGACGTGATGGCGTGGGGGCTCGCCTTGGAGCGACTGGCGATGCTCACCACCGGCGCGGAGGACATCCGTGACCTCCACGGAACCTTAGCCGACATCGACTTCCTGCGGAACGCGGAGGTGAGCTACTGATGCCCGTCGTCGACATCGACACCGACGAGCTGCGCGGGCTCACCGGCCGCACCGACACGAGCGACGAGGAGTTCAAGGAGGACCTGTTCGGCCTCGGCTTAGAGTTCGAGGGCGAGACCGACGACGGGCTCCTCCAGTTCGAGTTCGCGCCCGACCGGCTCGACCGACTCTCCGTCGAGGGGGTCGCGCGCTCGCTGCGCTACCACTACGGCGACGACCGCGGCGTCTACGTCCCCGACACGAACGACCCCGAGTGGACGATCGAAGTCGACGAGTCGGTGCCCGACGAGCGCCCGTACGTCACCGGCGCCGTCGTCCGCGGCCTCGACCTCGACGAGGCGGCCTTAGAGTCGCTGATCCAGCTCCAGGAGAAGCTCCACGCGACGATGGGTCGCGGCCGCGCAAAGGGCGCGATCGGGATCCACGACCTCGCGATGGTGAAGGGCGCACCGCTCCAGGAGGGCGCGGAGCCGTCGATCACCTACCGCGGTGTCGACCCCGACGGCGACACGTTCGTCCCGCTCGACGCGAACGACGAGCTGACCCCGAACGAGGTCCTTGATGAGCACGACACGGGGACGACCTACGCCGATCTCGTCGAGGGGCTCGACCGCTACCCGGCGATCTACGACGAGCTCGGCCTCTTCTCGTTCCCGCCGGTTATCAACGGGAAGCGCACCGAGGTGACGACCGGCTCCCGCGAGCTGCTCGTCGAACTCACCGGCACCGACCAGTGGACGATCGACCGGATGTGTAATATCATCTGTTACGCGCTGTCTGCCCGCGGCGCGACGATCGAGGAGGTCAAGGTGAACTACGCCGAGGGCGCCACGCACCCGAGCGAGTACGGCCGAGAGCTCGTCCGCCCGAACCTCGACGTCGACGAGAAGACCGTCTCGCACGACCGGATCGAGACGCTGCTCGGCGTCGAGTTCGAGCCCGAGGAGGTCGTCGACTGCTTCGAGCGCGCCGGGCTCGACGCCTCCTACACCCTCGATGAGGACGTGACCTACGAGGTGTCGATTCCGCCGTACCGCGTCGACGTGCTCCACCCGCTCGACCTCGTCGACGACGTGGGGCGCGCGTACGGCTTCGACAACTTAGAGCCGCGCTACCCCGACGTGGGGACAGTGGGGGGCCGCCATGAGCGCTCGCGCTTAGAGGACGCGGTCCGGACGAGCCTCGTCGGCCTCGGCTTCGAGGATCTCCTGAACTTCCACATGACGAGCGGAACGGAGAACTACGACCGGATGAACGTCGAGCCCGGGACCGGGGGCGCGGCGCTCGCCGACGGGGAGACGGCGAACGCGAGCGCCGGCGTCTTCGGCGGCGGCGACCCCGTCGAGATCACCGAGCCGTACAGCGAGGAGTACACCCAGCTCCGCACGTGGGCACTTCCGTCGCTCGTGATGCTGTTGGAGCGGAACACCCACAACGCCTACCCGCAAGACGTCGCCGAGGTCGGCTTCGTCGCCGAGCGCGACGACGACGAGGAGGCGAACGTCGCCGAGTCCCGCCACGTCGCCGGCGCGGTCGCCCGCCGCGACGCCTCCTACGAGGCCGCGAAGGGGCGCCTCCAGGCGCTCTGTGACGACTTCGGCGCCGAGTTGGCGACCCCGCGGACCGAACACCCGTCGTTCATCGAGGGCCGCGCCGCCGACGTCGAGATCGACGGCGAGCGCGTCGGCGTGATCGGCGAGCTCCACCCCGCGGTGCTCGTCGAACACGACCTGGAGGTGCCGGTCGCCGCCTTCGAGTTCGACCTCGACGCGCTGCGGTGAACGCCGAGCGTCGGACGGACAGGCCGCAGTGACGGAATCGTCCGGGTCGACCGCATTCTAGCGCGACGACTGCCGAGGCTAAGACAGCGGCTCGCCGTCGACGGTCTGACCGAGTCGACCGAGACGACGACTACCGGCCGGAACGATTCCAAGTGACCACTCCGGTCACGATGGAGGTTGCGAGGACCACGAACGCGGTCGGGGAACCGGCGACAGTCGCCGTCGCGGCGACGCTGACGGCCACCGCTAGGACACCGGTGACGGCGGCCGCGTCTGAAGACATCCACTTCCTCTCGTCACCCGCCGAGCCGTCGACGTCAGCGTCGTCTCCGCCGAGTCCGAGACGGTTCGCGCGGTCGGTGAGTTCTAGGCGGCTGGTCCGCTTGTCGAACTCGACGAGACCGGCGTCGGCCATCTTGGGCGCGTGGTGCTGATAGATAGTCGACTGTACCGACTTTCGGTCGTCGTAGCTGACTGCGTCGGGGTCGTCGACATCTATCTCCCACGCGGCGATAGTAGATGCGAGATCGGGTATCGTCGCCGAGTTGTTGGACTCGGCTCCGAGGAGTTGAAGCATCTGCCGTCGACGGTAGTTGCTGAGGACGTCGTAGATGAGATTGAGGTCGTCCGGGTTTCTCGTGCCCTCATCGAGCCGTTCGCAGAGTACGGTCACGCCGCCGCAGGGCGTGGCCGTCTCTTCGTCGCCATCGTCCGTACGTACTTGTGTAGTGTTCACACCGCTCCCTCCGTATCTCCAAATATATGTATAACAACTAAAACTTTTCAATTGACAGTATCTATATATTTTCTGCTATTCATCGGCTCATTCTCCATTCTTACAAGTTGAAAATAACATTCATGGATGACTTCGTACACTGGTGTACGTATTCTTTCACTTGCGCGATCTGCGGCAGTTGACTGCGCTCTCGCAACGGAAAAATTCACACCAAATACTCGGAACGAAGTGAGCTGCTGCGCGTTCCATAGACATCCGTTGTGGTATCCTTTTACCGCCATATTCCACAGATTATGGGGCTACATAGGAACGAAACCCCCCAAATGCGGTCATTAAGGTGATCATATTCTGTCTACTAACTATGCCCCGATGGGCTGTGGCCTCGAGGTGCGTGGTACCGCCGCGCGCACCGAATGTCACGTAACGTAATATTCGCCACGGTATTCGCGGTGATACTCCTGCTCGCGCCTGTTGGAGGCGCGGCCGGGGTAGCACCGGGGAGCGGGGGAACAGACGCGGCAACTGATACGGCATCGTTCGGCGACGGCATCCAGAACCCCGGAGCTCCAGTAGAGTTCGGGACACAGGGTGACGTCGACCCGGCCCTCCAGGAGGCTGACGGTACCGTCGAAGTGATTTTCCGCTTCGACGAGATCGACCGCGCGTCCCTCCAGGGCGTGACGAGACAAGCAGCCATCCGGTCGATGAAACAGCACTCGGCGGCCACCCAGCAGAACTTCCTCCGGTACGCGGGTAGTACGGAGGGAATCGAGACCGTCGAGCGGTTCTGGATCGCGAACGCGGTGCTCGCCGAGGTCGATACGGACGAGGTGAACATCGAGCGCGTCACCGAGATCAAAGGCGTCGACCGCGCACACGCGAACTTCGAGCTGACGGTTCCGGAGAACCTCCAGCAGGAGCGCGCGAGCGCCGACGATGTCCGGTCCGCGAGCTACAACACCACTTACGGCCTCGATCAGATCAACGCGACCGAGGTCTGGGACGAGTACGACACTCAGGGTGAGGGCGTCGGCGTCGCCGTGCTCGACACGGGCGTCGATCCCGATCATCCGGACATCAACATCGACCCCGATAACTTCGTCGAGGCGACCGAGGACGGCGTCGAGAACGTGGACCCGTACGACAGCAGCGACCACGGAACCCACGTTTCCGGGACCGTCGTCGGCGGCAACGCCAGCGGCGAGTACATCGGCGTCGCGCCCGATGCGGAGCTCTACCACGGTCTTGTCATCCCGGGCGGGAGCGGGAGCTTCGCGCAGGTCGCCAGCGGGATGGAGTGGGCCGCCAACGAGTCCGGCGTCGACGTCGTCTCGATGAGCCTGGGTGCGGAAGGCTACTTCACCGAGATGATCGAGCCGACGCAGAACATCGAGGCGGCTGGTAAAGTGCTGGTCGCGTCCGCGGGCAACAGCTACGAGGGTAGCTCCGGGAGCCCGGGGAACGTCTACGAGAGCATCGCCGCGGGCGCCAGCAACGAGGACGGCGGCATCGCCTCGTTCTCCAGCGGTGAGGAAGTCGACACCGAGGCTGACTGGGGCGACGCCGCCCCGAGCGACTGGCCGGACACCTACATCGTGCCCGACTACGCCGCGCCCGGCGTCGCGGTGAAAAGCGCCCAGCCCGGCGGCGGCTACCAAGAGCTCTCCGGCACGTCGATGGCCGCCCCGCACATCAGCGGCGCGTACGCCCTGATGCTCTCCGCGGCCGGCGACATCGACAAGTCCACCGCTACGGAGGCGCTCACGGAGACGGCCTGGGCGCCGACGGAGGATCCCGACCCGACCCGGTACGGTGACGGGATTATCGACATCAAGGAGGCGACCGACATGGTCGCGCTCGAACAGGAGATTACCGGCACGGTGACGGACGAAGACGGTTCGGCCATCGGGGGCGCGTCCGTCTCCACCGACCAAGGCTTCGAAGCGACCACGAACGAGGACGGTGAGTACACGGTGCTCGCCGAGACCGGCAATGTCACCGTTACCGCCGACGCGTTCGGCGCGGAGAGTTCGAGCCAGACGGTCGAAGTCGGTGATAACGAGACCGTCACCGCGAACTTCAGCCTCGGTCCCGCACTCGGCGTCTCGCTCGAGTCCGGCCAGGCGAGCGCCGTCGAAGGCGGCCAGAACGTCTCCGCGACGGTACAGGTCGCGAACCTCGAGACGTACACCGCGGAACTCGGCGACGGCTTCAGTGCCGAGAACGCCACGGTGTACCTGAACGGGAACGAGATCGCGCTCGGTGAACCGGTCGACCTCGGCGACTACAGCGGCATGGCGACCGTGACCGTCGAGACGGCCGACGGCTCCAGCGGCGACCTCTCGGTGGTTCACACCTTCGAGGGCGCCGGTGACAGTCTCGAAGTCACCACGGGCCCGACCGAGGTCTTCGCCGAGTTCACGCAGGTCGGCGTCGTCGATGACGACGGCGAGTACGGCTCTGACGTCGCGAGCCGCGCCGCCAGCCAGCTCCCGGCGAGCTACGAGCTGACAGTCATCGACGCCGACACCGCCATCGACTCGACCGGCGAGTACGATGCGTTCGTCGTCCAGCAAATCGACGAAGAGAACGCCGAGGCGTTCGCGGACGCGACCGCCAGCGTCGGGGTTGGCACGGTCTACCTCGACCAGTGGGGTAGCGACTCCAACGGTATCGAGGCGCGCTCGAGCGCCATCGGTGCGCCCGCCGAAGTCGACGACGACCTCGGCGACGAGTCGTCGTACACGAACATCGCGACCGACCACCCGGTCTTCGACGGCATCGACAGCGACACTGTCCAGATCCACACGGGCATCGACGTGTCGTACTTCAACGGTGCCGAAGGGACCGTGCTCGCCGACGCCCAGTTCGACGGCGACACCGTCCCCGGTAGCGGCGCCGCAGTCAGCGAGGAGCGGTGGGACGTCCTCGGTGCCGGCCTCGGTAGCACGCTATTCGTCAACGGTGACGAGTTTACCGAAGAGGCGAACACCATCCTCGCGAACATGGTCGAGGTCGCGGCGAACCCGCCGGAGCCCGCCGGCACGGTCGAAGTGACCGAGACGACGGTCTCGCCCGGTAGCAACGCCGAAGTGACGCTCCAGACGGACGTCAGCAACGTCTCCGGCTACGAGGCGACGATCGAGTTCGATCCGGAGAAGCTCCAAGTCAAGGACGTCTCCGGCGAGGACATGGCTGACCCCGTGATGGAGGTTGACAACGAGAACGGCGTGCTGTTCCTCACGCAGGCGCAGGCGGAGGGCGCCGACGCGCCCGAGATGGCCTCCATCGAGTTCGAGGTCGTCGACATGGATAACGGCGAGGAGGCCGAAGTCAGCCTCGTCGGCTCCGAGTCCGCGGTCTTCGGCCCCGACGGTGACTCCTACCTCACCAACTGGGACAACGGCCACGTCACGGTCCTCGACGGCCAGCTCGGCGACGTGAACGCCGACGGCGAGATCACCGCCGGTGACGCGGTCATCGTCCAGCGCTACATCGCCGGCCTGCCGACCGAGGTTCCGGACGACCAGATCGAGATGCTCGGTGACGTCAACCAGGACGGCCAGATCACGTCCGCTGACGTGACCTACATCCTGCAGATCGTCGCCGGCATCGAGGAACCGCCGGAGATGAACGCCGCGGACACCCAGTCCTCGGTCACCGCTCCGAGCGTCGAATCGACCGCCACGCCGAGCGCACCCGCGCTCTGACCGGCCGAATCACCCGTCAACCACAGCCGCCACAATTTTTCGTACCGCAGAACGCGCGAAATGATTAACACGGATCCTTACACACAGATAACGTATGTTCGATGACACCAGACACGCCGCCGCGCTCGCACTCGTGCTCGCGCTGGCGTTGGCCCCCGTCGCCGCGCCCGTAGCGGCCGCCGCCACCGCCGACGGGACCCCCGTGGTGACCGACAAGGCCGGTACGACCGCGAGCGACAATGCCCTCCTCTCCCAGCAGTACGCACAGCAGTCCGACGCCCCACAGCTCCGGCTCGGATCGGCGACAGTCAACCCGAACGACACCGCCGTGGTTCGGGTGTCGACCGACGCCAGCAACGTCGCCGGCTATCAGACCAACGTGACCTTCGACTCGTCCGTCGTCCAAGTCGAGGGCGTCGTGGGGAGCGACGACTTCGACGACCCCGTTGTGAACGTGAACAACGACGAGGGGTGGGTCGTCTTCACGCAGTCCGGTACCGAGGGCGTCGACGAACCGGTACTGGCTCGGCTCCGAGTCACCGCCGTCGGCGACGACGGCGACTCGACGGATCTGTCCTTCGTGGGCGAGGACACGGCCGTCAACGATGCCGACCGCGCCAGCGTCGACGTGGCGCTTGTCGGCGGGCAAGTCGACGTCGCGGCCGGCGACGTCGTCGCCAACAACGACGGCCAACAGGGCGCGAGCGACGGCAGCGAAACCACCGGCAACGGCGGCAACAGTGGCGGACTGCTCGGCGACGTGAATCTCGTCGTGGTCGCCGGCGGCGCCGCGGCGCTCGGGAGCGCCGTCGCCGGCGGCGTCTTCCTCGGAAAGCGCCTCTGAACCCGACCGGTCGGGAACGCCGACCACAGCGCGCCGGGGTTCTTTCTTCGCGTCGATCTGTCACGGTCCGACAGAAGACGGACTGCGCCCCCAGCCCGTGACGGTCCTCGAACGCGACCGCGAACCGCGGGTCGCGGGCCGGCGATCAGAGTTCGGTATCGACGAACTGTGAGGGGAGATACCGAGATGAGCCGAACACGCGGACGACAAACGTCTGTTCGGTCGCTTCTGTCACGAATTATCACAGATCTGGTCGCGAACAGAAGACATATATCCATCATAGCGCACTCGCTGGCCATGAACTGCGAAAAGTGCGGCGTCGACGCTCCGCTCGCGCACCGGGACGTTGACGGCTTCGCGTACTACCTGTGTGAGGCCTGTATCAGCGGGTGGGACGCGGTTCGCTCCCCCTCCGCCGACGCCGCCGACGAGACTCGGTCGCCCGCGCGGTAGCGGGCCTCGGGTTCGGCGGCGACGCCGGATCGGAGCGGTGAGCGGTCACTCCCGAGCCGCAGCGACGGCTTCGATGACCGCGCGCGCGTTTTCCCGGATCACGTCGAAGTCGCCGTCGGCGACCGCCTCGCCGTCGACGATCGAACTCCCGACGCCGACCGCGACCGCGCCCGCCCGGACGTACTCGCCCGCGTTGTCGGCGCCGACGCCGCCGGTCGGCACGAGCGGGACCTGCGGGAGCGGGCCGCCGATCGCCGCGACGTGGTCCGGGCCGCCGGTCTTCGCGGGGAACACCTTCACCGCGTCGGCGCCCGCCTCGTAGGCCTCGATTGCCTCGGTCGGCGTGTACGCGCCGACGACGACCGGCGTCCCGTACCGGTTCGCCGTCCGGATCACGTCCCGGTTCACCGTCGGCGTCACGAGGAACTCGGCGCCCGCGAGCTGCGCCGCGCGAGCGGTCTCCGCGTCGAGGACGGTGCCGGCGCCAACGACGGCGTCGTCGGTGCGTTCGGCTATCGCCTCGATAGAGGCCATCGCGTTCGGCGTGTCCGCCGTCACCTCCAGCGCCGTCACGCCGGCGTCGACGACCGCGTCCGCGACCGCCACGGCGTCGTCTCGCCCCACGCCGCGGAGGATCGCGATCACGCCGCCGTCCGTGATCCGGTCGAGTCGGTCGGTTCGCATGGCTGATACCTGCCCGCCGGGGGTCTTAAATCGGGCCGTGTCGGGGACGGCTGCGGCGCGGCCGCACACACCCGCTATTTAAGCGACGGACGGGCAAGTACCACCGTGGCGACGGACCGGTCCGCGTCGGAGGCCGGCGGCGACGGACGGCGGCCGCGACGGACGACGGCGGCGGACGCCGGCCGTGACCGACGGGGCGCGAGTCCCGCGATCCGCGGACCGGTTCGGAGTTACCCCAACCCATCATGCACATCACCGACTACGAGCTGTTCGAAGTGCCGCCCCGCTGGCTGTTCCTGAAACTCACGACGAGCGACGGGAGGGTCGGCTGGGGGGAGCCCGTCGTGGAGGGCCGCGCCAAGACGGTCGCCGCGGCGGTCGAGGAGCTGCTCGACAACTACCTGCTCGGCGAGGACCCGACGCGGATCGAAGACCACTGGCAGACGATGTACCGCGGCGGCTTCTACCGCGGCGGTCCGGTGCTGATGAGCGCCATCGCCGGCATCGACCAGACGCTGTGGGACCTCAAGGGGAAGCAGTTCGGCGCGCCCGTCCACGAGCTGCTCGGCGGTCGCGCGCGCGACCGGGTCCGCGTCTATCAGTGGATCGGCGGCGACCGCCCGGCGGACGTGGGCGAGGCCGCGCGCGAGAAGGTCGACGCCGGCTTCTCGGCGCTGAAGATGAACGCTACCGCGGAGTTGGAGTCGATCGACTCGCCGGCCGCGGTCGACGCCGCGGCCGAGCGGATCGCGGCCGTCCGGGAGGCGGTCGGCGACGAGGTCGACGTCGGCGTCGACTTCCACGGCCGGGTGGCCAAGCCGATGGCCCGCCGGCTCGCGGCGGCGCTCGAACCGTACGACCCAATGTTCATCGAGGAGCCGGTGCTCCCCGAGAACAACGACGCGCTCCCGGCGATCCGGGCGTCGACGACGATCCCGATCGCGACCGGCGAGCGGATGTACTCGCGGTGGGATTTCAAGGAGGTGTTAGAGGCGGACGCGGTGGACCTGATCCAGCCGGACGTCTCCCACGCCGGCGGGATCACCGAGCTGAAGAAGATCGCGTCGATGGCGGAGGCGTACGACGTGTCGGTCGCCCCGCACTGCCCGCTCGGGCCGATCGCGCTCGCCTCCTGCATTCAGGTCGACGCCTGTACGCCGAACGCGCTCATCCAGGAGCAGTCGCTCGACATCCACTACAACGAGACGAGCGACGTGCTAGACTACCTCGCCGACCCGTCGGTGTTCGAGTACCGCGACGGGTTCGTCGAGGTTCCCGACGGCGACGGGTTAGGGATCGAGATAGACGAGGAACACGTCCGCGAGCAGGCCGAGGAGGACGTCGACTGGCACAACCCCGTCTGGCGCCACGACGACGGCTCCGTCGCAGAGTGGTGATCCCGATGGCGACCGAATTTCGACGACCGGAGAGCGACCGATGACCCGCCGACGCGAGTCGCCGACCGAGGGCGCGGTCCCCGGGCGGTTCGCCGGTGAGACCGCGATCGTCACCGGGTCGACCCGCGGGATCGGGGCCGGCATCGCGGAGCGGCTCGCCGCCGAGGGGGCGAACGTCGTGGTCAGCGGGCGCTCCGTGGAGGCGGGCGAGGCCGTCGCCGAGCGGATCGCGGCGGGGGGTGCGGAAGGAGACGCGACGTTCGTCCGCGCCGACATGCGCGACCCGGACGACGTGGCCGCGCTGGCGGAGGCGGCGGCCGAGCGCTACGGCTCGGTCGACGTGCTCGTGAACAACGCCGGCGTCCAGACGGAGACGGCCGCCGACGACGCGACGCTCGACGACTGGGCGTTCGTCGTCGAGACGGACTTCCGGGCGTACTGGCTCGCCGCGCGGGCCGCCCTCGAACACATGGACCGCGGCGCGATCGTGAACGTCTCGTCGAACCACGCGTACGCGACGATGCCGGCGCACTTCCCGTACAACGCCGTGAAGGCGGGGATAAACGGGATGACGCGGTCGCTCGCGGTGGACTTCGGTCCCCGCGTCCGGGTGAACACGGTCGTCCCCGGCTGGGTGGAGGTTGAGCGGACGCGCGACGAGCTCCCCGAGGGGCGGCTGGAGGAGGTCGAGTCGATCCATCCGACCGGGCGGATCGGGGCGCCCGCCGACGTCGCCGGCGCCGTCTCCTTCCTCGCGAGCGAGGACGCCTCGTTCGTCACGGGGGCCGCGCTGCTCGTCGACGGCGGCCGCGGCGCGGTGATGCAAGATGACACGCTCCCGGACTACCGGGCGCGAGAAGACCGAGAGTAGGCGGGGACGGCGCGGTGAGGAGAGACGCGGCGCGAGTGAAGCGCGGGCGCCCCCGCCCGCGCAGGCCGACGGCGATCACCCCCTCTTATAATCGGCCGAGCGTAGCACCCACCATGAACCCGTTCGAGACCTGCGGTGCGGGGTGGCGCCGATGACCGACCTCGTCACGTTCGGCGAGACGATGCTCCGGCTGTCGCCGCCGCGCGGCGAGCGGCTGGAGACGACGCGCGACCTGACCGTCCAAGCCGGCGGCGCCGAGAGCAACGTCGCGGTCGGGGCCGCGCGGCTCGGCGCTGACGCCCGCTGGCTCTCGAAGCTCCCCGACTCGCCGCTGGGCCGGCGGATCGTGACCGAACTGCGGAGCCACGGCGTCCGCCCGGGGGTCGCGTGGGCCGACGCGGACGAGAGCCGCGTGGGGACCTACTACCTCGAACACGGCGGCGAGCCGCGGGGGACGAACGTGATCTACGACCGCGCCGACGCGGCGATCACGACCGTCGAGCCCGACGAACTCCCGACGGAGGCGGTCGCCGAGGCGGAGTGGTTCCACACGACGGGGATCACGCCCGCCCTCTCGGAGGCGACGGCAACGACGACGACCGCGCTGCTGCGGACCGCCGGCGAGGCGGGGACCACGCGCTCGTTCGACCTGAACTACCGGGCGAAGCTCTGGGACCCGGAGACGGCGCGGGCGGCCTACGAGGACCTGTTCGAGCACGTCGACACCCTGTTTGTCCCGCGGCGGGACGCCCGTGAGGTGCTCGACCGCGAGGGCGGCGCCGTCGAGATCGCGCACGGGCTCGCCACGGAGTTCGGCTTCGACACGGTGGTCGTCACCCGCGGGCTGGAGGGAGCCGTCGCGCTCCACGACGGCTCGGTGTACGAGCAGGACGTGTACGAGGCGGAGACGTTCGACGCGATCGGCACCGGCGACGCGTTCGTCGCCGGCTACGTCGCCGAGCGGCTGCGCGGCGGCGACCTCCCCGCGGCGCTCCGGTGGGGGTCGGCGACCGCGGCGCTGAAACGCACCACCGACGGCGACCTCGCGGTGACGAACCGGGCGGAGGTCCGCGACGTCATCGACGGCGAGGGCGGGATCGACCGGTGAGGCGGGCGGCGGCGCTCGGGACGTACTGACGGGACGGGAGTTCGGAGGCTGTTCTCCGGCGGCCGCGTTCAGAGTTCGACGGGGCCGCCCTCGGCGGCGCTTGCGGCGAGCGCGTCGATGACCTCCATGTTCGCGACCGCTTCCTCGCCGTCGGTCAGGGGGGCGGTCCCGTCGGCGACGCACTCGGCGAAGCGGTCGACCTGAAGCCGGTACTGGTCGACCGCGGGGAACGTCTCGACGCCGTGCCGGCCGTCGATCTCGTACTCTAACTCGACGGGCTCGTCGGTCGGGGCGTCGAACGCGCGCTCGACTTCGACCCACCCGTTTGTCGCGTCGACGCGGTACCGCTGGACGAGCTGGGTGTCGAAGCCGGACGCGACTCGCGCCGAGCGGCCGTCGTCGTACGCCAGCACCCCCGCGAGCTCCGTGTCGACGCCGGCGTCACGGGTGTCGCCGGCGTGGGCGTACGCGCGGTCCGGCTCCCCGAGAATCGTTCGAGCGAGCGAGACGGGGTAACAGCCGACGTCCATCAGCGACCCGCCCGCGAGGTCCGGGTCGAGCCGCACGTCGTTGGGGCGGTCGTACAGCGGGAAGCGGAAGGTGGCCGTCACCGTGCGGACGTCGTCGAGCTCGTCGGCCGCGAGCGCGACGGCGCGCTCGGTGCGGGGGTGGTACCGGTACATGAACGCCTCCATCAGTGTGACGCCCCGCTCCTCGCAGTGGGCGACCACGTCGCGCGCCTCGTCGGCGTCGGCGGCCAGCGGCTTCTCGCAGAGGACGTCTAGGCCGGCGTCCGCGGCGCGTTTCGTCCACTCGGCGTGGCTCCCGTTCGGGAGCGGGACGTACACGGCGTCGAGCGCGTCGTCGTCGAGGAGGGCGTCGTAGGAGCCGTAGCTGCGGGGGATCGCGTTCTCGGCCGCGAACCGCTCCGCGCGGTCGGCGTCGCGGGACGCCACCGCGCCGACGGCATGATCGCTGGCGGCGATCGCCGGGATCACCGCTTTCCGGGCGATCCCCGCGGTGCCGAGGACGCCGAATTCGAGGCTCGTCGAGCCGTTCGATGAAGCTGGCATGAGCGGGGGGACGCGCCCGCCGGGCAAGTCGGTTGGGGTCGCGGCTTCGACGGCGGCGATTACGGCGGCCGCCGTCGGTCTGTCCCTACCGGTCGGCCGCCAACTCCCGGATGCGGTCCGTCCCCGCGGCGACGCGGCCGCCGTGGAAGCAGAACGTCTCAGTCACGGCCCGGTCGGCGAGCGTCTCGACGCTCTCCCACGCGGTTTCGAGGTCCTGCGTCACCTCGGGTCGGGGGCCGACGAGCTCGTCGTCGACGACGTTGAGCGCGTCGGCGCTGACGAGCAGCTCCGCGTCGGGGAGGTACGCCGACACGTGTCCCGGACTGTGGCCGGGCGTCGCAATGACCTCCATCGGCCCCGCTGCGGTCGCGAAGGTTTCGCCCCCCGTCAGGCGGACGTCGACCGTCGTCGGGTCGATCGACAGCGGTCGCTCCTCGGTGGATTTGACGAGCTCCTTGTCACCTTCCAGGTACGGCACCTCCGTCTCGTGCGCGAACACGACGGCGTCGGTCCGGTCGACGACGGCCGCCAGACAGCCGGCGTGGTCCGGATCTTGATGGGTGACGAGGATTCCCCAAATGTCGGCGAGGCGCAACCCCTCGTCGTCGAGCGCGGCTTCGAGCACGTCCACCGTGTCGGGGAGCCCGACGTCGATCAGGAGGAGTCCCTGCGGCGTCTCGACGGCGGTCGCGTTGAACGTCGCGTCGCGGTCGTCCATCGATACCCGTAACGGGAGCCCGTGTACGCCCGGCGTCAGTTCCATACGAGAGACAGGCCGGCGAGCGTCTTGAAACGGACGGGGTCGGGCGGGGCGCCTCGCAGTAGTCGCCTCGAACACGTTACCGGGGGAACCGACTCGAAGCGCCTGTCGCCGCGACGTCCGGCATCGCCCCTGCTCGAACGGTTCGCGGCGACGGCGGCCGACGACACGGATTTCCCCCCTGAGCGTCTATCCCGAGTAATGGCACAACGGTCCCTGCTCGTTCGGGCGCTGTGGTTCGTATTTATCGGCTGGTGGGCGACGCCGATCGTCGTCAACGTCGCGTGGCTGCTCAACGTCACGATCGTGCTGCTCCCCGTCGGGATCAAGCTGATCAACCTCGTCCCGACGGTGCTCACGCTCGCGGAGCCGCGGTCGCTTTCCGACCCTGACTCGGCCCGGGGGCAGCGGTCGCTCGTCGTCCGTGCGATCTACTTCGTCCTCGTCGGGTGGTGGCTGAGCCTGCTGTGGGCGAACGTGGCGTCCGCGCTCGCGATGACAGTCGTGGGGCTACCGGTCGCGATCTGGATGCTCAACCGGCTCCCGTACGTCACGTCGCTGTACCGGTTCCACGGGTAGTCCCGCCGGGCACGCGGGGCGGACGGTTCGAACTCAGTTGATTTCGAGAATTTCGACGTCGAACGTCAGCGTCTCCCCGGCGAGCGGCGGGTTGAAGTCCGCCCGAACGGTGTCGTCGTCGACGTGGACGACTTCGCCTTGGCTGCCGTCTTGGGCCTCGAGGTACGCGCCCTCCTCGGGCAGTTGGCCGCCGAGCAGCTCCCGAAGTTCGTCGGTCTCGAACTCCTCGACGTTCTCGTCGCTGGGCTGTCCGTAGGCCTCCTCCGGCGGAATCGTCAGCGTGTCCGTCTCGCCGGCTTCCAATCCGATGAGTCCCTCCTCCATCCCCTCAATGACCTGTCCGGCCCCCACGTCGACCGTTAGCGGCGTGTACTCGCGGTCGGGCTGGGCCTCGGCGAGGCCCGCCTCCTCGGCGACCGAGTGCTGAGATGTGTCGAAGACGGTGCCGTCGTCGAGTCGGCCGGTGTACTCGAGCGTCACGGAGTCGCCAGCAGTTATCGACATACGAGTACGAGACGCGCCACACGGAAAGCCTGTGGCATCTGCGGACATCGGCCGCGCCGTGAGAACCGACGGCCGACGGCATCAGCCGGACGCCGGGAGTTCCTCGACCACCGCGACGTCGTGTCCGGCGGCGTAGCCGTTCAGCTTGGCAGCGATGGGTGACTCCCGCAACGGCAAGCGGCCCACCGAGAAGCAAGCGGATAGTATGTACGCGCTCTCTCGTAGCGTTCACCAGCACGTCACGGACCAGATACGGGAAGGCGGCGTCTGTGTCTGCGACACTCGATAGTCGGGACGTGATGACTAAGTGATGGTGGAGATCGGCGGGAACTGGTTCGGCGAGTCGCGGCGGACGAGCGCGATGCGAACCGAGACGTCTACGACGCGCTCGAAGACGAGTATCCGACGCACGGTTTCACGAGCCCACCTGTCGCTATGCGTCGCGTAGAGCGATACGGCGCGACGGGCGCTACTTCGACTGTCGAACGGATCGACCTTTCAGGTGTGAGACGGTCGAAATCGCCGTCGTGAAAACGGTGGTTTCTGACATCACTCACCCGCCTCATCATAGCAACATCTACACTGATACAGTATCGAGATTGGAGCGAATGGCCGACTCGTTATGGTACCCGTCCGTCGAAGACATCGTCACCATCCACGACGATGTCGTCGCGGAGTACCCCGACACTCCCGCCGGTGTTCGGAACCGTGGTGACATCGAGTTCGCATTAGACTACATCGAAGAGGGGAGTTTCGGTTCCGCACCAGACACCATCCACGAGAAGGCGTATCACCTCTTCCGTCTCCTCGTCGCCAATCACCCCTTCGTCGATGCGAACAAACGAACTGCACTCAACGTGACGGTCGTCTTCTACTTCCTCAACGGGAATCGGTTCGAGTACGACAACGAAGTGAGGGCGATTCTGAAAGAGTTCGGAACCGACGAGGCAGCGGTCGATGAAGGAGACACCACCGAGTATCTCCGATCCCACACCAAAGAGATGGATCTGGCCGGTGAGATCGACGACTGGCGAGACGAACTCGTCACGTACGGGCTTGATCAGTTGACCGGCGATTCCTCAAACCCGAACGATTAACGGCGTTCGAAGCGTCCGTTCAGACATGGCCACCGAAGAAGGTACAGAACCGGTCTCTCCGCTTGACGACGTGATGGAGGACATCCGGCGGGAACTGATTCGGCGGGTTGCGGCGGACGACCGCGATTCGAACCGAGACATCTACGACGCGCTCGAAGACGAGTAGCCGGCATTGTTGCGATTTTTCGGGTTTGATCGGTCGTTATCCCTCAACTAGAGCGATACGGCGCGACAGGAGTAAGACGGCACTGCGGAAAAGTTGGTGATTCGCCGAACGGGTGTCGAAGGCCGCGCCTTCGTGTGGTTCGAGACCGATCGAACCATGGAAATCGAACCAATCGACCCCGAAACGGCATTCGAGCTGTACCTCGCAGAAAAAGAGACCTCGGTTTCGGACGCGACGCTCGTCTCCCACAGGTCGCGGTTGAAGTTCTTTATCGAGTGGTGTGGGAAGCGCGACATCGAGAATCTGAACGAGCTGACTGGCCGGAAGATACAGGAGTTCCGACTCTGGCGACGCAACACCGGCGACCTGACAAAGGCGACGGTAAAGACGATCATGGATACGGTCCGCGTCTTCGTCAAGTGGCTGGAATCCATCGACGGCGTGGAACAAGAACTTCATAAGAAGGTCCGGTCGCCGGATCTCAATCCGGGTGAGAATAGCCGCGACGTGATGCTCGAGGCTGACGACGCGGAGGCGATGCTCCAGCATCTCGAGCGGTACGAGTACGCGTCGATCCGACACGTGACCGCGACGCTACTGTGGCACACGATGCTTCGGATGGGGTCCGTGCGCGCACTCGACATCAGAGACTACGACCCCGAAAAGCGGTCGCTCACGCTTCGACATCGCCCTGAGACCGGGACACCGCTTAAGAACAAGCAACAGGGAGAGCGCATTATCGCGGTGTCGAACGAGGTCTGTCTCGTTCTCGACGACTGGATCCGTGAAAACCGACCTGACGTTACGGATGACCACGGACGAGAGCCGCTCTTAGCGACGAATCAAGGACGAGTAGCAACAACCACGGTCCGGACGTACTGCTACCAGATCACCCGTCCCTGTGGTACGGACAACCCTGCCCTCATGACCGTGATGAAAGCGAGTGTGAAGCCACCAACAAAGACCACTCGGCACAGTGTCCGTCAAGCGTGAGCCCGCATCCGTTCCGTCGCGGCGCCATCACGCACTACTTACAGAGTGACGTACCCGAGACGGTGGTCAGCGACCGGGCGAACGTAACGTCCGATGTCATCGACCAGCACTACGACCAGCGCTCGCAGAAAGAGAAGATGGAACAACGGAGGGGATACCTCGACGACATATAGAGTCACTCCCGGCCGCCGTCGCTCACCACTCCACAAAACTATCTAATATAAACCAATCCGCATTTCTTATATAAACTTTAAATAGAAAGAGAAATAGATCGTTTGCTATGAAAAGCAGCTCGAATATTGTGGCCGAAGACAGGCTACAGATACTTCTCGACATACCGACCCAAAGCGGGAATTTATTCGGTAGTACGGCCACAGACACGGTTCTCTCCTTTTTATCCCGCCACCACACTGAGGAGTTCTCGATTAGTGACCTCGTCGAGGCAGTGGACTATTCGCAGCCGAGCGTCTCCAAGGCGGTAACCGTACTCTCCGAAAACGATCTCGTCGTCGAACGACGCGAGGGCAACACGCGATGGGTTCGAATCAACCGCGAGCGGCTCCACGTTCCGGACGATCCCCATTTACAGATTCCGCAGGCCGAGTTCCAAGAGCCGGTGAGAGCAGCAGCAACCGAACTCCGCGGCGAACTCGACGGCGTGATCGGGGTCGTTCTGTACGGCAGTGTCGCGCGAGGCGAAGCGGACCGGCGGAGCGACATCGATCTCTGGGTGCTCGTCGAGGAAGATCGGATGGCGAACCAGCGAGCGGCGAATCAGGTCAAACAAGGGCTCGAAGACGAGGAGTTCGAGAACGGCCGGTACGAATACGAGATCGACATCGAGGCGCTTCAGGCGGTCCCGAAGTACATCGCCGAGATACGGGAGGTGCTCAGCGACGGGATCGTGATCCACGGGACGGAGAAGTTCCAGACGGTCCGAAATATGGTTTTCCACGGTGATCTCGATGAGTGAAGGGTCCGATCCGCGGGATATCCGGACGGCTCTCGATGCGGCTATCGACGCGTTCAACGAGGAGGGGTTCGGCGTCCCGAACCGCGAGGATGAGATCGCAACCGACGACGACTGGAAAACACAGCTTACGAAGGCGTGTCGGCTGCTAGACGCAGTCGCACGAATCGACGGGCAAGGGCACTACACAGCCGTCATCGAACTTTGCTTCGGGGCAACCGAGCGGTCTATCGAGGCTTATGCCCTCGCAGTCGGTGGTGACGAGCTGGACGACTTCCACGACCACACGCACTGTTACGACCGAGCTGCCGACCTCGGCCTGCTCTCCCGGACGGCGACACGGGAGCTTCGGGGACTGTACGACGACAACAGGACAGACAGCTACTACGGCGGCAAGCGGCCCAGTGAGAAGCAAGCGGATAGTCTGTATGCGCTCTCTCACAGCGTTCACCAGTACGTCACGGACCAGATACGGGAAGGCGGCGTCTGTGTCTGCGACACTCGATAGTCGGGACGCAACGACTAGGTGTACGACGAGCCACGACCGTCGGCGTCGTCGAGGGCTTCCTGCCGCTGCTTCATTTTGTCCTCCTTCGACCGGACGTCGTAGTGCTGGTCGATAATTGTCGGCGAGACGTTACACCGGTCGCTAACGATTTCGACCGGAACACCTGCCCGGAGCAACTGCGTGATGTACCCCCGGCGGATCGGGTGAGGCGTGACGCTTGACGGACAGCGCGCGAATCGCGCCTCGTTGTTGGCGGCTTCGCAGTCGTCGGGGTCGCGGTCGTGTGGACACTCCCGACCGATGGCGCACGGCCGTGACCACCGGTAGACGTAGGTCCGGATGGTCGACGTCCCGACGCGACCTCGCTGGGTCGCGAGGAGCGGCTCTCGGCCGTGGTCGTCGACGACGTCCGGACGGCGCTGTTCGAGGTAGTCGTCGATCACCCCACACGCTTCTTCACTGATTGCGACGCGACGCTCGCCCGGTTCCTTGTTCTTGATTGGCGTATCTGAGTCTGGGCGATGATGGATCTCGATGTGGGGCGTCTCCGCGTCGGCTTGGTAGTCGCCCACGTCGAGGGCACGAGCTCCTCCCAAGCGTACACCCGTTTCCGTGAGAACGACCCAGCAGATGTGCTCCGTCGTGGCGTACTCGTATCGCTCGAGGTAGGCGAGGACCTCTTGGGCGCGCTCCGCGTTGAGCACGGTGTCTCGCGCGTTCTCGCCGTTATCGAGGTTCGGTGAGTCGACCTTGCGATACAGCCCGGATTCGACAGCGTCGATGGTCTCGCACCACTCGATGAACACGCGTAGCGAGTCCATCTGTGTCTTTTCGCTGACGACGTTGAGGTCTTCGCGCCGCCACACGCGGAACTCGTGGAGGTCGCGAGCGGAGAGTTGGTCGAGCGTATCGATGCCCTGGTCGTCACACCAGTCAACGAAGAAACCGAGCCGAGAGCGATGGGCATCGACGGTCGCGTCCTGGCAGTCGCGGGCCTTGTCGTCAAGGTAGAGTTCGAGTGCTCGTTCCGGAGCTGTGGGTTCGAGGGATTCGCTCGTCTGCTCGAGCAGTTCTTCGAGCCGATCCTCCAAGCTGTCCGGCTCGGCGATGGAAGGGACCTCGTTGGACACGGTTACTCTAACCCCTCGAGCATTTCCTCGACGAATCCATCCGGTGATTCCTCAGATGTAGTGGTCATCGCCCGGTCGGAATCCCGGGGAGGAGACGATTCGAGTGCTCGAAGATCGCGGGGGTTCTGGTCGATGTGTTCCTCGATAACGCTCTCGAGGTATGCCGAGACGGTGAGGTTACACTCCTCGGCAGCGCGGGTGAGATTGGTCTTCGAGTCCGAGTCGATACGAGCGGCGACCGATTCAGTGCGGTTGGTCACGTCAGTGCGCAGACCGAACTTACTGATATAGGTTGGTTAGAATTGGTGGTTAGACAGCCTGTATCCACCAATTCCTGTCAAAATCGGTTGTGTTTCCGGGATGAATCTGATCGATTAGATTCTTCAGTTACCAATTATGCTTCTGTATCAGCGTCTGGTTGCCAACTACAGAGGCGGAATCACAGGCTATCTACCAATTCACATCGACGAACGATCCATCTCGTCGAATCGCCATACAGCACGCCGATATTGGTGTTTCATATCCTCCACAAAGAGGTTCGTCCACTCGTGAGAAGCGCATCAATATCGGGGTATTTGTGGCGGGAAAGTTCTCGCGCGACAGTGACGAATTGGTTCGATCAATTCGTTCCGGACACCCACTAGCTTGGCAGAATGGCCAAGATGGTCTGGCCCTCAGTATCAGCAGAACTAACAGGATATCCGAAGTCGCGTGACTCGTGGAAACCACTAGCGGCCTCCGGCACAATCAGTCCGTAACGGGCCCGTTGGAGGTGACGGTCCACGACGTCAACACTAATCCTGAGCCGCCTCGAGACGTGGAACTCATCGCGACTGATGCTGACGAGGTGGAGCTACGGGTCGTTACTTGGAAGAAACACGATGTAACGGTCGAGTGGGAGGTCGGTGCCACGTACGCGATCAGGGGCGGGCGAGCGAAGCGATACATCGACGCCTCGGGTCCGGAGCTGCGGATCCACAGTAACGCGGATTTTGCTGTCGAGCGGCTTACGCCCGAATCAGACCGGTTACGGCTCCTTGTCCTCGGCGATACGCACGTCGGGTATCGACATCGCGCATCGAACACGAAGCCGCCGTGGGCCCGAGAGGTAGACAACAGACAAACGTTCAGTCGGAGTCTCGCCCGGGCTCGGGACCTCGACGTCGACGCGGTCGTCCACGCTGGCGACGTGTTCGACCACGAGATAACCCGGAACGATCGGGATCACGTTCGCGAGGAGATCCGACGCACCCACGACGCGGGGATCCCGCTGTACTACATCCACGGGAACCACGACAACGAAGCTGGTAACAGGACGTTACGTCAGGGTCCGGGAATCCATATCGGTGGTGAAGCCGTGGTGTTTGGCGACGGTGCCGTCCGACTTTCTGGACTTGATTACGGCGCGGGAGAGTTTTCGAGTCCGCCGCCGGAGAAGCCCGGTGACGATGGGGCATCGGTATCGATCATCGTTATACACGACACGCCGTATCCGGCAATCGACGAGAATGAGTCGCCGATCCATCGGACTGATCCGAATCATCTAGATCTCAGGGAGTTCCTCGACTCGGCCGAGGGGTGGTTGGACCTAATCGTCTCGGGGCATCTACACGTCGGGAGTCGCGCTTCCATAGCGGGCTACGAGACACCCCTCATCGTCACTGGTCCGACTGCGGAAATTAGCACATCGACACAGGAGAACGCCCCCTCAACCTGGTTGGTGACGGTGCTGAACGGAGAGGTTCAGGTCGAGCGGCAGCGGTTGGTATGAGCTGGCTCTGTAAGTCACCCAACTATGTTTTCGACAGTCCTCAAGCAGGAAGTGGAATCATTTCAGATCCATTTCTGCTTCGAACTGCTCTCGTTGCGCAGAATCGAGCGTGAGAACCCATTCGAACTGATCTCCGACCCACGACGTGGACATGATTGAGTGGCGGAACTCCTTGGAGTGTTTCGACGTCAGCCCCGCGAGAATGCCTGAGAGACCGCTACTGCCACCAACCGTCTCACCGTACTCGTCTTCCATCCGTTCAATCAGGTCGTCGGTGAGCAAGGGCTCCTTGGCGGCGTACAGAACGCGGAACATCGCCTCCTGTTTGCTGGTGAGGCGGTCGAAGAAATCAGGTGGGAACCACCCGGCAGACTCATCAGGGGCATCCGTTGAATCCGGCTTGGAGGACGCGGGATCGATAGACCAGTGATCGAGCGCGAATTCGACAAGCGTGTCGGTCTGCTCGTCGATGGCCGACTTCCCGAAGGTGTCGAACGCTGCGAGCTCCCGTTGAACCCGCAACGACGAGGAGGCGTACTCTTTCTCACGTCCACTGCTAGCGTGTTTCTTTTCGGCGAACGGCAAATTACCGTACGAGCCGTTCCAGTATCGACTGGCAAGTGTGAGGTTCCCGAGACGGTGAACGTGTTCATCGAACTCGCCGACGAGGCTCTCGGGAATCGCGTCAGTAGGGAGATTCTGGGCAAGAACGTGTTCGACTTGGAACTCAGTCGAGAGGATATGCCCGGGACTCGTCATGACTTCCTCCCCGGCCTCGGACTCAACCTGCTTCCCGTAGTGATAGAGCAGGTACTTGGTGTCTCGACTTGATGTACTCTGGTAGAAGTCGAGGTCGCGGAGTTGGCGCTCGAACCGGTCGTCGTCCGTGTATCGCTGTGTGATCGAGTCGAGTCGTTCGACGACGGTCTTGGGATCGATCGACGGTGTCGTGTGAACGTCGTGAGCGAGGCGAACAAGTCGCCCTCGGCCCGTGTCCGAACGCCGTGAGTCAATTGCGTACATCCGGAACACGAGCGTTTCACACGCGTCGACGACGGCAGCGAAGCCCTCGGGGTCATCGTCAGCAAAGTTCAGATACGACGCCATCAGGACGGGGAGGACGTTCGCCAGTCGTCCGAGCTCTAGGAGTCGGGTGAGAGAGGGTTCAACGGAATCCGGCACGTCCGGCTGGAGTATCGCTGAGAACGCCGTCGCGGCCTCACGGAGGTCTTGGACGTACGCGTCGATTTCCGACTGGACAGCATCGAGTTCGCCGGCGCGGAACTGCTCGCGGAGCCGGTCTTTCAGCGTCTCGAATCCGTTGAAATACTCATCAGAATCATAGCCGTCGTAGATGCCCCAATGGAACCGGAGGAAGCTGTCTTCATCGAAGTCATTCACCCGTTCATGGCCAGTGTTGAAAACGAACAGATCCCGGTAGATACTCCCGAACCGTTGTTTGATCTTGGTTTCGAGCGCGCCCTGATTGCTGGAGCGGTCGTCCATGTACATCAGGAAACTCTTCGTTTTGTCGAGCGTCGACAGCGGTCGGCCGCGGTCGTTGAGACTTTCAAAGATTGAGGCCGCCTCGGAGCCGTCATCGATCTCAACAACGTTGATCCGGCAGTCGTACCGAAGCGTTTCTGCGAGATCGGCTACGGCTTCAGGGTCATCGAGCTCCTCAAACTGTTCTGTGAAGAAGTCCGCGGCAGCCTTGAGACGCGTCTGTGACGGCGTTTCCGGGTCGATAGATGCGGAGCCGAGTAGGCCGTCACGGAAGTACTCGGAGTCCTGATCCTGTGGAAGCAATCGCGGTCGTTCATCGACCGGGAAAAGGAGGTTATCTTCGTCAAGTGTCGCTTCGATTGTGTCGTCGAACTTCGACGCGACGTATAGGAAAATAATCGCCGACGTCAGGCGCTGTTGGCCGTCCACGACATCGTACTTGTCGAACCGACGGCGACGATCCGTCTCGAACTGAGTGTCCTGCTTGCGAAGGATGATGTTTCCGAAGAAGTGCGACTTCTCCTCCGGGAGGTACAGGAGGTCCTCAAACAGGTCCGTGAGCTGGGGCTCGGTCCACGAGTAGCTGCGCTGGTAGCTCGGGATATCGAATAACCCATCCGTCAACAGGGAGTCGAGATGGACCGTGCGGGTTTCCATGCTGGTACGGTGGTGTGCCAGCCAATATAACTCATGGATGTCACTTTCTTAGTGTATTCAGATTGATCTCAATTTCTATCAGTCATTCACTGTTACAGTACCCCACGGAACGTGGGATTATGAGTCCCCAAAATGGTCTTCTGCTATTTCTCTAAGTGATTCGTCTGGATGAGGATCCGTTGACGTGTTGTTCGTTTCCTCTGGTCCAGTGAGGGTGAGAATTTCATCGAGATCCGATTGGGCGATCAGTGTAATATTAAATCCCTCTTGACCGCAGTACCGCATTTGGTCCGACAACTTGCCTTCCTCTATTTCTGTCTGGATGTCACTGTAAGGAACTTTCGGCACGAGTTCACGAACGGTCGAAAATTTGAGCCTTGCCCCATCATGGCTGTCACGATCTACTTCATCAACAGTCAGTAAATGGCTCAGACAGGCCCCGTGTTCATCTACGCTGCTCGTACAGTAGAGTAGCCCCTCATCACCAGGTGAAATTGTTTGCCAAGCCTCGTATCTCCCGAATCCCTCGCGCTTCCAGAACGGGCTCGCGTTAAAATACTCCCCATGGCGGAGAGGTTCATCACAGAACCGCGGGCCCCTCGCCCCCTCGACATATGCGGCGGCAGCGTGTTCTTCTATAGAACGACCGCTCACTTGGATCAGAAACGCCGTCATGATTGACACCACCTCCGCTGGTATCAAAAGAGTATGTGAGAGATACGCACCTTTGATCTTGTCCAGCAGTGTCAACCCGCTTGCTCCTAATCAGATACAACGAACTGAGATAGTGAACCTACGATGAACAGGCCAGCCGAATCCCTACCTATTCACTATTTGTCCTTCATTAACTTGCGGAGGTTTTGCTGAGTATTCGCATTCTCGTCGATTTCGAAGTCAGTCGCTGAGGCTATTTTCCGCATCGCCTCTTTTGCGTATTGACTACGAAGAGAGAATTCTGCTATGGAGTGGTCATCCTTACTTGGTTGTTTCCTAAAAACGCGACCACTATCATCTTCGAATTGTATGACATAGAAGTGTCGACCGTCGTTATCCACGAATTCTTTGAACGACCGTACATCGTCCTCAAATACGTTAGCATCACTTCCCATAGAGTAGAAACGTTGTCTCTACTGAATTAAAATCTACCATTAGGCTGATCTGATAACAGAACTGATCCACTTCCCTGCTACTCGCAATAGATATTCACATGACTACAGATGCCGATTTCCAATAAAGAATCTCAGCAGAGTCCGCAATTCAAAAGCGTGACTGGGGGAG
Source organism: Halorubrum sp. T3 (assembly GCF_000296615.1). Classification (NCBI taxonomy): domain Archaea; kingdom Methanobacteriati; phylum Methanobacteriota; class Halobacteria; order Halobacteriales; family Haloferacaceae; genus Halorubrum; species Halorubrum sp. T3. Next base: position 197,891 of record NZ_JH815330.1, on the reverse strand, counting down.
GGGGGTGCGTCCGACAAGACGGGGAGGATGGCAGGCACCTACACAGCGAGTTCGTTACACCAGTAGAAGCAGCGATCAGTTGGAACCGAGAGCGGAAAGACGTGGTTCGAACTCCTCCTGGAATGCGTCCATCGCATCCACCCCCCATTCGACCAAATGATTTCGCTGGTCTGCGGTGAGATTGGTGATCGTCCTATCAATATCTTCAGGCTGTTTGATCCGGGATGCCTGTTTCTCAGGCAACCGTTCCCACGCTAACTCGACGCCTAAATTGCTCTCAATCTCTGTTCGGTTGCGTTTCAGCGCCTCGAATATCTCCTCGTTGCGTTCCTTATCCGACGTGGAGATGTAGAGCTCAACGGAGAACTCCGGCCCCTGGTGGAACACCCAGCCGAATCGGACGCCCCCGATACCGGCACTGAACGTTAGATAGTTCCGAGGTCCGGGCTTGAGTTTGTACCAAGTCGGCCGTCGCTGCGAGTACGCCTCGACCATCTCGGCGAAGAACTGCCGGTAGCTACGCTCAAGGTCGGACAGCGACTCGGTGCTCACCTCGCGTTCCCATTCGTTGGGCTCGACAACGACTTCGAACTCGAACCCACGCTCCTCGGATCCCTCGATACTCACGACGCGGGGTCTGATCGCGAAGAATTTCGCACCTTTCGGCCCGGTTTCGTTCAACCATTCGAGGACGCTCCGGTGTTCCGGCCGGAATTCCTCGGCGAGCCACATCGTGAACCCAGCGTTCTTTCCCGACGAGTACGTCAGGAGCTTCCCCAAGTGGTCGTGGTCCGTCCGATTGTATTGATTCTCGATAACGACGGTCTCACCGGTGTTCATCTCTCGTGCGACGATGTCGGCCGAGAAGTCACCGACGGCTTCCTCAGCTCGTGCGTCTTCAATTTCTATCCCCAACTCGGACGCGAGCAGGTCGATGTTCTCTGTCAACCATTGCGTGAAATCCCGCTCTTCGTTCTCCCACACCGAGCGGAGGTCGTGCTCGTGGATTCGCGAGACGTTGTGGTCCATAGACAGGCGTCGCCGGGAGTTTTGATAAATGGTTGTGGGCCGTCCCGGAGCGTCGTGCGCTGCGATTCGTTGCCGGACGCACCCCCCTCCCGGCGAAGATGACCCTGAAGAGATGAATACGAGTGTCGAATTCGATACAGAGGCGACTCTGGGATCGTGTCTCGTGTTACGACACTGGAATCGCAGTCGAGTACCTCTGTAGTTTGCTGGACGCACCCCCCTCCGTCCGTCTCTTCCACTCAAAGCCCGATAGAGTACAATACAGTCGTGCTGCGGCTGACGGATCTCTAAACCACATCTCAAGTGTCCATACTACCCCAACGGGACAGTTTTTTGCGAATACCGAGGAGATCTACACTGAATGGTAGAGCCGATCTTAAAATGGGCAGGTGGAAAGCGCCAGCTTCTCTCAGAAATCACGGCGCTGTTTCCAACCACATATGAGGCGTATCACGAACCGTTCGTGGGAGGTGGCGCTGTCTTTTTTGATCAAGATCCTGACGATGGAACGATCAACGATCTGAACACGCGGTTGACTACCTTTTATGAGATCGTTCGATATCAACCAGACGCACTTATAGACGAAAACAAGACGCACGAACACACGGAAGAATACTACTATAACGCTCGCTCGGAGTTTAATGCGCTCTTCTCACAGTCGAATCTAACGCGGGACGAGCGAGTCCGAGAGGCGAGTTTGCTTTTATATTTGAATCGGACCTGTTTCAACGGATTGTACCGAGAGAACAGTGACGGCGAATTTAACGTCTCTTTCGGCCGGTATTCAAACCCAGACTGGGTACAAGAACAGCGGATCCGAAAGGCATCGCGCGTCCTCCAAGGCACGGCCGTGTTCAATACGGATTTCAGCTACGTCGTCGATGAGGCTTCCAGCGGCGATCTTGTGTATTTTGATCCGCCGTACGAACCGGTGTCGAAAACCGCGGATTTCAATTCGTACCAAGCAGAGGGATTCGACCGAGAGGATCAACGCCGACTTCGCGATGTCGTGGTGGAACTCACGGAAATGGATGTTTCCGTGATCCTCTCTAACTCCCCGCCAGTCACGGAGTTATACGAGGACCACGGCATGTTCTCGATCAGATATGTAGATGCTACTCGTGCGATAAACAGCGATGCCAGTAGTCGCGGAGAGGTCTCAGAAGTTCTCATTACAAACGTTCCAGCAGAGGCGCAGCGGAGAAAGACTCTCTCGGATTTTACTGAATGAGCTGTCGGAGACCGCTCAACGTGGCGTTGAGTCCAGCACGTATTGTTGCTCAGATCCCCGGCCGCTCGTCGTGATTTCAGGGAGACAAACGAGCCACTCGCCAACGGTTCGGGCGCGTCGACGCGTGGTTGAATCCGAGAGAGTGGTCTCGTCTGCGAGGATCTCCGTAATATCGCGTCGGGAGAGAGTACCGTCTTCTTCGAGTTGAGCGTATACACGGGAGATGATCTCGACATCACGGATCTGCTGTGTGAGGAGGGCGTCCGCAGATTCTCGATTGCCGCGATCGAGATACGTGAGATATTCCTCGCCGAGGCGGGTGAGTCCCCAGCGGCGGATCGTGTGGTTGTCAATCTCGACCTCCTGTTCTTTGTGGAGGAACTGGAGAAGCCACGCAGCAATACCGTAGTAATCCGCTTGCCGTGGATCGAAGCTGTCTGAATCCGTCCGTCTTCGAACGTATTCTGCGATATCGGGTTTAATATCAGAACCCACTCCGACCGCTTGGATGACAGTGCGAATCACCTCAAAGTTGTCCGCCTGTGGTACCTCTAGAGATGGGATGGTATCGGTGCGCTCCGGCTTCTCGAACGCACTCCAGAACGTGGGGTCAAGTTCGTAGGATTCGTCGTTTGTAACGACACCGATGCCGCTCTCAACCATGATGTCTGTGAGACGGTCACCGTCGATCAATCGGATGAAATCTTGGTCTGCGCTTGTCTCGGCTCCAGAGGTGAACGAGGAGGTCGTGATCACCGTTCCGATGTGATACTGTTGCTCCGAGAGAGCGCCTTTAAATCCGCGGAGGGTGCGGGCGCCGACGCTGTTCCCGGTAGCATATTGTTTCGCTTGTACGCCGAGCCGAGCGTGGAACAGTTCTCGATCGATAACGGCGTGAATATCGATCCCGCCATCGCCACGGAAGGGCGTTAGCTCAAGTTCACGAGTTGGCTCCGCACGCTCGATCACCATCTTACAGAGCTGTTCAAACTGCTCGTGATCGATCTGTAACCCCTTATCAAGCAGTTCCTCCTTCGCGGTCGATGCTTTCATTCAAGATCGAAGTTTTCGCCGCTGAATAAAAATCCACTCGCCAGAGCAACCAGTCCGTTTCGGTAGCTGGATGAGGCTTATGTTGAGAAATCCAATTCCGAATACTCGTACGTGTAACACTTGATCCCGTTCGCCTCACAGTGCGTCGCAAGCTCTCCCGGCAAGATGTCCTCCTCCTCGAAGTCACCCAAAAATGCGACAGTCACGTTGTCGTCCTCACGCTCCTCGGAGCCTTCCACCACGACGGCCGTGTTCGGGTCGCTGTGGCTGGTCTTAATTACCTTGTCACCTGCCACGTACGGATTCTCCGCGAACGCGAGGTTCTCGTGTTTGTACGTCCAGAGTTTGATGTCCTGATCGTCACAGTACGACGCGAGGATCGCGGGGTGGTAGTCCCGCCACGCACCTGGTCCCTCATCGAGCGAACTCGGGAACGCGACCCGCACCGCTTCCCCGTCCATTTCGTGTCCGAACGCGCCGGTGTTCTGCTCCGGCGGTAGTACTTCGACGGCGATTCCCACCGACGGCTCCGAGTCGCCAGCCTTCACCACCCGATCCCCTGGTGAGAACGGATTCTCCGGCTTCTGGTTCATGTGAGCGGTGTTAGGACCGAGGTCGATCAGTTCGTTCATCGGGCGGGCCGCGAGGTGGTCGAGTTTTTCCGGGGACTCGCCCGAGAACGCCTTCTCCGTTTCGACCTTCGATTTCAGCGTTTCGAGGCGTTCCCACCCGAGCAACATCAGACTATCCTCGTTATCTCGATGCCAGACCATTACTACGATGTCGTCATCGGGATCGCGTTCAACGAGCGACTCGGGAAGGAAGGCCGAGACGTCCCGCGATGACTTCACGTCGACCGTGTAGCCGAAAACCTCGAAGTCATGCCCAGAGAAGCTCTCGGAGTTACACCGCCGGATTGCTTCCTCGTTTTCCCACTCCCACATCTCGACGGGGAGATACTCGCGACAGAACTGCTCGAACGCGAGCTCGCCGAGGTTGCCGATTCGCTTCACGTCTATGTCGTCCGCCCCTTGGATGACCGCTTGGTGGTTGGCCCGCTCGTAGTCAATTTCGTCCGGCGTGAACCGATACATGCCCGAATATCAAACGCCGGATAAATATATTTTTAGTATGAGATATCAAATCAAAGAACCGGAAGAGGAAGCCATATCGAGATTTACTCGCTGATGACTTCAGTCAGTCCACTGGGTATTCTCTGAATGTCGATGGGTCGGTCAGAAGTATATTCGACCAGCGCGACGGGCGCTGGTTCGGCCGTCGAACGACGAGACCTTCCAGGTGTGAGGCGGCTGAATTCGGCCGTTTCAAAACCGCCGTTTCTGACAACTGGTTTAGTAGTATGTGCCATCCGTGCGAGATACAGAACGGATATCTCGCGTCGGGGCTCAGTGTGGATTTGGTCGGTCTGTATAGAGGACTCACTTCCAATCATGCTCCTCGATGCCCTCGTAGTGTTTCAGGCGACTATCGATCTCCCAGGCTTCCCAGCCGCATTCGTGGTAGAGAACATCGGCGAGTTTGTCGAAGCGACTCTTGTTGAGCTCGATACCGCGGTTTCCGCGGTAAGTGATGTAGGGTTCGCGTCGAAGGTCCGCATAGACGTCACGCGCAGTCGGGTAGTCGCCGTCGATCGCTGAGAGATTGAGGAGCGCCTCCTCCGTGATCGGTGTGCCCCACTTGTGTTTCGCTATCATCGTCGCCAGGAGGGCACACTTCACCGACGGCTTCTCCATAGCGGAGGGATGAATCCATTCATACATAAAGGCTGTTAATGACAGTTAACGCTAGTGAGAACGCTTATACACATACAGATGGTGTCTCTCTGTATGAGTAGTCTGGAACAGGCGGACGACCGCGGGGCGAAGAAAGAGCTCCGGAAGGAGCACCCGAGCGGGTGGCTGTACCTCACGCAGCACGATGCGATCCCAATTCTCGTAGACGCGTTGCTCGATCTCCCGCCGAACCGCGAGTTCAACAAAACCGAATTCGCAGAACACGCCGGCGTCACGCGCCAAACCGTCGGTAACTACACCGATCTCCTGATCGAGGTCGAACTCATCGAGGAGGTTCCGAACACGTCACCGCGTCGGTACCGGGTCGCGGACAGCGATGCCGTCCGCGAACTCTTCGAGCTGAACAGCGCGCTCAACAGCGTCGGCGAGTAGTAACGACCCTCAAAGCGTCTCTTCGGATATGGTCACAGAGGAAGGCGCAGAACTGACCTCGCCGCTTGACGGTGTGATGGAGGATAGTTGGCAGGAACTGGTTCGACGGGTCGCGGCAGACGACCGCGATGCGAACCGAGACATCTACGACGCCCTCGAAGACGAGTAGTCGGCGCTGTTACGGTTTCACAGTTCTACGCTGTTGCTATCGGTCGGGTAGAACGATACGGCGCGACGGGATCCACGCGAGCGACCGAAGGGAGCGAGCGTGGAGCCAGTCGCACCCGTGTTCGAGCGAGCGAAGCGACGCGAGAACACGGGTGCGACGGGACTTTGAACCAGAGCCAGACGGTCCTGCTCGCTCACTCCGTTCGCTGCGCGGGCTGCGACTGGCAGGGTTCAAATCCCGCATGCGCCGCTACTGCTCACTTCGTTCGCAGATAGCGGGCGCGACGGGATTTGAACCCGCGGCATCTTGGTCCGGAACCAAGTGCTCTGTCCGCTGAGCTACGCGCCCTCACGAGCCGGTATCCGCGGCGAGCGTTTAATCCTTCTGACTCGGGTCCTCGGCGGGCGGCCGTGGGTCGGTCTGCCACTCGAACGCGTCGGCGTCGTCGGCGACGCCGGAGTCGGCCGTCCCGCCGTCGGTCCGAGCTCGGTCGGTCGCGTCGCCCTCGGCGTCGGCGTCGATGGCGCCCGCGGCGTCGAGGAAGCGACCCACGAACAGCAGTCCGGGGCGGCGCTCGACGACGGCGACCCAGACGACGAGCGCCGGCGGCAACACGATCAGCGACGCCAGGTACGCGAGCGTGATGCTGGCGGCGGTGAGCAGCCCGAACTGGCCGAGGATCGGGGTGATGGCCAAGACGAGGACGCCCGTGCCGAGCGCGGTCGTCGCCCACGTGCCGGTGAGCGCGCCGCCGGTGCCGCGGAGCGTGGTGACGACCGCGGCGTCGACGTCGCCGCCGCGGGGGTACTCGTCGTGGAACCGGTGCGCGACGTGGACGGTGTAGTCCACCCCGAGCCCGATAGTGATCGCGAGGATCGTCGCGGTGATCGCGTTGAACGGGATGCCGCCGAGCCGCATCGTGGCGGTGAGCGTCGCGACGGCGACCGTGACCGGGACGAGCGTGACGAGCCCCAGCGTCGGGCTGCCGAGCAGCAGCCAGAACAAGATTACGAGGAACACCGCCGAGAGCCCGAGAGCGGCCGCCAGCGAGACGATCGCGGAGTCGAAGATCGTGTCCGCGACCGCCTGGAACACGACGATCTGGCCGGTCGCGGTCGCGTCGCCGCGGTAGCGGTCGGCCACGCGCCGGGCGTCGGCGGTGATCTCGGCGTCGCTGGCGTCGGACTCGACGGCGTACACGATCCGCGTCGAGCGGCTGTCGTCGGCGAGGTACTCGCCGGTGAAGTCGTCGTACGGCGAGTTCCGCAGCTCGGCGTAGATGCGGTCGAGGTTCCGGTTCGGCCGCCCGTCGTCGAGCGCGGACTCCTCGACCAGCTGCTCGAACTCTGGGTCCTCGGCGGCGTAGGCGTCGATCGCGCTCTGGACGCTGTCGGCGCTGGCGCGGCCGTCGACCGTGACGAACGAGTCGGGCGGGTCGCGCTCGGCGCGCGCGAGGCTGCGGAGGGCGCTGTCGCTGGTCATGCGCCGCTCGACGTAGATCGTGACGGTGTCGTCCTCGCTCGTGGCGAAGTTGTCGGAGAGGAAGTTGATCGTCTCCGTCGCGGTGTACTCGCCGGGCTGGAGCGGGCCGGGGAAGTAGTCGATGTACGCCGGCTCCTCGCTCGGCGGCAGGAAGTCGTCCTGCTCGAAGGTTGTGTCGACGCCCGCGCCGTAGCCCGCGGCGCCGGCCGTGATCAGCAGGACGACGACGAGGAAGACCGCGGGTGCGGGCCGCGATATCGCGGACAGTTTGGGGAGGAGCCGCCCGAGCGCGGAGTCCTCGGCGCCGAGCGGGCGGGAGCCGAACTCGGGCAGCGAGCGCTTTGCGCGCCAGCGGTCTAAGAGCAGCTTGGCGGCCGGGAGGAAGCCGACGAAGATGACGAGGGTGAAACAGATCCCGAGCCCGGCGACCAACCCGAACTCCCGGAGCGGGGGCAGCGAGCTGGTGAGGTTCGCGAGGAAGCCGATGATCGTCGTGCCGGCGATGATCGAGTACGCCACCACGAGCTGGCCGAGCGCGCCGCGCATCGCCGTCTCCGGCGGCGCGCCCGCCGCGCGGTCCTCGCGGTAGCGGTTTACCGTGTGGATCCCGAAGTCGATCCCGATCGCTAAGAGGAGGACCGGCACCGCGATCAGCACCTCCGAGAAGGCGATCCCCGCGTACCCCGTGAAGCCGAACGTCCACACGACCGTCATCAACAGTGCGATCCCGCCGAGCACGAAGTCGAACGGGTCGCGGTAGGCGTACGCTAAGAGGCCGAGGATGACCGCGAGCGCCGCGGGCACGACGATCGACAGCGAGTCGAAGATGACGCGCTCGAACTCATCATCGACGATCCCCCCGCCGAACGCGGTGATGTCACCCGGGGCCTCCTCGGCGACGGTGCGGGCCTCGCTTTGGATCGCCTGGGTGTCCGCCGAGGCCGGGAACGAGTGGGAGACGACGCCGAGCGACGCAGAGGCGGTGCCGGACTCGCTGTTGAAATCGTCGGACAGCAGCGTCGCGAAGCCGGGGTCCTCTGCCGCGGCGTCGACCGCGGCGTCGATTTCGCCGTCGCTGGCCCGCTGGATCGCGTCGCGGGCCGCCGCCGGTGTGTCGGCGTCCTCGTCGAGCTCGGCCGCGACGTCCATCGCGGGCGCGGAGAAGTCGGTCACCCGCAACCCGTCGCGCTCGTCCAACCGCTCGGCGGTCGCCAGCATGTCGAGCAGGCCGCGGCGGTCGAGCACGTTCACGTCGCGCTGGATCAGCTGCGTCGTCGGGTCGTCACCCCCGAACGCGGGCTCGAACCGCTCGTTCACGCGGTCGAGCGCGTCCGCCTCCTCGATCCCGTCCGTGAACTGGTCGCTGCCTGCGCTCGCCTCCAGCAGCGCCATGCCGGGCGCGAACAGGGCGGTGACGACGAGGCAGGCGATCACGACCCGGCGCGGCTGCTCGATGACCCGGTCGGTGATCGCGCCGAACAGCCGGGTGACGGGGTCCATCTATCGGGAGCGGAACCGGCTTCGAAGCCGAGCGATCGCCCGGCTCACCCGGCCGCGCTGCCAGACCAAGGCGCCGCCGACCGCGACGACGCCGAGCAGGGCGACGATCCCGAGCGGTGAGGTGAGGGCCCCGCTGTCGTCGGCGGTCGTCACCTCGACCGGGAGCCGGTAGGTGTCGGAGAGCTGTTCGTCGCCGTCGGCGTCGTCGTACCGGAAGTCGACCGCGGCCGCGTACGTCTTCGGCGTCGCGCCGCCGTCGACCGCGACCTCGAAGCTGACCGTCGTCTCCTCGCCCGGGTCGAGCGAGGTGACGAACGCCTCGTCGTCGGACGAGGAGAGCGGCGAGTCGACGAACAGCTTCGCCTGTAGGTTCGAGATCGGCTCGGGCCCGGTGTTGCGGACGACCGCGTCGTACCGGACCGTCGACCCGGGCGTCACCGACGAGGGGTCGGTCGCGTTCGGCTCGGCGGGCGACACGGCGAAGACGTCCGCCTCGGGGGCGACGTCGACGACCACGTCGAGCGTGTCGGAGACGATGACGTCGCCGGCCGACCCCGTCGAGACGAGCGAGACGGTGCCGTCGTCGCCCTCGCTCGCGCTCACCCCCTCGTCGGTGCCGAGCCCGCGGTAGCGGACCGCCACGTTGACCGTCCGCGCGCCGGGGTTCGCGTCCGTCCGGAGGCCGGCGTCGAACGTCGCGGTCGCGGTCTCGCCGACCGCGAGGTCGCCGACCGTGTCCCGCGTCGAGCGCGGGACGATGTTCGGGTCGGACTGGACCGTCTCCTGCCCGACACCCTCGGGCGCGGGCGCCTCGTTACTGAAGACGACGACCGCGTTCTCGATGTCGCGAGGGCCGCGGTTGCGAACCTCGACGGTGAACGAGCCGTCCTCGCCGACGCGCAGCGTGCTGTTCAACCCCTCCGCGGAGAACGCCTGCCGCGAGAGCGGCGTCACGCCCGTCCGGACCGTCCGCGCGGCCGCGTTCGCGCGCTCGGCGTCGCGGTAGTCGACGTCGAACTCCAGCGTCGACGCTCGCGCGGTCGCCTGGCCCGCGGCGGCCAGCCGGTAGGTGAACGTGCGGTTCTCGCCCGGCGCCCACGCGCCGACGTACGTCTCGGTCGTGCCCGCGTCGGTGGCGAAGGAGAGGTCGGGGTCGATCGGGTTCGCCGCCACGCTGGCCTCGTGAGCGGTCTCGTTCCGGACGTTCCGCATCGTCACCTCGACGATCCCGTTGTCCCCGGCCTGAACGACGCCATCGACGTCGACGACCGCGAACTGCGCGCGGTCGGTGATCTCCACGGAGACGTACACGGTCTCCGTCACGATCTCCTCGTCGCGGACGGTGGAGCCGTCGTCGACCTCGGCGCTCTCGACGTTTCGGTACTCCAGTCGGATCGGAACGCGGTAGACGCCCGGCTCGGCGTCTTTGTCCGGGACGACGGTGAACTCGATCGGCCCGGTGACGCCGCGCGCGACGTCGCCGACGGTCTGCTCGCCGGTCCGCACGTCGAACGGGACCTCGCGGTTGGCCGCGTCGCCGGTGAGGATCCGCGCCGTCGTCTCGTGGGCGGTCACCACCTCGCTCTCGAGGTTGTCCGCCCCCTGCGCGTCGATGTCGCCGCGGTTGTTCAGGCTCACCTGGAGCGTCGACTCCTCGCCGGGGACGAACGCCGTCTCCGGCGCGAACGCCTCGATGTCGGGGTCGCCGCGCACCGTGTCGTTGGCCGTCTGCGCGACCGCCGTGCCGGTCGCGAGCAGGGACGCGACGAGGAGGAGGACGGCGGCCGTCCGGATTCGACTCATGTAACTGCGAACGGGTACGGGACTGCGACGTAATACCCTTCGGGAACCTATGACAACAACGTATCTGTTTTCGTAGATGAACCACAGAGTTCGGTGGCGATTGAAGTTCGCCGAGACCGGAATTTCACCGGTTGTGGACGCGTTGAATCGTTCCGAGAGCGGATCCGCGGCCGACCGTCGCGGGGCGACAGCGAAACGGTCGGACGTTGTACGCGCGTTCTTTTATATACTCGTGCGGCGGAGAGCGCCGACGCTTTGTGGGGGCCGGGCCTACGGGAAGGCATGGAGTCGCTCCGCGACCTCGGCCTGTCGAGCTACGAGGACCGGGCGTACCGCGCGCTGCTGGCGCTCGGCACCGGGACCGCCGCGGCCGCCGCCGAGGAGAGCGGCGTGCCGAAGGGGCGCATCTACGACGCGCTCGGCGGCTTAGAGTCGCGCGGGCTGGTCCGCGTCCAGACCGACCGGGAGCCGAAGCGGTACGCGCCCGTCGAGCCCGCGGTCGCCGTCGACCGGCTCGTCGAGGCGAAGCGGCGGGAGCTGCGACAGCGGATCGAGACGTACGAGTCGGGCAAGTCGGAGCTGATCGACCGGCTGGCGGACGCCGAGGCGACCGACGACGAGTTCTGGACCGCCGCGGTCGGCGCCGACGACTCGCTCGACCTCCTCTTCGAGCGCATCGACGCCGCCGAGGAGTCGATTGTCGTCGTCGCCACCGACGTCTCCGCGCAGTTCGACGTCGACCGCGAGGGGCCGGAGCTGCTCGACCGCCTCCTCGCGGCGATCCGGAGCGGCGTCGATGTCTCCGTGCTGCTCTCGCCGAGCGTGTTCGACGACGCCCGCGCCGCCGTCGACGAGGACCGCGCGACGCTGACGATCGCGCAGGGCCCCTTCGAGCTGCGGATCACCGAGGACGCGTACGGGAACTTCTACCTCATCGACGGCGAGGAGGTGTGCTTAGAGGTCGCCGACCCGCTCGCGCCCGACCGGCTGTTCGGCATGCTCGACTTACGCGACCGCGGGTTCGCCGCCCGCGTGCGCGACGGCTTCGAGGCCGCGTGGGCGGCGGGGACCGTCGTCGACGAGGTGTGACGGCCCGCGAGGGCGACATCTCGTGAGCCGCGAGAAGTCCACGGCGCCCGAGGGTCGCGCCGGACCCGGATCGGCCCGACGCCCGAACCGAATTATCGCGTTTGATTCTCCCGCCGCGCAGTTTTATCACCCCGCGTCCGTACGACGGATCAGAACTCACCGTGACCCTCCGGCCATCCGACACGTCGACGCCGGTCCGCGGCGCTGACGAGGGCGACGCCCCCGACCCCGACGACCGAGCCGCGACCGACGCGCCGACCGCCGACGCGGAGCGGCCGGGTCGGTCGGACGAGCGCGCCGATGCCGACGGCTCTCCGCCGTCACCGACCGACGCCGACGAGGGGTCGGGAGGCCTCGGCGCGACGCCCGCGGAGGGGTGGTCGCGCCCGATCGAGCCCGACCGGTTCCTGCTCGCCGTCGCCGTCGACGGCGAGGTGCTGTTCGCCGGGCCGTCGGTGCCCGACGTCGTCGGCGTCGAGCGCGAGGCGCTCGTCGGGAGCGATCTCCTCGACCGCGTCCACCCGAGCGACCGCGAGCCGGTGGCCGACGCGCTGTCGGCGGTCGCGACGAGCCGGACAGTCACCCACCGGATCCGCCGCGCGAGCGGGGGATACGCGTGGGTCGAGTCCGTCGTCGACGAGGAGCTCGCCCCGGATTTCGGCGGGCGGATCGTCACGGTCCGCCGGGTCGACGCGGACCGCACTTTCCCGGAGCGCTACCGCGCCTTCCTCGAGTACGGCAGCGACCTCGTCACCGTCGTCGACGGCGAGGGGCTCGTCGTCTACGAGAGCCCCTCCGTCGAGGAGGTACTCGGCTACGAGCAGGGGTCGACCGTCGGGCGCTCCCCGCTCGGCTACGTCCACCCGGACGACCGCGACCGGGTGACCGAGCGGTTCTACCGCGCGCTCACCGAGCCCGACGCGGCGCCCACGCTGGAGTACCGCTACCGGGCCGCCGACGGAGACTGGGTGTGGTTAGAGTCGCGCACGCGGTCACTGCCGGCCGACAGCCCGGTCGGCGAACTGCTCATCAACTCCCGCGACGTCAGCGAGCGGAAAGAGCGCGAGCGGCGGCTCACCGACCGGAACGAGCGGCTCGACCGCTTCGCGAGCATCGTCTCGCACGACCTGCGGAATCCCCTCTCCGTGATTCGCGGCTCCATCGAGATGGCGCGGCTGCGCGGGGAGACGGAGCCGCTCGAACGCGGCGAGCGCGCCGTCGACCGGATCGACCGGCTCGTCTCGGAGCTGCTCACCCTCGCGCGGCAGGGAACCGGGATGGACGAGCCCGCGGAGTTCGACCTCGCGAGCGTCGCCCGCGACGCCTGGGAGACCGCCGCCGAGGGCGACGACGCGGAGTTAGTTGTCGCCCGCGACGCCCGGATGTACGGCGACCGCGGCCGGATGCGGCAGGCGCTGGAGAACCTGTTCCGCAACGCGACGGAGCACGGGATGCCGGACGCGGCCGAGGCGAGCGGGGACGATTCCGACGGAGACGACCTCACCGTCCTCGTCACCGCCACCGACGAGGGGTTCCTCGTCGCCGACGACGGGACGGGGATCGACCCCGACCACCGAGAGTCGGTGTTCGACTCCGGGTTCACCACGCGGGCGGACGGGACGGGGTACGGGCTCGACATCGTCCGCGAGGTCGTCGAGTCGCACGGGTGGCGCGTGGAGCTGCGTGCGCCCGCGGACGACCCCATCGGGCTCCCTGACGGGCGGCGGCTCCGGCCGCCGGACGGCGCCTGCTTCGAGGTGTGCGCACCCGACCCCGCCGGCGCCGACCCGGACGAGCCCTGGATCGACGCGTGAGGGGGCCGACGCGTCGTCGCCGCGGCCTTCGTCGACCCGGCGCGTTCCCTCTCAGCACCTCTCCGCCGACCCGAGGCGTTTATTCTCCGCGGCCCGCAAGCCGACCCGTGAGCGTCCCCGACGTCGCGGTCCGGCGGGCGGAGCGCGCCGACCTGCTCGCGGTGGTGCGGATCGAGCGCGCCTGCTTCTCGGACCCGTGGCCGCACGACGCCTTCGAGCGGCTGCTGGACGAGCCGGCGTTCCTCGTCGCGGAGCGGGCGGGCGCGGTCGTCGGGTTCGTCGTCGCCGACCGGACGCCGAACCACGGCCGCGACATCGGCCACATCAAGGACCTGGCCGTCCATCCCGACGCCCGCGGCGAGGGGATCGGCCGGACCCTCCTCCGGTCGGCGCTGGCCCGGCTCCGCGCGACCGGCGTGGCGGTGGCCCGGCTGGAGGTGCGCGAGGGGAACGACCCCGCGCGGTCGCTGTACGCCGACGAGGGGTTCGAGCCGATCCGGCGGGTGGGCGGCTACTACCGCGACGGCGAGGACGCGCTCGTGCTCGTCGTCGACCTCGCGGACTGGGCCGAGGGGGAGGCGGCGGACAGTCGCGGCGGGTCTGGCGCGGACGGCAGCGAGGCCGGCGACGCCGGCGGCGACACAGGTGAGCGGTAACGCACCGCACGCATATCGGCCCGCCGCACGGGGTTTGACAAGGCTTAGTGTGCGCGAGGCCGACCCGAACGGTATGAGTTCGGTTCCCGAGCGGTCCGAGATCGACGCCGAGTACAAGTGGGACCTCGACGGCATCTACGCCGACGACGAGGCGTGGGAGTCGGCCTACGAGGAGGTGTCCGGGCGGATCGACGAGTTAGCCGCCTACGAGGGGCGCGCGACCGAGGACGCCGCCACGCTCCTCGAACTGCTCGAACTGCGCGAGGAGATCTTCCGCGAGCTCCAGCAGGTGATGACCTACGCCCGCCTGCGCAGCGCCGAGGACACGCGGAACCAAGAGTACCAGGCGATGTCCGCGAAGGCGTCGTCGCTGGGCTCCGAGGCGTCGAGCGCGGTCTCGTACCTCGAACCGGAGATCCAGTCGCTGACGGAGTCGGACGTGGAGGCCTTCCTCGACGACGAGCCCGCCCTCGCCGAGTACGAGCACTACCTCGACGACGTGCTCCGGAAGAAGCCGCACACGCGGTCGAGCGAGGTCGAGGAGGTGCTGGCGGACCTCTCGGAGGTCACCGACGCGCCGAGCGAGATCTACTCGATGCTGACGAACGCCGACATGACGTACGGCGTCGTCGAGGACCCCGACGGCAAGGACGTGGAGATCACGCAGGCGAACTTCACGAAGCTCCAGACGAACCCGGACCGCGAGTTCCGCGAGCGCGTCCACGAGACGTTCTACGACGAGTGGGAAGACGTGCGCAACACGGTCGGCACCTCCTTAGAGAAGGCCGTCCGCGAGCACGTGACGAGCGCCGAGATCCGCGACTACGACTCCGCGCGCGCCGCCGCGCTCGACGACTCGAACGTCCCGGTCGAGGTGTACGACACCCTCGTCGACACGGTCGACGACAACCTCGACGTGCTCCACCGCCACGCGGAGCTGAAGGAGGCGGCGCTCGGCGTCGACCAGCTACAGAGCCACGACCTCTACATGTCGCTGACGGGCGACCAGGGGCCGGACGTCGAGTACGAGCAGGCCCGCGAGTGGGTGATCGAGGCGGTCGCGCCGCTCGGCGACGCCTATCAGGAGCGGCTGGCCGAGGGGCTCGACTCGCGGTGGGTCGACGTGTACGAGAACCGCGGGAAGCGCTCGGGCGCGTTCTCCTCCGGCACGTACGACACCCAGCCGTACATCATGATGAACTACCAGGACGACATCGCCTCGATGTTCACCTTGGCCCACGAGCTCGGCCACTCGATGCACTCCGAGCTGGCGGGCGACGCCCAGCCGTGGCACGACGCGAGCTACGAGATCTTCGTCGCGGAGATCGCCTCCACCGTCAACGAGACGCTGCTCACCCACCACCTGCTCGACACCGTCGAGGACGACGAGCTCCGCACGCACGTGCTCGACGAGTACCTCGAACGCTTCCGTTCAACCCTCTTCCGGCAGACGATGTTCGCGACGTTCGAACAGCAGATCCACGAGCGCGTGGAGGCCGGCGACGCGCTCACGCCCGACGCGTTCGACGAGATGTACGGCGATCTGAAGGGCGACTACTACGCGCCCGCCGAGCTGACGGGCGGCATCGAGCGCGAGTGGCAGCGCATCCCCCACTTCTACTACGACTTCTACGTCTACCAGTACGCGACCGGTATCTCCGCCGCGGCCGCCATCGTCGAGCGGATCCTCGACGAGGGCGACTCCGCCGCCGCCGACTACCGCGAGATGCTGAAGGCGGGCGGCTCCGAGTACCCCCTCGACGTCGTCGAGCTCGCCGGCATCGACATGGCCTCGCCCGACCCGATCGAGTCCGCCGTCGGCGTGTACGACGGCTACCTTGACGAGATTGCGACGCTGCTCGACTTAGAGTAACGGCGGAGTATCCTCGCGTTAAGTTTGACGTGAATTGTGGTAGACGGCGAAGGCTTCGAGCCAGTTTTGAGCTGTCTCTAACGCGACATTGCTAAAATTATTCGCAAACGATGATAGAGATACGAGCGCATACCCCCGCCTTGCCGTGAGTGACGAGTGTTCCGACAGAGTGTCGGAACCGAGGAACGAACAGGCGGGGGTCGAGCGGACATCATAGTGTGACAACCCACCGTTCTATTGTAGTGCCGGATTTCCCACGGGTTCACTTCCACTCCGGATGGCTGGGATATATATCTGCCACAACCAAAATCTTCGTACGGTGACGATGGATCTTCGTACGGTGACGATGGGCGAACTCACGAAAACCCTCGAACTGAAGCTTGTGGACCCGAACCTCCATAAGCGACAGAAACTTCGTGAGACACGCGACGCCTATCAACGGGCGCTTCAGGCCGCCTTTGACACTGGTTGTGACACGCAGTCAGCAACCAACGATGTGGTTGTCGAGTACGACCTGAGCGGCTACGCGAAAAATGCTCTCAAGAAGTACGTCCCACAACTCTGTGGGAACAGCTACGACGCCAACGAGATCCACGACGACCACCCAGTGCGGTTCACAAACGAGGGCCTACAACTCGACCACCAGCCACAGAACGCTATCGAGTGGTACGCCAAAGTCCCGCACCACGAGGATTACCACCTCTGGATACCGGCACGCGCCAATCCCGACCAGCGGGATTGGCTTGAAGCGTTAAACGCAGACGACGCCGAGATGGGTGAAAGTCGGCTGTTCGAGCGGGATGGAACGTGGTACCTCCACATCACCGCTACCCGCGACGTGGAGGACGAATCTGAGGCGTCCGCCGATAAGCGGACGCCGGTTGGTGTGGACATCGGAGAAGCGAGCCTCGTCACGGTGTGTCACCGCGACGGCTCCGGTTCTCCGGTTCGCCCCCGCCTGTGGGCCGACGACGGCAAAGCCGTTCGTCGGCTCCGAAAAACCTACTTCACCGCCACAAGACGGCTTCAGAAGCGTGGTAGTGAGCGAATCGCAGAGTCCTACGGTGACGCACTGTGGGACCAGATTGACGACGTTTTTCACCGTGTGACCAGCGAGGTCGTGGACTACGCCGAGTCCGTCGACAACCCAGTGTTGGTGCTGGAAGACCTGAGGTACATCCGCGAGAACATGGACTACGGTGAGTATATGAATCGGCGGTTACACGGGTGGGGCTTTGCCAAGCTCCACGCACAGATTCGCTACAAAGCCACCGAGAAGGGGATTCCCGTCGAGACGGTGAATCCCCGGAACACGTCGAAGGCGTGTCACGCCTGCGGTGAACACGGTTACCGGCCACGACAGGCGACGTTTAGATGCTCGAACGACGGCTGTTGGGTCGGTGAGTATCAAGCCGACGTGAACGGGGCGATAAACATTGCAGACCGCTACCGTAGTGGAGAGAGTCACCGCCAAAGCGACTGGGCTTCCCGGCAGAAGGCTGGTGACGATGACTCGGCTACGGATGGGGCCTCTTTGACCGGGCCACAAGACAGCCAAGCCGATGCTGAAAACCAGCAGACGACGCTTGGAACGTATGCGTCTTGAAATCAACAGGCCGCTTCGCTCGGCCTGAAATCCCGTGGTGGGATTCCTCCGCGTTCACGCGGAGGAGGAGGTCAAGTTTGTTGTTCTATCTCCCAAAGGACACGTTCGATGGCGTTCCGATTTCCATGTCGAATGACTTGAAATCGATAGCCGTCTTCAGCGAGTACTGATCCGAGATAGTCCGCGTCATCGACGAGAAATTCGATATTATTCAGCTGATAGCGCTGATGTAGATCGGTCAGAAACCATCGCGTCGTCTGTTTATTTGCGGTTGGATAGAGGCTCACATGGAGGATCTCGTTCGTCTGTGATCAACCGCGCCGTACAGCCAGAACTGCTGGCCGTGGAGGCGGAGCATCTTTTCGTCAACCGCGAGTTGATCCTCTGAGACGGTCGAGATCGGCTGTAAATCGGCTTTGTGAACCCAATTATGGATCGCAAGGCTCTGTTGAAATCCTATTATTCGGACACATCATCGGCTGAAACAGCCGATAGAATGCGCTTGCGAATGTGGCGCAAGGTGCGGATCAACCTGTAAAAGAATCAATTGCTTACTGTGGAATATACATAATGTTATAATAACTTTTTTATAGTTACTATAATGACATGTGATATGAAACGAAGCGAGATTGAGCGTGACACAGATCTTGAGGTGAGCGATTGGTATGAGTCAGAAGTCTCCAATGTCACGTGTTGGGAGTGTGGGCATGAACACGATGAACTTCTTGTTCTTAAGAGTAGCCGTCTGTACAGTATAGCCGGAAAAGTACGATGGAAATGTGAAAACTGTGGTTCAATTGGCACTGACTGAAGAGTGTCAGTACGTTGTTTTTCGACAAAGACCTACTATATTGACCACACCCGGGACAGAATGTGTCACTTCCTAAGGATTTCAACAGAGCCGATCGCAACATGACCCCGCTTGATCCCAAATAGTTCAAGATGTTTACTTACCTCACGTAGTGACATACCGGCCAAGTGACAGCGGATCCCTATTTCAATCGCCCAGCGCGGAGTTCGATCTCGCTCCACAAACGACAAGTCGATCCACGCGATACGTTCGCTGAGGCGGTCGAATTCTGCCATAGACACTCAGAACTCGTCCGCCTCATCCTCTAACTTAACACGACCAAATGGACATCCATAGAGATTATTAATGGATACTACTGGAGTAATCTGATCCCGACGACGAGAAGGAACAAGCCGGAAATTCCAACAAGTATGAATTCAGTTATGAGGCTGGAGGCTGTTGAGCCGTTAACATTCTCTCCAGGTAGATTCGATTCGAGTGCCTCGATTTCCATCGAGAAGCCAGTTAGCTGGCGTTCATCTTCTGGGTGTCCAGCTGGGTAATAGAGGAAGTCCGCGATTATTACGCGTGTCCCTGTAGAGCTCGCATACACTTGTGCTGACATCGATTGGGTCTCTCCCGGAGATAATCTGAACGTCGCACTCAATTTGCCCTGACCACTGCTTCCCACACCATCGGTACCCGAGACGTACATGTCCGACGGGATAGTTAGAATGATCTGAACCACGACAGTACACTGATTCGATTGAGGTGTAACGATTTGTCCAGAAACTAGAGCAGGCTGATTTGTAGTGATTTGATCATCAACTGCTTGGATTGAGGTCTGGCTAATACTCGCTTTCTCTTGGACATTCCCCGAACACGTCTCAGAATTCGTCGCATTGGTGAGAGTTACATCTGCGCCCGACATCGCCGTCTGCGGAGTTGCAGCCACAACGCCAGTACAGACAACCAGCACTGCGAGTACACAGACAAAAGCAATGTGTGTACGGGCACTACTAATCATGATGGCTACTCAAAAATGGACGAGTCTAAAAACAATGACGCAGTCTCTCATCCTCTATAGAATATCATCAATTAGGGAGTCAATCCAAGTCGTAACCTGCGGGATAATTCCTGGTCGTTGAATCGTGACCTCCTCGTTTGACTGACGAACATAACTTATGTCCTCTGGTTGGCTGGCAGGATAATATCGAATTGTTACATCAATGGGAACATCTGATCCGATGATAGATTCATCAGCAATTCGTAGACCAACACGCATTGATCGCTGAGCTCCGGGTTCAATTCGTCCGATCCCAGTAATCTGAGCGTTATTCGCTTCGCTCACGCCTCGCTGTCGAACTACCTCAAGGCCATCGGGCGTATCAATGATGAATTCCACGACGACAGTTCGATCATTTGACGACGGGTTCTCTAGTGAGGTAGTCAAGAACGTTTTCGTAACCCGCTCACTCTCCGGGTCGATCTCGATGTTGGATAGGTGTGTACTCTCTGTAGGCGGTTCACGGAAGCTACGGACATTAACTGACCAAGACCGGGTAGAGGTACTACCCTGTGGATCACTCGCTTCTACGGTCAGATCGTATGTACCTCCCTCATCAAAAGTCTCTGTTACTGACGGTCCAGCACCGATTATGCTGCTGTTTCGGTACCATTGGTACTCCACACCCTGTTTTTCCGGATCGACAGCTGATACATCAAATGAGCGAGTTTCGCCAGACATCACGGTAAGGCTATCCTCACCTGGTGAGACATCACGAATTTCGGGAGGTCTACTTTCGACCTCCATGTCCCACGTGACTTGGTTTTCGGCACCATGACTATCTACGACCGATATCTCAACTGTCCTTTCCCCCGGAGTTGAGAACGCCTGCTGGAAGCTGACGAGTTCTTCATCACCCGTCATTCGTTGCGTTTCAACTGTGTCTCCATCTATCTGGAACCGGACCGTTGCTGGTGACGAATCACGGTTGGTAATAACAGCAGCAAAGCGAGCGGTCCTTTGTGAAAGAATAGATTCAGAGTCTTCAGAGGGATTCCGACGTACTATCGAGGGCTCATCGTTCTGGACACTAACCGTATAGGTCTGCGTCGTTTCAGCACCGTACTTGTTGGTCACCGTGAGAGTGACCTCATGCTTGCCGACTTCGTCGAAGCGCATGGTTGTCGACTGTTGGTCATCGGTTTCCCCCGTGTCGGAACGCCACTGGTAATCGAAAGACAGCGACCGGTCTTTGGGATCTGAAGCTTCTACGTCGAATTCAACCGGTTCACCAACCGCCACTACTGGTTGTTCTGGACCAGCAGATTCGAGCCGTGGTGGTGTTGATTCGACGGTAATTTCAGTTGATTCGGTTGCCACGAGACCAGCTTCATTTGTGACCTCAACAACGGCTTCAACTGTTCCAACCTGCGCGAAGGTATGCTGGATAGACCGTCCAGTAAACTCATTACCAGCTATTTGCCACTGGACGTCAGTGATCCCCCTACCGTTTGGATCAGTCGGGTCGACAGAGAATGTAACTGACTCACCCGGGGTGACGGTAGAGCGGTCTGGTGTTATTTCAGAGATAGAGGGGCGAGCGAGGGCTTTCACTGTCCACTCAGCGAAGGTATCTTCGGTGAGGTCGCTGTCATCAGAAACTCTGACACTCAACGTATGGGTTCCAGGAGTCAAGATACTCCTGTCAAGATCAAACGACGCGCCTGTCCCGACTTGATCTCCGTCTACTCGCCATGAGATATCGAGGTCTGAATTCGGTGTATCGCCGTCCTCAACAGTTACTCTGAACGATGTGGATTGATCTGGCTCGATATCAACCGACTCGCTTTCTGGTGTCTGTTCAGCAATCCGTGGCGGCGTGACAACATCGATCGTCCACTCACGAGTTGCTGCCTCGGTTTCGGCTTGATTATCGTTAACGACGGCTTTCAGTGTATGAGTCCCCGGAGAAAGATCATCAGCGTAGACAGTAAACCGGTCAGCGGTACCATAGCTCTCACCGTCAATGAGCCATTCCGTCGAGAGGGCCCCAGGACTAGAGTCAGGGTCAGAAGCGTCGACACTGAATTCCTCGGAATCGTCTGTCGCAACATTGAGCCTCACATTACCAGATGGGAATGCCGAATCGATTGTCGGCGGCTGCGGAGGCTTCTCGATGACCACCTCCTTGTACCATGAATCATCGTCAGTCTCAACGCCGAACTCGTAGGTCCCAGGTGAAAGGTCGCCTGTGTCGATCGTACAGGACATGTCGTCTCGGATCTCTGAGGCCTCTAGTTCAAGGAACTCACCGCCCACATTTTCGTTAGCAAGATAGCAGTTCGCATACTGAGTTCCGAGCCCCTCTCCATCATTGAGGATAGCATACATTATCTTCGCAGATTCGCCTTTTTCAATCCGTGAAGTTACTTCTCCGTCTTTCTCAATACGGAGATTACCTACGATGAAGTTCGGCTCACCAGCTTTGACAAGGAACGGAAGGTCATCAGTGCTTGAAGGACTCTCGATATAATGCGTGTATTCGCCGGGCGACAGCGGATCGCTGTCGACAGTAAGGAACCACGTATCTGTTTCTCCAGGCTCCAAGTACATTTCATTCTCCCGATATATAGAACCTACTTCATAAGTAATAGTCTGGGTGCCAGCTGCGTCCCCCTCATTAGTTACCTCAATTTCTAATTCAAATGTGTCTCCTTGTACAACGCTGGAGTCGGCAATGGTTTTGACAATGAATTCTGTGGAATCTGATTGGTGGACAGCCTCGCCATGTCCACCGATTTCTCTAGTTTCGTCTAAATTGTCAGTAGCAGATACAGGTCCTGTGAGAAATAACGTAAAACAAGCTACAATAACAATCGAAGCAACGAGTGCCGTTTTGATATGGCCACCCCCCTTGAGCATTTGTACAGTAGTTGTAGATTATCTCTTATTAATCTGTCTTTCAGTTGTTATTTATTATTCCGCGAAAAATTTGCTAGCGGCAATCAAACGTGGTCTTGATCTGAACACTCGTCAGAAGTGTTCCGAACGTACTCGTCTTTATCAAACATCGATGGCTGACCCTCTGATTCTTTTTCGCCTTCATCACCAGTTGGACCAGATGTGGCTTTAGCTGATTCTTGAAGCTCTCGTGCCCCATTGATGGCCGCATCAATATGGTCCGCAGTCTCTTCCAGCTTCGCAATTGCCGCATCGAGTTCGGCGGAAACACTGGCTGACCTGGATCTCGAATCCGTCGGTTCTGTCCCAACTAACTCCGAAAGCGTAGTAATGTGGGTCTCCGCATCATTCACCGTGTTATCGGCGTCGAGCAATCGCCGGTGTAGTTCTGCAACGGTCGCGGCCGTCACCTCGACATCAGGGGACGACGGGGTATGCTCGTCCGTCGTCGCGTTACGCTCAGTTTCAGGGGTGAGAGGCGAGTCACCCTCACAGTTAGCGCGCTCTTCGGCGGACTTCTGATTGTCTGGTTCTGTCGTATTGTCACTCATAATTGCTCATCTCCGTTGGTCATCTCCTCGATGGCGTTGCGAATCGCAGAGGTCGGCATCCCCGTATCATCAGCGATGGTGCGTGCGTCGCTCCGCTCAAGGTCCTCAACGAACCTGTTATTATGAAGCGCCCAATGACGAACAGCCTCGCTAATGGACGGGACGTAGCGAACAGTCCGCCCATCCCGAAATCGTCCGAAGGCACCTTTATCAACGAGTTCGTTTAATTTCGTTGAGAGCCACGGCCGATGTTTTGCCGACTGGTATTCTTCGATGACATCGGGGTGGTCGTTCTGTAGGAGTTCAATGATCTCATCGGTAGTCCGGGGAGACCCCATATCAGTGAGTGCCTCCGACAGTCGGCGCTGCGGGGGAGACAAGTTTTCAGCTATCTCCTCAGAGTCGGACTCAGCATTACTCGTCGGCAGGTACCCGACGTCAGCGAGTAACTCTTCGAGCAGTTCGGGATCATTCGCGGCGAGATCAGAGATCCCCTTGACTGTGCTCTCATCGAGTTGCGCAAGCGCCTCAGCCAGGCGCGGGTCCAGATCAGCATCAGTCATCGCCAGTCACCACCCGTCGTGGGTTACGGAATGCTGGTCCGTACAGCGCTAGCTCATGCCGATACTGTTCACCGCGCCACGAGACGCTGTTGCTTCGGACAACCGGGTCATGGCGCTCCGACGGGCCCGGATTCCCATTGTGGTCTTTGTACGCATGGATTCCTTGGAAGAACTCAAAGTCCGAGGTACCCAGCGCATCCGAGAACTGTGAAGCGATCTGCTCAGCACTGTCGCGGTCAGTATCACTCGGGCGCGTCGACCCACCTGGATGTGTGTGGAAGCGTGCCAGTAGCTTGGGTGCTTCGCCGTCTGGATACAGCGCTGCGACCTTACGCGCCATCTTTCGCCCGTATGACGTGACACTCCGACGAGTCGCTGACGCGTAGTATTCCGGATTGTCGACGCGGAAGAGGTCGGTGGGAGTAGTGTACGTTGGTCCAGCCAGGATGTACACAGTCTCAACACGCTGGTGAGCTCCGTTGAGACCGCGGGCTTCCAGCTTTTGAAGGAAGTCCCGACCCGTCGGGAAGACGAATGTACCACGATCGTGGGCCGTCGATGAGTCTCCCGGATCGACATCAGGGGTTGGGGGACTCGTGGGGCCTGACGGGGCATCTGAGCCACTTCCAGACGGCTGGTCCACGTCAGAGCTCAGATCGATCGTATGCGTCCGGAACCATCCGCTTGCGGAGCCACTGTTCTCGCTCGTATTGGATTTCGTAAACCCGGTGTTGATCGATACATCAACCTCCCAGTCATCGTTGTCACCGCCCTGATCGTCGTCGTCATCACCTCCGAATAGGTTTCCAAACATGGTTTGTAAGGTTCAAATCCGTCAGCAAAGCCATTTAGCCAACAATGTACCGATGTTCGACCAAACGGACGCTGACGTGGTTATTGGCGGAAATTAACCCCCACTTTCGGCGCGACGTACATCATCCCAATCATCCCCAACGCCACGAGTAAGATGAGCAGGGTGCTATTGCTCACATCGGGGATGCCGATCCCGGGCTCATCGTCACCGGTGTTGGGCTCCTGGACGTCGAAGTTAAACGTGAGCCCATCGATCTCCTGAGACATCTCCGGATGGCCAGCGGGCCAGTACTCGATGTCTCCGGTAACCCGGAGCTCACCGGTACGCTCGCTGTAGACATTCCCCGAGAGGTCCATGATGCCGGATCCCGGCTGCATCGTGAACGTGGAGGTCACCATCCCAGCACCGGCGCTCCCCCAGTCACTGCCGCCGGAGATCGACATTCCCGAGGGAACCCGGAGCGTAACGGCGACCTTCACTGGGCACTCGACAGTATTGTCGAGCTGGAAGCCCCCGTCGATGCGCCCCGCATCCCCAGAGGTGATCACCGTTTCAGGCGCGTAAAGCCGTGCCTGATCCATCTCGGGAGTCCGCGGGTTTTCGCACTCTTCAACCTGCGTCGTCGTCGTGTTGTCTGCGGTCGAGTTGTTCTCCTGCGCAACTGCGGGCCCGGCCGCGAGGGGGAGCATGACGCTGCCCAGAACGATCGCGGCCACGAGCACGATCGCCGTCTGCGATTTGTGAGATGCCATGACGCAACTAGGACATGACACCCCACCAACTTAAGCTTTACTCGTAAGTGTTACTCGTACTGGTTATTCGTACTATCTTCCAGAGCCTCTATAATCTATTCAACGCCAGTCCAAGTGTCCTAAGAGGCATGATCCGCTCGTTTACTCATAGAATCGAAGTTGAATTTCACTAGTCTGTGTTTGTTCGGTAGTGTCACTCTCATCAAATTCGTAAACGACGTACCCTGTTAGTTGGTATGGGCCTGACTCGGTAGCACGGACAGCGATCTGCTCATTGGCTGTGTCACCGGGATCGATTTCAAAGGTTGATGTGTATTGACCTCCACCTTGATTAAATGATGTCTCGGATACAGTTAGTCCAGTTGGAACTTCGAGAATGAGTTGCGCTGAAACTGGACCATCCCCAATTGTGTTCGTGATACTAAGTGTTAGATATACAGGATTTCCAACAGAGACAGCCTGTTGCTCTGGCTTTAACGAAATAGTTACATCCGTATTATCTAAGTTAATCGGATCTTCCGGTAGTGGCTGAACATTAACAATTTCACTGGCACGGGCTACGTCAGATTCGTGCTGATAGCCGACTCTAGTATTTGGAAATGCTTCACCACTATAGACAATATTATTTCCATAAGTAATTAGAACCTCAACCGTGTGTCGACCAGCTTGCTTAAACCGGTGCGTAAATTGGGGACCTTCTGAGATATACTCTGACCCCTCCGGTACTGAGGCCCGCGTATTTGGTCCTACTCGCCAAAAATAGGGCGGTGTTCAGATAAGAATTGAAATGTGAGGCGTACGTTTTAAAGTATCTATGCCCGAAAACAACCGCCTCGGCGGCTGTTTAGACGAGATCAACTTAGACTTTGTGGAGCGAGAGGCAACACCGCGGCTGTTGATGAAGCTCAGTATTCAGCTTCATTTAGCAGGATTATCGCTTTCGAATACTATCTTGTTTCTTGAGGTATTCGGTGTTGAACGAGTGCGCTCCACCGTTCATAACTGGGTTCACAAAGCCGATCTACAGCCGGAGTCTGGCCGGAGCCCGAATCACGTTGCGGTTGATGAGACGGTGATTCGGCTTGACGATGAACAATATTGGCTGTACGCTGCTGTTGATCCGAAACGAATGATCTGCTTCACACACAGCTTGAGCCGACGACAAATAACGCTCTCGCAGATCGATTTTTCGCTGATCTCCGTGACAAACACGACGTGGATGACGCAACCGTTCTCGTCGATGGATCAGCTTCACTTCAGCGAGCCTGTCGCAAACACGACCTCGATTTCAAATATGAACGACATGGAAATCGGAACAGCGTCAAACATGTCTTTCGTAATATAAAACGCAGAACTATCAGTTTCTCAAACTGTTTTAGAAACGCCAAAGCAGAAACTGCTGATGAGTGGCTCAGATCGTTCGCTTTCGCATGGAACCAGCTTATCTGAACACTACGGCGCACGACCCGCACAAGGACTATATTTCGCTCGGATCTATCCGTCTGGCGAGATGGACCGCAGGCTCCTCGCCGTCCCGGGCGCCCTCCTGCTCGGCTTCCTGATCGCGGACGTGAGCGTCGTCGGCTGGCGGGCGACGTTCTACCCGGGACCGGGACTCGACCAACACCAAGTCGTGAACGCAACCGACCTCCCCGCGCGGTGCGCCGACGCCGCGGTCGCCCTCGCGGACGGCAACAACGTCTCGATCCGAGGGTACCGGATCGCTCCCGAGTCCGTCGACCTCCTGATCGAACGCGCCTCAACCTCCGGAGAGTGGGCCCTCGGCGACGCGAACTGCGCGAACCGGCTCGCCGGAGTCGACAACCTGCGCGTCGACGGGGAGTCGTACAGGGTCCTCGGCGGGTACTCGCGCGAGCGGCTAGACCGGACCCCGCTGGCGGGGCTGGCGAGGCTCGGCAGCGGGCTCGTCGGCGTCGCGCTGCTCGCGGTCGGGCTCCTCGCGACCGTCCATGGGGAGTCAGAGTGACGGCCTCATCGTCTCCCGACGAGGTTATTTAAATAACTCGCGGTGGCGCGTGCCGGCGAGCGGCCGCCTGTGGCGGCCGCGAGTCGCACGCGCGAGGGAGTCGCGAGCGCTTTTAAGCGCGAGCGACGAGGCTGGGGAGGTGTGAGGCGCTGTGCTGTGCGGGGTGGGACTCAAAGGGGCAGCCGTGAGGCCGGCGTAGGCGACGCAAGTACCGCAAGGAGAGAGCGCTAGCGACCGACTGAGGAACGCAGCGAGCGTACGCCGGCCTCACGGCTGGGGCTTTGGCGGTCTTCACCGATGATCTTCCGTCAGTATTTAAAAGACGGCTTTTTTGAGAAACTTTGGCTTAAAAGAGCCTAAGCATCCCTCCCTCGTACGAAACACTACGATGGCGACGAATCACTCGCAGCCCGCCGGCGCAGGATTCCCGGAGGATCCCGAAGACCTGCTGCCCGAGGACAGCGTCCTCAGCCTCGACGAGTACCTGGCGATGCACGCAGCGGTCGGACACCGCACCAGGTACGAAATTCTCTATCGACTCGTCCACAGCGACGACATGAGCCCCAAAGAACTGGAGGACGCTATCGAGGTCGACGACAGTACCCTCCACTACCACCTCAACAAACTGGTCGACGCCGGCCTCGTCGAAAAGCGCCAACACACCGAGCGAGGAGCGGACGGCCTCTACACGTACTACCGAGCGACGGTGTTCGGCGAGGTAACGCTCACGAGCGGCGTCGACGAACTGATCCGCGGCGAAGCGGAGTTCGAAGCGATGTACGACAGTTCGACCGAGGATTGACATCCTCCCCGCGCTGAAGGGCGGAGCTTTCTCCTTACACTTCCGTAACGGACTCCTCGCCTCTCCCGCGAGCTTTTAAATAGCGCAGTGGCGCGTGCCTGCGAGCGGCCGGCAGGCCGCGAGCAGCACGCGCGAGGGAGTCGCTGGCGGCGCCAGCCGCCAGCGACGAGGCTGGGGAGGTGAGAGGTGCGGGGCGGTGCCGTGCGGGGTGGGACTCAAAGGGGCAGTCGCGAGGCGGGCGCAGGCGTTCACGAGAGCAGAGCTCTCGTGAGCCAATCAGAACGCGGAGCGTTCTGATGACGACGTAAGCACCGCAACGAGGGAGCGGTAGCGACCGGGTGAGGAGCGCAGCGAGCGTGCGCCCGCCTCGCGACTGGGGCTTTGGCGGTGGTCGCCGCCGATCCCCGATCCGCCATTTATAAACCACCAACTCAGCAGCCAGCGGGACTCGTTCCCGATACGGCGCCGACCGATTATAAACAATCACCGTCCCGGCATCGATTTACGCTTCCCCGAACACACACAGCGTAATGGACGAACGCGTACGCGAGCACGCCGAGGTGCTCGTCGACTGGAGCGCACGGGTCGAGGCCGGCGACGACGTGGTCGTCAGCGTCGCGGAGGACGCCCACGAGTTAGGCGTCGCGGTCGCAGAGGCGCTCGGCGAACGGGGCGCGAACGTGACGACGCTGTACGGGTCAAGCGAACTCTCCCGCGCCTATTTAAAAGGCATCGAGGCCGGAACCGACGGCGACGTCGAGGCCAAGGACTTCGACTCGGATCCCGCCGTCGACCGCGCGATCTTCGAGGCCGCCGACGCCTACCTCCGGATCGGGGGCGGGCGCAACACCACCGCGACCGCGGACGTCGACCGCCCGACGCGGCAGGCGTACGCGAAGGCCCGCAAGGGCGTCCGCGAGGCGCGGATGGACACCGACTGGGTGTCGACGGTCCACCCCACGCGCTCGCTCGCTCAGCAGGCCGGGATGGCCTACGAGGAGTATCAGGACTTCGTCTACGACGCCGTCCTCCGCGACTGGGAGTCGCTCGCCGAGGAGATGGCGCAGATGAAAGACGTCCTCGACGCCGGCGACGAGGTCCGGATCGTCACGGAGCGCGACGACGCGCCCGACACCGACGTGACGATGTCGATCGCGGGCCGCACGGCGGTCAACTCCGCGGCCTCCGTCGCGTACGACTCCCATAACCTACCATCGGGCGAGGTGTTCACGGCCCCCTACGACACGGAGGGCGAGGTCTTCTTCGACGTGCCGATGACTATCGACGCGACCCGCGTCCGGAACGTTCACCTCGCGTTCGAGGGCGGCGAGGTCGTCGACTTCTCGGCGGAGTCGGGCGAGGACGCGCTCGCCGACATCCTCGACACCGACGAGGGCGCCCGGCGGCTCGGCGAACTGGGCATCGGGATGAACCGCGGCATCGACCGGTTCACCGACTCGATCCTCTTCGACGAGAAGATGGGCGACACCGTCCACCTCGCGGTCGGCCGCGCCTACGACGCCTGCCTCCCGGAGGGCGAGTCCGGCAACGACAGCGCGGTCCACGTCGACATGATCTCGGACGTGAGCGAGCGCTCCCGGATGGAAGTCGACGGCGAGGTCGTCCAGCGGAACGGGACGTTCCGGTGGGAGGACGGGTTCGAAGAGTAGGTCGGGAGGACGATAGCTCGGCGAGAGAAAGAGGGACCGGCGGCGCCGTTGAAATCCATAACCGGTGATATGTTCTTAGAGGCGTGCTGAATACAGAGCGCGAATGCGACATAGACCGAGGCCGACCCACGGGAGAGAGTGGTCGCTCAGTATACGTGGACACCTCGTACGGGTCGTACGGTCTCCGGTGTTGAGAACACTTGAGCGGATTCACACAAGAGACTTATCAGCCGGCAAGGATTTTTCTGTTAATGACATCTCATACTCGACGTGCCGTATTGGTGAGTCTCGCTAGTGTCGGCCTTGCCGGCTGTACTGCGTCTGGCAACTCGCAACCACCAAGCGAAGACGAGCTCCCGGATCAGTGCCCCACGTCGCAGAATCTGGATGTCCAGTGGCCACAAAATCTGAACGCAGATGCCGTCGCCGATTTTGCTAAAACGTACGAAGTGGCGTATCGATCCCATAATAGCGATCTACAGCCTCCATGGTCCTCTTCCAGTTATTCTGCCAGAGTGGAACGAGAACCAGAGCGAGTTGCTGACGGGTATCGAGTAACGCTGGTTGTGAGTGCTGACGTTTATGAGGCATCGGGGAGCCTGAACGCATACGAAGTCGACTCGGACGGCATTCCGAAGATTACCGACCGGTTGGAGAGCAGTGACCTACCCGGCGATCCGACCTACGTCCCAATTGAGGAGGTTGATGATCAACTTCTCCGCGGATTGCTTGAGTCAGCCGCAGTCAATAGAGTTGAGGCGGATTCTGTCGATGACTCGAAGATAGAACAATATTCTGAGTTGATCGCGGCTCTCTCGCCGGATGCCTCGACCATCGAATCCTCTTCAGGCGGGCCGGAATACGCATATTTCGATGTCGAGGGGACACCCGTACTCCTCGAATTCAGGATAGCGACCTCTGATGGCGGTCTTTGGGAGGAAGAAATTCTGTATTATGTCACAGAATACGCAGTTCGGCGAACAGAGTCTACGGATTCAGCCCCGGAAAACGGGAAACTCATCGAATGTCGGTCCCCAGAGTGACCGCGGTTACTGCGTTGCCGCCTCGATGGCCGCCTCTAAGTCGGCGACGATGTCCGCGGGGTCCTCGATGCCGACCGACAGCCGCACCATGTCGTCGGTGACGCCCGCGGCCTCCTGTTCTTCCTCGGTCAGCTGCTGGTGGGTCGTCGACGCCGGGTGGATGACGAGCGTCTTCGAGTCGCCGACGTTCGCGACCAGCGAGGCGAGGTCCGCCTCCTCGACGGTCGCCCGCGCCGCCTCGTAGCCGGCCTCCAGCCCGAAGGTGAGCATTCCGCCGTAGCCTCCGTCCAGGTACTCGCTGGCCTCCTCGTGGGTCTCGTGGCTCTCCAAGCCGGGGTAGTTCACCCACGCGATATCGTCGTGGTCCTCGAGGTACTCCGCGACGATCCCCGCGTTCTCGCAGTGGCGGTCCATCCGCAGCGGGAGCGACTCCGTCTGCTGGAGCGTGTTCCACGCGTCGAACGGCGACTGCTGGTCGCCGAGGTCGCGCAGGCCGCGGGTGACCGCCGCGAAGGTGAAGGCGGCGTCGCCGAACCGCTCGGCGAAGTTGATCCCGTGGTAGGCGGGGTTGTCCTGCGCGATCTCCGGGTACTTCTCGGCGTGCTCGGCCCACGGGAACGAGCCGCCGTCGACGACGACGCCGCCGACCGTGGTGCCGTTGCCCGTGAGCCACTTGGTCGTCGACTCCCAGACGAGGTCGGCGCCGTGTTCGAGCGGCCGGCAGAGGTACGGGGTCGCGAACGTGTTGTCGACGAACAGCGGGACGCCGTGGTCGTGCGCGATGTCGGCGATCCGCTGGATGTCGGGCGTGACCAAGGCGGGGTTGCCGATCGTCTCGAGGTGGACGTAGGCGGTGTCCTCGTCGATCGCCTCGGCGTACCCCTCGTAGTCGAGGGGGTCGACAAAGCGAGTCGAGACCCCGCGGCGCTCGACGGAGTGGGTGAGGTAGGTGTAGGTGCCGCCGTACAGCGCCGACGACGTGACGATGTTGTCGCCCGCCGAGGCGAGCAGGAACGTCGTCACGTCGAGCGCGGCCATGCCCGAGGCGGTCGCGACCGCGCCGACGCCCCCCTCCAGCGAGGCGATCCGCTCCTCGAGGGCGGCGTTGGTCGGGTTCATCAGCCGCGAGTAGACGTTGCCGGCCTCTTCGAGCGCGAACAGGTCCGCGGCGTGGTCGGCGTCGTCGAACTGGTAGGCGGTCGTCTGGTAGATGGGCGTCGCGCGGGCGCCGGTCGCCGGGTCCGGCTCCGAGCCGGCGTGGACGCTTCGCGTGCTGAATTTCCGGTCGTCGTCCTCGTCGGATGGCATGGGTCGGTGTTCCGCCGCCGCGTAGTTAAACCCGACCGGCATACGCGGGCGTTTCCGCTATCTCTGATATCGCCCCCGAGGCGGCGGGCCGAGCCCGCGACGCGCCCAGCGGTACCGAACTCGTGCCAACCGTTAACAGCGTTCGGCCGTAACTTCGCGTATGGGAACACAAGGTCCGCGCGGCGAGTCCGCCGAGCTGGAGGACGTGCTGTCGGAGATCCCGGACGGGGTCTGGCAGTACCTCGCGCTCGGCGTCGCCCTCCTCGTCGGGGTCGCCCTCCTCGGGCAGAGCCTCGTCTTCGGCGTCGCGGCGCTCGCGGTGTTGCTCGCGGCCGTCACGGTCGTCAGCGCCGTCGAGATCGTCGACGCCTACGACAAGGAGGCGCTCACCGTCTTCGGCGAGTACCGGAAGCTGCTC
Organism: Halorubrum sp. T3; assembly: GCF_000296615.1. Lineage (NCBI taxonomy): Archaea > Methanobacteriati > Methanobacteriota > Halobacteria > Halobacteriales > Haloferacaceae > Halorubrum > Halorubrum sp. T3. The sequence goes on along the minus strand of NZ_JH815330.1, from coordinate 165,735 downwards.
CAGCCGGGCGTCCATATCATTCCGCCGTTCGTCTCGCGGACGTACGCGTTCGACATGCGGACCCAGACGATCGACGTCCCGAGCCAGTCGGCGATCACCCGGGACAACTCCCCGGTGACCGCCGACGCGGTCGTCTACATCAAGGTGATGGACGCGAAGAAGGCCTTTCTGGAGGTCGACGACTACAAGAACGCCGTCTCGAACCTCGCGCAGACGACCCTCCGCGCCGTCATCGGCGACATGGAGCTCGACGACACGCTCTCACAGCGGGAGCTGATCAACGACCGGATCAACGAGGAGCTCGACGAGCCCACCGACGAGTGGGGGATCCGCGTCGAGGCCGTCGAGGTCCGCGAGGTGAGCCCCTCCCAGGAGGTCCAGCGCGCGATGGAGCAACAGACCGGCGCGCGGAGCCTCCCCAGCCTGCGATCGCTCACGCGCGATGATCCTCGAAGCGCAGGGGGAACGCCGCTCCGCGGTCGAGCAGGCCGAGGGGGACAAGCAGTCCAACATCATTCGCGCACAGGGGGAGAAACAGAGCCAGATTCTCGAAGCGCAGGGGGACGCGATTTCGACCGTCCTGCGCGCTCGCTCCGCCGAATCGATGGGCGAGCGCGCAATCATCGAGCGCGGCATGGAGACCCTCGAAGAGATCGGGAAAGGCGAGTCGACCACCTTCGTCCTCCCGCAGGAGCTCACGAGTCTGGTGGGGCGCTACGGCAAGGCCCTCTCCGGCTCCGACGTCCAGCAGATGGAGGGACTGGAGGGCAAGGAGTTCGACGAGGAGACGGAGAAGCTGCTCGGCTTGGAGGACATCGAGAGCGCCCTCGAACAGCTCGACACCGTGGCCGACAGCGACCTCCGGACCGACGAGACGCGGGACGCGGACACGGCCCGCGATGTCGACCTCGGCAAGCAGGAGGCGGCGACCCGCGAGGCCGACCGCGACATCGAGTTAGAGAGCGAAAGCGAGCGGCCGGGGACGTGAGCCCGACTACGGGTTAGCGGTCAGCTCTCACAGGCCCGACACTCGAGAATATCCCGACTGAATTTCTGTGCGGCGTTCACGCTGTGCTGGTAGTAGAGGCTCTTGACCCCTTTCTTCCAGGCTTCGATGTAGAGCTGATTGATCTCCTTCACGCTCACTTCGCTCGGGTCGATCGAGACGTTCACGCTCTGTGCCTGGTCGATGTGTTTCTGTCGCTGTGCCGCCTGGTTGATGATCGCCATCTGCGGAATCTCGGCGAAGGTCTTGAACACCTCTTTCTCCTCGTCCGTCAGACAGTCGAGATGCTGAACGCTCCCGTCCTTATTCGCGATGCTGTCCCAGACGTCGCGCGTGTCTTTGCCCCGCTCCGCCAGTAGCGACTGAAGGAATCTGTTCTTCTGCGTCGACTTCAGCTTCGCACCGTCTCGCACGAAGTAGTTCGATTTCAGCGGCTCGATGCTCGGACTGACCTGCCCCAGAATGACGCTGCTCGATTTCGTCGGCGCCACGCTCATCGTCGTCGTGTTCCGCCTGCCGTACCCCTCGAGAACCTCCGGCTCCCCGAACTCGTCGGCGAGCGCTTCGCTCGCCTCGTAGCTCCGCTCTTTGATGGTCCGGAATATCTCCTCGTTCTTCTCCATCGCCTCCATGCTGTCGAAGGGGATCATGTTGCGCTGGAGGTAGCTGTGCCATCCGAGGACGCCGATCCCGATCGCTCTGTGTCGCTTCGCGAACCGCACGGCCCGTTCCATGAACCGGACGCCCTCCGTGCGCTGGATGAACTCCTCCATCACCGCGTCGAGGAACCGGGTCAGCGTCTCCACCGCGTCGGTGTCCTTCCACTCGTCGTAGTGGAGCGCGTTCATGCTCGAGAGACAGCAGACGAAGCTCTCGTCGGCGGTGGCCGGCAGCGCGATCTCGGTACACAGGTTGGACGCGTTTATTTGGTACTCCTTGTCCTTGTACACCTGCGGCTTCCCCTCGTTCATGTTCCCCCGGAAGATGATGTACGGAACGCCGATGTTGATCCGGGTCTCGATGATGTCCGCCCAGGTCTCTCGCTTCTCCTCGTCGCCGTCGACCATCGCCTGAAACCAGTCGTCACCGACGATGACGCCGTAGTAGATGTCCTGTACCGGGTCCCCCTCGGTTTTGATGTTGAGCCACTCCTCTAAGTCGTCGTGTTCGACGTCGATGTAGCCGGCGAACTGCCCCCGCCGGGTCTCGCCCTGGCTGATGACGTTGATGATCGTGTCGAACAGCTCCGTGAAGCTGTAACTCCCGTTGCTCTTGCCGTTGTTCGTTATCGGACTGCCCCGCGGCCGCAGCTCACCGAAGTACCCGCTCGTGCCGCCGCCCTGCTTGGTCATCTCGCCCACCTCGGCTTGTGTGTGGAGGATGCTCTCGATGGAATCCTCCATGTGGCTGCCGAAGCAGCTGATAGGCAGGCCTCTGTCTAAGCCGAAGTTAGACCATATCGGGCTGGCGAGACTGTAGAAGCCGCGGCTCATGTACTCGTAGAACCTGTCCGCGAACCCCTCCTCGTCGAGGATCTCTTCGGCGCGCTCCGCTATCTGTCTGACTCGCTCTTCGGCTTCGACCCCCTCGAGCAGGTATCCCTCTCTGAGGAACTCCCGACTGTCCTCGTTCAGCCAGTAAAACGGTTCGTCGTGCTGTTCCGCGACGCCGTCGAGTGCTGTCTGTGCCATCTTAGAACATGTCCTCCGCGGTAACGCTCTGCGTGTGTTTGTTGTACGTGGTCGACCGCTTGCTGAAGAAGTCGTTATCCTTCGTCATCATGATGTCCTCGTCGAACCAGCGCGTCTCCTCGAGCAGGTCGTCGTCCGTCTCGAATATCGGTTCCACGCCGACGTTTTCGAGGCTCTGATTGAACCGGTCTCGCAGAAACGCGTCGACATGGGCCCTGGGAAGGAAATCCAGCTCGTCGTCGGCGAATATCCAATCCAGGATCTCGGTCTCCGCCTCGTAGGCCTGCCGACAGGCCTCTTGGACGTCCGCCTCGAAGTCGTCGTCGAAGAGGTCCGGGTTCTCCGCTCTGATCGTCTCCACCAGCTCGACTCCGAACAGCCCGTGGATCTGCTCCTCCTTGCTGGTCGCTTCGACGGCGTTCGCTATCCCTTTGAACTTCTTTTCGTGCTTGTCGAAGCTCGTCATGATGAGGAACTGGCTGAACAGCGACACGTGCTCGACGAACGCGCTGAACAGCAGGATGCTCATCACGTACTCCCGTTCGTCGTCGCTCTCGCTCTTCTCCAGGTACTCGTCGAGATACTCGATCCGCTCTTTGATCGCCGGCTCCTCGGTCACCTGCTCGAAGTCGTCCGTGATCCCTAAGACGTCCAGTAGGTGACTGTAGGCGTCCATGTGCCGCACCTCGCTTTCCGCGAAGGTCATGCCCACGTTCCCGACCTCGGCTTTGGGCATCTCCTCGTAGATATCCGACCAGAACGTCTTCACCTGCACCTCGATCTGCGCGATAGCCAGCATCGTCCGCTTGATAACGGTCTGCTCGGCGGGAGTCGTGTTGACCTTGAAATCTTGGACGTCGCCGTCGAAGTTGAACTCCGTGTGTACCCAGTAGCTGTTCCGGATCGCCTCGACGTAGTCGAGAAACTCGCTGTACTCGTAGGGCTTCAGTTGTGTTCGCTCCGAGAAGATGTCCGTCTCTGTTTCTGTGTCTGTACTCGCGTCGGTGTTCGCGTTGGTGTTCGCGTTTTCGCTTTCACTCATTTGGCCGTCTCGAACGTGACCGATTGCGTTGGATTGCCGCTGCCACTGTCTGTCGTCAGTTCGGTGAGTCCGACCGCAGTCGTGTCGCTCGGGAGACGGTCTCACAGCGTACCGTGTGTGTAGCCGTGTGAACCGTATCGGACCACACAGACTCCACTGGCATAAGTATTACCAACAGAATTGTAGTATAACAATTTCACTTTCATAACGAGGGATCGAGGTCGGTCTCCCGATCCGCGAACGGGCGGTGCCGAGACGGGGACTGCGCGGTGATCTCCGGGTACGGGTGGTCGCGACAGCGCCCAACTGGCGGCGGCAAGCCCCCGCGTTAGTCCGATTGTGAGGGATCCGCCGAGTGGTTCGGCGAGAAGCGCGAACCCGGAGCTGGGCGCGAGGGAGACCGACGAGACCCGGAACTCGGACAACGTCGGCCTCGCCAAGCAGGAGGCGGCGACCCGCGAGGCCGACCGCAACACCGACTTAGAGACCGAAAGCGAGCGGCCGGGAAGCTGATAGGCGGGCGACCGACGGAACCCGGACTCAGGGCCGCCGGCGCTCAGGGCCGCCAGCGCTCGGGGTCGACCGCCCAGAGGAGCCCGACCGCAACCGCACCGCCGACGCCGCCGGCGACCAGCGAGAGGGGAAGGGACGCTCCCGACGCGATCGCCACCAATAACAGGACCGCGCCGGCGAGGAGCGCGGCGGTGTCCTCCGTGATCGTCGCCTGAACCACCGGGGCCAGAGCTGCGCCGACGACGGCGCCGGCGGCGATCCCGCTGCCCCGTCCGATGAGGATCGCGTGCGCCGCTGGATTTGTCGCTGTCTCGGGGACCGACGCGGGCGCGAGTGCGAGACCGACGCCGAACGCGAACGCGGCGGCAGCGCCGAGCGCGGGCGCGACCAGCGCGGCGCGGGCGGAGCGGTCGGTACCGCCCGCGGCGGCCGCGCCGCCGACGAGCAGGACCGAGCCGGCCGCGAGGAGCGCGGGGGCGGCGAGGAGTGAGACGGGCGAAGGGCTGACGAACGTGATTCCGTCGGGCGCGGATGGCGAAGGGACGAACCCGGGCGCGACCGTTCCGGCGAAACCGAGCGCCGCGACGCCGACGACGAGGAGGGCCGATCCGAGGAGTCGACTACGGAGTGACATGGACGGTCGGACGCGTTCCGATCACAAAACGATCGCGGGACCGAGTCGGGGGAGGGGGGCCTCGGACCGACCGCGCTCACACTGTAATTCCGGCGCGCCCGTCGCCGACGGTGACGATCACCCGTTCCGGCGGGCCCCGCTCGTCGGTGAGCCGCAACAGGAGCGTCTTGACGACCGGCTCGTCCGTCTCGATCTCGCCGCGGACGCCGGACTGGTCGACGGCGATCCGGAGCGAGTGGTCGCCCGTGCGGCTGATCCCGCCGAGGCGGAGTCGCACCTCGTCGGCGGTGAGCCGCTGGGCGATCAGGAGGATCGCGTCGCCGCCGTCGTCGACGAACTCGGTGCGCTCGACGAACTCGCGGGACTCGGTCGCCTCCGGCTTGAGCGCGCCGCGGGCCGCGTCGGCGGAGCGGAAGGAGGCCGCGTGCGTCAGCAGCTCCTCGGGCCGGGCGAGGACGCTGCGGCTGTCGACCATCGGGTTGCCGTCGACGTACCGGCTCCGAACGCCGAGGTCGCGGGGGGTCGAGGCGGCGACGTCGTGGAGGCGGTCGACGCACCCGCCGGTGGCGACGGCGAGCGTTCCGGCGACGACCGCGCGACGGTACACGGCCGGGAGTGTGACGCAGCGAGGTAAAAACCCCGTCGTCATGGTGACGCGGCGTGAGAATCGGAGCGGCGGTCGCGGTGCGGGCGCCGTCGACGGTCGCGGCGGGGACGACGGCGCCGGGAGGCGGCGGGCGCCGACGGCGACCGTTACTCGTCCATCGCCGGCGCCGGGACGCCCTCGTCGCCCGCGTCGAGTTCGAAGGCGCGCCGCAGCTCCGCGATCCGGTCGCGGATGTCCGCCGCTAACTCGAACTCCAGGTTGCTCGCGGCCTCGTCCATCCGGTCTTCGAGCGCCTCGATCTGCGCTTTCGCCTCGTCTTCGCTCTCGACGTCGCCGACGCTCACGCTCGAGGTGTCCGTCTTCGACCCGGGGAGGTTCGTCTCGCTGACGGGCTTGTCGATGGTGGTCGCCTCGTAGCCGTGTTCCTCGTTGTACTCCAGCTGGATCTCGCGGCGGCGCTGGGTCTCCTCGATGGCTTCCTCCATCGAGTCGGTCACCTTGTCGGCGTAGAGGACGACCTCGCCGTTGACGTTGCGCGCGGCCCGCCCCATCGTCTGGACGAGCGTCGTCGTGGAGCGTAAGAATCCCTCCTGGTCGGCGTCGAGGATGGCGACGAGGCTCACTTCCGGGATGTCGAGCCCCTCGCGCAGCAGGTTGATGCCGACGAGCACGTCGATGTTGCCGAGGCGGAGGTCGCGGATGATCTCGTGGCGTTCGAGGGTGTCCGTCTCGTCGTGCATGTACGCCACGTCGACGCCCGCCTCCTCGAGGTACTCCGTGAGGTCCTCGGCCATCCGCTTGGTGAGCGTGGTGACGAGGACGCGCTCGTCGCGCTCGATCCGGTCGTCGACGCGCTCTAAGAGGTCGTCGACCTGCCCCGTCGCGCCCGTCACCTCCACCTTCGGGTCGACGAGGTGGGTCGGGCGGACGATCTGTTCGACGATCCGGTCGGAGGTCTCGCGCTCGTAGTCGCCCGGCGTCGCCGAGACGTAGAGGGTGCGGTCCGTCTTCGCCTCGAACTCCTCGAAGGTGAGCGGGCGGTTATCGTACGCCGTGGGGAGCCGGAACCCGTTCTCGACGAGCGAGTCCTTCCGAGACTTGTCGCCCTCGTACTGCCCTTTGATCTGGGGGATCGTCTGGTGGGACTCGTCGACGACCGTGAGGAAGTCGTCGGGGAAGTAGTCCAGCAGGGTGTAGGGGGCGTCGCCGGACTCGCGGTCGTCCATGTGGACCGAGTAGTTCTCGATCCCCGAGCAGTAGCCGGCCTCGCGGAGCATCTCTAAGTCGAAGGTGGTGCGCTCCTCGATCCGCTGGGCGGCCACGAGGTCGCCCTGTCGCTCGAAGTAGCTGACGCGTTTCTCCATCAGGTCCTCGATCTCCGCGATCGCCTGTTCGAGCTTGTCGTCCGGGATCGAGTAGTGCTCCGCAGGGTGGAGCATGACGGCGGGCTCCTCGCTCACGACCTCGCCGTGCATCGGATCCACTTTGATCATGCGGTCGATCTCCTCGCCCCAGAGTTCGACCCTGACGGCGTACCGCCCGTACATCGGGTAGATCTCGACGGTGTCGCCGCGGACGCGGAAGGTGCCCTGCGTGAAGTCCACGTCGTTGCGCTCGTAGTTCAGGTCGACGAGGCGGGTGAGAAGCTCCTCGCGACCGACCTCCTCGCCGACTTCGAGGCGGAGCGCCATGTCCCGGTAGTTCTGGGGGTCGCCGAGCCCGTAGATGGCCGAGACCGAGGCGACGACGATCACGTCGTCGCGGGTCAGGAGCGAGCGCGTCGCGGAGTGGCGCAGTCGGTCGATCTCCTCGTTGATCGACATCTCCTTGTCGATGAACGTGTCCGTCTGCTCGACGTACGCCTCCGGCTGGTAGTAGTCGTAGTAGGAGACGAAGTACTCGACGGCGTTGTCCGGGAACAGCTCGCGGAACTCCTCGTACAGCTGGGCCGCGAGCGTCTTGTTGTGGGCCAAGACGAGCGTCGGCTGGTCCAACTCCTCGGCAACCCACGAGACGGTGTTCGTCTTCCCGGACCCGGTGACGCCGAGCAGCGTCTGCTTCTTCGCGCCCGACTCGAACCCCTCGACGAGTTGCTCTATCGCCTCGGGCTGGTCGCCCGCGGGCTCGAACGGGGCGTCGACGCGGAGCGGGCGGTCGACGGTTGGGCGGTCCTCCGAGAGGGGGGAGTCGGCGTCGCTCACGATACGCGTCGTTGGGCGGCGAGGCACTTGAGCGGCGCGACTACGTCGTTTATACCGTCAGAAGTCTCAGCGGTTCGGCCGGCTGTGAATACCCGATTGCTCCCAGTGGCGCGACGGAGGCTACTGAAACAGCAGTCGCTCGGACGTACAAGGTTACCGTTGGGGAGAACACCGCCAAAGCCCCGGTCACTTGTTTATAAATGATCAACAGTGGATCGTCGGCGAACACCTCCAAAGCCCCAGTCGCGAGGCGGGCGCACGCTCGCTGCGCGCCTCGCTCAGTCGCTCGCGCTGCTCGCTCCTTCGCTGCGGTGCTGGCGTCGCCTGCGCCCGCCTCGCGACTGCCCCTTTGAGTCCCGCCCCGCACAGCAACTGCGCCTCACACCTCCCCAGCCTCGTCGCTCACGCCCTGCGGGCGTTCGCGACTCCCTCGCGCGTGCTCCTCGCGCCCACAGGGCGCTCGGAGGCACGCGCCACCGCGTTTGTTTATAAACGGTCTCGCGTCGACACCCGGGTCGCTCCCCGGACGAAAACGTTTCCCCCTGTCCCCGCGACGCGTTCCGTATGCGCATCGCCGTCCCCAACAAGGGCCGCCTGCACGAGCCGACGCTCTCGCTGTTGGAGCGCGCGGGGCTCCACGTCGAGGAGACCGCCGACCGCCAGCTGTACGCCGACACCGTCGACGAGGACGTGACGGTGCTGTTCGCGCGGGCGGCCGACATCCCCGAGTACGTCCGCGACGGCGCGGCCGACCTCGGCGTCACCGGCCTCGACCAGGCGGCCGAGTCGGGCGGCGTGGCGGACGACGCCGCGTCCGCCGACGGCGACGACCTCGTCGACCTGCTCGACTTAGGCTACGGCTCCTGTAAGCTCGTCCTCGCGGCACCGGAGGACGGCGACGTGGCGGCCGTCGAGGACCTCGCCGGGAAGACGGTCGCCACCGAGTTCCCGAACGTCACCCGCGACTACCTCGACCGGGTGGGCGTCGACGCCGACGTGGTCACCGTGACGGGCGCGACCGAACTCACGCCGCACGTCGACATGGCCGACGCCATCGTCGACATCACCTCGACCGGGACGACGCTGAAGGTGAACCGCTTAGCCGTGATCGACGACGTGCTCGACTCCTCCGTGCGGCTGTTCGCCCGCCCGGACGTCGTCGACGACGCGAAGGTCGAGCAGGTGCTGACCGCCTTCGAGTCCGTCCTCGCGGCGGACGGCCGCCGCTACCTGATGATGAACGCGCCGAAAGATCGGCTCGACGAGGTGAAGGACGTGATCCCCGGGCTCGGCGGCCCGACCGTGATGGACGTCGAGGCCGACGAGGACGGCAACGGGATGGTCGCGGTCCACGCCGTCGTCGATGAGCGCGACGTGTTCGAGACCATCTCGGAGCTGCGCTCGGTCGGCGCGACCGGTATCCTCGTCACGGAGATCGAGCGGCTCGTCGAATAACTCCGGGACAGGGTCCTACCCGTCGCCGATCAGCCGCTCCTTCTCCGCGCGCGACAGCGACTTGATCGCGTACTCTCTCGACATCGCCGCCGACTTCGAGTCGAACGACTCGACGTGCCGCAGGGTGACGGGGGTCCGACCGCGGGTGTACTTCGCGCCCTCCCCGGCGTCGTGTTCGGCGACGCGGCGCTCGACGTCGGTCGTGTACCCGGTGTAGAGGGTGCCGTCGGCGCACTCGATGACGTACACGTGGTGGTCGGCCACGACCGGCCGTCCGGGCGCGAGCGCAAAGTGGGTACGGATGTGCCCGGGGCGGATCGGGGAGGTGCCCGAACCGAAGACGAGACGGAGCTGCGGCTCTCCGTGCGCTCGGTCTCCGATCGGCGTTTCGCCGGTCAGTCCCCGGTTCGCGTCCGCTCGCGAGACACCTCTGCGATGCCCGCGTTCGCGGAGCACTTCGGGCACGCGTTCAGGTCGCCGCGCTCGTCCGCGAAGACGCGCGCAAAGCGGTCCGAGACGTGCGACCCGCAGTGGTCACAGCGTGGCATGTGTTGCCGACGTGCGTCGGCAACTACCATACGAACTCGACGAACTAATACCCTTTTTCGACCCCGTCGGCTGCCGGTATTCGTCTCTTCGAGCCGATCCGCCGAGCGGAGCGTTCGGCAGGGCCCGGTCGCCTCACTCGGCCCGCACCGCGTCGACCGCGCGGGCGATCAGGCCGGCCTGCGCGCCGGCGACGAAGCCAGCGTCGACGTTGACGGTCGTGAGCACGGAACACGACTGGAGCGCGCCCTGAAGCGCCGCGACCCCCTCGCCGCCGACGCCGTAGCCGGTCGAGACCGGAAGGGCGATCACGGGCGCGTCGACGAGGCCGGCGACGACGGTCGGCAGGGCGCCCTCGCGGCCCGCCGCGACCACGACGACATCGGCTTCGCGGATCCGATCGACCTGATCGAGGATCCGGTCGAGGTTGGCGACGCCGACGTCGTCGACCCGATCGACCGCCGCCCCGATCTCGCGGGCGACGACCGCCGCCTCGCCGGCGACCGGCGCGTCCGCGGTGCCGGCGGCCACGACCGCGACCGCGGCGTCGAGCGACGGGGGCTCGAAGTCGCCGGCGCGCGCGACGACGGACCCCGTGCGGTCGTCCCGGTCGACCGTCGCGTCCGGGTCGCCGTCGCCGACCGCCGACGCGACCGCCGCCGCCGTCGCCTCGTCGGCGCGCGTCACCAGCGCCCGCCCCGTCGTTTCGAGCGCCGTCGTCGCCAGCGCGGCGACCTCCGCGGGCGTCTTCCCCTCCGCGAGGATCGCCTCGGGGATCCCGCGTCGCCGCTCGCGGGCGGCGTCGAACCGTCCCGCGTCGGTGGTCGCGTAGCCCGCGAGCCGCGACTCCGCCTCCTCGACGCCGATCTCGCCCGCTTCGAGCGCCGCAAGCGTCTCTCGCATGGCGGACCGTCGGCCGGGGAGCCGGTCGAACCTGTCGCTTCGCCGTCCGGGAGCGCGCCGCGAGCGAAGCCGGCCGGGGTCGGAGCGCACCCGTGAGCGTCACGCGACGGGGACGGCGCCCGGTCGAGGCGGGCCCGAGGCGGTGTCGAGAGGGGTTCGGAGCGCGTTCGAGCCGGCGCGCAGACGATAATCTCACAAGATTTATAAGTGACTGTGTTCGCAGCCCCCCGCGAACCGGCTTCACGGCGCCCCTCGCGGGCGAATTCAGGAACTCTTATTAACCATCACCGGGTAGGCCCGATCGCATGGCAGACCTCATTGTCAAAGCGGCCGTCAAGGAAGCCCTGGACGACAAGAACGTCGCTTCGGACTTCTACGACGCGCTGGACGACGAAGTGGACGAGCTGCTCGAAGACGCCGCGCGCCGCGCCGAGGCCAACGACCGGAAGACGGTCCAGCCGCGCGACCTCTAAAACGGAACTCGTTTCCGTTCCATTTTATTTGGACGCTGTCCGCCGAGCGGCGGCGCTGTCGGTCGTGGCGCCGTGATTCGGCGGTTTCAGACCTCGTCGACCCGGACGCCCGACTCCGTCCCGACGTGGATCTCGTCCGCGAGCCCGACGAAGAGGCCGTGTTCGACGATCCCCGGGATCGACGACAGCGTCGCCGACAGCGCGGCCGGATCGGCGACCTCACCGAACGGGCAGTCGAGGACGAGGTTCCCGTTGTCGGTCACCACGGGGCCGTCCTTCCGCTCCGCGCGCCGCAGCGTCGGCTCGCCGCCCGTCTCCCGGACCGCCGCGGCGACCGCGGTCCGTCCCGCGGGGAGCACCTCGACCGGGATCGACCGATCCAGCCGCGGCGACTCCTTCGAGGGGTCCGCGACGACGAGGAAGCGGTCGGCCGCGGCGTCGACGAGCTTCTCGCGGGCGTGGGCCGCGCCGCCGCCTTTTATAAGTGCTCCGCCGGGGGCGGTCGAATCGGACTCTCCGCTCCCGGCGTCGGCCGTTCCGGCACCCGTCGCCACCTGATCCGCGCCGTCGATGGCGACGTCGATCCCGGGCCCGTCCGGGCCGACTGCCTCCGGAAGGTCGAGGCAGGGAATCGCCGCCTCGACCGCGAGTTCGCGGCTCGCGAAGGAGGTGGGAACCCCCCGAATATCGAGGCCGGCGTCCACCCGGTCGCCGAGCCGCCGGATCGCGTGCGCCGCGGTCGACCCGGTCCCCAGTCCGACCACGTCGCCGTCGCTCACCGCCGCGGCCGCCGACTCGCCGGCGCGTCGCTTCATCGCGTCGCTCCCGCCGCTCGTCTTCATGGCGTCGACTGCGTGCGGGGGCGTTGAAAAGGCGTCGGGGAGGGGCGGCGCGAGGATATGAGGGAGGGGTATGAGGGCGTGCGCGGCCGACCTCGCCGTCACTCCAGCCGGTCCAGCACCGCCTCGGCGTCGTACGCCAAGGTGAGCTCCCGCGAGCGGCCGCGGCCGTCGACGTCGGCGTACTCCGCGTCGATGACGCCGAGCTGGTCGAGCTTGTTGATGATCTCCGAGTAGCGGGTGTAGCCGAGGTCGGTCTCGTCGTTGAAGGCGTCGTACACCGCCCCGGCGCGCTCGCCGTCGTGCTCGGCGAGGACGCGGACGAGATCCCGCTCGGACTCTGAGAGGCCGCGGAGCGACCGAGAGAGGTGGACGTGCTTCGACTTGTCGTACGCCTCCTCGACGTCCTCCTCCGATATCGTCTTCGAGGCGCGCATCTCGGCGTTGAGCCCGGCCCGGCGCAGGAGGTCGATCCCGACCCGGAGGTCGCCGCTGTCGGCGGTGAGGTCGGCGACGCGCTCCAACTCGGCGTCGCCGATGACCCCCTCGTGGAAGCCGCGCTTGGCGCGCTCGGCGAGGATGTCGTAGATCTCGGTCGCGTCGTAGACGGGGAAGTACACCTCCTCGGGGCGGAAGACAGACTGGACCCGGGTGTCGAGGTCGTCGATCACGTCGAGGCCGAGGTCCGAGGAGACGACGATCACGCCGATCTTCGCGCCGGAGTGGGCCTCGTGGGCGCGCAGGAGGGAGTACAGCGTGTCTGACGCCTCGTTCTCGTAGAAGAGGTAGTTCACGTCGTCGAGGGCGACGACCAAGACCTCGTCCTCCTCGACGAGGCGGTCGGTGATCTGGCCGAACAGCTTCTTGAAGGAGATGCCGGACGACGGGGGTTCGTACTCGAAGATCCCCTCGAACAGCCGTGAGAACACCGCGTAGCGCGTCGAGTCGACCTGGCAGTTGACGCGCACCGTCCGCACCTCGGTCCGGGCGCCGAGCTCGCCGAACAGCTTCTGGACCGCGGTGGTCTTCCCCGTTCCCGGCGGGCCGCGGACCATCGTGTTGAGGGGGCGAGAGCCGCGGACCGCGGGGCGGAGCGCGTACTTCAGATTCTCCAGTTGGCTCTCCCGGTGGCGGAACGTCTCGGGGACGTGGTCGATCTCGAACACCGACTCGTCGCGGAACACGGACTCGTCCCACGAGAGCATGTCCCCGGCGTCCCCGGTCATGCGAGTACCACGAGAGGCCGCGCACTTAACCGTTGCCCGGTGCCGGAGCGAAACTGAAACTTGTCGCACGAGCCCCGAAAGGAAGCGATTCCGGCGATCGGTCGTTCACTCTCGCTCTGGCGACATCTCGGTCGCAACACCTCCGCTCCCCGCCGCGTCATCGCGACGCAACACCAGCACGTGTCGAGTCAGCGACCGGTGAACCCGGCGCTCGAACGCCGCGTCGACGGTCCAGCCGGCGTCGCGGGCGGGGGCGCGCCAGTCGCGGTCCGCGACGAGTACCGCGCGCGGCGCGACCCGGGCCGCCTCGTCGAGCGCGCCCCCGACGAGGTCTGCCAGCTCGTGGCGCGCGATCTTCGACTGCCGGCCGTACGGGGCGTCGAACGCGACGCCGTCGACCGCGTCGTCCGGGAGGGGGAGCGCGGTCGCGTCGCCGCGCGCGACGTGCCAGTCGGGCGAGTCGTCAGTGCCGGGAGAACCGAGGTACTCGCGGAAGTTCCGACGCGCGCCGCGGACCATCTTCGCCTGCGCGTCGCAGGCGACGGCGTCGGCGCCGACGAGGCCCGCTTCGAGGGGAAGTCCCCCGGTGCCGCACATCGGGTCGAGGAGGGTCCGACCGGGGGCGGAACCCGCGAGGTTGGCGTAGGCGCGGGCGTCCGCCGGCGCCATGCTCCCCGGCTGGAAGAAGGGGCGCTCGGTGGGGTTCGGTGCGAAGTCGCGGGCGGCCTCGACCGCGACCCAGCCGAGCGCGCAGACGTCCGCGTCGCTGCCATCGGCACCGGCCACCGCGTCGTGTTCCGCGCGCGGGCCGGCCGCGAACAGCGCGCGGAGGACGTGGTCGGGGTCGTCGAGGTCGACGTCGAACCCGCGGTCGACGAGGACGCCGCCGAGCGCGCGCTCGGCCGCCTCGGTCGAGACGGCGGACGTCGCCCGGACGTCGCGGGCGCGGACCGCGACGCTCCCGGCGCGGTCGAGCGACGCGGCCCGGAGCGCGGCGGCCGCGGCGTCGACATCGGCGTCGGTCCGCGCGACCGCCTCGTGGGCGGCGCGGGTGTACGCGAGCCGGCGGACGCGGGCGCGGTCGATCCCGCCGGTGCGCGCGATCCCCGGCGCGAGGAGGTCGACGCCGGTGGCGGCGGTCGCGGCCTCGCGGGCCGCGAAGGCGTCGGTCTCGCCGGCGAGTTCGAGCCAGTACACGCCGACGGCTCCGCGCGGCGGCGCCAATAGCGTGGCGGTTCCGACCAGCCACCTTTTTACGGCGTTCGGGCGAGAATAGAGGTAATGACGGCCGACCCGAAGGAGACGATCACCGTAGAGAACGTCGTCGCTTCCACGGGGATCGGACAGGAGCTCGATCTCCAAAGCGTCGCGATGGACCTCGAGGGCGCCGACTACGACCCCGAGCAGTTCCCCGGGCTCGTCTACCGCACCACGGACCCGAAGTCGGCCGCCCTCATCTTCCGCTCGGGGAAGATCGTCTGCACCGGCGCGAACTCGATCGAGGCGGTCCACGAGAGCCTCGACATCGTCTTCGACGAGCTCCGCGCGCTCCAGATCCCGATCGAGGACCCGGAGATAACGGTCCAGAACATCGTCACCTCGGCCGACCTGGGCAAGAGCCTGAACCTGAACGCGATCGCGATCGGCCTCGGGCTGGAACACATCGAGTACGAGCCGGAGCAGTTCCCCGGGCTCGTCTATCGCCTCGACGAGCCGGAGGTCGTCGCGCTGCTGTTCGGGAGCGGCAAGGTGGTCGTCACCGGCGGCACGAGCCCCGAGGACGCCGCGGCCGCCGTCGACGTGATCGTCGAGGAGCTGAATGGGCTCGGACTACTGGAGTGACGCGGCGGAACGGAGACGGAACGCGGACTTGCCGCGGTCGCATTCCGCGGCCACTTTTACCCCTCGTCCCGTAGACCGACCATGCTCTTACAGACGGTGACGCCGGTCTCCGTGCTCGGGACGACCGTCCTGTTGGCGCTGTTCCTCTCGCTGACCGCGCACATCGCGGCTCGGAACGTCCTCGGCGACGTCGACCCGCGGCGCGCCCTCTACGTCGGCCCGCTGCCCGCGGTGATAAGCGTCGTCGGGAACGCGTTCGAGCTCTCCGGGGCGCTCATCCTCCTCGCCGCGCTCCTCGTCGACGGGACGATGTTCTGGTGGAGCTACGAGCAGCCCCGGCGGGCCGTGGCCGTGATGACGCTGATCCACGTCGTGGTCACGACGCTGCTCAGCGGGCTCCTGCTCGTGGCCTCGATCCTGCTCGCGTCGATGCCGGGGTAGGATCGGCGACGGCGGCGGTTCCTGCTCCCGGTCCCCTCACGGTGACGGCGGCGGCCCGTCGTACGCGTCGTGATCTTGGTAGAAGTTCAGCATCGCGAACTTCAGCTTCTCGGGGTCGACGTCGAGCAGCTCCTCGCGCTCCTCGGGCGGGAAGGCGGAGCGGACCGAGTACTTCCCCATGTCGGCGGTCGTGTAGCGGCGGTCCGCGAGGATCCGGACGCCGAAGTCGTCGGGGCCGCGGATCACCCGGCCGAGCGCCTGTCGCGTCTTGCGGATCGTCGGGATCTCGACGGCGTACATCCACCCCGGGTCGCGGGAGCGGTCGCGGTCCGCGAACGCCCGGTCGTAGGCGTCCTGAACCGCCTCGGTGCGGTCCGAGAGGTGCGGGTACGGGACGCCCACGACGACGACCGTGCGGGCGTCGTCGCCGTCGAAGCTCACCCCCTCGCCGAGCGTCCCCCACAGCGAGGTGAACAGCGCGGCGCCGTCGCTTGCGACGAACTCGCTGCGGAGTCGCTCCTCGTCGACGCCCGGCCCGTCGAGGTGGATCGAGCCGAGGGGGGCGTCGTTCCCTCCCTCCGACCCGCGTCTCGCGTCGCCGCCGCTCGGGGCGCTTCTCCCGCTCCCACCGGCGAGACGCTCGTGGTAGCGCTCGGCCTCGGCGTACGAGGGGAAGAAGGCGAGCGTGTTGCCGGGCGTGAACCGGATCGCGTCGCGGAGCAGCGACGACACCGCTTCCTGCGTCTCCGGGTCGTTGCGGTCCGAGGCGAAAAGCGGCGGCACGTCGGCGGCGAAGGTCCGGCGGTTCGCCTCGGGGTAGCCCATCTCGTAGGCCATCGACGCGACATCCTCCAGCCCCAGCACGTCCTCGGTCACGTCGAAGGGGCGCAGCGTCGCGCTCATCAGGACGGAGGCGGCCACCTCGTCGAACAGCTCGCTGGTGACGTTCCGCGGGATACAGGTGTACAGCTCCGCGCGGCCGTACACCTCGTCAGTACCCGCGTCGCGCCGGACGGAGACCACCGGATACTGGCCGAACTCCGCCCCCTCGTCCATCCACGTCGCGACGAACCGGGCGGCCGCGAGCGTCTGCGACTCCGACCGGGTCGTCGCCTCCCCGTCGCGGTAGCGGCGCTCGTACTCCTCGTCTATCGCCTGGCCGAGCTGGACGGCGAGCTCCGCCTCCGTGTCGATCCCCTTCCCCTCGTAGTTGCGGAGGAACGCCAGCGTGAGGTCGTCACGGCGGTCGTCGTTGGCGATCGAGACGTCCTCCCAGCTCTCGTCGACCCCGCCGAACCCGAGCCCGTCCTCGTACGTCTCGACGAGGGCGTCGCGGAAGGCGCGGAGGACGTTCTCGGCGGGCTCGGCGCGGGAGTCGTCGCTGTCGGCCAGCTCGTCGAGCGCGGCGTCGAGGGTGTTCTCCGTCAGCGTCCGGGTGGCGTGGTCGCGCGCGGCGTCCTCGATGTTGTGCGCCTCGTCGAAGACGGTGACTATCTCGCTCGGGTCGCGGTCGATCCAGCGGAAGAACTGCTCGCGGATGTTCGGGTCGAGCAGGTGGTGGTAGTTACAGACGACCAGGTCGACACCCTCCATCCCCTCCTTCAGCAGCTCGTAGCCGCACAGCTCGCGCTCGTCGGCGTACTCGTACACGTCGTCGGGGGTCCGGACATCATCGAAGAGCCACGAGAAGAACTCGTCGGTGTCGCGGGTGAGGTTGTTGCGGTAGTGCTCGCAGACGTTGGCGGTCTCGTACTCGTCGACCTCGGCCTCGAGCTCGTCGATCTCCTCCATGATCGCCTCGCGGGCCTCCGCGGCGCCCGCGTCGCCCTCGCGGCTCTCCGCCAGCAGCTCGCGCTGGCGCGACTCCAGCTCGCGCACCTCGCTCTCCGTCTCCACCATCTCGCGGGTGGTGTCCCGGAGGGTCTGACACTCCTGGTAGTCGACGTCGATGTGGCACATCGACGACTTCCCTTTAAATACGACCGCGCGGATCGGCTCCTCGCGGGTGATCGCGCGCGCGTCCTCGACGAACTGCCGCATCTGCTGGTGGACGTTGGTCGTGATGACGACCGTGCGGTCGTGCTCGCGGGCGTGTTCGAGCGCGGGCACGAGCGCGGAGAGGGTCTTCCCCGTCCCGGGCGCCCCCTCGAACAGCACGTCCTGTCCCCGGTCTAACGCGTTGGCGACCCTGTCCATCGCCTCGCGCTGGTTCGGGTAGGGTTCCTCGTACGGGAAGAACCGCAGGTGCGGCGACTCTGACACGGGGTGGGGTTCGGCGCCACCGGCCAAAAGGAGTCGGGTGGCGGGGCGGAAGTGGTTCGGGCCGGCGGCGGTCAAATTTTGACGGTAGTTGGTTTCGAAAATTTATAACTTTCGGGCGTGTGCGTCGTTACCACATAATTCCGGCATATACTACCGGTTCTTGCGCGAAAGCAGAGGCGAGATGGCAACCGAAACGGCGACCACGACGGAGGGGGTATCGACGGAGACCGGCAACTGGCGGGCGGGCGTGGCCGGCGGACTGGTCGGCGGGCTCGTCTTCGGCGCGATGATGTCGGCGATGACTCCTGGCGTATTACAGATGGCGATCCCGGCGATGTACGGCATCGAAGGCCCCGCCGGCGCCGTCGGCTGGGCGATCCACATGTCCCACGGCGCGGTCATCGGGCTCGGGTTCGCCGCGATCGCGGGCGTGCGGCCGAGGCTCGGCGACTCGGTCGGAACGGGCCTCGGCGTCGGGGCGGCCTACGGCCTCCTCGTCTGGGTCGCGCTCGCGGTGATCGCGATGCCGATCTGGCTGGGCGCCGTCGGCTTCCCGGGCGCGCCGCCGCTGCCGAACGTCGGCGTCGAGAGCCTCGTCGGCCACGTCGTCTACGGCGCGGTCCTCGGCGGCGTCTACTCGGCGGTCGCGAACTGAGGCGCGGCAGTGCGCCGTTTTTTAACACCTCGGCGACGACCACCGTAGCAACGAATGTTCGACGAGATCCTCGAGAAGTTCGAGGGGTCACCCAGCCAGCAGGCCGTCATCCGGCTGTTCCTGGAGCGCGGCTTCTCGGTCAACGAGGAGGGGCGGGTCGTCTCCGGCGGGATCGAGATCCCCTACACCGGCATCGCGCGCGAGCTCGACGTCGACCGCCGCGTCGTGGACTCGACGACGGACGCGATCCTGGCGGACCCCGAGCTGAAGCGCATCTTCACCAACATCTCGTCGATCCCGAGCCTGATGGATCTCGCGCCGGTCTTGGATCTGACGGTCCTCACCATCGAGGTCGCGGCCGCCGACGAGGCCGGGATCGTCGCCGAGGTCACGTCCATCCTCGCCGACCGCGGCGTCTCGATCCGGCAGGTGCTGAGCGAGGACCCCGAGTTCACCGACGACCCGAAGCTGTACGTGATCACCGACGCCGACCTGTCGGGCGACCTGCTCGTGGAGATCCGCGACCTCGACTACGTCCGCCGCGTCGGCTTCTGAGGCGCTTGCGCCGCGGCGCCGTCGCTGATCGATCGGCCGAACCGACCAGTTTCGCCCGATCGCCGCGTCCACGCGTCGGCCCGAGACCATTTATACGGCACCGAGCCATTCCGGAGCGCGGTCCCCACGCGATTTTTACTTTCACTGGGGTGTAAACCAGTCTTTATACGGGATGGGGAACAAGCCACGTGTACATGCCTGAAGACGAACTCGAGGACCTCCCCGGCGTCGGCCCGGCGACCGCGGACAAGCTCGTTGACAACGGATTCGAGAGCTACCAGTCGATCGCGGTCGCGAGCCCCGGCGAGATGTCCAACACCGCCGACATCGGCGAGTCGTCCGCCAGCGACATCATCAACGCCGCCCGCGAGGCCGCCGACGTCGGCGGCTTCGAGACGGGCGCGACCGTGCTCGAACGCCGCCAGGAGATCGGCAAGCTCTCCTGGCAGATCGACGAGGTCGACGACCTGCTCGGCGGCGGCATCGAGACCCAGTCGATCACGGAAGTGTACGGCGAGTTCGGCTCCGGGAAGTCGCAGGTCACCCACCAGATGGCCGTCAACGTCCAGCTCTCGAAGGAGAACGGCGGCTTAGAGGGCGGCTGCATCTTCGTCGACTCCGAGGACACGTTCCGCCCGGAGCGGATCGACGACATGGTCCGCGGGCTCGACGACGAGATCCTCGCCGACGAGATGGAGCGCCGCGAGATCGAGGGCACCCCGAACGATGAGGCGGCCTTGGAGGACCTGGTCGACGCGTTCTTGGACCAGATCCACGTCGCGAAGGCGTTCAACTCCAACCACCAGATCCTGCTCGCCGAGAAGGCGAAAGAGCTGGCTGGCGAACACGAGGAGACGGAGTGGCCGATCCGGATCGTCTGCGTCGACTCGCTCACCGCGCACTTCCGCGCGGAGTACGTCGGCCGGGGCGAGCTCGCCGAACGACAGCAGAAGCTCAACAAGCACCTCCACGACCTGATGCGGCTCGGCGACCTGTACAACACCGCCATCCTCGTCACCAACCAGGTCGCATCGAACCCGGACTCCTACTTCGGCGACCCGACCCAGGCGATCGGCGGCAACATCCTCGGCCACGCCTCCACCTTCCGGATCTACCTCCGGAAGTCGAAGGGCGACAAGCGGATCGTCCGCCTCGTCGACGCGCCGAACCTCGCCGACGGCGAGGCCGTGATGCGCGTCCAGAACGAGGGACTGAAACCGGAGTAAGCGAGGTTTCGCCGGCGTTAGTCGACCGTTGATCGCGTCGAACCGCCACCGATCGATCGAATCGGTCGGCAAACGGGAGATCGGGTTGACGAACGTCAATTTTCACCGAGAGGCCTCCAACCGTCCGAATTCGCGGAGGACGCCCCGTACGGCGGCGAATCGCGAGACGGCGGCGTGGCAATACTCGCCAGAACCGGCCGCGCATGGGCGCAGAGCGGCCGTCGGCGAGGGATCGCGGCTGAATAGATAGAAATTTTACACAACGCTCGTCCGCTTCGAGCGCAACGATTGCCGCGAAATCCGCGAAAAAACGTCCTTATATTCCATAGACATCTCCTTATATCGGACGAGCATCGTATTATCAACCCTCTTTTTTGTGAAACTCAACTCTAATGTTTATATGTAGTCGTTCCCGGGAGTCGAAACGTGATTCAGCGCATGAACACGAGCGAAACGAAGCGTGAACCGGACAGTCGTTCAGTAGAGGTGGAGGAATCATGACGGGCGGCGTTCTCGCCACGATCGATCCGAGCACGTTCGCGTCCGCGATGAACGGGACGTGGATCCTCGTCGTGACGTTCCTCATCTTCTTCATGCACGCCGGCTTCGCGATGCTCGAAGCCGGGCAGGTGCGGTCGAAGAACGTCGCCAACCAGCTGACGAAGAACCTCCTGACGTGGAGCGTCGGGGTGACGGTGTTCTTCCTCATCGGCACGGCGTTCACGAGCCTCGTGAACGGCTCGCCGGGGATCGCCTCCGCCGCCGGGTCGCTGTTCTCCGGCGGCGAACTGGCCGTCGAGGAGGGCGTCGTCGGCCCGTACGTCAACTGGCTCTACGGCGCGGTGTTCGCGATGACCGCCGCGACGATCGTCTCCGGGGCGGTCGCCGGCCGCGCGAAGCTCCGCGCGTACGTGACGTACACGTTCCTGCTGGCCGCGGTCATCTACCCGATGGTCATCGCGTTCACTTGGTCGGCGTCGGGCGACGGGCTCGTCGCGCAGCTGACCGGGACCGCGTTCCACGACTTCGCGGGCGGCATGATCGTTCACGGCATGGGCGGGATCGCGGGCCTCACGGCGGCGGCCGTCCTCGGTCCGCGGATGGACCGCTACGCGAAGGACGGCTCGACGAACGTCATCCCCGGTCACTCGCTGACGTTCGCCGTGCTGGGGACGCTCGTCCTCGCGTTCGGCTGGTACGGGTTCAACGTCGGCACGGCCTCCGTCGTCAGCGGCGGCGTGTTCAACACGCTGACGCTCAACCTCGTCGCGATGGGGACGACCATTGCGATGGCGGCCGGCGGGATCGGCGCCGCGACCGTCGTGTGGCTCCGCACCGGGAAGGTCGACACGCTGTACGTCGCCAACGGGCTGCTTGCGGGACTCGTCGGCATCACCGCGATCCCGGACACCACGGCGTGGTGGGGCGCGCTGGTCGTCGGCCTCCTCGCCGGCGGACAGCTCCCCCTCGTCTTCGAGTTCGTCTCGGACACGCTGAAGATCGACGACGTCTGCGCGGTGTTCCCGGTCCACGGGAGCGCCGGCGTCCTCGGCACGCTGCTGTTCCCGTTCGTCGCCGCGCCGGGCGAGCTCAGCGCGGGCATCGGCGCGCACTTCGTCGCGCAGCTGACCGGCGTCGTCATCATCGGCGGCTGGACGCTCACCGCGACCGCCGCCGTCTGGTACGTCCTCAAGGTCTCCGGCGAGGCGCGCGTCACCGCGGAACACGAGCAGGAGGGGCTCGACATCTCCGAGCACGGCGTCGAGACCTACCCCGAGTTCGGCGGCGACCGCGTCGCGACCGACGGCGGTCCGTCCGTGGTCGACACGACCGAGTCCGACGGCGAGTCCCCGCGCGCTGACGGCGGCGCGGAGGCGGGCACGGAGATCAAGATGGTCACCGCGGTCGTCCGCCCCGACAAGCTCGGGGACATCAAGCAGTCGCTCGCGGAGATCAACGCGCCCTCGCTGACGGTGACGAACGTCTCCGGCCGCGGCAGCCAGCCCGCGAAGAAGGGCCAGTGGCGCGGCGAGGAGTTCACCGTCGACCTCCACCAGAAGGTGAAAGTCGAGGTCGTCGTCGCCGACATCCCGGCCGACGAGGTGGCGGAGGCGATCGCCGACGCCGCCGAGACCGGCGAGCCCGGCGACGGCAAGGTGTTCATCATGCCGGTCGAGGACGCGCTCCAGGTCCGCACGGGCGTGACCGGCCCGGAGGCAGTGTAGCGACGACCGGCCCGGAGGCAGTGTAGCGACGACCGGAGACGGTGGAGGCGCGTAGCGCTCGAACCGACGCGGTCCCTTTTCGGCGTCCGAACCGGTTCGCCCGGTTCGGCAACTACTTTCAGCCCGACGCTCCAACCGATCGGTATGAACCACGAGCGCTCGCGCGGCCTGTACGACCGCGCGCTGTCGGTGATGCCGGGCGGCGTCAACTCCTCGGTCCGGGCGACGATGCCGCACCCGTTCTTCATCGAGCGCGGCGACGGCGGCCACGTGATCGACGCCGACGGCAACCGCTACGTCGACTGGGTGATGGGGTACGGCCCCCTACTGTACGGCCACGACCTCCCGGACCCGGTCGAGGCCGCGGTCCAGTCGCACGTCGCGGAGGGGCCGATGTACGGCGCGCCGACCGAGATCGAGGTGGAACACGCCGAGTTCGTCGCCCGCCACGTCCCGAGCGTGGAGTCGATCCGCTTCGTCAACTCCGGCACGGAGGCGACCGTCTCGGCGGTGCGGCTGGCGCGCGGCCACACCGACCGCGACAAGATCGTCGTGATGCAGGGCGGCTACCACGGCGCGCAGGAGTCGACGCTCGTCGAGGGGTCGCCGGGCGACGCCCGCCCCTCGACGGCGGGGATCCCGGAGGAGTTCGCCGAACACACCCTGCCGATCCCGTTCAACGACGAGGCGGCCGCGAAGGAAGTGTTCGCGGAACACGGCGACGAGATCGCGGCCGTCCTCGTCGAGCCGATCTTAGCCAACAAGGGGATCGTCATGCCGATAGAAGGGTACCACGAGACGCTGCGGGACCTCTGTGACGACCACGGCTCCCTCCTCGTCTTCGACGAGGTGATCACCGGGTTCCGGGTCGGCGGCCTCGGCTGCGCGCAGTCGAAGTTCGGCGTCACCCCGGACGTGACGACGTTCGGGAAGATCATCGGCGGCGGGTTCCCCGTCGGCGCGATCGGCGGGCGGGCGGACATCATCGAGGGGTTCACCCCCGCGGGCGAGGTGTTCCAGTCCGGCACCTTCTCCGGGCACCCGGTGACGATGGCGGCCGGGAAGGCCGGATTAGAGTACGCGGCCGAGAACGACGTGTACGAGCACGTCAACCGGCTCGGCCGGAAGCTCCGCGAGGGGATCGCCGAGATCTGCGCGGAGCGCGCGCCGGAGTACACCGTCGTCGGCACCGACTCGATGTTCAAGACGATCTTCACCCGCGAGGCGCCCGACGACGTCGACGACTGCTGTGCGGGCGGCTGCCGACAGGACCCCGACTGCGCCCGGTACGACCACTGCCCGAAGACGGGCGCCGACGTCGCCGCGGCCGCGACCGACCGCTGGGAGCGCGTGTTCTGGCAGGAGATGAAAGACCGGGGCGTGTTCCTCACCGCGAACCAGTTCGAGTGCCAGTTCACCTCCTACGCGCACACGGAGGAGGACGTCGAGCGGACGCTGGAGGCGTACCGAGAGGCGATCTGAGCGACGGCGGGAGCCGGTGTTCGAGACCGCCGCGTCGAGATAGTTTTTAAATAAAAGGGTCGTAGCGATGATTACTTATAAAAAGCGGCGCGGTGGCGCGTGCCTCCGAGTGGCCGCCGAAGGCGGCCGCGAGGAGCACGCGCGAGGGAGTCAGTCGCCGGAGCGAAGCGGAGGCGACTGACGAGGCTGGGGAGGTGTGAGGTGCGGTCGCTGTGCGGGGGCGGGACTCAAAGGGGCAGCCGGGAGGCGCGCGCAGGCGACGTAAGCACCGCAGGAGCGAGTGAAACGAGCGACGAGGAGCGCAGCGAGCGTGCGCGCGCCTCCCGGCTGGGGCTTTGGAGATGTTCTCGGTCGATTCATCGCTACCCAATTATAAGCGAGCGACTGGAGATTTGGAGGAGTTCGCCGGCGATCCGCTAGCAGCCATTTATAAGCGATCAACTAGAGCTTTAGAAAAGTCCGCCGCCGACCCGCGATCAGTCACGTATTACGGAACGCTTTTATACCGGAGATCGGGTACGTACAGGTGATGACCGCAGCGGCTCGTTCCGGCGCCGCCCTCTTCCGAGGCCGACGAGCCCTGCGACCGCGACGAGACGTCCGACCGCCGCGACCGGCTTCCGGCGCGGCGCGACGACGAGGCCCTTCGGGCCAGTAATCTTCACCTCTCGTCGCGTTCGCGCCGTTCCGTTCCGAAGAGTCTCGACTCCGCGTTCCGCGAGCGACCGCTCTCTGATTTTCTTACAAAATTAAAACCGCTGAATTTAAGGGCATAGCCCGGGTGTACTCTGGTAATGACGAGCGTTGCACTCGCGTTCAGCGGGGGACTCGACACGACAGTGTGCGTACCGCTACTGAAAGAGGAGTACGGCTACGACGAGGTCATCGGCGTCAACGTCGACGTCGGCCAGCCGACGGAGGAGTTCGACGAGGCCGAAGAGACCGCCGAAGCGCTGGGACTCGACATCCACGTCGTCGACGCGAAAGAGGAGTTCGCGGACCTCTGTTTCGACGCGGTGAAGGCCAACGCCGACTACCAGGGCTACCCGCTCGGCACCGCCCTCGCGCGCCCGGTCATCGCCGAGGCCATTCTGGGCGTCGCCGAGGAGCAGGGCTGTGACGCCATCGCGCACGGCTGTACGGGGAAGGGGAACGACCAGCTCCGGTTCGAGGCCGTCTGGC
Source organism: Halorubrum sp. T3 (assembly GCF_000296615.1). Classification (NCBI taxonomy): domain Archaea; kingdom Methanobacteriati; phylum Methanobacteriota; class Halobacteria; order Halobacteriales; family Haloferacaceae; genus Halorubrum; species Halorubrum sp. T3. The sequence goes on along the minus strand of NZ_JH815330.1, from coordinate 140,729 downwards.
GCGGCTCCGACCTCGAAGTGATCGCCCCCGTGCGCGAACTCGGCCTCACCCGCGAGTGGGAGATCGACTACGCCGCCGAGAAGGACCTGCCCGTCGAGGCGGGCGACGGCGGCGTCTGGTCCATCGACGAGAACATCTGGTCGCGCGCGGTCGAGGGCGGCAAGCTGGAGAACCCGGACTACGAGCCGCCGGAGGACATCTACGAGTGGACCGCGGAGCCGGAAGGCGAGACCACCATCGAGATCACATTCGAGGAGGGCGTCCCCGTCGCGGTCGACGGCAAGGAAATGGACCCGGTCCCGCTCATCCAGCACCTCAACGAGTACGCGGGCGGCTACGGCGTCGGCCGCACCGACGTGATGGAGGACCGCATGCTCGGGCTGAAGGTGCGCGAGAACTACGAACACCCGGCCGCGACCGTCCTGCTGACGGCCCACCAGGCGCTCGAAGACCTCGTCCTCACCAAGAACGAGCGCTCGTTCAAGAAAGGGATCGAGCAGGAGTGGTCCGAGAAGGCGTACGAGGGGCTCGTGTTCGCGCCCGTCGTCGACGCGCTCGACGCCTTCGTCGACGAGACACAGGACGTGGTGACCGGCACGGCGACGGTGAAGGTCTCCGGCGGCGACTGCCGCGTCGTCGCGCGCGACTCCGAGTACGCCGTCTACTCCGAGGAGATGGCCTCGTTCAACACCGAGGACGTCGCCGGCATCGCCCAGTCCGACGCGACGGGCGTCGCGAAGTACCACGGGCTCCAAGAGCGCCTCGCGAACGACGTGAAGGCGAGCGTCTCGAAGCCGGAGCTGGCCACCGACGGGAGCGGCGAAACGGACACGTCCGAATAGATGACCGACGACGATCCCGACGCAGCGACGGACGCCGACATCGAAGCGAGCGGCGCGTCGGCCGGCGGCGACACTGCCGTCCGCCGCGACCGCTTCAGCGGCGGCCCCGCCCGCGAGTTCTTATCGAGCCTCGCGGCCGACGAGGCCATCTTCGAGGCCGACCTCGCGGTCGACCGCGCGCACGTGGTCATGCTCGCGGAGCAGGGGATCGTCGACGAGGCGGTCGCGGGCGAGATCCTCGCCGCGCTCGACGACGTCGAGACTGCCGGCCACGACGAACTCCCCGACGGCGAGGACGTCCACGAGGCGATAGAGACCGCCGTCATCGACCGGGGCGGCCCGGACGGCGGGCGGATGCACACCGCCCGCTCGCGTAACGACGAGGTGGCGACCTGCATCCGCTACCGCCTGCGCGAGGACCTGCTCGCCGCGGTTGAGGCGACGCTCACCGCCCGCGAGGCGCTCGTCGACGTCGCGAGCGAACACACCGAGACGGTGATGCCGGGGTACACCCACCTCCAGCCGGCCCAGCCGACGACGGTCGCGCACTACCTGCTGTCGTACGAGGGCGGGCTCGCGCGCGACACGGAACGCCTGTTCGACGCGTACGACCGGGTCAACCGCTCGCCGCTCGGCGCGGCCGCGTTCGCGGGGACGCCGTTCGACGTCGACCGCGACCGGACCGCGGAGCTGCTCGGCTTCGACGGGACGGTCCGCAACTCGATGGACGCCGCCGCCGCGCGCGACTTCCTCGCGGAGTCGGCGAGCGCGCTCGCGACGCTCGCGACGACGCTGTCGGGGCTCGCGGAGGACCTGATCATCTTCTCGAACAAGGGGGTCGTGGAGCTCTCCGACGACTACGCCTCGACCTCCTCGATCATGCCCCAGAAGAAGAACCCCGACACGCTGGAGCTCACCCGGGGCGTCGCGGGCGACGCGATCGGCGAGGCAACCGGCACGCTGAGCCTTCTGAAGGGGCTCCCGCGCGCCTACAACCGCGACCTCCAGCGCTCCCACGCGAGCGTCTTTGAGATCGCGGGCGACGTGTGCGAGGCGACCGAGGTCGCCGCGGGCGCGGTCGCGACCGCCGACTGGGACGAGGCCACGCTCGCGGCCGCCGCGGGCGAGGGATTCTCGACGGCCACCGGGGTCGCCGATCTGCTCGCGATGGGCGGCATGCCGTTCCGGACGGCCCACGAGATCGTCGCGGCGGCCGCGGAGACGGTCGCGGACGGCGACTCGCCGGACGCGGCGGCCGCAAAAGTTGACGAGGCCACTCGAAAGGTGACCGGCGAGCCCCTCTCCGCGTACGTGAGCCGCGAAGACGTGGAGTCGGCGCTCGACCCGGCCGAAAGCGTCGCGAGCCGCGACTCCGCCGGCGGACCGGCCCCCGAGGCGGTCGCCGACGAGCTCGCCGCCGCTGAGGCGGGCATCGAGGGAGACAACGCCGCGCTGGCGGCCGAGCGCGACGCGCTCGCCGACGCGAGCGAGGCACTGGACGCGGAGGTCGATCGCTATGTCTGAGCCGCGACGACCGCGAGATCATCGTCGGCTCGGTCGGGACCGACCCGACCGACGACGACGACCGTCCCCGTAGGGGGACACATTTACTACCGAGATCTGACATCCGATCTCGATACGGAACTATTTCGTCGAACTGATCCCGTTAGCGGCCGATCCGTCTTATGTAAATTATCCAATAAGTTCGAAGCCTTTATGCCTATTCGAGGACGAGTGTCTGCCACGATGACGAGCGACACCGACACGCTGACCGCGGAGGACCCGATCACGGGCGAGGAAATCGAGATCCCGGCCGATGTCGAGGTCGGCGAGATCATCGACAGTCCGGTCACCGGGACCGAGCTGGAGGTCATCTCGCTCGATCCGGTCGTCTTAGAGGAGGCGCCCGAGCTCGAGGAGGACTGGGGCGAGTAATGGCGACGACCGCCACGGCCGCGACACGCGAGTGGTCGACATGCGCGTGAGCGCCGACGTGAACGGAGGGGAGTCGACGTGCGCGTAGGAATCCTCTACTCGCGGATCCGGAAGGACGAGAAGCTGCTCCTCAACGAGCTCCGCGAGCGGGGCCACGAGGTCGAGAAGATCGACGTGCGCAAGGAGCGGTTCGGCTTAGAGTCGACCACGGCGGCCGTCGACGACCTCGACATCGTCGTCGACCGCTGCCTGTCCACGAGCCGGTCGCTGTACGCGACGCGCTTCATCGACAGCTACGGCGTCCCCGTCGTGAACTCCCCGGAGACGGGCGACATCTGCGCCGACAAGGCGAAGAACTCGCTCGCGCTCGCCGAGGCCGACATCCCGACCCCGGCGACCGAGGTCGCGTTCACCAAGGACGCCGCCCTGGAGGCGATCGAGGAGTTCGGCTACCCGTGCGTTCTCAAGCCGGTCACCGGCTCGTGGGGGCGCCTGATGGCGAAGATCGACTCGCGCAACGCCGCCGAAGCGATCTTAGAGCACAAGGAGACGCTCGGCCACTACGAGCACAAGGTGTTCTACGTCCAGGAGTTCGTCGACAAGCCCGGCCGCGACATCCGCGTGCTGGCGGTCGACGGCGAGCCGGTCGCGGCGATGACGCGGTCGTCGGACCACTGGCTCACGAACGCCGCGAAGGGCGGCGAGACGAAGTCGTTCGACCTCGACGAGCGCGCGACCGAACTGGTCGAGAAGGCCTCGGCCGCGGTCGGCGGCGGCATGCTCGGCGTCGACCTGATGGAGGTGGGCGTCGACCCGGACACCGACCCCGCCGAGACCAGCGCGGACGACTACACCGTCCACGAGGTGAACCACACCGTCGAGTTCAAGGCGCTCGACTCGGCCACCGACGTCGACGTCCCCGCGCGGGTCGTCGACTGGCTGGAGGCGAAGGCGGTCGAGCTGGCCGAGGGAGACGGCAGCGAAGAAAGCGAGGAGGCGAGCGCATGACCGACGACGCCTACACCGCGAGCGTCGTCGGCGGCACCGGGTTCACCGGCGGCGAGCTGCTGCGGATCCTCGCCGGCCACCCCGACTTCGAGGTCGTCCAGGCCACCTCGCGGTCGGCGGACAACATGACCGTCGGACGGTCGCACCCGAACCTGCGCGGGCTGGACCTGCGCTTCTCGGACCCCGACGACCTCGAATCGGTCGACGTCCTCTTCGCGGCGACCCCGCACGGCGTCTCGATGGAGCGCATCGACGAGTTCTTCGAGGCTGCCGACACCGTCGTCGACCTCTCGGCGGACTTCCGGCTCCCGGAGGCCGACGCCTACGACGAGTGGTACGACGGCCACGAGTCGCCGGAGTACCTCGAACGCGCCGAGTACGCGCTCCCGGAGCTGAACCGCGAGAACCTCCCCGGCGCCGACCTGATCGCCGGCGGCGGCTGCAACGCGACTGCGACGATCCTCGGCCTCAAGCCGCTGGTCGACGCGGGCGCGCTCGGTCCCGACGTGGGCGAGGTCGTCGTCGACGTGAAGGTCGGCTCCTCGGAGGGGGGCGCCGGCGGCGGCGCGGCCTCCTCGCACCCGGAGCGCTCGGGCGTCGTGCGCCCGTACGCGCCCACCGGTCACCGCCACGAGGCGGAGATCGAGGCGTACCTCGGGCTCTCCGTCTCCTTCACGGTCCACGCGGTCGACATGGTGCGCGGCGCGAGCGCGACCTGCCACGCCTTCCCCGACGAGCCGGTCTCGAAGGGGGACCTGTGGGGCGCGTACCGCGACGCCTACGCCGACGAGCCGTTCATGCGGATCGTCTCGGGCGGGGGCGGCGTCTACCGCTACCCCGAGCCGAAGTCGGTCGCCGGGACGAACCACGGCGAGGTCGGCTTCGAGCTCGACCCCGGGAACCGGCGCGTCGTCGTCTTCTCGGCCATCGACAACATGACCAAGGGCTCCGCCGGCCAGGCGGTCCACGCGGCGAACGTCGCGCTCGGACTGCCCGAGACCGCCGGCCTCGAGTTCGACGGGCTCCACCCGGTGGGATCGCCATGACGGGAGGGCAGTCCGCCGCCGGCGACGCGCCCGCGGACGAGCCTCCGGTCGTCGTCAAGGTCGGCGGCGCGAAGGCGGTCGACCCGGCCGGCGCGGTCGGCGACGTCGCGCACCTGACGGCCAACGGGCGCGCGGTCGTCGTCGTCCACGGCGGCTCGACGGTCGTCGACGAGACGCTCGAACGGCTCGGCATCGAGCCGGAGTACGTCGAGTCCGCGTCGGGCGTCACCGGCCGCTTCACCGACGCGGAGACGATGGAAGCGTTCTCGATGGCGATGGCGGGGAAGCTCAACACCGAGCTGACGGCGGAGTTCCGCTCGGCCGGGGTCGACGCGGTCGGCCTCTCGGGCATCGACGGCGGGCTCCTCGCGGGCCCGCGTAAGTCGGCGGTCCGCGTCGTCGAGGACGGGAAGCGGAAGATCCGGCGCGGCGACCACTCGGGGAAGATCGAGTCGGTGAACGCCGACCTGCTCAGCGGGCTCCTCGCCGACGGCTACACCCCGGTCGTCTCGCCGCCGATGGCTGGCGACGAGGGCGACGGCGAGGTCACCCCGGTCAACGCGGACGCCGACCGCGCCGCGGCCGCGATAGCGGGCGCTCTGGGCGCCGACCTCGTCCTGCTGACCGACGTCTCCGGCGTGTACGCCGACCCGGACGACCCCGAGACGCGCATCGACGCGGCCGCGACGCCCGACCAGCTGTCGGCCGTCGAGGACGCCGCCGAGGGGTTCATGGGCAAGAAGGTGATGGCCGCGAAAGAGGCGCTCGAAGGCGGATCCGGCCGCGTCGTGATCGCGGACGCCAACGTCCGCGACCCGGTCGTCGCCGCGCTCGGCGGCGAGGGGACGGCGATCGAGCGGTCGGCGCTGGGCGACGGCGCGGACGGCGGCGAGGCCGAGGAGGCCGACGAGAGCGGCGCCGTCGAGACCGACGGGGGTGAGACCGCGTGAGCGGCTTCGTCTTCTCCGAGAAGCCGATCGAGATCGCGTCCGGCGACGGGGTCCACGTGACCGACGCGAACGGCACCGAGTACCTCGACTTCGGCGCCAGCTACGCGTGTACGCCGGTCGGCCACTGCCACCCCGAGGTCGTCGACGCCGCGACGAGCCAGCTGGAGGAGCTCATGTACGTCCAGGCGTCGTACCCGCACGCGGCGCGGACGGCACTGTACGAGCGGCTGGCCGAGGTCGCGCCCGGCGACGTCGACAACGTCTGGCTCTGTAACTCCGGCACCGAGGCGAACGAGGCCGCGCTGAAGTTCGCCCGGCACGCAACGGGCCGCGAGAAGATCATCGCGACCACGCAGGGGTTCCACGGACGGACGATGGGGACCCTCGCGACGACGTGGAAAGAGAAGTACAAGGAGGGGTTCGGCCCGCTCGCCGGCGGCGTGGAGTTCGTCGAGTACGGCGACGCCGACGCGATGCGCGAGGCGGTCGATGAGGACACCGCCGCGGTAATCCTCGAGCCGCTCCAAGGCGAGGGCGGGATCAACCCCGTCTCGACCGAATACCTCCAGGCCGTCCGGGTCGCGACCGCGACGAGCGGGGCCGCGATGATCCTCGACGAGATCCAGACCGGACTCGGCCGGACAGGCTCGATGTGGGCGGCCGACCGCCACGACGTGGTGCCGGACATCCTCACGACCGCGAAGGGGCTCGGCAGCGGGCTCCCGATCGGCGCGACGCTGTGCCGCGACTGGATCGCGGACGATTCGGGCGACCACGGCTCGACGTTCTCGGGCGGCCCGGTCGTCTCCGCGGCCGCGGGCGCCACCCTCGACGTGATCGAGCGCGAGGAGCTGGCCGACCACGCCGAGGAGATCGGGAGCTACCTCCGCGGCGAGCTCCGCGACCGCCTCGGCGACGACGTCCGCGACGTGCGCGGCGACGGGCTGATGGTCGGGATCGAGGTCCGCCGCGGGTCGAACCGCCTGCTGCGCGACCTCGCGATCGACCACCAGATCCTCGCGCTCCCGGCGGGCCGGACCGTGCTGCGCCTGCTGCCGCCGCTGACGATCGAGCGCGAGCACGCCGACGCCGTCGTCGACGCGATCGAGGAGGTGGTCGGCTGATGGCGGCCGGCACGGAGCGGGAAGCCGACGCCGAATCCGAGGGCGGCACCGACGTCGTCGCCGGCGGCGGCTACCCCGCGGCCTGCGACACGCCCGCCCGCAAGCTGCTGTACGACATGGTCTCCATCCCCTCGCCGTCGGGCGAGGAGGAGCGGGCGGCCGAGCGCCTCGTCGACTTCTTCGAGGCGAACGGCCGGGAGGCGTGGATCGACGAGGTCGGGAACGTCCGGGCGCCGGCGAACGACGCCGTCCTCCTGACCTCGCATATCGACACCGTCCCGGGCGACATCCCGGTCGAGGTGCGGCCGGCACCGGCCGAGGGCGAGCTGCCGGAGCCCTCCGACGTCCGCGTCGGCGAGCCTGGCGACCCCGTGCTGTGGGGCCGCGGCGCGGTCGACGCGACGGGACCGCTCGTCTCGATGGCGGTCGCGGCGGTGAAAACGGGGGTCTCGTTCGCCGGCGTCGTCCGCGAGGAGGTCGACTCCGGCGGCGCGCGCGCCCTCATCGACGACCGCGACGCGCCCGAGGCGGTGATCAACGGCGAGCCGTCGGGCTGGCAGGGGATCACGCTCGGCTACCGCGGCCTGCTTGAGGGGACGTACGTGAACACGAGCGAGTCGGGCCACTCCTCGCGGCCGGAGCCGAACGCGATCCAGCACGCGATCGACTGGTGGCACGGCGTCGAGGAGGCGTTTACCCCAGACGACTCCGAGACCGCCGTGTTCGACCAGGTGACGACGAAGCCCATCTCGGTCGACGGCGGGCTGAGCGACGACGGCCTCGCCGTCGAGGCGACGATGGACGTCCAGCTCCGGATCCCGCCCTCGCGCCCGGTCGACGAGATCCACGAGCTGGCGGAGGCGGAGCTGTCGACCGGTTCCGTCCACTGGGGCGAGCCGATGCCGCCGGTGATGGAGAGCCCGCGGACCGACCTCGCGCGCGCGTTCCGCGTCGCGATCCGGGGCGCGGACGGCGACGTGCGCCTGCTCCGGAAGACCGGCACGAGCGACATGAACCTCTTCGCGGCCGCGTGGGACTGCCCGATGGTCACCTACGGCCCCGGGAACTCCGACCTCGACCACGCGCCCGACGAGCGGCTCCCGCTACCGGACCTCGACCGCGCCGTGCGCGTGCTGACCGAGGTCTGCCGGAAGCGACTGTAAGGTCCTCGTTTGCCCTCGTCACGGCTCGTTTTCAAACGACACCACGACACACACACTACACACGATGCCACTCGCCACCGACGACTTCCTCGACATCGACGACGTGACGCCCGCCGAATTGGACGCCCTGCTCGACCGCGCCGCCGCGATGAAGGCGGGCGAGACCGACCCCCGACTGGCGGACGCCACGCTCGGGATGATCTTCGAGAAGCCGTCGACGCGCACCCGCGTCTCCTTCGAGACGGGGATGACCCGACTCGGCGGCCACGCCATGTTCCTCGGCCCCGACGACATCCAGCTGGGCCACGGCGAGCCGCTGCGCGACACCGCGCGCGTGCTCGGCCGGTACGTCGACGGCGTGATGGCGCGGCTGTTCGACCACGCGGACGTCGAGGTGCTCGCCGAGTACGCCGACTGTCCCGTTATCAACGGGCTCACCGACGAGGCGCACCCCTGTCAGACGCTCGCCGACCTGCTCACGATCCGGGAGACGGTCGGCGAGGACGCCACCGTGGCGTGGGTCGGCGACGGCAACAACGTCGGGCAGTCGTTCGTCGTCGGCGCCGCGATGGCGGGGATCGACGTGGAAGTCGCCACGCCCGCCGACTACGGCATGAACCCCTCCGTCTTCGACCGCGCCGCCGAGTTCGGGCTGGACGTGACCCCCACGACCGACCCCGGGGGCGCAATCGACGGCGCCGACGTCGTCTACACCGACGTGTGGATCTCGATGGGCCAGGAGGACAGGCGCGACGAGAAGCTCGCCGCCTTCGACGGGTTCCAGGTGAACTCGGACCTGCTCGCCGGCACCGACGCCAAGGTGATGCACTGTTTGCCCGCGCACCGCGGCGAGGAGGTCACCGACGACGTGCTCGAATCGGACCGGGCCCTCGTCTGGGACCAAGCCGAAAATCGGATGCACGCGCAGAACGCGCTGCTCGTCGAACTGCTCGGCGGGGAGTGAGGAGCCGGTCCGGAGGACGAGTGCGAACCGCCGACCGCGGTCACCGCGGCGTCAGGGACGCTGCGGCGGGTCGCGGTCGTCCATGAGGAAGACGCTGTCCTGATTCGGGTCGAAGTAGACCTCCAGCGCGCGGAGGGAACCCACGTACGCCGCGATCGCGGCGAACACGAACGAGACAGCGGCCGGAACGACGAGACCGAGGACCATACCGAGCCGTTCGCTTCGCAGCAAACAAATGCGTATCGACGGCGCGGCGGCGCGTGCCTGCGAGCGGCCGGAGCGAAGCGGAGGCCGCGAGTTGCACGCGCGAGGGAGTCGGCCGACCGGAGGGAGGCCGACGAGGCTGGGGAGGCGTGAGGTGCGGTTGCTGTGCGGGGTGGGACTCAAAGGGGCAGCCGGGAGGCGGGCGCAGGCGATGTAAGCACCGCAGCGAGGGAGCGATAGCGACCGAGTGAGGCGCGCAGCGAGCGTGCGCCCGCCTCCCGGCTGGGGCTTTGGAGGGGTCCGTCGTAGAGTTACTTACACCGATTTGGCTCCGTTGAAACCCGATTCTACAGACATATTCTTCCCTGAAACAGCCGGTCGATGAGAGCTGCTTCTTGATCGATAGCGGGAGTGAGTGTAGTACGTCGTGAGTGAGGCCATTTATAAGGAGAATCGTGGTGTTGCTGTCGGCTGTTTATAAATAATCGACGCTGCTGAGATGGTTGTCTCCAAAGCCCCAGTCGCGAGGCGGACGCACGCTCGCTGTGCTCCTCGTCACTCGCTTCGCTCGTTCCTGCGGTGCTTACGTCGCCTGCGTCCGCCTCGCGACTGCCCCTTTGAGTCCCGCCCCGCACAGCACCGCAACCGCCGGAAGACGGTCCTGCTCGCTCGCTTCGCTCGCTGCGCGGGCTGCGACTTCCGTGCTCCCGCTCGCTCCCTCCGGTCGCTCGCGGGACCGCACCTCACGCCTCCCCAGCCTCGCCGCTCACGCCCTGCGGGCGTTCGCGGCGTCCCTCGCGGGCTGGCTCGCGGCCTCCGCTTCGCTCCGGCCGCTCGCAGGCGCAGCGAGGCGCGACGCGCCTCTGGCAGCCGGCGGCGCAGCCGCCGGCGACGCCACCGCGGGCTATTTATAAGCGATCGTCGGCACCGCTGACGACTATTTAAATACCGAATCAGTGCTACCGATCTGCGATACCCACTCCCGCTATCGCTCGCCGCTACCTCTGTACTGACCGCGATTGGGTTATTAATATATCACTTGCTGAAGATTTCAAAAGAGCCACCGATTTATAAACGAGCGACTGGGGCTTCGGAAGCGTTCACCAGCAATCCACAAGCAACCACTTATAAATAAATGACAGAAACCGCATCTAGTTCCCGGTCCAGCGTAGGATGGCGAGCGTCCCCTCGAAGAGGGCGATCATCGTCAGCGTCACGATGATCGGCGCCATCCCGGTCGGGTCGGGGCTGAAGAGGAACGCGATCCCGAGGAACGAGCCCCAGAAGATCAGCCGCTTCGCCTCTAACCACTGCCGGGTGACGAGGTTCATCATGATCGCGAGCATGATGAAAAGCGGGATCTGGAAGACGATCGCCATGAACGCGAGCATGATGACGATCAGGTTGAACGTCTCCGCGAGCCCGAAGGCGATCGTCGCCGCGTCGGAGGTGTAGGTGGTGAAATACGAGAAGATCGCGGGCAACACGAGGAAGTGCGCGAACGCGATCCCGATCCCGCCCAAGATGAGGCTGGTCGGCACCGCAGCGAGGTAGTAGCGCCGCTCCGTCTGGTAGAGCCCCGGTCGCATGAACCGGTACGTCTCGTAGACGAACGCCGGGAGCCCGACCACGACGCCCGCGAGGCCGGCGACCTTCAGCCGGGTGAGCGGGAGTTCGAGCGGGCCGTACAGCCGCGGCCGGTTCTCCATCGGCGCCGGGATGTGGTAGCTCCAGAAGTAGTTGATGAGCTCCGTCGACTCGGTGACGACGACGAGGGTGGCGAGGCCGCCGATGAGGAAGACGACCGCCAGCCGGCGCATCATCTCCTCGATGTGGGCCGCCAGCGGCATCTCCTCGTCCGTCTCGGGGCCCTCGATCCCGTCGAACGGCTCGTCGTCCTCGGTCGCCGGCACGCCGGCGGTCGCGGGGTCCGCGGCGTCGGCGGTCGTCGCCGGGGCGCCGCCGTCGCCGGCGGCTTCGGCGCCCTCCGTCGTCGCGTCGTCCGCCGCAGCGGCGTCGTCCGCCGAACCTTCGTCTGCCGACTCCTCGTCCGCCGCTCCCGCGTCGGACTCGGCCGCGTCGTCGGATTCGTTCCCGTCGTCAAGCGCGGCCGACCGACCAGCGTCCTCGGCCTCGACCACCTCATCCGGGTCCGAGAACGTGTCCGACGACTCGGAGTCGGATCCCTCCGCTTCGTCGCCTTCGTCGGAGTCCGCTTGGTCGCTCTCAGCAGACTCCTCCGCGTCGCTCTCAGCAGACTCCTCCGCGTCGCTCTCGGCGCCTCCCACCTCGGGGTCGACCTCGGGAGTCACCTCGGACTCGACGCTCTCTGACGACTCCTCGACGGCGGAGTCGCCGCTCTCGGATCCGGGGTCGACGGCGCCGTCGCTTTCGGGTTCGCCCTCGTCGGTCGACCCATCGGCGGCGGCCGAGTCGTCGTCGCGCGACCGGTCCGAGTCGTCCATTCAGTTGCCCTACGCGACCGGGCGGTTATCAACCTTTTCGGATAGCGGCGCCGCGCGGGGTCGGTCGGCCCCGTTCGCCGCCCCGTCCGGGAGCGTCGGTCGCCGGATCGACGGGGAGGGTGGCCGGATCGACGGGGAGGGTCGACGGCGAGAGCGCCCGCGGTCGAAAAGGTTGATAACGGCGACGGCCTTCGCCCTCCGTATGGCGAGCGCCCTCGACGAGGACACCCAACGGTCGATCGCGGAGGGCCAGGAGACGGCGAAGGCGTTCCTTCGGTCGATCCAGAAGGACCTCCAGAAGGTGTTCGTCGTCTTCCTGATCGGCTTCCTCGCGACGTTCTGGGCGCTCCGAACGTACATCTGGGACCGACTCCGGGAAGTGACGGAGTCGAACATGAGCGCCGCGGTCGCCGAGGAGGCCGACATCATCGCGACGACCCCGTTCGAGGTGATCCTCCTCCAAGCGAAGATCGGGCTGGTCGTGGGCGCGATCGTCGCGATCCCGCCGCTGATCTACGTCACCCGCGACGAGCTCCGCGCCCGCGGTATGTGGCCGCAGTCACCGATCGCCCGCTGGAAGCTCGCGCTGCTCGGGCTGCTCGGCGCCGGCCTGTTCTCCGCCGGCGTCGCCTACGGCGTGTTGGCCTTCTTCCCGCTGATGTTCGGCTTCCTCGCGGAGTTCGGCTTGGAGGCCGACATCCAGCCGACCTACGGGATCGTGATGTGGACGGAGTTCATCGTCTTCCTCTCGCTCTCCTTCGGGCTCGCCGGACAGATGCCGATGGTGATCACCGGCCTCTCGTACGCCGAGATCGTCCCGTACGAGACGTTCCGCGACAAGTGGCGCTACGCGGTCGTCGCCATCTTCGTGTTCGGCGCCGTCTTCTCCCCGCCGGACCCGTTCACCCAGCTGCTGTGGGCGTTCCCGCTGGTCGCCTTATACGGGTTCAGCCTCTACCTCGCGAAGCTCGTCGTCACGGCCAAGCGGAGCTCCGACCGGATCGACGTGCTCGGCGCGGTCCGGAACCACTGGAACGTCGTCGGGGGCGTGACCGTCCTCGGCGGCGCGCTGGTGTACGGCTTCTACGAGTACGGCGGCCGGACCGGGCTCAACGACCTGCTGCGGCTCGCGGGGAGCACCCGACGCTTCCTCGCGCCGGGCGAGGGGCTCGGCCTCGACCCGACGACCGCGCTCGGGATCTACGCCGCCGTCTGGGCGCTCGCGTTCGCCGCCGTCGGGACGCTGTGGGCAGTGTACACCGACCTCGACACGACGAGCGCGGGCGCTCAGTACGGCGACCCGACCGCCATCGACGTGAGCGAGCTCGACGCCGCGGGCGTCCGAGCGGCCCCCGCGGACGCGTTCGCCGAGATGGGCGAGGAGGAGTCGCTCGCGCTCGCGCAGGCCGCGATCGACGACGACGACCCGGAGAAGGCGCAGGCGATCCTCGACCGCTTCGACGAGGTGAACGAGGGGAGCGACGGCGAGGGGGGTGACGCGGACGGTGACGCGAGCGACGCCGGAAGCGCTGGCGGCGACGGCGACGCCGGCGGGGACGGGTTGGTCGGCTCCGTCCAGAACCGGACCTCGCGCGCGGGCTCGACGTTCCTCGCCGAGCTCACGGACGGCGAGGAGGAGGCGGCCGAAGACGACATCGGCGGCTACTACAAGGACCTCAAGTTCATCTTCGACTCGCTCCGCACGCGCTCGTTCCGGATCGTCGCCGTCTTCGGGGTCGTGATGGCGGCCGCGTTCACGTGGCTGTACCTCGGCGGGCTGGGTACGGTTCGGAGCGACCTCGAACGGCGCGTGCCCGCGGAGATCGAGGGCGGGATCGAGATCATCACCCTCCACCCGGTCGAGGCGCTCATCTTCATGGTGAAGTTCTCGGTGATGCTCGGCATCTTCGCCGCGTTCCCCGTGGTCCTCTACTACGCGTGGCCCGCGCTCCGCGAGCGCGGCTTCGTCGCCGGGCGGCTCTACCAAGTGTACCTGTGGACGGGCGCGCTCGGCGCCGGCATGATCGGCGGCTTCGTGCTCGGGTACACGACCATCGCCCCCGGGATCATCGGCTGGCTCGTCACGGACGCGCGCCTCGCCGACATGGTGATCACCTACCAGGTGAGCGACTTCCTCTGGCTCGTCATCTACACCACGATCGGGATCGGCTTCCTCGCGGACATCCCGATCGCGATGGTGCTCATGAACAACGCGGGCGTCCCGTACCGCGTGTTCCGCGAGCGCTGGCGCGAGGTGACGATCGGGATCCTGCTCGTCGCGGCCGTGTTCACCCCCGCCGACGTGATCACGATGTTCCTCGCGACGATCCCGCTGATGATCGCGTACGGGATCGGCGTCGGCGTCCTCTTCCTCGTCACCTTCGGCGGGCGCCGCGATCTCTCGCCGCCCGCGGAGTTCATCGGGGAGTGAGTTCCGGGCTCGTCGAGGAGAGAGCCCCCCGAACTCGGGGCGACCGACGGCGGAAACGGCCTCTCGCGGTTCCCGCGACCGACGACTATTCCCGCGCGCGCCCGCAACGGACGAACAGAAATGAGCAAGGACTACATCGAGGTCCGCGGCGCCGAGGAACACAACCTCAAGGACCTCGACGTCCGGATTCCGCGGGAGGAGTTCACCGTCGTCACCGGGCTCTCGGGCTCGGGGAAGTCGTCGCTCGCGTTCGACACCGTCTACGCCGAGGGGCAGCGCCGCTACATCGAGTCGCTGTCCGCGTACGCCCGCAACTTCCTCGGGCAGATGGACAAACCGCAGGTGGAGTCGGTCGAGGGGCTCTCGCCGGCGATCTCCATCGACCAGAAGAACGCCGCGAACAACCCCCGGTCGACGGTGGGGACCGTCACGGAGCTCCACGACTACCTCCGCCTGCTGTACGCCCGGATCGGCACCCAGTACGACCCCGTCACCGGCGAGGAGGTCGGCGAGCAGTCCGCCCAGGACATGGTGAACCAGATCCTCGACCTCCCCGAGGACACCCGCGCGAAGATCGCCGCGCCGGTCGTCCGCGACCAGAAGGGCGCGTTCGAGGACCTCTTCGAGGAGCTCGTCTCGGACGGGTACAGCCGCGTCGAGGTCGACGGCGAGCCGGTGGACCTCACCCTCGACGACCCCGACCTCGACGAGAACTACGACCACACGATCGACGTGATCGTCGACCGCGTCACCGTCTCGCCGGACGCGCGCTCGCGGATCACCGACTCCGTCGAGACCGCCCTCGAAGAGGCCGACGGCGCCCTCAAGCTGATCGTCCCGGACCCGCCCGAAGACGTCCCGTTCGCGTCGAACGCGCGCTCGACGGGGTCGCTCGCGGCAGACGCCGACGGCGACGACCGCCTCGTCGTCGAGTTCTCCGAGGAGCTCGGCAACCCCAACTCCGACGTCCAGTTCTCCGCGATCGAGACGCGCTCGTTCTCCTTCAACAGCCCCTACGGCGCCTGCCCCGAGTGCGAGGGGATCGGCTCGACGAAGGAGGTCGACGAGGAGCTCGTGGTCGAGGACCCCTCGAAACCCCTCAAACACGTGTTCGAGCCGTGGAGCTACGACCGCACCTACTACTCCCGCCAGCTCGACAACGTCGCGGAGCACTTCGGCGTCGACCTCGACACGCCGTTCGAGGAGCTCGACGAGGAGATTCGGCGGCAGTTCCTCTACGGCACCGACGAGATGGTCCACTTCGAGTGGACCACGAAGAACGGCACGCGCGAGAAGACCGAGCGGTTCGAGGGCGTGATCCCGAACTTAGAGCGCCGCCACGTCGAGACCGACTCCGAGCGCGCCCGCGACCACATCGAGGAGTACATGGCCGTGACGACCTGCCCCGAGTGCGAGGGGACGCGCCTCAAGGAGCAGTCGCGGCACGTCCTCGTCGCGGACACCGCCATCACCGAGGTCAACGAGCTGTCGATCGCGGAGGCCCGCGAGCACTTCGAGGGGATGGAGGCGGAGCTGAACGAGCGCGAGACGACCATCGCCGAGGAGATCTTAAAGGAGATCCGCGCGCGGCTCGGCTTCATGGAGGAGGTCGGCTTGGAGTACCTCACGCTCGACCGCGAGGCGTCGACCCTCTCCGGCGGCGAGAGCCAGCGCATCCGGCTCGCGACGCAGGTGGGCTCCGGGCTGGTGGGCGTCCTCTACGTCCTCGACGAGCCCTCCATCGGGCTCCACCAGCGCGACAACGATCGCCTGCTCGACACGCTCGAAGGCCTCCGCGACCTCGGCAACACCCTCCTCGTCGTCGAGCACGACGAGGAGACGATGCGGCGCTCCGACGAGATCATCGACATGGGGCCCGGCCCCGGGAAGCGCGGCGGCGAGGTCGTCGCGCAGGGCGACTTCGACGAGGTGGTCGCGACCGACGAGTCGGTGACCGCCGACTACCTCGCGGGCCGGAAGGAGATTCCGGTGCCCGACGAGCGCCGCGAGCCCGACGGCGAACTGACGGTTCGGGGCGCCCGCCAGCACAACCTGAAGGATCTCGACGTGCCGATCCCGCTCGGCACGCTGACGACCGTCACCGGCGTCTCCGGCTCCGGGAAGTCGACGCTCGTCAACGACATCCTCTACAAGGGGCTCGCCCGCGAGATGAACGACAACACCTCGGTCGACCCCGGCGACCACGACGCGATCGAGGGACTCGACGAGGTGGAGACGGTCCGGCTCATCGACCAGTCGCCGATCGGGCGGACGCCGCGCTCGAACCCCGCGACGTACACGGACGTGTTCGACCACGTCCGCGAGCTGTTCGCGGAGACGAAGCTCTCGAAGCGCCGCGGCTACGAGAAGGGCCGCTTCTCGTTCAACGTGAAGGGCGGCCGCTGCGAGGAGTGCGGTGGGCAGGGCACCGTCAAGATCGAGATGAACTTCCTCTCGGACGTGTACGTCCCCTGCGAGGAGTGCGGCGGCTCGCGTTACAACGACGAGACGCTCGACGTCGAGTACAAGGGGAAGACGATCGCCGACGTGCTCGACATGAGCGTCGCGGAGGCCCACGAGTTCTTCGAGAGCCACCGCGGGCTCGAACGCCGCCTGAAGCTCCTGAAGGACGTCGGGCTCGGCTACATGGAGCTCGGCCAGCCCTCCACCACGCTCTCCGGCGGCGAGGCCCAGCGCGTGAAGCTCGCCGAGGAGCTCGGCAAGCGCGCGACCGGCGACACGCTCTACCTACTCGACGAGCCGACGACGGGGCTCCACAAGGAGGACGAGCGCAAGCTGATCGACGTGCTCCACCGGCTCGTCGACGCCGGCAACACGGTGGTCGTCATCGAACACGAGCTCGACCTCGTGAAGAACGCCGACCACGTGATCGACCTCGGCCCCGAGGGCGGCGACGGCGGCGGCGAACTCGTCGCGGACGGCACCCCCGAGGAGATCGCGCACGAGGAGGCGTCCCACACCGGGCGCTACCTGCGCGACATGCTCCCGAAGGTCGACCTCGACGGCCCCCGCGACGACCGCCGGAAGCCCGCGGTCGCCGACGACGACTGACGAAAGAGGGGCGCGCCCAGTCGAGATTTGGTATCTCGAACCGAACGGAGACGCAACTGAGATTTCCGGTCGTTGAGCGATACCGAGAAGGGGTATCGCAGACCGGCGGCCGCGATGTGGTATTTAAATAGCCGTGAGCGACTGCGACGAGTGCTTATAAGAAGAAAGTGCGGTGGCGCGCCTGCGAGCGGCCGCCACCGGCGGCCGCGAGCCAGCCCGCGAGGGACGCCGCGAACGCCCGCAGGGCGTGAGCGGCGAGGTTGGGGAGGTGTGAGGCTGCGGTGCTGTGCGGTGTGGGGTGGGACTCAAAGGGGCAGCCGTCGAGGGCGGTGTAGGCGACGTAAGCACCGGAGTGAGGGAGCGAAGCGACCGAATGAGGAGCGTGGTTCGAGAGAGCTTCGCTCTCTCGTCATCCCGAAAATCGGAGATTTTCGGGCGACAGCGAGCGTACACCGCCCACGACGGCTGGGGCTTTGGAAGCCCTCACCGCAGTAGCATCGATCACTTATAAACAACCGACGGCAACGTCGAGATTTCACTTATAAACTGCCCCACTAAAGATGTGGGTCACCCCGCAGTCGGGCGACGACCGGACGATCCGATGACTCTCGCAACGACGAGGAGCGCGACCAGATCGACGGCGACCGTCGCGATGACGCCGAAACGGAGCAGGACCAACAGTCCGAGCACCGCCACGGCGAGCCCGACCGCGGCGCGACGAGCGCGGTCGGTGGTCGAAAGCGAGCGGGACACCTGAGCGCCGACGCCGACCTGCGCCGCGAAGAGGAGGACGCCGAACGGGGACACGGCTGGCATGCCCCCCGATTCCGACGGAGTCAGTATGAATATGTCGGCGGGGCGAAGAGCACCCGGACCGGGCCGTCGGCCGGGGCGACCGCCTCGGGGCGGTGTCGGAGCGGCCGAGGCGACCCCCGCGACCCGTATCTTGATACGCCGGCGCGTCGTCGCACCGGGCGATGAAAGAGATCACGACGGACGACGTGCCGGAAGCGCTCGGCCCGTACTCACAGGGGATCGTCTCCGGCGACACGGTCCACGTCTCCGGGAAGACGGGCGTGGACCCCGACACCGGCGAGGCCCCCGAGTCGGTCGCCGAACAGACGACGCAGACGCTCGAAAACGTCGCCGCGATCCTAGAGGCGGCCGGGACGACCCCGGACGCGATCGTCTCGGCGACCGTCTACCTCACCGACATGGACGACTACGACGCGGTCAACGAGGCGTACCGGTCGTTCCTCTCGGAGCCGTATCCGGCGCGGACCTGCGTCGAGGTGTCTCGACTTCCGGCGCCGCTCGACGTCGAGATCACGGTCACGGCGGAGCTCGAAGACGACTGAGCTCGACCGACCCGGCGACGCGACGAGCCGCGCACAGACGAACTCCGCCTCAGAACTTCTCCAACAGGTCGCCGTAGAACTCGCCGCCGCGGTCGTCCGCGAGCTTCTCGACGATGAGCTCCGGCGTCGACCGCGCGAGGTGGCCCTTCTTCGGCGAGCGGTTCACGCGGAGCTCGCCGTCGACGAGCCCGGCGGCCTCGATGCCGTCGACCGCGATTTCGAACTCCGCGGCGTCGCGGATCTCGCGGGCCAGGTGGGAGACGAACACCGCGGTCGCGTCCTGGTCGTCGAGCGCCTCCAAGATGCCCGCGATGATCTTCGCGGAGGCGCCCGGCTCGGTGATCGACTCTAACTCGTCGACGAGGACGAGCCGGCCGTCCGCGCCGTCGACGAGGTCGCCGAAGTCCCGGAGCGTCGCCTCGAACGCGCCCGCGTCGAGAGTCCCCTGCGATTTGGCGTAGTAGTGGATCTCCTCGAACCGCTCGACGGTCGCCGACTCGGCGGGCACGGGCAGCCCCATCTGCGCTAAGACGACGACGAGGGCGACCAGATCGAGCGTGGAGGTCTTCCCCCCGGAGTTGACCCCCGACAGAAGCGTCGCGCCGGAGACGGCGTAGTCGACGGGCTCGACGTCCGCGAAGTCGACGTCGAGCAGCGGGGAGCGGCCGCCCTCGATGCGGAAGCCCGCGTCCGCGTCGGCGTCCTCCGGGTCGACCACATCGGGCATCGCGCAGTCGAAGTCGCGGGCGAACCGCGAAATCGCCAGCTCCACGTCGAGTTCGAGAGCGTCGCGCACCAGCGCCTCGACCGGCTCGCGTAGGTCGCCGAGGTCGCTCGCGAGGTCGGCCTTCAGCTTCGCCGCGCGGCGGTCGCGGGCCGCCGACAGTTCGGTGCGGACCCGCGAGACGGCGCTCTCGTCGTGGTCGACCGGAAATGAGGGGTCACCGCCGAAGACCCGCTCCGCCAACTCCGCCTCCTCGGGCTCCAAGCGGAGCGCGTCGGCGAGGTGCTCGCGGGCGGCGTCGACCGCCGCGTCGTACTCATCCGCCAACTCGCGGTCCAAGAGGGAGTCGACGCGAGCGCCCTGCTCGACGAGGGAGAGGAAGTCGGTCCCCTCGATGGTGACGTCGCGCTCGCGGATCGCCTCGCGCAGGCGGTCGTCGGCGACCGAGGCCGCCGTCGACACGGCGGCGTCGAGGTCGTCGACGGCGGCGGTGAGCCGGTCTAACTCCGCGTCGCCGGCGATCGTGCCGTCGTCGTCGAGCCGCGAGAGCGCGTCGCGCAGGCGGTCGAGGTCGACCGGGGGGTCGGCGTCGCCCCCGTCATCCGGATCACTCCCCGAGACGGGGTCGCCGGCCGCCGCGGCCGCCTCGTGGACCGCCGCGGCCGCTTCCAACCGCTCGCGGTTCTCAGCGAAGAACGCGAGCAGGCGCTCGGGGACGGTTTCGGCGGGGTTTTCGAGGGCGTCCGGCCGCACGCTCACGTCGCCCTCCACGTCGAGGCCGGCGAACGACTCGTCCAAGACGATGACAGAGGCGTACGAGCGGCCAAGCTCGGAGACGTCGCGCGCGTCCTCGACCGTCTCGACGGAGAGTTCGGGCACCTCGGCCTCGGCGCGGGCGAGCGTCTCGGCGTCGGCGGTCGCGAGGCAGCGGTCGCGGACGCGGACGGTGGGCGGGTCCGAGAGGGGCGCGCAGTCGGCGAGCGCCTCTCGGACCGCCGGATCGGGGTCGCGGTCGGTCGCCTCGGCGGCGAACGCCTGCGCCTCCGCGACCCGCGAGGCGGACGCACTCGGGTAGAACGTCTCCAAGCGCTTCGCCGCGTAGTCGGTGACGGTGCGCTCGCGCAGCAGGTCGATCGCCTCCCGGTACAGCTCGCGGGCGCGGTCGGTGGCCAGCACGCGTCCGTCGTCGTCGTGGCGGCGGCGGATCGCCCCGCGTGCGATGCGGGCCGCGCGGGCCTCGTTGACGCCGGGCGCGCGGGCGATGGCGGCCACGTCGCCGGACTCGACGGTCGCGGCCGGGTCGTCGAGCTCGCGCAGGGCCGCGGCCGTCTTGGCGCCGACGCCGGGGATCGCCTCCAGCTCCATCTACCCGCCGGTATCGCGGCAACGGTCTAAAGCGTGCGGGTCGCTCCCGGGGTCCGGCGGTTCGGAAGCGCGAGACGACGGCACCGGTTCCGCGTGCGACGCCCTTTTTCGCGCCCGCCGCGAACGCCGGCCATGAGTCAGAACGCGCGGGCCGTCGGCGACGGCTCGCTCGATCCCGAGACGGCGGCGAAGGCGGCGAGCGCCCGCGACGCGCTCGGCGAGCGCGACGGGGTCCTCGTCGCGTTCTCGGGCGGCGTCGACTCCGCGGTCGTCGCGGCGCTGGCGCGGGACGCGCTCGGCGACGACGCCGTGGCGTGTACCGCCCGCAGCGAGACGCTCCCCGCGGCGGAGCTCGACGACGCGAAGCGCGTGGCCGACGAGATCGGAATCGACCACGAGACGGTCACCTTCTCCGAGCTCGACGACCCGAACTTCGTCGCCAACGACGGCGACCGCTGTTACCACTGCCGGACGATGCGGCTCGGCCGGATGTACGAGACGGCAAAGGAGCTCGGCATCGACACCGTCTGCGACGGGACGAACGCGGACGACCCGGGCGAGGGGCACCGGCCCGGGCTCCGCGCGGTCGAGGAGCTCGACGTGTTCTCTCCCCTCCTGGACGCCGGGATCTCGAAGGACGAGGTCCGCGCGATCGCCGACTCGTACGACCTCTCCGTGGCCGACAAGCCCTCGATGGCGTGCCTCTCCTCGCGGATCCCGACCGGCCTCGAAGTGACCGAGGAGCGGCTGACCCGCGTGGAGAAGGCCGAGCGCGTGCTCCGCGAGTGGGGGTTCGGGGGGTTCCGCGTCCGCGACCACGACGGGCTCGCGCGCGTTGAGATCGCGCCGGACGAGTTAGAGCGCGCGCTCGACCCCGCCTTCGCCGACGCCGTCCACGAGCACCTCACCGACCTCGGCTTCGAGTACGTCACCCTCGACATGGCCGGCTACCGGACCGGGAGCGTGAGCCCGGGCGGCG
This sequence comes from Halorubrum sp. T3, assembly GCF_000296615.1. Lineage (NCBI taxonomy): Archaea > Methanobacteriati > Methanobacteriota > Halobacteria > Halobacteriales > Haloferacaceae > Halorubrum > Halorubrum sp. T3. The sequence goes on along the minus strand of NZ_JH815330.1, from coordinate 119,099 downwards.
AGGAAGGCGGCTCCGACGAGGGGGGCGGCGGCGCGGATGACGACGTCAACGAACGCCCCGACAATTCCGGCGACGCCGACGGCGCGGACGACGATGGTTCCGGCGACGTCGACCTCGGTCGGAGCTACCCGCGCTGAAACGGGGCCGGACGGATTCGGCCGGCGCTCGCAGCGTTATCACCGGAGAGAACCCGGCGCGAAGGCTTATAAACCGTGTTACTGAATCGACACCTATGCGCGAGGCACAGACGCTGGCGGTGATCGCCGGCGGCGTCGGGGGCTCCGTCGGGGCGTTCGTCGGCGTCGCGGTCGGCGGGTCGGCGCTCTCGGTGACGCTGACCACCCTCGGGGTCGCGACGCTCGTCGGGGTCGGCGTCATCGCGAGCGCGGTGATCGCCGGCGACGTGGAATTCCTCGCCGACGCGGACGGCGAGTGACGGGAGCGGGCGAGAACCGCCGTCGACCGCGCGCTTCAAGACCCCGCCGCGACGAACGGAGGCCATGAGCCTCATCGCGTTCGACTTCGACGGGACGCTCTCCGACTCGGAGATGACGGTGCTGCTCGCCGAGCGGGCCGGCGTCGCCGACGAGGTCACCGAGATCACCGAGCGGGCGATGAACGACGAGCTCAGCTACGCCGAGAGCCTCTATCAGCGCGCGGCGCTTCTGGAGGGCCTCGGGGCGACGGAGGTCGAGGACGCGTTCGACGCGGTCCGGATCCGGCCCGGCGCGGCGCGTCTCATCGAGCGCCTGCGGGCGGAGGGCCACCACGTCGCCGTGCTCACTGGCGGGTTCGAGCGCGGCGTCGAGGCGGCGCTCGCCCGCGAGGGCGTCTCGGTCGACACGATCGTCGCGAACCGACTGCCGACCGACGCGGACGGCGCGCTCACCGGCGAGGCCGAGGGGCCGCTGATCGAAGGGACGAAAGACGACGCGCTCGCCGACCTCGCGGCCGAGGCGGGCGTGCCGATGGCGGAGACGGTGGCGGTCGGCGACGGCGCGAACGACCTGCCGATGCTGGAGGTCGCTGGGCTCGCCGTCGGCTTCGTCCCCAAGTCCGCGGTGCGCCCCGTCTGCGACTCGGTCGTCGCCTCCATGTACCGGCTCGGAAAGGTGTTGGAGTCGCACGGCGTGCTCGCCGCCGAAGCGTGATCCCCGAACCGGTTCGGGCCGGAGATACCTGACCACGTTCGGCTGAAGGGTTAAAGAGAAATAGAGAGTACACATAGGTATGAGCGTCCTCGTTGGGGTGGTCCGATGCTGCCGACGCTGACGTATCTCCAGTTTCATCTCGTCTTCAGTCTCCCCGTCTTGGCGCTGCTGTGGTACGTCGCCCCGCGGTACGAGCCGAAGCGCCAGCGCCGGGCGATCGCCGGGATCGCGATCCTCGTCGCTATCGCGTACGCCTACACCACGCCGTGGATCAGCTACATGATCCGACGGGGGGCGTGGGGATACGCCGACGGCGCCGTCGTCGCGCGGGCGCTGTCGATCCCCCTGGGGGAGTACCTCTTCTTCACGGTACAGACGGTTGTCGTCGCGTTCGCGCTCCACCGGGTCGGCTTCGACCCGACGTTCCGGGAGGGAGACTTCGACCGCGCGCCGCGGGCCGCCGGGGTCGCCGTCGGCCTCGCGATGGTGCCGGTCGGGCTGGGGCTCGTTCGGCTCGACCCCTCGTTCCTGTACCTCGGCGGGCTGATCGCGTGGGTCGGGCCGGTCCTCGCGCTCCAGTGGAGCGTGGGCGGGGGGTACCTCGCGCGCACGCCTCGGCTGTGGGTCACGGCGACGCTGCTCCCCGCCGCGTACTTCTGGGTCGTCGACCGGATCGCGATCGGGATGGGGACCTGGTACCTGTCGCCGGAGCTGACGACCGGAATTGCGGTCCTCGGGCTTCCGATAGAGGAGATGCTGTTCTTCGTCGCCGCGGGGCTGATGACGATCAACGGCCTCGTCCTGTTCGAGTGGGTGCTCGACTGGAACGAACGCCGGCCGACCGCGGCGGACGCGGTCACCGGCCCCGGGTCGGAGGCGTCCGACCGCAAGGTGGCCGGCCCCGACGCGCCGGCCGACCCGGACCCCGACGTGGTCGATGACTGAGGCGTCCTCGACGTCGGCGAGGGCGACCGAGTCCGGTTCCGCGGAGACTCGCGGGCGCGACGCCGGAGCGGCCCCCGCGGACGCGCGGCCCGAATCGGCGGCCGACGCCGCGAGCGAACGGGTCGACCGCTGGTTCGCGCGCCGCCCGGCGCTGGCGCTGGCCGCGCTGCTGCCGATCGGCGCCGTGACCCCCCTGTTTCCGGTCGAACTCGGCGTCGCGACGTTCGCGCTCGGCACCCTCGCCGTCGGGATGGCCCACGGCGCGGTCGACCATCTCGTTCCCCTCCGGGGCGCGCCGGGCGTGTCGCTCCGGCGGTCGATCGCGGTCGTCTCGGTCGTGTACGCGGTCCTCGGCGGCGCGGTCGTCGCCGCGTTCTTCGCCGCGCCCGTCGCGGCGTTCGTCGGGTTCATCGCGCTCACGTGGCTCCACTGGGGACAGGGCGACGTGGCGACGCTCGCGATCGCCGGCGTCGACCACCTGCCAACCTCCGGGGAGCGGTGGCTGGCGCTCGTCGTCCGCGGCGGCCTCCCGATGGGCGTCCCCCTCCTCGCGCACCCCGAGGAGTACCGGCTGGTGGCCGAGTGGATCGTCGGGCTGTTCCTCGTCGACGCCGGTGCGGCCGCGACCGCGGTCGACCCCCTCTTTGCGCCCGCGGTCCGGATCGGGGTCGGCGTCGGGATGGCGACGGCGACGCTGGCGTCGGTCGGGCTGGGTTACCGCCGGGTCCGGGACGGGCGCGACGCGGACGGCCGGCGGCGTGACCCGGACGGCCGGCGGCGTGACCCGGACGGCCGGCGGCGTGACCCGGGCGGCTGGCGGCGCGACGTCGGCGAACTCGCGGTGCTGTGGGCGTGGTTCCTGCTCGCCGCGCCCGTGTTCGCGATCGGGGTGTACTTCGCGCTGTGGCACGCGCTCCGACACGTCGGGCGGCTCGTCCTCGTCGATCCCGAGGCCGCGAGCGCGGCGTCCGCGGGCAACGCAGTCGGGGCGCTCGCCCGCTTCGGCCGCGACGCCGCGCCGCTCACGCTCGGCGGGTTTCTCGTCGTGGCCGCGGTCGGCGCGAGCGTCCCCGCGGGCGTCGCGGCGCCCGGCGACCTGCTGGCCGTGTCGCTGGTCGCCATCGCCGCCATGACGCTCCCCCACGTCGTCGTGGTCGCGTGGCTCGACCGGCGACAGGGCGTCTGGCGGCCGGGCACCGGGAGCTGACCGGGGAGCGCGAGCCTCCCGGTTCCGACACCGCACCGCTCTTTGTCGGCGGCCGCGTCCCTCCCATAATGGACGAGATCGCGATCCGCGACCCGCGGCCGAGCGACGCCGAGCCGCTGGAGGCGCTCATCACCTCGCACTTCAGCGAGGGGAGCGCCTACGGGGTCGACCTCGGGATCGGCGACCCGGCGTACCACGTGCTGGTCGCGGTCGAGTGCGGCGCGGAGGAGGCGGAGGAGGCGGGCGGCGAGGAACCCCGCGAGGACGGCGAGAGCGACCGCGACGACGCGATCCTCGGCGTGATGGCGCTCCGCGAACTCGACGACCCGGCCGCCGTCGCCGACGAGATGTACTTCTTCGACGACCCGGAGCTGCTTCCGGCGGCGACGCTGTACGGCCACTTGGAGATGGGGTACGTCCGGCCGGATACGACCGGCCGCGGGATCGGGAGCCGGCTGCTCGAACGGCTCCACGCGGTCGGCGCGGCGCGCGGCGTCGACCTGTTCCTCGCGGACTCGTGGTACCACGGCGGCGACGACTCCCCGGAGAAGCTGTTCGACGCGCACGGGTACGAGACGGTCCACCGCGACCCGATCGAGCGGTCGGCGGACGAGTGCCCGAAGTGCGAGGGGGAGTGCGTCTGCGCGGGCGCGCTCGCGGTCCGGCGGGTCGGGGACGACGGGGGCGACGAGAGGGACGCGGAGGCGACCCGGTCGTGAACCACGACCGTGTCCACGCCCGAGCGCCGTCGCATCACGTCGACCGGTGGTCCGAGGGGGTCGTCGAGTCGATCGGCGAGCGCGACGGCCACTGCGTCGTGACGGTGCGACCGCTCGCGTCGGGGGACGGAGACGAGCGCGGGGCGGGCGAGCGCGGAGCGGACGAGCCCGACGCCGAACTCGTCAAACTGACGATCACCTTCGCCGTGCGAGACCTGTTCGTGAGCCGGCTGCCGATCGAGGAGGGGGAGTCGCCGGTCGGCGAGCGCGTCTGGTACCGGAAGCGGGGCGGCTGAGGGGAGCGGGAGAGGAGCGAGCGGTCGCCGGTCGACTCGGCTTCGCATGTGGCCGGCGTTAGACTTCCGAGTTCCAGCCCGGCGTGCCGGGTGCGCCCCCGTCGTCCTCGATCTCGCGGACGAGCCGGTCGCGCGCGTCGCGGTCGAGGGCGACACGCTCGCCGTCGTCGCCGGCGCGTTCGGTCCACGCCCCGATCGCTCGGCCGACCCACGAGTCGGCCTCGCGGGCGCGCTCCCGGGCCTCGGCCATGCGGTCGCGGGTCACGGACAGCGACCCCGGGCGGGAGCCGACCGCGGCGCCGGCGAAGCGGGCGCGGTCGTCGGCGGTCCCCGCGCCGTCGCGGAGGCGCGCGACGACCCCGTCGAGCGCGTCGGGATCGGGGTAGGCGAACACGGTCGCGCCGAGCGCCTGCGGGCCGAACGCGGGCGCCGGGAGGTCCTCGGGCGGCTCGTCGTCGAGGAGTCGGTCGCCGCCGCCCGCGGCCTCGACGCGATCGCACTCCGTCTCGGCGCCGAGGTCGAGGTTGTGCCCGGGGTACGTCGAGCAGGTCCGGGGGTAGCGGTCGGTGTCGTGGATCCGGCACTGGAGCGTCGTCGGGTCGAGGAAGGCGCACGCGTCGAGCCAGCGCGGCTCGTCGGTCCCGATCGGCGCGACCGGCTTCGGGGGTTTCCGGAGGCCGACGACGAAGACGGGGCGGCCGTCGACCGCGGCGAGGTCGACCCCGTCGATCCGGACGCTGTCGTCCCGTTCGGCAGGTTCGAACAGCCGGGGGATCAGGGCGTCGCCGAGGCCGTCGTCGACGAACCGGGCGACCTCGTCGCGGGTGAGCGGGACGAGGTCGTACGCGTCGTCGAGCGGGGGGCGCGGCCCGGTGCGGTCCGAGCCCGCGGCGGCCGGATCGAGCGGGCGCCAGTCGACGCAGCAGCCGGCGCAGCCCTCGCAGTCGAGTTCCATGCGTCCGTGGTAACGGTTCGCGCGCGGATAAGCGATCGGCGGGGCGGCGCGGTTCGGCCGGGACGAGGGGATTCGGCCCGCTCAGAGCTCCCCCTTCGTGCTGGGCGTGTCGCTGCGGCGCTCGTCGAGGCGGGTCGCGTCGTCGAGCGCGCGCGCTAAGGCCTTGAACAGCGCCTCGACCTCGTGGTGGGCGTTGTCCCCTTTCTCGACCGTCGCGTGGAGCGTCAGCCCGGCGTTGTGGGCCAAAGAGAGCACGAAGTGATCGGCCATGACGCTGGTGAACTCCCCGACGGACTCCTGGGAGAACGAGCCCTCGAACTCGTAGTACGGGCGTCCCGCGACGTCGACGACGACGCTCGCGACCGCCTCGTCGAGGGGGACGCGTCGGTCGGCGTACCGCCGAATTCCTCGCTTGTCACCGAGCGCCTCGTCGAACGCCTCGCCGAGGCAGATCGCCACGTCCTCGACGGTGTGGTGGTCGTCGATGTCGAGGTCGCCGTCACAGCGGACCGTCAGATCGAAGAGGCCGTGCTTGGCGAACGATTCGAGCATGTGGTCGTAGAAGCCGATCCCCGTCGAGACCTCGCTGTCGCCGTCGCCGTCGATAGCGAGGGTGAGTTCGATCGTCGTCTCGCTCGTCTCGCGGGTGACGGCCGCGGTCCGGTCGTGCTCGCTCATACCGGCTCGTCGCGGGGGATTCGTAAGTCGGTTGCGGGTGTGAGGGCGTTCGAGTTCGTGAAAAGAGAGCGGACGCGGTGCGGGAGTCGAGAGTTCATTTATAAATGGTGGTGCGGTGGCGCGTGCCTGCGAGGCCGCGAAGCGGCCGAGCAGCACCGCGCGAGGGACGCCGCGAGCGACGCGGGCGACCGGAGGGAGCCCCGAGCGAGCGGCGAGGTTGGGGAGGCGTGAGGTGCGGTGCCGTGCGGGGCGGGGCTCAAAGGGGCAGCCGGGAGGGCGGCGCAGGCGACGTAAGGACCGCAATGAGGGAGCGAACGCAGTGAGTGACCGAGTGAGGACCGCAGCGAGCGTGCGCCGCCCTCCCGGCTGGGGCTTTGGAGGTGTTCGCCGGCAAGCGACAGGTGGCTATTTATAAGCAAGCGGCTGGGGCCAAGCAAGTGTTCACCGCCGATCCAGCGAGATCTATTTATAAATGAACTGCGGCATGCCAAGATTTCACTATTTAAATCTCGTCAGCCGTGTTCTGCGCCTCTCGGAGCGTGAACTCGCCCTCGTACAGCGCGGTGCCGACGACGACGGCGGCCGCGCCGGCCTTTTTTAAGTCGACGACGTCTTCGACCGTCGCCACCCCGCCGGAGGCGATAACCGGAATGTCCACGGCCTCGACCACGCTCGCGACCGCCTCGCGGTCGATCCCCTCTAATTGCCCCTCCACGTCGACGTTCGTGAAGAGGATGGCGCCCGCGCCCAACTCCTCGTAGCGGGCCGCGGCCTCGGCCGGGTCCAGCCCGGTCCCCTCGGTCCAGCCCGAGACGACGACCTCGCCGTCCTTCGCGTCGAGGCTGACGACGACGCCCCCGGGATGCGTCTCGTCGATCTCGGCGACGATCTCGGGCGTCTCGACCGCCGCGGTGCCGAGGATGACGCGGTCGAGCCCCAGGTCGAGCAGGTCCCGCGCGCCCTCCGCAGTCCGGATGCCGCCGCCGAGCTGGAGGCCGACCGCGTCCGGAACGCTCTCGACGACTGACTCGATCGCGGCGGCATTGACGCGCTCGCCCTCGAACGCGCCGTCGAGGTCGACGAGGTGGAGCGTGCCGGCGCCCGCCTCGATCCACCGCTCGGCGGCCGCGACCGGATCGCCGTAGCGCTTGCCCGTCCCGCGCTCGCCGCCGACCAACTGGACGACCTCGCCGTCCTGCACGTCGACGGCGGGGATCACCTCGAACTCGGGGAACTGGCTCATACGGGAGGGGAGTCGCGGCCGGTGATTAAACCGGTCGATTCGAGATGAAACAGAGGGTTACGCGGCGGACGTCTCCAAAGACGCAGTCATTTGCTTATAAATGGCTGACTGTGGATCGCCGGTGAAACACCTCCAAAGCCCCAGCCGCTCGGCGATACGTGATTGACCGCAGAACGACGGCGAACACTTCCAAAGCCCCAGCCGCGAGGCCGCAGTACGCTCGTTGCGCGCTTCAGTCGCTCACTCCGTTCGCTCCTTCCAGTGCTTACGTCGCCTACTGCGGCCTCGCGGCTGCCCCTTTGAGTCCCCGCCCCGCACAGCGACAGCACCTCACACCTCCCCAGCCTCGCGGTTCGCGCTCTCCGAGCGCTCACCGCGTCCCTCGCGCGTGCTGGCTCGCGACCGCCTTCGGCGGCCGCTCGCAGGCACGCGCCACCGCATTCACTTATAAACGATAGCGTTTCAACGAAGTCGAAAGTCCGGATCCGCTAGCCGCTCACGCCACCGAGATGAGCAGCTGCGAGACGTCCTCGTCGAAGTTCGTGGGGTCGGTCGCGAGCGTCTCGGCGGTCTCCGCGTCCGCGATTTGTCGCACGACCGTCTCGGCGTCGACGAAATTGGGGAGCGCCTCGTCGAGGACGCCGATGAGCGGCTCGGTCGGGTACGCGCCGCCGGCGACGATGACGTCGGTCCCATCGTGCCAGACGCCGAGCCGGGCCCCGATGTCGAGCACCCCCTCCACGTCGGTGGTGGAGCCGTCGGGGAGCGGGATCTCGCCGTCGAGCGCGTACTCGCCCGTCAGCCGCCACGCCGTGGCGGTGTGGCCCGACCGGACGGTGGTCGTCATCTCCTCGGCGACCTCGACGTTCTCGATGCCAGCGTTCCGGAGCTGCGCGCGGAACGCGTCGGTGGCGGCCGTCTCCACCTCGCTCATCACCCGGTCGCGGCCGACCCCGGCCGGGAGCTGATCGATCGCGGGGCGGAGGTCGATCCGCGTCGCGAAGAAGACGACCGGGGAGCCCGACGCGTCGACCGTCTCGGCGAGCGCGTCCGCGACGGGCGCGTACTCGAAGATCCGCGTGCGTTCGAGCGCCCGGACCGTGACCGGACCGTACGACTGTTCGAAGACGGTGCTCTCCGACTCGTCGGTCTGGCGCCAGTCCTCGATCCGGTCGCTCGTCACCTCGGGGGCCGGCAACGGCCCGTCGCGCCCGCCGAGACAGCCCGCGAGGCCGGCGACCCCGACCGCCGCGCCGCCGGCGAGCAGCCGCCGCCGGGTCGTCCGCGTCGACCGCGCTCCGGTGTACTCGTCCATGGATCCGGGTGGTCGTCCCGGAGTAAATGGGTGTCGGCGGGAGGGTATTCAGACACGAAACCGGGACGCGGACGGATCCCTTATGTAACCACCGAGTACAACAACCGAGTGATGACTACCGACGAGAGCGAGACGCGGCGGCGATCGGCCCGGTCACGCACCCGACGACGGTTCCTGACGGCGGCCGGGACGGCGGGAGCCGTCGCGCTCGCCGGCTGTAGCGCCGAGCGGACCGACGGGAGCGACGGCGGCGACGGCTCCGGGAGCGACGGGACGGGCGACGGAACCGACACCGACGACGGCGACGGGGAGGGAGACGGCGGCGACGACGAGACCCCGACGCTGACGGTGGCGACCTACACGAGCTTCATCGACGCCCCCTCCGTGAGCCCCGGCGAATGGCTCAAAGAGGAGTTCGAGAGCCGTGTCGACGCCGAGCTGGAGTGGGCGACCCCCGACAACGAGGTGAACTACTACGTCGAGCGCGCCGCCTCGGGCGCGGGCATCGACGCCGACCTCTACGTCGGCCTCACGACGGAGGACCTCGTGCGCGTCGACGAGGAGCTGGACGAAGACCTCTTCGCCGAGGCGGGCGAGATCGAGGGGCGCGACGCGGTCAAGCAGGGGCTCCGGTTCGACCCGTTCGACCGCGCGGTCCCGTACGACACCGGCTACGTGAGCCTCGTGTACGACGGTACGACGATGGAGGCGCCCGAGACGTTCGACGGGCTGCTCGACGACGAGCACGCGGGCGCGCTCATCGCGCAGAACCCCGGCGCCTCCTCGACCGGCCGCGCGTTCCTCCTTCACACGATCAACCGCTTCGGCGACGGCGGCGTCGCGAGCGACGGCGACGGCGAGGCGATCGAGGGCGAGGACGGCGACCCCGACTACGACTACCTCGATTACTGGACGGACCTCCAGGAGAACGACGTGCGCGTCCTCGGCTCGTGGGACGACGCGTACGCGGCCTGGAGCGAGGGCGAGGCGCCGATAGTCGTCTCCTACTCCACCGATCAGGTGTTCGCGGATATGGAGGGCCAAGACCTCGAGAAACACCAGATCCGATTCCTGAACGACCAGGCGTACGCGAACCCCGAGGGGATGGCCGTCTTCGCCGACGCCGACGAGCCGGACCTCGCCCGCGAGTTCATGTCGTTCATGCTGGAGCCCGACGTCCAAGGCGAGATCGCGCAGCGCAACGTCGCGTTCCCGGCGACCGACGGCGCCGAGCTCCCGAGCGACTACGCCGAGCTGGCGAAGGAGCCGGCCGACCCGGTGACGTTCACCTACGACGAGCTCCAGGGCTCGGTCGACGCGTGGGTCGAGGCCTGGGAGCGGCAGTTCGCCGGGAACTAACCCCGTGGCCGACGTGGGACCGAGCGCGTGACGGGAACCGATACCCAGCGGCTGACCCGCCTCCGCGAGGGCGTCGAGTCGCACGCGCTGACCGCGCTCGCGGTCCTCACCAGCGCCGCGCTCGTCGTCGCCTTCTACTACCCGACCGCGACCGTCCTGATCGAGGCGGTCGTCGTCGACGGCGCGGTCACCCTCGCGGTCTTCGCCGACGTGCTCACCGACCCGTTCTACTTCGGCGAGCTGGCGCGGTTGCTATCGGGCGAGTCGCCAGCGGCGGTCGCGCGCTCGCTCGCCTCGCCGGACCGCCGGCTCGGGATCGTCGGCTTCACCGCCTACCAGGCGGTCCTCTCGACTATCGCGAGCGTCGCCCTCGGGCTCCCGGCCGCCTACCTGCTCGCGCGCTTCGAGTTCCCCGGCCGGAAGACGCTGCGCTCGCTGACCATCGTCCCGTTCGTCCTCCCGTCGATCATGGTCGCGGTCGGGTTCGTCGCCACGTTCGGCGACAACGGCACGCTGAACGCCGCGCTGACGGCCATCGGACTCCCGCCGGTCGACCTGCTGTTCACCCTCGAAGCGGTGGTGATCGCCCACGCGTTCTACAACGCGCCGCTCGTGGCGCGGGTGACGACCGCGGCGTGGGAGTCGGTGGACGCGAGCGCGGTCGAGACCGCCCGCAGCCTCGGCGCCGGCCCGGTCCGGGCGTTCGTCGACGTGGTCGCCCCGCAGGTGTACCCCGCCGTCCTCACGGGCGCGGCGCTCACCTTCGTGTTCACCTTCGGCACCTTCCCCATCGTGCTCGCGCTCGGCGGGTTCCAGCTGGCGACCGTCGAGGTGTTCATCTACCGACTCGTCCGCGACCTGAGCTACGCCGAGGCCGCCGCGTTAGCGATCGTCGAGCTCGTGATCTCGCTCGGCGTTCTCCTCGCGTACCTCCGGTACGAGGCCCGACAGTCGACGAACACGCGGGGCGCGAGACCCCTTCCGCGGCGCCCGTTGGTTCCGACCGCCCCGACGCTCCGCGAACTGCTGCCGCGGGCGGGGCTGGCCGCCTATGCGGTCGTGGCCGGGGTCATCTTCCTCGCGCCGATCGCGTCGATGATCCTCGCGAGCGTCACGGGCGGCGACGGCGCGCTCACGCTCAACCACTACCGGTTCCTGGTCGAGCGCCAGCAGACGGGCGCGGCGTTTCAGGTTCGTCCGTGGCCCGCCATCCGGAACTCGCTGGTGTTCGCGACGGGGGCGACGCTGCTCGCGCTCCCGATGGGTGTCGTCGTCGCGGTGCTGACCACGCGGCGGTACCGCGGGCGGACGCTGGTCGACGCGGCCGCGATGGCGCCGCTCGCGGTGTCCGGGATCATCGTCGGGCTCGGCCTCCTCCGGGGGCTCGTCTTCGGCGTCGAGATCGCGGGGTGGCGGATCGCCGCGAGCGGCGCGGTCGCGGTCGTCGTCGCGCACGCGGTCTCGGGCTACCCGTTCGTCGTGCGCACCGTGTCGCCCGGGCTCGACGGGCTGGACCGCTCGCTCGTCGAGTCCGCGCGGGCGCTCGGCGCGTCGCGGGCGCGGGTGATCCGCGACGTGGAGCTCCCCCTCGTCTGGCCCGCGGTCGTCGCGGGCGCGGCGTTCGCGTTCGCCATCTCGATCGGGGAGTTCACCTCAACCGTGGTGTTGGCGACCGGCGCCGACGCGTACACGATGCCCGTTGCGATCGAACGCTTCATCGGGCGGCGGCTCGGACCCGCGACCGCCATGGGCGTCGTCCTGCTGGTCGTCACCGGCCTCAGCTTCGTCGTCATCGAGCGGCTCGGGGGTGAACACCGTGGGCTCTGAGCCGCCGGCGGGTTCTGAGAACGGCCACTCGGTCGCGGTCGAGCTCGACGGCGTGACGAAGCGCTACGGCGAGACGGCCGCCGTCGACGACGTGACGCTCCGGGTGCGCGAGGGGGAGTTCTTCACGCTCGTCGGCCCCTCCGGCTGCGGGAAGACGACCACGCTCCGGCTGATCGCGGGGTTCGAGGAGCCGACCTCGGGGACGGTCCGGTTCGCCGGCGAGTCGATGTCCGGCGTCCCGCCCGAGGACCGCGACGTTGGCGTCGTGTTCCAGAGCTACGCGCTGTTCCCGCACATGACCGTCGGCGAGAACGTCGCGTACGGGCTCAACTTCGCTGACCCGCCCGAGGGGATGACGCGCGACGAGCGCGTCGCGGAGCTGCTCGAACTGGTGGACCTCCCCGACGCCGCCGACCGCGACCCCGAGAGCCTCTCGGGCGGGCAACAGCAGCGGATCGCGATGGCGCGGGCGCTGGCGCCCGGCCCCGACGTCCTGCTGCTCGACGAGCCGATGAGCGCGCTCGACGCGCGCCTCCGCGAGCGGCTCCGCGCGCAGGTGAAGCGGATTCAGTCCGAGCTGGGAATCACCACGATATACGTCACCCACGACCAGGAGGAGGCGCTGGCCGTCTCGGACCGCGTCGCGGTGATGAACGGCGGGACGCCCGAGCAGGTGGCGCCCCCGCGGACGGTCTACCGCGAGCCCGCCACCCGGTTCGTCGCCGAGTTCGTCGGCGACAACAACGTGTTCGCCGGGAGCGTCGTCGACACGCCCGCCGAGGGAGCGATCGCGGTCGACGTCGACGGCGGCGACGAGACGCTCCGCGTGCGAATCGACGCCGGCACGGCCACGTCGGTCGGCGACCGTGCCGTCTTTTGCGTCCGTCCGGAACACCTCCGCGTCGCAAGCGCGGGCGAGGCCGCGGGCGACGAGCCCGCCGCCCCCGCGGGCGAGAACGCCCTCCGCGCGACCGTCGCGAGCGCGGAGTTCCTCGGCGAGACGACGCGCGTCACGCTCGACTGGGGTGACCGCGAACTGCTCGTCCGGGCCGTGGATCCCCTCGACGGCGCGGTCACAGTCGGATTCGACCCGGGCGACGCGCACGTGATCGAGGTCGAATCGCGGTGAGCGACGACGTTTGTTTATAAATGCGGTGCGGTGGCGCGTGCCTGCGAGGCCGCCCCGCGGCCGAGCAGCACGCGCGAGGGAGTCAGTCGCCGGAGCGAAGCGACGGCGACTGACGAGGCTGGGGAGGCGTGAGGTGCCGTGCGGTCGCCGTCGGGTGGGGCTCAAAGGGGCAGCCGCGAGGGCGGCGTAGGCGACGTAAGCACTGGAACGAGGGAGCGAACGCAGTGAGCGACCGAGTGAAGCGCGCAGCGAGCGTACGCCGCCCTCGCGGCTGGGGCTTTGGAGGTGTCGTCCGTCGGCTTGCTGGCAGCTATTTATAAATAAACGGTTCATTCTTAAAAAGCAGTCACCGTTCAGCCCGCGATTACGAGCTACCGGACCATCCCACCGAATCCATCCACCTCGTAAACGTATCGAGGCGACACGCCTTACCCCGCGGACCCAGTAGGACACACATATGGCCTCCGAGGCGTGCGACGTCTGCGAGCGGTCCGTGCGGATCGCCGGCGGGATCGGCGACCTGTGGAACTTCGCGTTCGAGTCGACGCAGGGACTCACGCTCGAACTCACCGACGGCTCGGAGTTCTTCCTCTGTTTCGACTGCATGGAGAAACTGCCCGACGACCACGAGCCGACCGCCGAGGACGTGGCCGACCTCCGGGAGCGCACCGACCCGGTCGAGGACGACGGCAACCACTTCTGGCACTGGGGCTAACGCGGAGCAGGTCGCCCGGCTCCCGCACCGCAATTTCCTCACCGTTTAAAAAGAAACCGCCGCGTCAGTCCGACTTCGACTCCTCGTCCGCGCCTGACTCCTCGTCCGCGCCCTCCGCTATCTCCGGCGTCGACGGCTCCGGCTCGACGCCGGTCTCGGCGGGGGTCGCGGTCGCGTCGGCGACGTCGTTCGACCGCGCGCCGCTCCCGAACAGCCGGCCGAAGAGACCGCGGTCGCTGCGCTTCTCCGCGAGCAGGACGGAGCACTCCACGTCGTTGAGCACGTCCAACACGAGCGAGCCGCTGACCAGCCGCGAGAGCAGCCCCTTCTCGGTCGCGCCGACGATGAGCATCGTGGCGTCGCGGGCGGCGCGCTCGATGCTGGCCTCCACGTCGCCGGTCTCGATCCGGAGCGTCGCGTCCGAGAGGTCGTGGGCGTCGGCCCAGTCGGCGAGGAACGCGCGGCCCTCGTCCTCCTCTCCCGATTCCGCGACGTGGAGCAGCGTCACTTCGCCGTCGAACTCGGTCTGGAGCATCTTCGCGACGGCGCCGGAGAGGTCCGAGGCCGGACCGCCCGCGGTTGGCACGAGGATGCGCGAGGCGTCGAACCCGCGGTCGCGGAACACGAGGAAGTCCGAGGGCAGCGAGTACGCCAGCTCGTCGATCGCGGACTCGGCGCGCCCGGGCGCCCCGTGGGAGTCCTCGCCCCAGCCCATCACGGTCATGTCCGCGCCGTAAGTGCGCGCGGCGTCGAACACCTCCTCGAACACGCGGTGCGAGAGCACGACGTGGGTCTCCACGTCGACGCCGAACGTCTCGGCGTCCGCGCGGGCCTGGTCGAGGAGGCCGTGGGCCGCCTCGTGGGCGCCGCGGTCGCGCGCCGCCTCAAGGGAGGTCTGGTCGGGGACGTTCGCGATGTTGACCGCGACGACCGTCCCGTTCCGCTGCTTGGCGATGGCCGAGGCGAGCGTGATCAGGTGCTCTTCGGTCTTGGGGTTCGCGAGCGGCACCATCACGCGGTAGTCGTCGCCGCTCGGCTGGACCGCGGTCGCCGCCGAGACGGCCTGCTCGGGCAGGTCCTCGGAGCGGTCGAGGATCCACGTGCCGAGCACGCCGCGCGACTCCACCTTCCCGCGGGCGTACAGCAGGTACCACAGCAGGGCGAAGGCGACGAGCCCGAACGAGATCAGGATGATCGTCGGCTCGATGTAGATTATCAGCGCGAACGACGACACCGTCCCGATGATCGGAACGAGCGGGTAGAAGGGGACCTCGAAGTCGGGGTCGTACCCCTCGACCTCGGACTCGCGCATCACGATCAGCGCGAGGTTGAGCAGTCCGTAGACGATGAGGTGGAGGACGGAGCCCATCGTCGACAGCGACTCGACGCCGCCGGCGACGAGGAACACGAGGATGAGCGCGCCGGTGAGCGCGATCGACTTGTACGGGGTGCCGAACCGCTCGTGGATCTCGTTCAGCTTCGGGGTGACGATCTTCTCGCGGCCCATCGCGAAGTTGATCCGCGACGACGAGAGGATCGACGCGTTCGCCGAGGAGGCGGTCGCGAGCAGCCCGCCGATCAGGAGCATGCTGGCGCCGACGGCGCCGAGCGAGAAGCCGAACACCTCGTACTGTCCGAACAGGAGCCGGGCGGCGTCGACGACCGCGGTCTCGTTGTTCGCGACCAGCTCGTTCGGCACGGCCGCGAGCAGCACGACGAGGAACAGCGCGTACACGACCGTCACGATGATAACCGATCCCAGCACCGCGAGCGGGAGGTTCCGTCCGGGGTCTTTGATCTCCTCGGCCACCGAAGTGATCTGGACGAACCCGAGATACGAGACGAAGATGATCCCCGTCACCGGCAGCACTTGGCTCGTCGTGCCCGGCGGCGCGAGGGGACGCAGGGACTCCATGTCGGCGTTCAGCAGGCCGACGACGGTGAAGACGGCGAGGATGCCCAAAAGCGACATCACGATAACGATCTGGAGCCCGCCCGTCTCCTTCGCGCCGAAGTAGTTGACTGCGATGAAAAGCAGCGCGCCCGCGAGCCCGATCACCTGCGCCGCCTCCAGCGTCACCGGACCGAGTCCGACCGGGCCGAGGCCGACGAGGGCGTTGACGTACTCGCCGAACCCGTACATGTAGAAGGCGGACGCGAACGCCAGCCCGAGCCAGTTCGCCCACCCCGCGACGGAGCCGAACATGGGCCCGAGCGCGCGGTTGACGTAGAAGTACGCCCCGCCGGACTTCGGCATCGCCGTCCCGAGTTCGGAGGCCGACAGCGCGGTGAACAAGGCGATCACGCCGCCGAGGACGAAGGTGAACGCGGCGAGCGGCCCGGCGCGGGCGACCGCGGTGCCGGGGAGCACGAAGATCCCCGCGCCGATCATCGTCCCGATCCCGATGGTGAGCGCCGCGAGCGGCCCGAGGTCCTTCGCGAGTTCCTCGTCGCCGCTCATGGCGGACCACCTCGGACGGTTGTGACTCTTCGGGCGTGTATCATACCTCCTTTCTCTCCTCCGTTCGTATAAAGTCGGCTGATCCGGGCGACGGCGCCGTTCCGGGAGCGAAGGCGAGCTGGTCGCGCCTTTTGAACGGAACACAAGGTCCATACCCTCACGCGCCCCGGTACGATCCAACAGGTGGATCCCGTGACGAAGAAACGCGAATACCGCGACGACTACGACGAGAAGACGCTGTACATCCCCGGCCCGACGGAGGTCCGCGACGACGTCATCGAGGCGATGGCGGAGCCGATGTTCGGCCACCGGATGGACCGGATGACCGACCTGTACACGACCATCGTCGAGGACACGAAGGAGTTCCTCGGCACCGACAACGAGGTCGTAATCTTAACCGGCTCCGGCACGGAGTTCTGGGAGGCGACGACGCTGAACCTCGTCGACGACCGCGTCCTCGTCCCGACGTGCGGCGCCTTCAGCGAGCGCTACGCCAACGTCGCCGAGCGCCTCGGCAAGGACGTCGACCGGCTGGAGTACGAGTGGGGCGAGGCGGTCAAGCCCGAGGACGTCCGCGAGGCGATCGAGACCGCCGACGCTGAGTACGACATGGTCGCTGGCGTGATGAACGAGTCCTCGACCGGCGTCCGGAACCCCGTCGAGGAGATCGGCGACGTTCTCAAAGAGTACCCGGACACCTACTTCGCCGTCGACGCCGTCTCCTCGCTCGGCGGCGACTACGTCGACATCGACGCCCACGGGATCGACGCGATCTTCGCGTCCACCCAGAAGGCGTTCGCGATGCCCCCCGGACTCGCCGTCTGCGTCGTCAGCGAAGACGCCTACGACCGCGAGGTCGAGAAGGGCGACTCCTCGTGGTACGGCGGCTTCCGCCGCACCATCGACTACTACGACCGGAAGGGCCAGACCCACTCCACGCCCGCGATCCCCATCATGTTAGCGTACCGCAAGCAGATGAAGCGCATGCTCGACGAGGGTCACCGCGCCCGCGACGAGCGCCACCGCGAGATGACCGAGTACGTCCACGACTGGGCCGCCGAGCACTTCGCGATGTTCCCCGAGGCGGGCTACGAGTCGCAGACGGTCGCCTGCATCGAGAACACGCAGGGGATCGACGTGGCCGCGACCATCGAGGAAGTGAACGAGAAGTACGACATGGCCTTCTCGAACGGCTACGGCGACCTCGGCGAGGAGACGTTCCGGATCGGCCACATGGGCGAGCACACCGTCGAGAGCGTGAAAGAGCTCACCGACGCCATCGAGGACGTGGCGGACCTGTAATCCGGCCCCCACCGACCGAATTCGAGCCGCTTCAGCCCTCGTCGCGGTCGGCGACGAGTTCGATCCGATAGATTCGACCGCCGCTCTCCGTCCGCTCCGCGCCCACGACGACGAACGCGCGGTCGCCGACGTCGACGATGTCGCCGGTGGCGAGCGGTTCCTCGCTCGTTTCGCTCTCCGCCTCACCGTCGACCGCGTCCGCGCCGACGGCGAGCGCGGCCGCTCCCCGGTCGATCGCGCGCCGCCAGAAGGCGTCCGAGGGCGGCCGGGGCCCGACCCGCGACGCCAGCTCGCTCCGCGTGAGTCGTCTCATCGGGTTCGCCTCGTCGCGCGCGGCCTTAGCCGGTTCGGAATCCGGCGATACCCGAGCGGCCGCCGCACCGCCCTCACAGCCAGAGCAGCTGCGCGTGCCGCGTCCCGTCGAACTCCAGAACCGTCTCCTCGTCGACGAGTCCGGCCTCGACGGCGACGCCGACCGCCTCCGTGCCGACGATGTTCGCGACCTGCGCGCGCCGGAGCCCCGCGACGACCTCCTCGGCGGTCGCCTCGACGGCGTCGTCGCCGCCGTAGAACTCCTCGCTCACGGTGAGCGTGACCGGCCCGTCCTCGTACGTCTCGCCGAGGCAGTCGGGGTCGCAGACGGAGACGAGCCGGCCCTCGGCGGTCTCGCGCTCGCGGAGGAGCATTCAGAAGCCCTCGGGCCCCTCGCCCTGAAGCTCTCGCTCCGGGCCTTCGGCCTCACCGTCCCCCCCGCGACGACCGCCCTGTCCGCCGCGACCGCCGGGCTGGCCCCCGGGGCCGCCGGCGCCGCCCTGTCCGCCGCGGCCGCCCTGGGGAGCCTGCCCGCCGGGGCCGGGCGCCTGCCCGGTCTGCTCTTCGATCATCTGTTCTTCGGTCTCGCGGCGGAGCTCCTCGGCCTGATCGGCGACCTCCTCGGCCTGCTCGTGTTCGCCCGCCTCTTCGAGCGCCCGCGCCTTCTCCTCTAAGACGCCCGCGTCGCGGTAGCCGAGCCGAATCGCGTTGTCGAAGCATTTGACCGCGTCCTCGGCGAGCCCGCGCTCGACCAGCAGGAACCCGCGGTTGTACCACGCCTCGGCGAAGCGCGGGTCGGCTTCGACGGCTCGCTCGGCGTGTTCGAGCGCCTGCTCGCTCCGGCCGGACTCCCAGAGCGCGTACGCGAGGTTCGTCTCGGCGGTCGCGGCGTGCTCCGACTCCTCGTCGATGCGGAGCGCCTCCTGATACGCGCCGATCGCCTGGTCGAACTCCTCCAGCTGGGCGTGGGCGGCGCCCTTGTTCACCCACGCCTCCTGGGCCGCAAGCGAGTCCTCCTCGGCGAAGTTGGCGGCGCGCTCGAACGTCTCCGTCGCCTCCTCAAAGCGGTTGATCCCCATGTACGAGAGGCCGACGTCGATCAGCTGCTCGACGTCGACGTCCTCGCTGCCGATGTTCCGGCGGTCAAGCTCCTCGGTCAGCACGCGGGAGTCGACGGGGTCGACGCGGCTCGGGTCCTCGCCCAGCTCCGGCGGGTCCAGCGTGAACGCGTCGTAGTCGGCGTCGACGCCCTGCCCCGAGGAGAACTCGTGGCCGTCGTCGTCGCGTTCGTCGGTCATACCCGCGGATTGGCGGTCACGACGCGTAAGGGTTGCGTCGCACCGCGTCCCGCGGGGGAGACTCCCACGGGTAGACGCTTTTACCGCTGGGGACCGTGTCCCCGGCCGCATGCCCTCCGACCCTCGACTCTCCACGCGGCTCCGGTTCGGCGTCGCGGCCCTCCTCGTCGCCGTCGGCGCCGCCGCCAGCCTCGCGGTCGCGCCGGACCTCCCGGAGCGGATGGTGACGCGGTGGGACGCGGCCGGCGAGCCGACGGGGACGCTCTCCCGAACCCTCGGGATGTGGCTCGTGCCGGGGCTCGCGGCCGGGCTGATCGGCCTGTTCGCGCTGCTCCCGCGGATCGACCCCTTGGGCGAAAATATCTCGGCGTTCCGGGTCCACTACGACCGGTTCGTCGTCGTTCTCACCGCGTTCCTCGTCGCCGTCCACCTCTCCGTGCTCGCCGTCAACCTCGGCTACGCGGTCGACGTGACGACGCTCGCGCTGGCGGGCGGGGCCGCGCTGTTCTACTACGTCGGGACGCTGCTCCCGCACGTCGAGCCGAACTGGTTCGTCGGGATCCGGACGCCGTGGACGCTCAGCGACGACGCCGTCTGGGACCGCACCCACGCGCTCGGCGCCCGGCTGTTCAAGCTCTCGGCGCTGATCGCGGTCGCCGGCCTCCTCGTCGGCGAGTACGCGGTGTACTTCCTCGTCGGCCCGGCGCTCGCGACCGCCGCGATCACCGTCGCGTACTCGTACGTCCTGTACGCGCGACGGGCCGACGGAGAGGGCGGAGACGACGGCGAGGCCGCGTCTCGGGCCGCGGAGTAGAGATCCGACGCTCGGCGTCGGCGCTCCGAGGCGCTGGCGAGTTCCGCCCCGGTGCCCGGCGTTTATATCCGCGGCCCCGAAGGAAGCGGTATGACCGAGGAGTCACGCGCTGACCGGCAGTCCCCCGTCGGCGAGCCGGTGGTCCGGTCGGACCCGGCGGTGACGGGCGACCGGGCCGCGGACGCGGTGGGGTTCGACCCGAACGACCCCGACAGCGTCGCCGAGGCCGCGGAGACGGTGGCCCGCTTCGCGGCCGGCGACGTCGGCGACGGCGACAACGTCCTCATGCTGCGCGGCGCCGCCGCCTGCGCGGCGCTCGTCCGCGGCGTCGGCTCGTACAAGGAGGCCGCAGAGCGGGCGGGCGAGGACGTCTCCGTCGCGTTCATCCGCAAGTGGGCGCGGGTCCACGACCTCCCGCAGGCGATCCGCAGGCAGGTCGCCAACGGGCGGATCGCGCCGAGCGCCGCCAAGCACGTCGCGCGGCTCGGCGGGCGGGACCGCTACCTGCTCGCGTGGGCGGCGATCGACGGCGAGCTCACCGTCCGTGAGGTGCGCGCCATCGCCTCCGCGGTCAACGAGGGGGCGGACATCGAGGCCGCGGTCCGCGAGGCGGGCGTCGAGCTCGGCCGGCTCCAGCTCCGGCTCCCGCCCGAGACGTACGTGGAACTGCGTCGCCGCGCGTCGATGGAGAACGTCGAGCCGGGCGAGATCGTCGCCGACGCGGTCGACGAGTACCTCGCGGACGACCGGGGAGACTGAGAACCGCCGATCGACTACGCCGCGTAGCCGGTCGCGAACCGCTCCGCGGCCGCGGCGATCGCCGCCCGCGCTCGGACCACCTCGCCCCACGCGATCGTCTCGTCCGGGTAGTGCGCCTCGTCGATGGTGCCCGGACCGAACAGTACCGCCGGGATCCCGGCCGCGACGAAGTGCCGCGAGTCCGCGCCGTACGTCGCCCCCCGCGGCTCGACGTCCGGGAGGCCGGTCGCGACGAGGCCGGCGCGGACCGCCTCGACGACCGGCTCGTCGACGGCGATCTCGGCGGGCTCGAACTGGACCGAGAACCGCTCGAACCGGGGCGGGTGGTCGCGCAGCCAAGAGTCGGCCGCGACCCGCTCCAGCCGCTCGCGGAACGTCTCCTCCACCTCGTCGACCGTCTCGCCGGGCGCGACGCCGACTCGGAACTCGGCTTCGAGCGTCGCCGGCACCGTCGACGCCCACGAGCCGGCCTCGACGCGGCCGCAGACGACCGGCCACGGCACCGGGAACTCCCCGTACAGCGGGTGCGAGACCGACTCGCTACGCTCCGTCTCCAGCTCCATGAACGCCTCGCGGATCGCCTCGAACCGCGGGAGCACGTCCTCGCCGCGCCACCGGGTGGCCGCGTGCGCGCTCCGCCCGTCGATCTCTAAGCGGGCCATGAGCGACCCCTCGCAGGCGACGACGGGACGCAGTTCGGTGGGCTCCGCGACGATCGCCGCGTCGCGCTCGAAGGGATACGGGTTCGCGAGCGCGGCGGTCGCCGCGCCGTAGCCGCCGTCCTCCTCGCCCGCGACGGCCTCGACCACGAGCCGGAGCCCGGACGGCGGGAGGTCGATCGACCCGTCCGCGACCCCCTCGCGGACGTCCACCGCGGCGCCGACGCAGGCCGCCAGCCCCGACTTCATGTCGGCCGCACCGCGGGCGGTGAGGGTCTCGCCGTTCTCGTCGCCGTCGGCGTCCGCGGACGCGGCCCCCTCCGCGTCGTCGCGCCAGACCGGCTCGAAGGGGTCGCTCGACCACTCGGACGGCTCGGCCGGGACGACGTCGAGGTGGCCGTTCAAGACGAGCGTGGGGGCCGGGTCGTCGCCGCCATCGTCGTCGGGCATGGCGGCGTCGCTCGCGCCGCCGAGTTCGAGGACGCCCGCGACGCTGCGCCGCCCCTCGACGGCCGCCGCGTCGAGATCGTCCGGGAAGGAGGGGTGGTCGGCGAGGACGGCGGGGTCGGCGTCCCAGGCGTACGTCTCGAAGCCGAGGTCGGCGAGTCGCTCCGCGACGAACGCGGCCGCGGCCGCCTCCTCGCCGGCGGTCGAGCGGTGCCGACAGAGCTCGGCGGCGAACGCGCGCATGTCGAATGCCATGCTCGCGGCGACGGCGGGGGGTCGGAAACCGTTTCGGGTGGCGGCGCCGACCCCTGCCGCGGTTCTAAACGTTTATCCCTCGGCTGACCTTATCCGGAGTCGTCTGGGCCGGTAGCTCAGTTAGGGAGAGCGTCCGGCTTTTAACCGGACGGTCGGGGGTTCGAATCCCTCCCGGCCCGCTGTCACCGCCGCGAGCAAAACCGCGAGCGGCGGTGCTGTGCCGAGGGAGAGATTCGAACCCCGGTCATACCTCCCGACCGACCCACTCCAGCGCCGCTCGCCGACAGTCGAGCAGCGTCCCGAGGTGGTCCGCATCGACGATCTCCAGCGTTCCGTCCATCTCCTGGACGAGCGAGCGCACGGGCGGAAGCGGCGTGTTCTCGTCGCTCGTGCCGTGCCACGCGCGGACCGGGACACCGACCGAGTCGGCGTCGAGCGACGCGCTCGCGAACGCCCGGTTCTCGCGTTCGACCGCCCGGGCGCCGCGGTCGAGCGCCTCGTGGAAGTCGGCCGCCACGGCCTCGGCGACCGGGTCGGAGACGGACCGGTCCGTGTATTGCGAGACGACCGCGCTCGGTCCGGAGATCGACGCGACCATGTCGGAGATCCGGAACACGGCGCGCAGCGCGAACGGGACCGACGCGAGCGTCGCGAGGGCGTTCTCGGCCGGGGGGACGACGCTGCTCACCAGCCCGACCCGAGCGATGCGGTCGTCGCTCGCGGCGGCGAGCGCGAACGGGCCGCCGCCGGAGAAGCCGAGGGCGCCGGCCCGGTCGACCGATTCCGCGTCGAGGAGCGCGCCGAGGTCGGCCGGCCAGTCTTTCCACGTCCACTCGGCCGGCGGCGGCGACGAGCGACCGTAGCCGGGGCGGTCGGGGACGAGGAACCGAACACCGACCTCGCTCGCGGGCGCCGACAGCAGCGCTCCGAACAGCCGCGATCCGGGGGTGCCGTGGTGAACGACGACCGGGACCCCGTCCGGGTCGCCGCCGGTCGCGTACGAGAGGGTGCGTCCGTCGGGGAGGGTACACGCGTCCGTCGAGAGCTCCGCTGGGTCGGGCGTCATGGTGGGACCTACGCGGCGGTTCTCAGAGGAGCGGAAAACGGATTGCGGTCTCGGGACCCCGGAACCGCGAGCGGCGCCGCTCGCGGTCGGCGAACGGGGAAAGAAAGCGTGTGGAGCGTCGGCGTGTGACGCGCCAGTTTGTGACGCGTTTGCGCGTGTCGCGAACCCCTCAGTAGCCGAGCTGCTCGCGCACGAGGACGACCGTCGTCCGGCCCTCCTCAGTCTCGTGCCGGTAGATGAGCTGCTTCGCGATCGACGACTCGACGCCGTACGCCTCCTGGGCGCGCTCGTTCTCAAGCGGGTACGCGACCGACTCCAGCCGGTCGAGCGCGTCGTCGAGCGTCGGAACGATCTTGTTGATCCCGGTGACGATGACGACGTTGCCCGCGGCGAACGGGTACGCGCCGATGCGGCTGCCGGAGAGGTCGGCGGCGACGAGCTCGCCCGTCTGCGCGACCGCGTTGATGCCGCCGAGGAAGTAGTCGGCCGTCTGCGACTCGCGGCGCGCGGTCTGTCGCTCCGCGTCGTCGTCGATGCCCCAGATCTGGTCCGGGAGGCTCTCCCACTCGTGGTCGCCCCCGCTCAGGAACTCGTCGAACCCGATCTCTTCGAGCGTCGTCGAGTGCCCGTTCATCACCGAGACCCCGGCGGGGATCTGGGACTTCACGGCCTCCAGCGCCTCGTCAGTGTCGTCGACGACGACCACGTCGAAGCCGCGCTCCTCTAAGTTGGCGACCGTCTCCTCGACGGTCTCGTCGTCGGGAAGCTCGTCTAGTTCCGCGTCGATCTCCGTGTCGTCTGCGTAGTCGGCCTTCTGCTGTGGCATGGTAAACGTGAAAACCTCGTCGGGAGATCGGAGGGCCGGGAGTCACTTAACCGCTCGCGGACACCGCCGTCCGGTGGTTACGCCGGTGTTACCCTCGTGTCGCGCGAGCCGAATGTGGGATGTAGTAACGCGGCACGTGGTCGGAGGCGAACGGGACGTTCGGTCGGACGACGAGCGGAACGCTACGCGGGTCGGGTCGTCATAAAAATCGCGTGTCGTCGGGGCCCGAAGGGGCGCGCGACGGTCGGTCTGCGGACGGTTCGGTGAAGCGACTGCGGTCGGCGTGGGTGAGTGTAGTTGTCCTATCGGACGCTTACATCGCGCCGCCCATCCCGCCCATGCCGCCCATGCCGCCGCCCATGCCGCCGGGCGCGCCGCCGGGGCCGCCGTCGTCGCCGCCGTCGTCCGTGCCGCCGCCCTTGAGGTCACCGGCCGCGATGACATCGTCGATGCGGAGGATCATGACGGCCGCCTCGGTGGCGGACTCGATGGCCTGGGTCTTGACGCGGAGCGGCTCCACGACGCCCTCGGCCTCCATGTCGATCACGTCGCCCGTGTAGGCGTCGAGACCGGCGCCGAACTCGCCGCCGTCGTGGCGGGAGCGGAGGTCGACCAGCGAGTCGATGGGGTCGAGACCCGCGTTCTCGGCGAGGGTGCGCGGGACGACCTCTAATGCGTCGGCGAACGCCTCGACGGCGAGCTGCTCGCGGCCGCCGACGGAGTCGGCGAAGTCGCGGAGCTGCAGCGCCAGCTCGGCCTCGGGGGCGCCGCCGCCGGGCAGCACCTGCCCGTCGAGCAGCGTCGTGCGGACGACGCCGAGCGAGTCGTCGATGGCGCGCTCGACCTCGTCGACGACGTGTTCGGTGCCGCCGCGGAGGATGAGCGTGACGGACTTCGCCTCCTCGACGTCCTCGACGAAGATGCGCTCGTCGCCGCCGATGTCCTTCTGGGCGACGGAGCCGGCGAAGCCGAGGTCGTCCGTCTCGATGTCGTCGAGGTTGGAGACGACGCGGCCGCCGGTCGCGCGGGCGAGGCGGTTGAGGTCGCCGGACTTCGCGCGGCGGACGGCGAGGATGCCCTCCTGCGCGAGGTAGTGCTGCGCCATGTCGTCGATGCCGTCACCGACGAAGACGACATCGGCGCCGATGTCGGTGAGGTGGTCGACCATCTCGCGGAGCTGCGCCTCCTCCTGGTCGAGGAACTGCTGGAGCTGGTCGGGGTCCGTGACGTTGACCTCGGCGTCGATCTCCGTCTCCTTCACTTCGATGGCGCCGTCGAACAGCGCGACGTCGGCGTCCTCGACCGCGAAGGGCATGTTCTCGTCGACGCGCTCCTTGTCGACGATGACGCCCTCGACGAGCTCGGACTCGTCGATGGAGCTGCCGACGACCTTCTCGACGGAGACGTTCTCCGTGTCGATGCCATCGTCGTCCTGAACCGCGAGGACGGCGTCGACGACGAGCTCGGCGAGGAGGTCCTTGGAGTTCTCGGCGCCCTTGCCGGTCATCGCCGTCTCGGCGATCTCGACGAGCGTGTCGCGGTCGTCCGCGGAGACGTCGATGGCCTCCTCGTCGAGGATCTCCTTGGCCTTCTCGGCGGCCTGTCGGTACCCCTGCGCGAGGGTCGTCGCGTGGATGTCCTGGTCGAGGAGCTCCTCGGCCTGATCGAGGAGCTCACCGGCGACCACGACCGCGGAGGTGGTGCCGTCGCCGACCTCCTCCTCCTGCGTCTCGGAGACCTCGACGATCATGTTGGCCGCCGGGTGGTCGA
Source organism: Halorubrum sp. T3 (assembly GCF_000296615.1). NCBI lineage: Archaea > Methanobacteriati > Methanobacteriota > Halobacteria > Halobacteriales > Haloferacaceae > Halorubrum > Halorubrum sp. T3. Next base: position 93,591 of record NZ_JH815330.1, on the reverse strand, counting down.
TGTCCATCTCCTTCAGGATGGTGACGCCGTCGTTCGTGACGACGACGGACCCGCCGGAGTCGACGAGCATCTTGTCCATCCCTTTCGGGCCGAGCGTGGTGCGGACGGACTCCGCGACCGCCTTGCCGGCCGTGATGTTCATGTTCTGCGCGTCCTTTCCGGAGGTACGCTGCGACTCTTCAGAAAGTACGATCATGGGCTGATTGCCCATCCGCTGACGCTGTGACATTACAGCCATTGATTGATTGTGATTCTATATAAACCCTTCGCTCGGGTCGTGCGAAACCGCAACACGGTGGGGGAGTATCGGCCGGTATGGGGTGCGTTCACACGGTTCTTTATATAGAACTCCAGATCAACTGCTGGGCGTACATTGTTTATAAACAGCCGCGGTGGCGCGTGCCTGCGAGGCCGCTTTGCGGCCGAGCAGCACCGCGCGAGGGAGTCGCTGGCTCCCGGAGCGAAGCGGAGGGTGCCAGCGACGAGGCTGGGGAGGCGTGAGGCTGCCGTGCGGGGCGGGACTCAAAGGGGCAGCCGTGAGGCGGGCGCAGGCGACGCAAGTACCGCAGGGAGCGAACGAAGTGAGCGACCGAGGAACGCAGCGAGCGTGCGCCCGCCTCACGGCTGGGGCTTTGGAGGCGTTTACCACATCGCTAGTAACGACGATTTATAAACGAACGACGGCGGCGACGCCAGCACAGAACACCACTTATTGCGGCGCGTTGAAGCTCACGTCGTCGTCGAGCTCGTTGGACATGCGCTCTAGGTACGAGTACACCGCGCCGTGCGGGGCGCCGTCGAGCAGCATCCCGACGGCTCGCCGGACCACTTCGAGCTCCTCGGGCTGGCCGACGGCGCCCACGGTCGAGCCGTAGACGACGACGTTCGCGCCCGACAGCTCCTCGATGAGCTCCCGAGTCCGACCGTTCTCGCCGATGATCCGGCCCTTCTTGCGCTGGAGGTCGTTGTCGTTGCGGGTGTGCTCGGAGAGGTCGATCAGGTCGAGCGTCCGGAGGTCGTGGTCGAGGATCGACAGCGCCGTCTCCGGCTTGAACCCGCGGCCGATCGCCTTGATGATGTCAGGCGCGACCATCGCCGCCACGGGGTCGTCGCGCTCCTCGATGGCGACGCTCCCCGACTCCGAGTCGATGTCGAGCCGCACGTTCGCCCGCTCTTCGATCTCCCGCATCGTCTCGCCGCCGGCGCCGATGACGACGCCGATACGGTCCTGCGGAACCGTCACGTGTTGCATATCACGGAGTACCCGGCGGAGCCTTTTAAGAGTGTTCCGCCGCGGGCGGTGTGTGGCCGCGTGACGGTGTCCTCCGGCCGCTTTCGGGCGACGCGGCTCCGATCTACTCGTCAGACGGCCCGTCAGATTCGCGCTCCGGCTCGCCCGACTTCCCCTCCGGCTCCCCCGTCGGGTCCGGCTCCGGCTCCGTCACGTACGCCCGGAGGTCGTCGGGGTCGACGTCGATCCCCTGTCGCGTGAAGAAGGTCGCCACGTTCTCGCAGTCGCGCTTCAGGAACTCCCCGGCGTTCGGGTGGTGGACCGTCACCGCCTGCCCGAGGTCGATGATCACCAGTTCGCCCTCGTGGATGATCATGTTGTACTCCGAGAGGTCGCCGTGGATCAGCCCGGCGCGGTAGAGCCGGCGCATGTACTCGCGGACGACCTCGTAGGCGGTCTCGGGGTTCTCCACGTCGACCTCGCTCAGCCGCCGGGCGCGGTCCTCCGCGTGCCCCACGAGCTCCATCACGAGGACGTTGCGCTGGACCGCGATCGGCTCGGGCACCCGGACGCCCGCCTTCCGCGCGCGTTCGAGGTTCGCGAACTCCTTGCGCGTCCACGCCAGCACGACCGCCTTCTTGTCGCTCGCGATCCCCTCGAAGCGCGGGTCGCCCTCCAGGTAGTCGCGCATCTGCCGGAAGTTCGAGGAGTTGATCCGGTACACCTTCACCGCGACTTCGCGCTCGGGCGTGACGCCCTCGGGGCCGCCGCGGGCCGCTTCCGACCCCGGCTCCGGCCGCTCGCCCGCCTGCCCGCCGAGCGCCTCGAAGACGCTCGCCTCCTTGCCCGTCGACACCGGCCCGCCGAAGGCGTCGACGTAGCCGTCCTGGACCAGCTTGTAGACGGCCGCCAGCGTGGCGTCGTCGAACACCGACTCCTGGAGCTTGAACTGCTCGGTGTCTTTGATCCGCTTGCGGAACTCGTCGAACTCGCGGTCCTGCCGCCGGGCGATCCGGTCGGACTCGGTGTCGGAGACGTCGAGCTGCTCCCACTCGTCGCCGGGCTGGTCCGCGGGTTCGAGCAGGCCGAAGTCCTCGCTCATTCGTGGCAGGGTTCGGCGCCGCGAGGGATAAGCGAGGGGGTCGCGGGCCGCGGCGGCTTCGCCACCGAGCCGGTCACAGCACGTCCATCGCGTCCTCGACCGGCATGTGCCCGTCGCGGACGGCCTCTAAGATCGTTCGGCGCTCCTCGGTCTCCGGGTCGGTCGCGGCCGCGTCGTCGCCGCCCTCGCCCTCGCCGACCTCCGCGAGCGTGACCTTCTCCGTCTCGCCGACGAACTCGGGGAAGTCGGTGCCGTCCGCGAGCGCTTTCTCCTTTTTGACGCGGTAGGAACCGGCGTCGGTGGTGTAGAGGTCGCCGGGGTGGAAGAAGAACCAGTCCTCGCGGTCGAACCGGACCGCGATCCGCGCCTTCGCGCCGAAGTTCCGCGCGAAGAAGAGCAGCGCCTCCACCTCCTCGCCGGTGAGGTAGATGGGGTCGCCCGCGCTCGACTTCGCCTCGATGGCGTAGAACGTCTCGCCGTCGCCCGCGAGCACGTCGGGGAGCTCCCGCTCCGTGGCGGAGCCGCTCGCCGGCGCGCGCATCACGGCGAACCCCGCCTCGTCCAAGGCGTTCACCAGCTCGCGCTCGCGGCGGTCCCCCTTCCGGTTAGCGGACACGGTCGTCGTCACCCGGTTCGGTCATGGGGGCCGTAGACGGGAGCCGGGCAAAAGCCCGGCGGGTCGCGGCCCCCGACTGCCCCGGTTCCGCGCGGCCGGCCGTCACCCTCGGAGCCGCCACCACAGCGACCGAATCTTGTAGCCGAGCGATCCCCGCTCGTACCCGTTCCAGCCGCTCATCCCGCCGGAGAGCGTCGCCGCCTCGTAGCCCGCGTCGTCGAGCACGCGAGTCGCGCGCTTGGCGACGATCCCCATCTTACAGACGGTGACGACCTCGCGGTCGTCGGGGACCTCGTCGAGCCGCCGGCGGAGCGCGGCGTCGTCGCCGCCGCGGAGTTCGTCGTACACCGGCACGTTCCGGCTCCCGTCGATCGCGCCGGCCTCGAAGTCCGCCTCGGGGCGGATGTCCAGCAGGAACGGCTCGTCGTCGGTGCCGAGGCGCTCGTCCAGTTCGGCCGGGCGGATGCGACTCATCGGCGGAGGGTCGGTCTCGCGGGGGAAATCCCTGCCGACCGCGGCCGGTACTCGGCGACCAGCACCACCCTCACTTCCGCACCCGCTCGGCGTGTTCGAGGACGATTCGCCCGAGTCGCTCGGTGCGGCGGCGGAGGTCCTCGTCGGTAATCCGGGGGCCGGCGTCCGGATCGGTCGCCCCCGTCTCGATCTTCGAGGAGGCGCCCTGGATCCCGACCTCGTGGGGGACGGTCCACGCGTGGACGTTCCGGAACGTCGAGCGGAGGTGTTCGAGCGTCCCGCCGTAGGAGCCGCCGCCCGCGGTCGCGAGGAGGCCGACCGCAGTGTTCTCGTACTCGTCGGAGCCGCAGAAGTCGTGGAAGTTCTTGAACGTCGACGAGTAGGAGCCGCGGTAGACGGGCGTGCCGGCGAGGACGCCGTCGGCCTCGCGGACGCGTCGTTTCAGGGCCTCACTGTCGCCCTGCGCGCCCTCGTCGGGGTGGTACAGCGGGAGGTCGACGGCGGCGAGGTCGATCAGGTCGGTCTCCGCGCCGGCGTCGCCCGCGGCGTCGAGCGCGACGCGGAGCGCGGCCCGCGTGGTGCTGTCCGCGCTCCGACTGCCGGAGACGGCGGCGATTCGGGTCATAATCCGGGTTCGGGGGCGAGTAATAAAAACGGAGGCGATCGAAGCGGTCCGGGTACGAAGTTCTGATCGGCGGCGGTTCGTCAGCGGCGCTGGGGAGCGTTTCGTATTTTTAAATCCCAGTCGATTGTTTATAAGCGGGAGACCAGAGATCGACGGCGAACACCGCCAAAGCCCCAGCCGCTCGGCTATACGCTGACACCTCCTGATCGACGGCGACTACCTCCAAAGCCCCAGTCGGGAGGACGCCGTACGCTCGCTGCGCTCCTCACTCGGTCGCTCACTTCGTTCGCTTCCTCGTTGCGGTGCTTACGTCGCCTACGGCGTCCTCCCGACTGCCCCTTTGAGTCCCGCCCCGCGACCGCACAGCACCTCACACCTCCCCAGCCTCGTCGGCCTCCCTGTGGTCGGCCGACTCCCTCGCGCGTGCGATTCGCGCCCTTCGGGCGCTCACCGGCACGCGCCACCGCAGTTGATTTATAAACAGCCGCTATCGATTTGGCCGCGCAAGCCTCGCGAGCGACACCGGGCATTATTGTCCCCGCCGCCGACGTGGGCGACATGGATCAGATCTCCTTCGGCACGGACGGCTGGCGGGCGACGCTCGACACCTTCACCGACGAGCGCGTGCGGATCGTCGGACAGGCGGTCGCGGACCACCTCGACGCGGCGGGCCACGACGAACCGGTCGCCGTGGGGTACGACGCCCGCGAGACCTCGGAGGGGTTCGCAGAGAGCCTCGCCGAGGTGCTCGCCGGCAACGGCTTCGACGTACTCCTCCCCGAGCGCGACGCGCCGACGCCCGTCATCGCGTACGCCATCGTCGATCGCGGACTCGCCGGCGCGTGTATGGTCACGGCCTCGCACAACCCGCCCGAGTACAACGGCGTGAAGTTCATCCCGCACGACGGCGCGCCCGCACTCCCGGACGTCACCGAGGACGTCGTCGACCGCCTCGCGGAGCCGGACCTCCTGCCCGAGGCCGAGCGCGGCGAGATCGAACGCGTCGACCTCGTGAGCGACCACGCGGACGCCGCCCGCGACCTCGTGGGGCGCGTCGCCGCCCCCGGCACCGGCGACGCGCTCGACCTCTCCGGGCTCACGGTCGCGTACGACGCGATGCACGGGAGCGGGCGCGGCGTCACTGACGCGCTGCTGGAGTCGGCCGGCGCGGAGGTCGTCCGCCTGCGCTGCGAGCGCGACGTGACCTTCGGCGGCGACTCTCCCGAGCCGTCGGCCGAACACCTCGAAGCGCTCGCCGAGCGCGTCACGAACCCTGACAGCGACGTCGACCTCGGAATCGCGAACGACGGCGACGCCGATCGGATCGCGGTCGTCACGCCCGAGCGCGGCGTCCTCGACGCGAACCTCTTCTACGCCGCCTGCTACGACCGCCTCCTAGAGACCGACTCGGGGCCCGCGGTCCGCACCGTCTCGACGACGTTCCTCGTCGACCGCATCGCGGAGGCGCACGGCGAAGACGTGTACGAGACGCCGGTCGGCTTCAAGTGGGTCGCCGAGGCGATGGGCGAACACGACGCGCTGTTCGGCGGCGAGGAGTCGGGCGGGTTCACCCTCCGCGGCCACGTCCGCGAGAAGGACGGCGTGCTGATGGCGCTGCTCGCGGCCGCGACCCACGCCGCCGAGCCGTTCGACGCGCGCGTCGACCGCCTGCTCAACGAGCACGGGCGCATCGCGGCCGGGAAGGTGTCGCTCGACTGCCCCGACGACCGGAAGGAAGGCGTCCTCGACGAGCTCGAAGACCACATTCCGGAGTCCGTCTGCGGCTCCCCCGTCGCGAAGGTCGTCACCCTCGACGGGTTCAAGCTCCTATTGGAAAGCGGCTCGTGGCTGCTCGTCCGCCCCTCGGGCACCGAGCCGAAGCTCCGGGTGTACGCCGAGGCCGACTCCGAGGCCGCCGTCGACGACCTGCTCGCAGAGGGGCGCGAGCTCGTCGAGCCCCTGATCTGAGGGAGACGAACGACGGGCGGCGGCCGGTGAGGGACCCGCCCGCTCGCACGAGTTTCAGTTTCGCCTTGCGTTCGGCTCGTTTATTTATAAATTAACCTCGTATCATCGCGTACGGCCTATCGCGGCCGAGAGCCCACATGATCGACGAGCCACTGCCGGCGACCGAGCGCACCGACGCCGAACCGAAGCTGACCGAGTACACCGACGCCGAACCGAAGCTGACCGAGTGCGACGCGGCCGACCGCGAGGGACCGCCGAGCTACGACGGGACCGACCGCGACGCATCCGACCGGGGGCCTCGGGAGGAACCGGACCGAGCCACCGACCCGCCGCCCGACCGACCCGACGGTGACGCGGCCTGCGAACGCGACCGCGAACCGGACGGCGAGGGCGACGACTCGGTCGACCCCGACGCACGCGAATACCGGCTCGAACGGCTCCGACTGTGGCGGACCGTCGTCACGCTCGCGGTCGTCGTCGCCCGTCTCATCCGGTCGCTGTGAGCGGCCGGTCGCCGCTCCGATCGGGTGCCTTTTTAGGTGATACCGCCCAAGCTGAACGTATATGTTCAAGGCCATCGTGGGCGCGTCGACGTTTCAGGACGCGCTCGATTCGGTGAGCGTGTTGGTCGACGAGTGTAAGATCCGCCTGAACGAGGAGGAGCTCTCGATCCGGGCCGTCGACCCCGCCAACGTCGGCATGGTCGACCTCACGCTGGAGGCGGCCGCGTTCGAGTCGTACGACGCCGACGGCGGCGTCATCGGCGTCAACCTCGCCCGCTTGGAGGACATCGCCGGCATGGCCAACTCCGGCGACCTGATCCACCTCGAACTCGACGAGGAGACCCGCAAGCTCCACATCGAGATCGACGGCCTCTCGTACACCCTCGCGCTCATCGACCCCGACTCGATCCGCCAGGAGCCGGACATCCCGGACCTCGACCTCGCCTCCGAGATCGTCGTCGAGGGCGCCCAGCTCGACCGCGGGATCAAGGCCGCCGACATGGTCTCCGACCACATCCGCCTCCGCGTCGACGAGACCGACGAGGCGTTCTTCATCGAGGCCGAGGGCGACACCGACGACGTCAACCTCAAGCTCGACCGCGAGGACCTCATCGCGCTCACCGCCGGCCCCGCCGACTCGCTGTTCAGCCTCGACTACCTGAAGGACATGAACAAGGCGATCCCCTCCGACGCCGAGGTCACCGTCGAGCTCGGCGAGGAGTTCCCCGTCAAGCTCCACTACGGCTTCGCAGAGGGCCTTGGAAATGTGACATTTATGTTAGCCCCCCGAATTCAGAGCGACTGAAACGTCCGAATTCGCTGTTTTCGTAGGTGTCGACTATTTTATTTTTGCTCGCCTCACTCAGCTGCGACCACCGGAACCGACACCGTCACCCGCGTTCCGCGCGGCCCCCGGTCCGCGTACTCCACGTCGGCGCCGACCGCGGCGGCGCCCCACGCGACGACCCACAGCCCGAGCCCCGACCCGTGTTCGAGGGCGGTCTCGCGTCCGGACTCGACCGCCTCGACCTCGTGGTCCGGGATGCCAGGGCCGTCGTCCTCGACGGTGAGGACGTAGCGGGCGTCGCCGTCGGCGGCCGCACCGCCGTCGCCCCGGGCGCCCTCCCGGCGGAGCGACGCGCGCACCCACGTCCCGCCGTCCTCGCGCTCGACGCCCTCGCCGTCGTGGTGGTCGACGGCGTTCTCCACGGTGTTCTCGACGACCGCGCGGAGCGCGTCCGGCCTGACGCGCGTGGTCCAGTCGACCTCTCCGCCGCCGTCGGTCGCCGCCGCGTCCTCGACGTCGAGCTCGACCGTCGCCGCGTCGTCGCGCTCGCGGGCGTCCGAGACGATCGAGTCAACGAGCTCGCGGACGTCCGTCGGCTCGGGGTCGGTCTCGGCGAGCAGCCGCTCGACGGTGCCGGCCTTCTCGCCGAGCGCGGCCAACGCACCCGCGCGGCGCTCGACGGCGTCGGCCATCCGGACCAGCTCCGGGTCGTCGAGGCGGTCGCGGAGGATCTCACCGTAGCCGTGGACGACCCCGGCGTCATTTCGGAGGTTGTGGCGGAGGATTCGGTTGAGCACCTCCAACTGCTGGCGGCGGCGCTCGCGCTCGGTGACGTCGGAGAGGACGACGGTATAGCCGACGTGCGTCTCGTTTGGGTCGGTCAGCCGGGAGACGGACACCGCGTACGTGCGGCGGCCGGCGCCGTCGGCGGCGTCGATTTCGACCGTCTCGCGGGAAACGCTCTCGTCGGAGCCGGGATCAGCGGGGTCGCCGGAGTCGTCCCCGTCCGACGCCCCCGTCTCTCTCTCGTCGAGCCCGACCGGCAGGTCGAGGAAGTTGGCGAGCGGGCGGTCGCGGGCGGTCTCGGCGTCGACGCCGAGGATCGCCTCGGCGGCGGGGTTGAGCCGGACGACGCGGTGGTCCAGCCCGAGCGCGACGATGGGGTCCCGCAGGTCGTCGATGGCGGTGCGCTCGGCGGCGCGGCTGGTCGTCGGGTTCCGGTCGAACATCTCCGCCCGATTGAACGCGTACGCGTCGAGCAGGACGTGCGGGACGAACATGATCGGCGCGAGCTGGAGCTGGGGGACCGGGCCGAGCGCCAGCGCCCACGCGACCAAGGCGAACCCCGGCGGGATGGGGCTCAGCGCGACCGCGGCGCTCTCCCGGCGGTAGAGGGGCCCGTAGCTCAGGAGGGTGTCGACGAGGAGGAACACCGCACTGGCGACGAGGACGGTCTCCGCGGCGACGGTGAGGTACGCCCACGGCCCGAGCGCGTAGGAGACGGTCTCGACGCCGAAGACCGGGTCGCGTCCGAAGTCGGTCCAGAAGGCGCCGTGGAGGGAGTTCGTGACCAGCAGGAGCGTCGAGAGGAGGCCGAAGCCGACGATCGTCGCGAACAGGCGACCGCGGACGACGTCGCTCCGACCGGTGTACTCTAAGGCGAACCCCAGAAAGGCCACGCCGGTCCAGATGACGCCGAGCCACGTCGCCGTTTCGAGCAGGGCACGGAGGGCCGGGTCGGCCACGAGCAGCCCGGTCCCGTAGGCGAAACACCACGTCGCCTGCGCGGCGAACACCGCGAGGAACCAGTCGACTCCGGGGCGACCGCGGCGTTCGCGGATCGCCCACGCGAGCAGGACCGCGCCCGCGCCGCCCGCGAACGAACCGACGACCGGCCACGCGGGGACGGCGTCGAACATGTGTCGGTCCCGAAGGCGAGCCGCGAGGTAAAACTGTCGCGGGCGGCGGCGGCGTCCGCCCGCGCCCAGTCGGCCGCCCGGGCGAACGCGACCGCCACGGGCGCGAGCAGCAGCGCGCCGATCAGGAACGGCGACGCGACGGCGACCGTATACAGCACCGCCATCAGCGGCGGGCCGACAGTGCGCCCGAGGCTCGACGCGCCCTGCGTCACGCCGAAGGCGGCCCCCTGGTCGGCGTCGTCGGCCGACGCGGAGACGAGCGTCGCCAGCGAGACGTTGACGAGGGCGTTGCCGAGCGAGAGCGCCGCGAGCGCGGCGAGCAGCGCGACCAGCGGGAGCGTGAGCCAGCCCGGGCCGCCGAGAGCGACGCCGCCGGCGACGCGGTCGACGAGGCCGGTCGCAGGGATGGCCACGAGCGCGACGGCGAGGACGACTGACCCGGCGGCGACGAGCGTCCGCGAGGAGACGACCCGCGAGAGCCGCCCGACGAGGACGCCCTGATTGATCGCGCCGAGGACGCCGACGTAGGTGAGGAGGAACGCCGCGCTCGTCGCGTCGTAGCCGAACGCGTCCGCGACGTACGGGATGAACATCACCTGAACGCCCGCGAACGCGACCGCGACGACGAAGTACGCGACCGTCAGCGGCCGGAGCGACGCGGAGGCCAGCGCGTCGCGGAACTGCCCGATCGCGGTCGTCCGGCGGGGCGGCGGGCCCCCGTCCGCGTCCTCGGTCGGTCGCGTCCGAGTCGGCTCCTCCAAGAAGGCGAACCCGACGAGGACCGCGAGGAAGCTCATCCCCGCCGCCGCGAAGCTCGGCAGGGAGTAAGCGGTGGCCGGGACGAACGCCGGGAAGAGGGCGTCGGCGCGGGCGACGACGGCGTCGGCGGCGAGCAGGCCCCCGATCGCCGGCCCGAAGACGAACCCGAGCGCGAACGACGCGCCGACGAGGCCGAGCGCGCCCGCCCGTCGGTCGCGCGGCGTGATGTCGGCGACGTACGCCTGCGCGGCGGCGATGTTGCCCCCCATGGCGCCCGCGAGCGTGCGGGAGGCGAACAGCGTCGCCAGCGCCGTGACGGGGCCGAACCGTGCCCCTGCGGGCCCGGCGTAGCCGAACGTCACCCACGCGACGCCGGCGGTCGCGAGCGACGCGAGGAGGACCGGGCGGCGCCCGATCCGATCGGAAAGCCGGCCGAGCGTCGGCGCTGCGAGGAACTGCGCGAGCGAGTACGAGGCCGCGAGCAGCCCGATGAAGGCGTCGCTGACGCCGAAGGACCTGACGTAGAAGGGGAGGATGGGGATCACGATCCCGAAGCCGACCAGGTCGATGAACACGACGCCGATCACCACCGCGAGCGCCCGGCGCGGGTTGGCGACGGCCGGGGGTCGGTCAGCCCCTCTCTCGCCGTCGGAGGTATCGGCGTCCGCGGCGTCGGCGGCGCCGACCTCGTCGAGACCGTCCGCGCTCGACGCCGCACCGGCTTCCGGGTGTGTCACGGTAGTGAGAGGTCGCGCGGGGACTTAAGCGGGCGGCCGCGGCGAGTCACAGGTGCCGCTCGATGACGCGCTTCGCGGCCTGTCCCTTCTCCTTCCAGCCGTATCCCTCGTCGTACACGTGGCGCTTGGCGTCGACGAGCTCCTCGGGGGTCGACTCCTCGAAGCCGCCGCGGTCCCACGCGCCCGACTCGTGGAGCCATTCGATAACGTTCTCGCGGGTCTCGGGCCACGAGAGGCCGACCATCTCGTACCACGCCACCATCGCGAAGACGGCGTTGTCGTGGCAGCCGGGGACGGAGCCGTGCTCGTAGACGGTGCGCATCGGCTCGCGGGTGGGCTCGGAGACGCGCTCCTTGAACTCCGCGGCGGTGAGCAGGCGGAGGCGGTCGCCGTCCTCGATGACGCGCTGATCGCGCTGAAGCGCGCCGAGCGCCGCCTTGTGGAGCCCGCCCCAGTCCGCCGGAATCGCGTCCCGCAGCGCCGCCTCCGTGAGGCCGTCGGGCTCGGCGGAGAGCACCGACAGGAGGTCCGTGTACGCCTTCTCGACGGTCGGCCAGCTCACGCCCTCGAACTCGCAGTCGGCGTCGTGAAGGCTGTTCGTCGTCCGACAGCCGGGACACGGGTAGCGGAACGTCGGCACTGGATGGGTGTGAGCGGCCGCCGGAGTTAGGGTTTTCGCGACGGTTCGGCGGGAGCGACGCGCCGGAACCAGCACGGACGTTCGTGGGGTTCCGAAACGTTTACTCGCCGTCCGGTCGCGGATCAAGACGGTATGACAAAGGTCAGCGTTATCGGTGCGGCGGGGACCGTCGGAGCCGCGGCCGGCTACAACCTCGCGTTGCGCGACGTGGTCGACGAGCTCGTCTTCGTCGACATCCCGGACCAGCGCGAGACGACGATCGGGCAGGCGGCCGACGCGAACCACGGCGTCGCCTACGACTCGAACACGACCGTCCGGCAGGGGGAGTACGAGGACACCGCCGGCTCGGACGTCGTCGTGATCACGGCCGGAATCCCGCGCAAGGAGGGCCAGACCCGGATCGATCTGGCCGGCGACAACGCGCCGATCATGGAGGACATCGGCTCGTCGCTCGCCGAACACAACGACGACTTCGTCACCGTCACCACCTCCAACCCGGTCGACCTGCTCAACCGCCACCTCTACGAGGCGGGCGACCGCGACCGGCACAAGGTGGTCGGCTTCGGCGGCCGGCTCGACTCCGCGCGCTTCCGCTACGTCCTCTCCGAGCGGTTCGACGCGCCCGTGAAGAACGTTGAGGCGACGATCCTCGGCGAGCACGGCGACGCGCAGGCGCCCGTCTTCTCGAAGGTGCGCGTCGACGGCCGCGACCCGAGCTTCGACGCCGACGAGAAGGAGCAGATCCTCGCGGACCTTCAGGAGTCCGCGATGGATGTGATCAGCCGGAAGGGCGCCACGCAGTGGGGGCCCGCCACCGGCGTCGCGCACACCGTCGAGGCGATCCTCAACGACACCGGCGAGGTGCTCCCCTGCTCCGTCGTCCTCGACGGCGAGTACGGCTACGACGACACCGCGCTCGGCGTGCCCGCGAAGCTCGGGTCCGACGGCGTCGAGGAGGTCGTCGAGTGGGACCTCGACGAGTACGAGTCGGAGCTGCTCGACGAGGCCGCCGAGAAGCTCTCCGAGCAGTACGAGAAGATCGCGTAGGGCCGTTCGCGGGAATCGGTCGCCGCCACCCACCGGATTTTTACCGCTGCCGCGCGCTCCTCCGAGCATGAACCGCGCCGAGATCGACACCGACGACCTCCTGAAAGTCGTGTTGCTGCTCGTCATCGCGTGGCTTCTCCTGGAGATCGTGGGGGCCGTCCTCGAGGTCGCCTCCTGGCTGTTCGACGCCATTCCGACGCTGATCGGGGTCGCGCTCGTCGTCGTGATCGCCTTACACCTCACCGATCGGATCTGAGTCGAACGCCGACGTGTTCAGCCTCAACGTCCCGCTGCCGCCCGCGGTGGAGCGGCTCGCGGCCGATCTCCACCCGAAACTAACGGGCTTCGACCACGTGCGCGACCGGCGCACGCTCGTCTGTAAGCGGTTTGGCGTCGGAGACGTGCGGGACGAGGAGGGCGAGCGAGCAGACCGGGGAGACGCACCGCCCCGTGAGGAGGCCCTCGACCGCCTCCGCGAGCGGCTTCGCCGGCCGCTCGCCGGCGTCGACCCCTTCGAGGTCGCCGTGACCGGCGTCGACGTCTTCGACGCGCCGCGGTCGGGGTCGCGGCCGGTGGTGTATCTGGCCGTCGAGAGCGACAAACTGATTCGGCTCCATCGGCGGCTGTGTGCGTTGTTCGGCGCGGTGGAGGGGATCGAGGGCGACGAGTACGTGCCGCATATCACGCTGGCGCGTGGTGGGAACCCCGAGCCGGGGGTCGTCGCCGACCTCGTCGATAGCGAGTTCGAGCCGGTCCGGTGGCGGGTCCACGCGCTCGACGTGTGGGACCCGGAGTTCCGAGAGGTCGCGGCGAGCGTCGATTTATAAGTGATCGATTTTGGGGTGTCGGCGACTACCTCCAAAGCCCCAGTCGCTCGCTAATAAATGGCCAACCACAGATCGACGGCGACCACCGCCAAAGCCCCAGTCGCGAGGACAGCACACGCTCGCTGCGCGCCTCGTCACTCGCTTCGCTCGTTCCTGCGGTGCTTACGTCGCCTGTGCTGTCCTCGCGACTGCCCCTTTGAGTCCCACCCACCGCACAGCGACCGCACCTCACACCTCCCCAGCCTCGTCAGCCGGCCTCCGCTTCGCTCCGGCCGGCTGACTCCCTCGCGCGTGCTCCTCGCGTCCTTCGGACGCTCGGAGGCACGCGCCGACCGGACAAGGGTACTGTATATAAATGAGCGACGGCCGCGACCGACTACGCGTCGTCGACCCCGTTTGGCTCCTCAACCGCGTGATGCGGCCCCACCGGCCCGTGCGTCGGGCAGACGCCGGCGATGGGCGTCGCGTTGAGACAGCAGGCGCGCTGTTCGCTCGCGACGAGGCCCCGCGAGAGGGGCTCGCCGCAGCGGGCGCAGTACGACTCCGCCTCGTCGCCGGCCATCCCTCAGCGCTCGCGGATCCGCATCGGCACCGGATGGTTCGGATGCATCGTCAGCGAGCCGCGCAGGGCGAGGCTCGGCCCCTCGTAGTCGAGGTCGAACCGCGAGCAGACCGTCGCGAGGATTATTTTTGCCTCCAGAAGCGAGAACGCCTTCCCGATACAGTGGCGCGGGCCGCCCCCGAACGGGAAGTAGGCGAACCGGGGGCGTTGACTCCGTCGCTCGGATGTCCAGCGGTCTGGGTCGAACGCCTCGGGGTCGTCGTACCAGCGCTCGGAGCGGTGGATCACCCACTGCGAGACCATCAGCGCCGACCCCTCGGGGATCCGGTACCCCCCCAGTTTCACGTCGAGCTTCGGCTCGCGGAACAGCGTGTAGACGGGCGGGTAGAGGCGCATCGACTCGTTGAGCACGCGCTCAGTGTACTCCATGTCGCGGACCGCGTCCGCAGTCAGGGGGCTCCCGTCGGCAGTCGCGTCGTCCGCTGCGCGACTGCCATCGACCGCCGCATCGGCCTCGCCTGCGACCCGCTCGCGGGCCTCGGGGTGGTTCGAGAGGAGGTAGAACGCGTAGGTGAGCGCGAGCGCGGTGGTGTCGTGGCCGGCCAGCAGCATCGTCACCAGCTCGTCACGGAGGTTCTCGTCGGTCTGCTCGCCGCGGTCGCGGGCGCGGAGCAGGACGGATAGCAGGTCCATCGGGAGGTCGGCGTCGGGGTCGCCGGGCGGCCCGCGGACGCCGGTCCCGTCCGGGCCGGCTGGGTCGACGCTCGGGTCGCGCTCCGTGCCGCGCCGGCGCGCGACGATGTCATCGATCACCGATTCGAGCGTGTCGATCGCGGCGTCGAACTCGCGGTTTTCGCGGGTCGGCAGCCACTCCGGGATCAGGTACCGGCGGGGGTCCGGCTCGAACCGGGCGCCGAGCGGTTCGAGGTTCTCTTGGACCGTCTTCACCTCCTCGTCGGAGATGTCCGCGCCGAACATCGCCGTGACGATGATTTTGACCGTGAGCCGCGCCAACTCCAGCTGGAGGTCGACGACGTCGCCGTCCTCCCAGTCGGCGACGTGCGACTCGGCGTGGTCGGCCATCACGCCGGCGAGCGCGCCGATCCGCCGGTTGTGGAAGGCGGGATTCGCCAGCGTGCGCTGGCGCTTCCACGTGTCGCCCTCGCTCATCAGGAGGCCGTCGCCGAGCAGCGTGTCCATCGCGTCGTCGAACTGCGGCTTGCGGTAGCGGTCCGCGTCGGCGACGAGCACGCGCTCTACATCGGCAGGGTTCGTGAGCAGGTACGTCTCCCTCGGGCCGAGGTTCAGTCGCACCACGTCGCCGTAGCTGTCGGCGCAGGCGCGCAGGAAGCCGAACGGGTCGTCCGCGAACTGGCGACCGTTGCCGAACAGGGGGTCGCCCAGGGGTCCGGGCGGCGTAACGGACATACGATTTCTGGGGGTTGAGCGGGGTTAAACGTTCGGCGGGGAGCAAATCAGGAGCCGAAAACGGACGAGCGAAACGGACGAGCGAAAATCGACGGGACTCGGTGGGTGAGCGTCGCTACCGCGCGTCCAGCTGCTCGACGCGGGCGATCAGCTCGTCGACGGCCGCCTCCTGGTCGTCGGTGGCGTCGACGATGCGCTCGGTCGCGTCCTCGGTGCGGTCGGAGCGCTCCCGGACCGCCTCCAGCGAGGAGGTGAGCTCCTCGACGGTCGCGGCCTGGTCGTCGGTGGTCCGCGCGACCTCCGCGACGCCGGCGGCCGCCTCGTCGACGGCGTCGGCGATCTCTTCGAGCGAGTCGAGGACCGTCTCAATCTCGGTGCCCGCATCCTCGATGCGCTCGTGGGAGCGCTCGACGGCGGTGGTGGTCTCCGCGGACTGCGCCTGAAGCTTGTCGAGGCTCTCCGTGATCTCCTCGGTGTAGCCGCGGGTCTCGTCGGCGAGCTTCTTCACCTCCTCGGCGACGACCGCGAAGCCGTCGCCGCCCTCGCCGGCGCGGGCGGCCTCGATGTTGGCGTTGAGCGCGAGCAGGTTCGTCTGCTCGGCCACGTCGGAGATGACCTCGATGACCTCCTCGATGTCGTCCATGCGCTCGGAGAGCGCGCCGACGCTCTCGACGAGCTCGTCGCCGATCTCGACGACGTCCTCGGTCGCCTCGCGGGCGTCCTCGCTCGCGTCGAGCCCCTCGTCGGCGGCGTCGGCCGCCGCGACCGCGGCGGAGTCGACCTCGTCGGCCGTCGCGGCGACCTCCTCCATCCCCGCGGAGAAGGACTGCATCTCGGAGACGCTCTCTTCGAGGAGCTCGTTCTGCTCGTCGACGTTCTCGGCGATGTCGGCGGCCGCGGCGCTCGCCTCCTCGACGGTCTCGTCGAGGTCGCGCGCCTTCTCGTGGACCCCCGAGGAGAGCTGGTCGAGGTTCTCGGCCATCTGATTGACGACGTCGATGACGCGGACCAGGTCGGCGCTGAGGTGCTCGAAGGAGTCGCGGCGGCTCGCGCGGGCGTCGAGGTTCCCCTCGCCGATCGCCTCCGCGGTCTCCCGGACCTCGGCGACCAGCTCGCCCGTGGCGTCGCGCTGGTTCACGTTCTCCGTCCGGTCGACGACGACCTCGGTCACGCCGACGAGCTCCCCGGTCTCCTCGTCGTACATCGCGGTCGCCGTGAACTCGATGTGGCGCTCGTCGCCGTGGCGGTCGACCATCGTGCTGGTGTCGCGGTAGCGGTTGCGGCCGGCCTCGCGACGCTCGACGCCGTGGACCTCATCGGCGGTGTCCGGCACGTCGAGCACCTTGTCGGCGAGCGTGTCGGCCCGTCGGCCGTCGGGGTAGAACAGCTCCGAGACGTGGTCGTGGCCGATCGCCTCCTCGCGCTCGACGCCGGTGAGCGACGCGATCGCCTCGTTCCACTCCGCGACGTTCCCCTCGCAGTCGAGGATGAAGGTCGGGACGCTGGTGGCGTTGAACACCTGCTGGAAGCCGGCGCCCGCGAGCGTCGCCGCGCGGTTCACGCCGTCGGCGTCGGTGAACGTGTGGTCGCCGGTCCGGTCGACGACGTCATTCGATGTCCCGTCGGCCGATCCGGCAGAATCGGGTCCGTTCTCGACGACGACGCCCCCGTCGGGGACCGACCGAGAGTCGGTCCCCCGTCCGAGTAGCCGCCGCAGACGCTCGCGAAGTCCCGTCATGTCTACGTCACCGTCTCCCAACCGGCATCATAAACCGTACGTTCCGGTATTCGAGTTTGATAATCGGAGAAGACCGGGCGGCGGCGGGGACGCCCCGCGGCGGCGAGTCGGGAGCGCCCGGCCCGCAGCGTTCAATGGCGTCCGGCGGCTACGGCGATCCGAGACCGATGGACGCCGACGCGGTGCGCGAGCGGGCCCGCGACCTCCCGACGGAGCCGGGGGTCTACCAGTTCCGCGCGGGCGAGACGACGCTGTACGTCGGGAAGGCGCTCGACCTCCGCGACCGAGTGCGGTCGTACGCGGACCCCCGCTCGGGCCGCATCCGCGGGATGGTCGAGCGCGCCGACCGGATCGAGTTCGCGGTCACCGACACGGAGACGCAGGCGCTCCTCTTAGAGGCGAACCTCATCAAACGGCTCCGGCCGCGGTACAACGTCCGGCTGAAGGACGACAAGTCGTACCCCTTGGTCGCCTTCTCAGACCACGAGGTGCCGCAGATCGAGGTGACCCGCGACCCCGAGGCGGGCGCGGTCGCGTACGGTCCGTTTACCGACGTGGGCCGCGTCGAGACGGTAGTGAAGGCGGTGCGGGAGGTGTACGGCCTCCGCGGCTGCTCAGACCACAAGTACGAGGGCCGCGACCGCCCCTGCCTCGACTACGAGATGGGCATCTGCTCGGCGCCGTGTACGGGCGAGATATCCCCCGAGGAGTACGCCGAGGACGTCGCCGCCGCGCGGCGCTTCTTCGAGGGGGAGACGGGCGCGCTCGCGGACCCCCTCCGGCGCCGGATGGAGGTGGCGGCCGAGGCGAACGAGTTCGAGCGCGCCGCGAACCTCCGCGACCGATTGGAGGCCGTGGAGGCGTTCCACGGCGAGGGCGGCGAGGCCGTCAGCGACCGGACCGACGACCGCACCGTCGACGTGCTGGCGGCCGCGGTGGAGGGCGACACCGCCCGCGTGGCCCGGCTCCACAGCGAGCGCGGCCAGCTGGTCGACCGGAGCCGGCACCGACTCGACGCGGCGGCGGTGGAGGACGCTGGCGGCGGGGACGCGGCAGCGAGCGGTGGGGACGAGGCGGACCCCGCCGACCCCGACGCCAACACCCCCGCGGCCGTCCTCGCGGCGTTCCTCGCGCAGTACTACGCCGAGCGTGAGTTCCCGGACGCGGTCCTCCTCGCCGAGCGGCCCGCCGACCCCGACGTGGTCGACTGGCTGGAGGGCGAGGGCGTCGCGGTCCGGGTCCCGGGCGCCGGCCGCGAGGCGAAGCTCGTCGAGCTCGCGCTGAAGAACGCCCGGAAACGCGGCGGGCGCGACGATCCCGTGGGCGCGCTCGGCGACCGGCTCGGAATCTCACGCCCCGAGCGGATCGAGGGGTTCGACGTGAGCCACGCGCAGGGGACCGCCGTGGTCGGCTCCGACGTCTGCTTCGTCGACGGGAGCGCGGAGACGGCCGACTACCGCCGGAAGAAGCTCACCGACCGCAACGACGACTACGCGAACATGCGCGAGCTGGTCCGGTGGCGCGCCGAGCGCGCGCTCGAGGACCGCGACGACCGGCCCGACCCGGACCTCCTCCTGATCGACGGCGGCGAGGGGCAGCTGGGCGCCGCCCGCGACGCCCTCGCGGAGACGGGCTGGGACGTCCCCGTCGTCGCCCTCGCGAAGGCCGAGGAGATGGTCGTCACCCCGACCGGCACCCGGCGGTGGGACGAGGACGCCCCCGAACTCCACCTGCTCCAGCGCGTGCGCGACGAGGCGCACCGCTTCGCCGTCTCCTACCACCAGACCGTCCGCGACGAGGTGGCGACCGTCCTCGACGACGTGCCCGGCGTCGGGCCGGAGACGCGCCGGCGACTGCTCCGCCGGTTCGGCTCGGTCGAGAACGTCCGCGACGCCTCCCGCGACGACCTCACCGACGTCGACGGCGTCGGCGATGCGACCGCCGACACGCTTCGCGAACGCTTATAAAAGAACGAAGCGGTCGGCGCGTGCCTGCGAGCGGCCGCCATCGGCGGCCGCGAGACAGCACCGCGCGAGGGAGTCGGCCGACCGCAGGGAGGCCGACGAGGCTGGGGAGGCGTGAGGTGCTGTGCGGTCGCGGTCGGGTGGGACTCAAAGGGGCAGCCGGGCGGCGGGCGCAGGCGAAGTAAGCACCGCAACGAGGGAGCGAACGGAGTGAGCGACCGAGTGAGGAGCACAGCGAGCGTGCGCCCGCCGCCCGGCTGGGGCTTTGGAGGCGTTCGCTGCCGATCCGCGATCACTCGTTTCGGCTCGGTTAGGTCGGATAAATCGGACGCGTGCCCAAGTGAAACTCACAGACCGGTGCGAACTGGCCAGTTCCGGGGTCGACGCATCTTCCCCGTGAATGGCTTTTTATTCGCTCGAAAACAGACGGAGACGATGCCCTCCACTCGCCGTGGGTTCGCGTGCGTCGCCGCCGCCCTCGCCGTCGGGACGGCCGGTTGTACCGATCGGCTGAATACGGAGCGATTACGGACCGTACGCCTCGATCTGTCGAATCGGACGGAGGCGTCTCTCGCGTTTCACTTCGTGTTGGAATCGGAGGGAGACCTCGGCCGATGGCGGAAATTCGCCCTCGACGCGGACGAGCGCCGGCGGGTCAGTTTCCGGCCGGAAAGCGACAGGGAGTGGTCGGGATACCACGCCGTGGCGGGAGACAGACGGGTGTCCGGCTCGCTTCTCGGTCAGGGGGACGAGCGGTCGTGTCTCCAACTCGACTACGAGATCACGGACGCCGAGATCAGGGCGATGATGTCGAGTGAGCAACCCTTGTGCCGCGACGAGTAGGCGCCCCCGTACCGAGCGGTCGGTGCGGGGAAACAGCAACCGCCTGGGGGGTCGACGGGATCCCGTATTTATAAGCGACCGCGATCGATCCGTACCCGACCATGCGAGCGTTCTTCGCCGTCGACCTCCCGGACTCCCTCGCGCCGGCCGTCGCGGACGCGCAGGCCCCGTTCGCGGACGCGGCCGGCGTCAACCCGGTCGACCCCGAACAGGCCCACGTGACGCTGAAGTTCCTCGGCGAGATCGGCGGACGCGACGACGAGACCGAACCGACGGTCGACGACGTGATCGCGGCCGGCGAGCGCGCGGTCGACCGCGCCGCCGTCGGCCCGTTTAAATGTACCATCGCCGACCTCGGCGTCTTCCCGAACCGCGAGTACATCTCCGTCGCCTGGGCCGGGGTCGACAGCGGGACCGAGGAACTCACCGCGCTCCACGAGGCGCTCGAAGCGGAGACGACCGCGCTCGGCGTCGACCCGGAAGAGCACGAGTTCACCCCGCACGTCACGCTGGCCCGGGTCGAGAACGCGACCGGCGCCGAAGCGGTCCGCGGCGCGCTCGACGCCGACGACCCCGAAATCGGGAGCTTCGCGGTCGACGAGATCCGACTGATGAGATCGACGCTGACCGAGTCGGGGCCCGAGTACGACGTCGTCCGGGAGTTCGACCTCGGGTGAGGCGCTCCGACACGCGTCTCCGGTGAGATTCTCACCGCTGATAGCCGCGGCCGTACGTTTAACGTACCGGATCGGAGAGGGGTTCACAGATGGACGACGGGCCGCGATCGGAGGGCGCCACGGGATCGGCGGGGAGCGGCGGCGCCGGGCGGAGCGGCCGTCCGACCGACGGTGGCCCCCCGGCGGTGGCGCGGCTCGACCGGCGGTTCGACGCGTCGACGCGGCGCGAGGCGGCCGAGGCGCTCGGCAACCCCTCCAGTTCGATGAGCGCCGCCGCCGAGCGGGTCGTCGAGGGGCTGTTCGAGACCGCGCTCGGCGATCCCGACGAGGCCGTCCGCGCGGCGGCGATCGAGTCGCTGTACTTCCACGGCGACGACCACGTCGACCGGTTAGCGCGGCGGATCGCCGAGCGACGGGCCGCCGAAGGCGACTCCCGGGCGGCGGGACGCGGCGTCGCCGAGACGTTCTCGCGCTGGCTGGAACACGACCGGGCCGCGTATCGGATGCTCGGCGCGACCGGGCTGTCGGCCGTCGGCGACGAGGGCGCCGCCGGCCGGCTCCGCGAGGCGTTCGACGACGACGACGCGCGGGTCCGCGCTCGGGCCGTCAGGGGATACGCGCGGGTCGGCGGCGAGGCGGTCGAAGCCGTCCGACCGCTGGTGAACGCGCCGAACGAACTCGTGCGCGGCGCCGCGCTCGACGCGCTCGTCGCGATTGACAGCGCCGACGCGGTCGAACTGCTCGCGCTCGCGGCGCGGCGCGGGAACGAGCGGCTCCGCCTCACCGCCGTCGACCGACTGGGAGCGCTCGACCGACGGGACGCGACCGGGGTACTGATCGGGTCGCTACGGGACCCCGCCGAGGCGGTCCGCCGGGCGGCCGCGAGGTCCGTCGCCGCGGTGGTCGCCGAGGCAGACGCGGTCCCCGCGGGCGACGTTCGCGACCGCCTCCTCGCCGAGCGACCCTTCGAGGCCGACGGCCCGCTCGCGGCGTTCCGGGCGGTCGCCGCGGAGCGAACCGCGGCCGACCGGGCCGCGGAGAGCAGGGACGCCGCCGGGTCGCGGGAAGGCGTGACCTCCGGATCGCGGGAGCGCGTCGACGCGAAGACCAAGCGGTACGCGGCGTGGCTGTAC
Organism: Halorubrum sp. T3; assembly: GCF_000296615.1. Classification (NCBI taxonomy): domain Archaea; kingdom Methanobacteriati; phylum Methanobacteriota; class Halobacteria; order Halobacteriales; family Haloferacaceae; genus Halorubrum; species Halorubrum sp. T3. Next base: position 72,011 of record NZ_JH815330.1, on the reverse strand, counting down.
TGTGAGCTCCTCGAGGCCGCGGACCCGACCGCCGCCGACCGGTCGGCGGCCGTCAAATGGCTGATCGACGCGCTCGACCACCGCGACCGGCTAGTCGCGGACCTCGCCGCCGCGTACCTGCCGCGGATCGTCTCGGCGGACGCGACCGAGGAGGACCCCTCAGAGGGCGCGACCGAGTCCCCGCTCGGCGTCGACGTCGAGCGGAACCTGCGGGCGCTCGCGAGCGACGAGGCCGCCGCCGAGGCGGCGCGGGAGCGCGCCAGAGCGGTGCTGCGGCGGTTCAAGCGGGCCGTCGTCGAGGCGGCCGCGGACCGCCACGTGGAGTACGTGTACGTCCGCTGGCCCGCGGACTACACCGAGAGCTACAACGAGTGACCGATCGACGAGACGGCTGGGGACCGGGCGTCCGCAGACGCGGACGCGCTAGCGACGGAATCCGCGTCGACCGCCTGGGCGCCGCGAAACCCGAGCCTACGGCCGGCGAACGAACCGGCCGTCGTCGACCGCGACCGTCAGGTCGATGGTCTCGTCGAGGAAGTTCAGGACGGTGGCGACGTTCCGGTCCGCGTCGGCGTCGACGTACAGCTGTAACACGCCCCCCGCGTCCCCGAGGCGCGCGGCGAGCATGCGGACGAACGCCACCGCGCGTTCGACGTCGAAGGCGGCGACGATCTGGTGGAAGACGCTCACCTCCAGCGAGACGCGCTCGCCGGGCTCGTGGTTGGCGTCGAGGATCCGCGAGACCGTCTCGCCGACCTCGTCGGGGGAGAGGCGCGGGTCGAGCTCGACGATCTCGGCGTTGCGTCCCTCGAAGTCGACGTCGGGCGTCGCCTCGAAGTCGTACTCGCCGGTCGAGACGATAACCGTCCGCCGGGGCCACGCGTCGAGAGCCCCGTCGAGCGCGCGCACTAACCGCTCCGGGGTGGGAGTCACGGCCACCGCCAGCCCCGCGGCGCCGTGGAAGTGCGTCCGGAGCGGGTCGGCCTCGTCGCCGGCCGCCGGTGCGTCGACGCGAACGACGCCGTCCCAGCCCACCAGGTCCGCCACGTGCGTCCCGCCGGCGATCCGGTCGACCACGTGCTCGTGGAGGTGCGTCTTGAACTCGGCGACGGCGCCGTCGGTGTCGTAGGCGGTCTTCGCGGTGGCGCAGTACGGACAGTCCCAGCTCACGCGGAAGTCCGACTTCGAGAGGGCGTCCGAGTGGTGGGCGAGCAGGTGCGACCCCGTCACGTCGGCCATCTCCGAGCGGTCCCGCGTCCACGCGACGAACCCGCACCGGTCACACGCCCAGCGGCTCACCATGGTCGAGAACGTACCTCACGAGACCCGTCGGAAGCACATGTATGTTGTGTTATGTGTGGCCGGCCGCCGCGCGCGGCTGGCCCGGCGGGCGCGACGGGCGCGACGACGGCGGTCACGCGGAATCGACCGACCCGTCGCCCACCCCCGACGCGAACCCGTTCTCGTCGGCGTGTTCCACGCGTACCCGAGTGACCCGCGTCGCGGTCGCGCCGGTGACGGCGAGCGTGACGTCGCCGACCGCGACGCGGTCGCCCTCGGACGGCAGCCGCCCGAGCTGTCGAGTTATCAGGCCCGCGACGGTCTCGGCGCCCGCGTCCGCTGGCAGCGCGAGCCCGAGCGTCTCGTTGAGGTGGGCGACCGTCGTCCAGCCGCGGACCACGGCGGCGTCGGGCGCGACCACGTCGACGGCGTCCGTCTCCCACCGACCGACCAGCTCACCGACGACCTCCTCGAAGAGGTCCTCTAAGGTCGCGATCCCGACGACTGCGCCGTGTTCGTCGACGACGATCACCATTCGGGCCTCGCTCGTGCGCATCTCCGCGAACAGCTCGTCGAGCGGTTTCGTCTCGGGGACGAACGTCGGCTCGCTGAGCGCGCTCGCGAGGTCGGCGCCCGCCTCGTTCGCACGGATGGCGTCGCGGACGTCGAGGATGCCGACCACGTCGTCGCGGTTCTCGCCGTAGACGGGCATCCGGGTGACGCCCTCGCTCGCGGCCCGCGAGAGCGCGTCCGCCGGCGTCGCCGTCCGCGGGAGCGCGACCACGTCGGTCCGGGGGACCATCACCGCGTCGACGGTGGTGGTCTCCAAGTCGAGGACGCCGCGGATCATCGCCCCCTCGTCGGGGTCGAGCGCGCCCGCGGCCTCGCCCGACCGCACGAGCGTCGCGATTTCCTCGCGGGTGAGGTACGACTCGATCGCGGACTCGCCCCCCGTGAAGCGGTTGACGACCCCGGAGAGCGCCTCGAACACGTACAGGACGGGGCGGAGGACGCGCTGGATCGCGACGACGATCCGTGAGACGCGGAGCGCGTGCTTCTCGGCGTTCGCGACCGCGTACGACTTCGGCGCGATCTCGCCGAAGACGATGACGAAGAGCGACGTGACGAGCGTCGACCCCGTGGCCGCCTCGCCGCCGGAGAAGCCGAACCGGACGAACACCGCGGTCGCGACCGACGCCGCGGCGATGTTGGCGACGTTGTTGCTCACCAGCGCCGTGACGAGGAAGCGGTGCGAGTCGTCGCGCAGCGCCGACAGCGCCCGGGCGCCAGGGACGTCGGTCGCGACGAGCGAGTCGATCCGGTGGGTCGGCACGGAGAACACCGCGAGTTCCGAACTGGAGAAGAAGGCGCTCACCGCGGTCAGCGCGAGGATGGCGCCGACGCCGACGAACGCGATCGTGAGGTCCATACCGTCACATGCGGCCGGGTATAAAAGGGAGTACCGACGTGGTGATACCCACGAACGCGCATTCTCCACCGGAAACGGAGGGGTCGATACCCACGAGCGCGGATCCGTCCGGGCGGCAAAACGGCGCGATTCGGAAAGCGTTAACCCCGCGCCGCGGGTGCATTTCGACATGAAGGTACTCGTGACCGACCCCATCGCGGACGCGGGGTTGGACCGACTCAGAGACGCCGGCCACGAGGTCGTCACCGACTACGAGAGCGAGGGGGACGACCTGCTCGACGCCGTCGCCGACGCGAACGCGCTGATCGTGCGGTCTGGGACCGACGTGAACGAGGCCGTCTTCGAGGCCGCGAGCGACCTCGTCATCGTCGGCCGCGCCGGCATCGGCGTCGACAACATCGACATCGAGGCCGCCACCGACCACGGCGTCATCGTCGCGAACGCCCCCGAGGGGAACGTCCGCGCCGCCGCCGAGCACACCGTCGCGATGACGTTCGCCGTCGCGCGCTCGATCCCGCAAGCCCACGGGCGCCTCGTCGGCGGCGAGTGGGCGAAAGGCGAGTTCCTCGGCACCGAGGTGAACAACAAGACGCTCACCATCGTCGGCCTCGGCCGCGTCGGCCAGGAGGTCGCCAAGCGCCTCGACTCGCTCGGGATGGACCTCGTCGTCTACGACCCGTACATCTCCGAGGAGCGCGCCGACCGGATGGGCGCCGAGCTCGTCGAGGACCTCCACGACGCGCTCGCGGCCGGCGACTTCGCGACGATCCACACCCCGCTCCTCCCCGAGACCGAGGGGATGATCGGGGAGGCCGAGCTGGCCCAGTTAGAGGGCGGCTACCTGATCAACTGCGCCCGCGGCGGCATCGTCGACGAGGACGCGCTCGCCGAGGCGGTCGACGACGGCGTCCTCGCGGGCGCCGCGCTCGACTCCTTCGCCGAGGAGCCGCTGCCCCAGGACTCGCCGCTGCTCGACGTCGAGGAGATCGTCGTGACCCCCCACCTCGGCGCCTCGACGGAGGCCGCCCAGGAGAACGTCGCGGTCGACACCGCGGAGGCCGTCCTCGCGGCGTTCGACGACGAGCCCGTCCTGACCGCGCTCAACGCGCCCTCCGTCGACGAGAGCGCATTCCCGCGGATCGAACCGTACATCAACGTGGCCGAGACCGCCGGGAAGGTCGCCGCCCAGCTGCTCGACGGCCGGATCACCGAGGTCGAGGCCACCTACGAGGGCGACATCGCCGCCGAGGACGTCGACCTCGTCACCGCGAGCGCGCTGAAGGGCGTCTTCGAGCCCTTAGAGTGGCAGGTGAACGCGGTGAACGCGCCGCGGCTCGCCGAGGAGCGCGGCATCGAGGTGACCGAGTCGAAGACGCGCCAGACCGACGACTTCCAGAGCCTCGTCCGCGTCACCGTGCGCAACGGCGACGACGAGATCGCGGTCGAGGGGACGCTGTTCGCGGGCGAGGACGCCCGCATCGTCCGGATCGACGGGTTCCGCGTCGACGCGGTTCCGTACGGCCACATGCTCGTCGCGCGCAACACCGACGAGCCGGGCGTCATCGGCCTCATCGGCACCGTTCTCGGCGACCACGACGTGAACATCGCCGGGATGTTCAACGGCCGCGAGACGCAGGGCGGGGAGGCGCTCACCGTCTACAACCTCGACTCGGCCGTCCCGGACGCCGCGATCGAGGAGCTGCTCGCGGACGACCGCGTGGTGGAGATCACCGAGATCACGCTGGACGGCGCCGACGGACGCGCGGACGAGTAGCGCGCGCCTAATCGAATAGAGCGCGCCGACGAGGAGGGCGACCCCGCGCCGCCGAACCGACCGGACTACTCCTTCGCCGCGAGCGGCTCCGAGGGCGTGACGAGCGCGTCCGGGTCCGCGACGACGGGCGACGCGACCTCCGCGATCGGTCGGTCGCCGAAGCCGACGACGAACGCCGCGCCGTCGCCGACGTCCGTCGTCCCCCCGTCGGGGAGCGCGTCCGTCTCCCCGCGACCCCGCCCGGCCGCGACGGTCCAGCCGTGCGACGCGGCGAGCGTCGCGACGCTCGCGAGACCGATCCCGGTGCCGTCGGCGGCGGTCGTGTAGCCACGCTCGAACGCGCGGTCGCGATCGGTCCGCGGAATCCCGGGCCCGTCGTCGACGACCGCGAAGCCACCGTCGAGCGCGACGGCGGTCACGGTCGGGTCGGGACCGGCGTGGACCGCCGCGTTCCGGAAGAGGTTCTCTAAGACGCTGCGCACCGCGGCCCTGTCCGCGACGTACGACTCGGCGCCCGCGACCGTCAGCGTCGCGCCCGCCGTCTCCGCGGTCCGCCACGCCTCCTCGGCCAGCGTCGGGAACCGGAACGACTCGGCGTCGGCGTCGGGGTCCGGGTGGTCGACGGCCGCGAGCGTCTCGTCGACGATCTCGAAGATCCGGTTGTGGGCGCCCTCGACGCGCTCGATCGCCGCCTCGTCGCCCGCGGTCGCGAGGTCCGTGAACCCGTCCGCGACCGCCAGCGGGTTCTTGATGTCGTGCGCCAGCGCGTGCGTCAGCGTCTGGAGTCGGTCGTTCGCCACCTCGAGGTCCCGCCGGTTGCGCTCCGAGTCGGTCACGTCTCGCAACAGCAACACCGTCCCCTGCGAGCGGCTGCCGAGCGTCGGGAGGGAGACGGCCGAAAGGGAGACGAACCGGGGCTCCCCGCCGACCTCGACGCGGAGGGGCTCGTCGGGGGCCTCGCCGCGTCGGTACGCGGCGTGGACCTCGGGGGCGCTGGCTAGCGCGTCCGCAGCCGCGGCGCCGACCGCGACGTCGTCGCCGAGCCACGCGCGGGCGGCGGGGTTCGTGTCCGCGATCCGGCCGCTCCGGTCGACGACGACGATCGGGTCCGGGACCGCCTCCAGCGTCACCTGCCGGGCGACCGGCGTCACGCCGAGCGTCCGCCCGCGTCGGACCGCGACCGTGAACGCGACGCCCGTGAGCACGAACAGGAGCTCGGGCCGGAACGCGGGCCCGCCCCCGAGGACGACGAACTGCGCGGCCCACGGCGCGCCGGCGCCGACGAGCAGCAGTCCCGCGGACGCGCGGAACGCGGGCGCCGAGTCGTACACGCCGTACGCGAGCGTCGCGAACGTCGCGACGAGCAGGAGCTGCGAGTAGAGCCAGCCGGCCCACCACGCCGGACCGAACTCGCGGGCGAGCACCGTCCCGGAGCCGAACGCGACGAGGTCGGTGCCGGTCCGGACCAGCCCGTGGTACTCGTTCGTCCAGCTCAGCAGCGTCAGCGCGGCGAGCGGAGCGATCAGCACGAGCAGCCGGCGCCGGGAGATCCACGCGTCGTAGCCGAGGTACGACGCGACGAACGCGACCGCCGCGACCGGGACGACGGCGGTCGCGGGGTACTGGACGTTGAGCCAGAACACCTTGCCGGCCTCCGTCGCCGCGACCGCCTCGCCGAACAGCCCGGCGGACCACCAGAAGATCGCACCCATGAACGCGACCGCGGCAAGTCCGCCCGGCTCGTCGCGGTACTCGAACGTGGCTACGGTGGCGCCGGCGGCCACGGCCGCGGCGAGCGCGGCGAGCGGCGCCGTCAGCGAGACGTCTATCAACTCGTTTGTTGTTCAATACGCCACTATATAATACAAACCGTCGGCGTATCGCGCCTGAATATCGGCGGCGCGGCCCGCGCGAGACGCGTCGAACCCGGGCGACCGCCGGGGTCGAGGGTCGGCGACTCCCGTCCGAGAGGTATATTTATGAACTATCATTAAGAATGCGGATCCGTATGGTGGAAGCTGAGGTCCACGTCATCGACCGCGGCGGATTGTACTGCGATATGAATTACATGATGGAGGCGAACACCATCGGGAGCCACGACGAGCCGAATCCCGACACCGAGTACGGGGAGATCCCGGTGTGGAACCTCGTCATCGACCACCCGGAGGCGACGATCCTCTGGGACACCGGATCGCACCACGACGCCGCCGACGGTCACTGGCCGGAGGGGCTCGTCCAGGCGTTCTACCCGCACGACGCGAGCGAGCACCGCCTCGACGACGATCTTGAGGCGGCGGGCTACTCGCTCGACGACATCGACGCGGTGTTCCAGAGCCACCTCCACCTCGACCACGCGGGCGGCTTGGAGTTCTTCGCGGGCACCGACACGCCCGTCTACGTCCACGAGGAGGAGCTGAAGTTCGCCTACTACAGCGCGAAGACGGACGAGGGGAGCAGCGCGTACGTCCTCGACGACTTCGACCACGACCTGAACTGGCGGGTGCTCCACCGCGACCGCGAGGAGCATTTCACCGACCTGGAGTTCGTCCGCTTCCCCGGCCACACGCCCGGACTCACCGGGAGCGTGATCCACCTCGACTCCGAGGGCACCGTCGTGTTCACCGGCGATCAGGTGTACATGGACGAGAACTACGAGGCGGGGACGCCGCTCGGCGGGCCCCTCGTGTGGGGGAAGACGGAGTGGGCCGAGAGCCTGAACCGGATCCGCGAGCTGGAGCGGCGCCACGACGCCGAGGTCGTGTTCGGCCACGATCCCGAGCAGTTCGCGGCGATCCAGCCGGGGTGGGGAGTGTGAGCTACGAGCGCTCCGTCTCCGCCGAGCCGCACGAGCTCTCGCCCGAGACGGTCTGGGAGGTCCAGATGCCGGCGGTCCGCGTCGGCGCGGGCGCGGCCGACGAGCTCGGGTACCAGCTCGGTCAGCTCGGGCTCGACGGCGACGAGCGCGGGCTGATCGTCACCGACTCGGACCTCGTCTCGCTGGGCCACGTCGACCGCGTCGCGGACGAGCTGGCCGCCGACGGCCTCGACGTCGACGTGTACGACGGCGTCGAGCGCGAGCCCAGCATCGAGGCGGTCCGGGAGTGTATCGCGTTCGTCCGCGAGGAGATGGGCGACGACGGGTACGACTTCTACCTCGGGCTGGGCGGCGGGAGCTGCATGGACACCGCGAAGGCGACCCGCGCCGTCATCGCGAACGGCGGCGACGTGCTCGACTACGTGGCCGCGCCGACCGGCGCGGGCGAGGACCTCACCGAGTCCGGCCCGCCGCTGATCCTGCTGCCGACGACGGCGGGGACCGGCTCCGAGATCTCCCCCGTCGCGATCCTCTCGGTGCCCGAGAAGGACATCAAGGAGGGGATCTCCAGCCCGCACGTCCGCGCCGACGCCGCGGTGCTCGACCCGACGCTCACCACCACGCTGCCGCCGGACCTCACGGCGAAGACCGCGATGGACGCGCTCGGCCACGCGATCGAGGGGTACACCACCCACCGCTACGACGACCTGCTCCGCCCGGAGGACCCGGCCGACCGCCCGGTGTACGCCGGCCGGACCGGCTTCACGGAGATGTTCAGCGAGAAGGCGATCGACCTGCTCTCCTCGAACGTGCGCCGCGTCGTCAACAACGGCGACGACGTCGAGGCGCGCGGCGCGATGCTGAAGGGCGCGCTGTTCGGCGCGATCGCCGGGCTCACCGCCGGCGCGAGCCTCGCGCACGCGATGGCGTACCCCGTCGGCAACAACTACCACACGTACCACGGGGAGACGATCGCCGCGCTCACGCCCGCGAGCACCCTCGGCTACAACGTCGCCAGCGACCCGCCGCGGTTCGCGAAGGTAGCGGAGATACTCGGCGCCGACACCTCGGGAATGAGCACCCGCGAGGCCGCCGACGAGGCCCGGGAGGAGTTCGTGCGGCTCCAGCGCGACCTCAACGTGCTCCCGAGCGGACTCAACGAGCTCGCCGGGATCACCGACGACGACATCGGCGTACTCGCCGAGAGCACCGTCGAGAGCCAGCAGCGACTCCTCCGGTGTAACCCGCGGCCCGTGACGAAGGAGGACGCCGAGGCGGTGTTCCGGGACGCGCTACACAACTGGGAGTAAAGGCTCTGAGAGTGGGAGACGCTCCGCGTTAGTAAGTGGCGACCGGGACGAACGGCTCGATGTCGTCGGCGTTCCGGTCGGCGGTTATCCTCTGATATGGTCGAGGACCGCGTCGGCGTCGTTCGGGACGGGCTCCGGGTCGCCGCCGGCCTCGTAGGCCGCGTCGGGGTCCTTGAGGAGGTGACCGGTCGTCAGGCAGACGACCCGCTCGTCGTCGTCGACGACGCCGGAGCGCCGGAGCTTCTTGAGGCCCGCGAGGCTCGCCGCGGAGGCGGGCTCGACGCCGACGCCCTCGCTGGCGAGGTGGCGCTGCGCGGCCGTTATCTCGTCGTCGCTCACGGCGACGGCGGTGCCGTTCGTGTTGCGGATGCCGGGGATCGCCTTCGGGGCGTTGACCGGGTTGCCGATGCGGATCGCGGTCGCGCGCGTCTCGACCTCCTCCCAGCGACGGACCTCGTCGTTCCCCTCCTCGATTGCCTCGACCATCGGCGCGGCCCCCTCGGCCTGGACCCCGGTGAGCTTGGGGACCTCGTCGACGTCGAGTGCCCCCGACTGGACGAGCTCGCGGAATCCCTTATAAAGCGCCGAGGTGTTGCCGGCGTTGCCGACGGGGAGGACGATCCGGTCCGGGAAGGCGCCGTAGTCGGCGTAGAACTCCTCGAGTATCTCGAAGCCGATCGTCTTCTGTCCCTCCAGGCGGAACGGGTTCAGCGAGTTGAGCAGGTACGCCTCGCCGCGGGCGGCTAACTCCTGAACGATGTCGAGGCAGGCGTCGAAGTTGCCGTCGACCTCTAAGATGCGGGCGCCGTGGAGGCTCGCCTGCGCGACCTTGCCGGCGGCGACCTTCCCGGCCGGGAGGAGGACGAGCGTCTGCATGTCGCCGCGGCCACCGTAGGCGGCGAGCGCGGCCGAGGTATTGCCGGTGGAGGCGCACGCGAGCGCGTCGACGCCGAGTTCCTTCGCGACGCGGACGCCGACGGTCATCCCGCGGTCCTTGAACGAGCCGGTGGGGTTCATCCCCTCGTGTTTGATCCGGAGCGCGTCGACGCCCACCGCCTCCTCGATGCGCGGGACGCGGTGGAGCGGGGTGTCTCCCTCGGGGAGGGTGACGCCCAGGTCGAAGGGGAGCGCCTCGCGGTAGCGCCAGACGCCGCGCTCGGGGCCGTCGGAGGGCGCGCCCGCGCCGAACTCGTCGAACGTCGGCGGGTCGGCGTACCGGACTTCGAGCAGGCCGTCGCAGTCGTCGCAGGTGTACCGGACGTCCTCGAAGGGAGCGAACGTCTCGTCGCACTCGATGCAGGCGAGCCACGTCCCGTCGGCGGCGCAGTCGGGCGCCGCCGGGGCCGGGGCGTCGATGGCGAGATCCATTACGTCGAGGTCCGTTCCGCCGCGGCTTAAGACGGGCGGTCGGAACGGACGTTGCCGGCCGGAACGAAGGTGTTCGGTCGTCGCCGGGCAAGCCGAGTCCGTCCCCTTCAGTCGACGATGATCTCGGAGGTGTCGTCGCCCTCGTCGCCGCCGGAGCCGAGGCGGTCCTGATAGCGCTGGATCCAGTCGGCGAAGCAGTCGGGGCAGAGCCGCTGGGTGTCGATGTTCGCCCGGTCGACGCTCAGCCGGACGGTCCGCGAGAGCGCGTCCGTCGTCGGCTCGCCGCAGGCGTCGCAGGGCTCGGTCGTCGGCGCGTCGCTCATGTCGTACCGGTCGCGGCGCCGGCTCTTAAAAGTACGTCGACGGCTGCGGGGCGCCTCGGGGGGGACGCGACCGCTCAGACGGTCCGGAACGCCCGATCGCCGGCGTCGCCGAGGCCGGGGACGATGAACCCGTCGTCGTCGAGGCGGTCGTCGATGGCGACCGTCAGCAGGTCCGCCTCGGGGACGGCCTCGCTCACGCGGACGAGGCCGGCGGGCGCCGAGACCGCCGAGAGCACGAAGAGGTCCTCGAACTCGTCGGCCTCGTCGAGGACGTGGTCGAGGACGGCGACCATCGTCGACCCCGTCGCGAGCATCGGATCCGCGACGATGACGGTGTCTTCCGGCCGGATCTCGGGGAGCTTCACGTAGTCGATGGTGATCGGGAACTCGCCGTCCGCGGTCATCCCGGCCTCCTCGTCGCGGCCGGCGGAGATGACTCCCTGCTTCGCGCGGGGGAACGCCTTCAACAGCCCCTCGACGAACGGGGTCGCGGCGCGGAGGACGTTGATGATCACCACGTCGTCGAGCCCCTTCACGCGCTCGCCGGTCGTCTCCGCGAGGGGGGTCTCGACGGGGACGTACTCCGTCTCCATCGCGCCGTCGATGATCTCGTAGCCGCAGATGCGGCCGAGCTTCACGAGCCCCTTCCGGAACGCGACCTGCTCGGTCTCGACGTCGCGCAGCCGCGAGAGAGTGTCCGTCGCCAGCGCGTGGGTGATGAGGTACGCGTCGTCGCGGTCTTCGATCGTCATTGTCCGGAATCGCGCCCGGAACGGCCTTAAAACGTGGCGAATTGAGCGTTCGCCGGGCGGCGCGAAGCGGCGTAGGCGGCAGCGGCGGGCGGGAGACGGGCGCGCCAGCGGCGCGCCGACCGCTACCGAAGCACGGCCACGTACGTCACGCCGAAGAGGATCAGCGCCAGCGTCGCGACGTTGACCGCGGTGAGCGCCGCCACGCCGAGGAAGTCGAGCCCCCAGACGACCACCCAGGCGAACCACGTCGAGAGCACGGCGTTCATCGCGAGCAGCACCTTCGGGTCGCCCGAGGAGCGCTCGACCCCCTCGCGGATCCCCGGCCCGTCGTCGTCCGTCCCCTCGTCGGCGCTCTTCTCGGCGCTCATACGCCGACTGGCGGGTGTGCGCCACTTAGCTCTTGTCCGTCCGGGACGTACGAGGGCCATGGTCGAAGCGCCCCGTCCCCGCAACCGCCGCGGCGATCCGATCGACCCGGTCCCGTTCCTCGTGACGACGGGGCTCGCGTTCACGGTCGTCTTCTCGTTCGGGCCGATCTACGGGCTCGCGTACGGGCTCTCGCTGCGCTCCGCGCTGGCGCTGTCGGGGGCGGCGTTCGCCGGCGCGACGGCGCTCGCGTACCGGCAGTTGGTCCGAAGCGCGCCCGCGCTCGACGCCGGTCCCCTCCCGCCGGGTCCGCGCGTCGAGCGGCTGTTCTACGGGGCGGTCGGGCTGGGCGTCGTGCTGGTCGCGCTCACGCTCCCGCTGCTGTGACGGGAGAGGGAAGACCGGAACGCGGCGGCGAGAGCGGAACGCGGCGGCGAGAGCGGAACGCGGCGATGTCCCGTGAGCCGACGAATCGGCTGTGCGAATCTATCGCACGACACCCGGAGACTAAGTCGATCGGTGCGGATCGTTATCGTATGGGACTCATCAGCACGGTGACCGACGCGCTCGCGGGCTCGACGGAGACGGCTCCCGGAGTGGCCGGCGACGACGGCTCGGAGGGTTCGTACTGGTGCGACGACTGCGGCGTGCGGGTCCGCGACGTCGACGTCGACGACGAGGGGCTCGACCGCGACGACGAGGGGGTTCCGGCGTGTCCGGACTGCGGCGACGCGATGCGCTTCGAGCGCGCGAGCGGCCACGGCTGCGCCTGCTGAGCGCGAACGTCTCGAATAAACGAGTCATGGCTCGCGGAGCACCGTCGACTCGCCCTGCTCGGCCGGGAACGGGGCGGGGTCGACGTCGGCCGGGTCGTCGCCGACGCCCGGGTCGCCGAGCGCCGCGAGCTCGTCGTCCGTCAGGAGCGCGTCGTCGAGCCGGTCGACGAGCGCGGCCTCGTCGACCCCGGTGCCGATGACGACGAACTCGGTCCGCCGGTCGCCGTGGTCGTCGTCCCACTCCAAGTCCGGGCGGTTCGAGCGCAGCATGTCGCGCTCGACCGACGGGAGGCTCGCGATCCACGGGCCGAGCGCCTCGACGCGGACCGACCGCCCGGCCTGCCCGACCTGCTGGCGCTGGTCGGTGCCGGCCACCCACAGCGTCCCCTTCGAGCGGACCACGTCGTCGGGGAGGTCCCGGAGGAGGGCGGCGATCTGGTCCGGGTGGAACGGCCGACGGCGTCGGTAGGTGAAGGAGGTGACGCCGTACACCTCGTCGGGGTGACGATGGTCGTGGTCGTGAGTGTGGTCGCCGTCACCATCGTGCCCGTCGTGGTCCCGGGCGCCGTCGCCGTCGTGCCCGTCGTGGGCGTGGTCGCCCGAATTGGCGTCGGTCAGCGCGCGCTTCCAGCCGGGGAGGTCGCCGAGCTCGCCCGCGTCGAACAGCCCGACGTCGAGGATCCGGTCCGGGTCGACCGCGGAGAACTCCGCGACGACCGTCTCCGCGTCGGGCTGGAGCGCGCCCACGAGGTCGATCGCCTCGTCCATCTCCGCGTCGGTACAGAGGTCCGCCTTGTTACAGACGACGAGGTTCGACACCTCGACCTGCTCGACGAGGAGGTCCGAGAGTGGGCGGTCGGCATCGCCGTCGCCCGCGCCGTCGTTCCCGCGGCCGTCGCCCGCGGCGTCGTTTCCGCGGCCGGCGACGGCCGCGCCGTCCGGATCGACGCGCCGCTCCGGCGTCTCGTCGCCGGCGAACGCGTCGAGGAACTGGCGCGTGTCGATCACGGTCACCAGCGCGTCGACGCGGTACCGCGCTGCCGCGCGCGATTCGGTCGTGAACAGCCGCGCGACCGGCGCGGGCTCGGAGATGCCCGAGGACTCGACGACCAGGGCGTCGAAGGAGCGCTCGTTCGCGAGCCGCACCACGGCGCTTTCGAGGTCGTCTTGCAGCTCACAGCAGATACAGCCGTTCGACAGCTCGGTGACGCCCTCGACGTCGACCTCGGACTCCTCGGCTATCAGGTCCGCGTCGACGTTCACGTCGCCCATGTCGTTGACGAGGACCGCGACGTCGCGGTCGCCGGCGTTCCGGAGCAGGTGGTTCAGAAGGGTCGTCTTGCCCGCGCCGAGTCCCCCCGAGAGCACGGTCACCGGGATGCGGTCGTCCATACGGTCGGATCGGCCACGACGCTCTTGAACCCCCGGGCGGCGAGCGGGAGCGGACGGGCGGCGAGCGGGAACGACCGGGCGCCGGGGCCCGCCACGGGCCGATCCGAGCCGATACGTTGATAGGCTGGGGTCGTCGAACTCGCGGTATGGTTCTGTCCGCCTCCGCCGTGTCGCTCGTCAGCGTCGCGGTGACCGTGCTGATGGTCGCCGCGATGCTGTATCTCGTCTGGGGAGCGCTCGGCGACGACATCCACACGCCGAGCCCCGGCAACGAGGACCGACCGGAACTGGACGACGACGACGCCGAGTCCGACGAGGCGTCGAGCGAGCTCACGGACGGGAACACCGCCTGACGACTCGCGCTCCGCGGGCGAATCCGTGCCGCGGACCGTGGCTGTGCCGCCCCGGACCGCGACAGGTTTTAACGCGGGTGGAGTGTCATGAGAGATAATGACAGTAGCCGACCGGATCGAGACGTTTCGGGCCACGCTGGAGGAGTGGCTCCGGGGCCTGTACCACGGGATGATCACGCATCCGGCCTACGAGAAGATCGAGAAGGAGGCCGAGGACGCCGAAGACGAGTTCATGCTGGCGTGTTTCCCGGACGCGTTCGGGATCCCGTCGCCGGTGTCGTACTACACCGCCGAGCTGCTCCCGTACCTCGAAGACGAGTTCGAGGCGTGGGAGCGGCGGCTGTGGGACCGCGAGACGCTGATCGAGCGGAAGGGCCAGCAGTACCACTTCTGATGACGGGACGACACCTACCCCGCGACTGATGGAGCAGTTCGTCTTCTTCGGCGGCAAGGGCGGCGTCGGAAAGACCACCGTCTCGTGCGCGTACGCCCACCGCTGCGCCCGCGACGGGGTGCGAACGCTCGTCGTCTCCACCGACCCGGCACACTCCGTGTCGGACGTGTTCGACCAGCAGTTCGGCGACGAGCCGGAATCGGTCGCGGGCGTCGAGGGGCTGGACGCGATGGAGATCGACCCCGAAGACGAGATGCAGCGGCATCTCGACGAGATCCGCGAGGCGCTCTCGGAGCAGGTGTCGGCCGCGATGGTCTCGGAGATCAACCGCCAGCTGGAGATGTCCCACGGGACGCCCGGCGCGTACGAGTCGGCGCTGTTCGACGCGTTCGTCGACGTGATGCGCACGGAGAGCGAGCCGTACGACCGCGTCGTCTTCGACACCGCGCCCACGGGCTCGACGCTGCGGCTGCTCGGGCTCCCCGAGTTCCTCGGCGACTGGATCGACCGGCTGCTGTACAAGCGCAAGCAGTCGATCGACCTGTTCGAGAAGGCCGCGATCGGCGACATGGAGCCGCGGCGCCTGCTGGAGGGCGATCCCGTGATCGAGCGGCTCCAGCGGCGCAAGGAGTTCTTCGAGTACGCCGGCGAGACGATGCGGAACGAGGCCGCCTTCTTCCTCGTGTTCAACCCCGACCAGCTCTCGGTCAACGAGACGGCGCGGGCGATCGAGGGATTCACCGAGCGCGACCTGCGAGTCCGCGGGCTGGTGGCGAACAAGCTCACGCCGTCGCCCGACGAGGACGAGGAGGGACGCGGCGCGCGCTACCTCCGCGAGAAGGTCGAGACAGAGCGCGAGCGACTCGCGCAGGTCCGCGAGGGGTTCGACCCGCCGCTCGTCGCCGAGATCGAGTCGCGCACGACGGAAGTCCGCGGGGACGTGCTCGCCGACGTCGCGGCCTCCCTCGACGTGGAACCGTCAGTGACCCACGACTGAAGTCGTGGGCTTGTCAGTGGACTCCCCTTCTGTCGTCGAATCGACGCTGGCGGTGAATCCGCCCTTCAGGTTCAGCGTCCCTGACTTTAGCGCACACTGACAGGGTGCGCCTCCATCCGAAGACGTCTGCCCCGAATGGAGTCGTTTCAACAGTTTCCGAGCGATGTTCTTGCTCGCGTTGTAGTCCGCGTTCAGCTCGTAGTCGCACTTCTGACACGCGAACTGGTGTTTCGACCCCCGATTTCTCTCGTGTGTGAAGCCGCACCTCGAACACCGCTGAGACGTATATGCGGGACTCACCTGCTCGACTTCAATCTCGAGCATCTCCGCTTTGTACTCGACGTACTCGTATAAGCGTCGGAACGCCCACGCGTGGAATCGCTTCGCACCAGCCATCCGGTCGCGGATGTCTGTCAGATCCTCGAACGCGATGTGCGTACACCCGTGGTTGCGAGCTTCGTCGAGAATCTGGTTCGAGGCGCGGTGGAGTTCGTCCTGTATCCAGCGGTGTTCTCGGTCGTCCATCGACTGGATCGACAGGTGCGCCGACCGCGTACCCGTCTGTTGCATCGACCCGCGCGTCTTCTCGAACTCGCGGCGTCGATGATTCATCTCGTCGGCGTTCCCGATGAACGCACCCGTCGACGTCACGGCGAGCGAGCCGTCCACGTTCAGATCGACGCCAAGGACTGTTCTGTGCTCGGCGTCAGAAGAAGCAGCCGTGGGCTGTTTGTTCTCGTCCTGCTCGTCCGTGGTGCGGCGCATTCGCGCGTGGAGGTAGAACGCCTCGCTCGAGCGGTCGTACTGGAGCGTGGACATCCGGAACTCGTAGTCCTCGTTCAGTAGGTACTCGCCGATCGGTGTCTCCTCAGGATCGTCAGGAATCACGTACTCACACTCGACACGCCCGTTCACCGTCGAAAGGGAGACGTGGTCGCGGTGGAACGTCGCGGAACGCTTGTCGTAGACGACGCTCCACGCGTCGAACTGCGGCTGACTAGTGGTTTCGCCCTTTTTGAGTCGGGCAACACCGCTTTTTGTGGCCTCGATAGCGCGTCGAATCCCCTTCTGAACGAGGTTCGCAGTCAGCTCCGTTTCATTGCGAAGTCGGTCGTAAAGCGCGGTTTCGGCTTGTTGTTTTGAGGTGACGCAGTGCTCGTCCGGGTGTCGCCACGCCCATGCTGCGGTCGTGTTCGCACAGTGGAGGAACTGCTCTTTCGTCTGATGGAGGTCGTCGCACCGCCCCTCGGGCACGTCAAGTTTGACTTTGACGGTGCGAATCACATCCTCCATCTGTATTTCACATGTTAATCTATTTATTCATAAAGTCTGCGGCTGGTAGTGGGGAGTCAAGTTGCTATCGCTCGTGGTATGTTGCGGGGAGTCGGATTCCTCCCACGGCTGAAGCCGTGGGCTTCCTCCTCGTTCCTCTGTGACGCGCGGAACGCGGGCGGCGAGCCGGCCTCGCTCTCTCGCGGCGGAGCGGTTCCACCGGACCGAACCGGGAGACTCAAAGCGCGCGCGAGGTCGATCGGAGCGCCGATAGCACGAATTTTACCGGTGAGTCAGAGAAAAGAACCGGATTTCGGCGACGGCCCCGACGCGACCGGCAGATATTGACGTTAACCATCATGAACGAAGGTAACGTTTAAGTTGAACATAGTGAACCGATATCACGAGGGAGGGAACCTATGACAAGTGTAATCTGGATCGTAGTTGCCGTGCTGGGCACCTTTACCGTGGGCTACATGGGGTACTCGCGGTACCTCTCGCAGTTCGTCGACCTCGACGACGAGCGGGAGACGCCGGCACACAAGTACGAAGACGGACAGGAGTACGTACCGTCGAAGAAGCCGGTACTACTGGGGCATCACTTCTCGAGCATCGCGGGCGGCGCACCGATCGTCGGCCCGATCACCGCAGGGGCGATCTGGGGATGGGTCCCCGCGCTGCTGTGGGTCGCCATCGGGAATCCGCTGATGGGCGCGGTCCACGACTTCATCTCGCTGTCGAGCTCGATCCGGCACGAAGGGCGCTCGATCGGGTACATCGTCGGGCAGTACGTCGGTGAACGCGGCAAGAACCTGCTGCTGTGGTTCGCGTTCCTCACGATCATCCTCGTCGTCGCCGTGTTCGCGCTGGTCGTCGGGATCGTGTTGAACGCGTTCCCGTCGGCGGCGACCGCGAGCTTCGTGTACATCGGGCTCGCGGTCGTGTTCGGCGTGTACCTCTACCAGCTCGACGGGCCGTTCATTCCCGGGACCGTCGTGTTCGTCGCCGGCGTGTTCGCCGGCGTGTGGGTCGGCATCCAGTACCCGTTCGCGTTCTTCCAGCTGGCGGGCGACGCCTCCCACGCCGCGGGCACGTTCGTCCTCTTCGAGGGGAGCACGGGTTCGTGGGTTCCCGGCGCGGGCGCGCTCGGCGGCAACACGGCCGCGTGGGTGCCCGTCATCCTGATATACGCGGTGATCGCCAGCGCGCTCCCGGTCTGGACGCTGCTCCAGCCGCGCGACTACCTGTCGTCGTTCCTGCTGTACGCGGGCGTCGGCGGCGCGCTGGTGGCGATCATCGTCGGCACGGTGCTCGGAACGTCCTCGCAGCCGCTCGTCGTCGACAGCAGCATCCAGCCGTTCCAGGGGTTCATGGGGGTCGACAGCCGTGCGCCGTATCCGCTGTTCCCCATGCTGTTCGTGACGATCGCCTGCGGGACGATCAGCGGCTTCCACTCGCTCGTCTCCTCAGGGACGACGGCCAAGCAGCTGAACAAGGAGAGCGACGCCCGGCTCATCGGCTACGGCGGCATGCTCGGTGAGGGGTTACTCGCCGCGACGGCGCTGTCCGCGCTCGCCATCGCCGGGTTCGCGTCCGACGCCGCGGCCGGCGGCATCGGCGGCGCGCTGCCGAACTTCGCGACCGGCGGCGGGATCATCCTCACGAGCCTGAACATCCCCACCGCGTACGGCGCTCCCTTCATGGCGCTGGTGCTCGTGAGCTTCCTGCTCACCTCCACGGACACGGCCGCGCGGCTCGGCCGCTACATGATGGAGGAGATCGTCGGGACGAAGGGGACCCAGAGCGAGACCGGCTTCGCGGGCGGCATCGGTTCGTTCGCCCGCGGTCGGTACACGAATCCTGTCATTCAGGGGCTCATCGCGTACGCGCTGGTCATCTCCGGCGAGTGGGCGACCCTGTGGGCGCTGTTCGGGAGCGCGAATCAGCTGCTCGCCGCGCTCGCGCTGCTCACCGGAACCGTCTGGCTCGCCAACTGGGACGAGACGAAACAGCTCGTCAGCACGGGCGTGCCGATGGCGATCATGGTCGTGATCACCGTGATCGCCCTGGCGTTCCTGGCGGGGTATCAGTGGTTCTTCGTCAACCTCGTTCAGGGCGGCGTCACCGGCATCGGCGGCCAGATATCGATGGTCGTCCGCATCGTCCTCGCGGCCGTCCTCGTCTACCTCGCGCTGTCGCTCGTGCGCATCGGCTACAGCAACATCACGAGCGTCCGCGGCGGCGACCGGCCCGCGGCGGAGCCGAGCGACGACTGACGCCGCCGACCGACCCCGCCCCCTGCCCTCTACGGTTTTTTCGGCGCCGCTTCGACCGCTACCGCCAGAACCGCTTCGCCAGCCGCGAGAAGAACCCCTCGTCCGGCTCCGCGACCGCCTCCCACAGGCGGAACGCGCCGGCGACGTCAGCGACCTCGCTCGCGACCAGCTCCTCCTCGTCGGGCGCGACGACGATCAGGTTCACCTCGTAGTGGCCGTAGTAGCCGAACTTCAGCAGCGTTCGGTCGCGGAACCCGTCGACGAAGTCGGCGACGTCGTCAGGGATCCGGTCCGCGACGAGCGCGACGGTGACGTCCGTCCCGTAGTGTTCCTCGTCGGCCTCGACGCGGTCGTCAGCCACCGCGTGGGCGAACTCCACGAGCCGTTCGAGCTCGGCGACCGACGGGGTCGAGACGCGCCGAGCGAACAGGAACTCCATCATGTCGTGGTCCGCGTAGCTCAGCGCCGGGTGGAGGAACTGCTTCTGGTTGCGCACCCGCATCTCGGCCGTCATGTCGAAGCGCTCGCCGTCGACGACGACATCACGGTCGAGGTCGTAGCTGTACAGCAGCCGGTCGGAGACCCGGTCGAGGTACTCGTCGTCGTAGTCGGGGACGGCCTCGCGGATCTCGGCCGGCAGCTCCTCGGGGTCGCGGCGGCCGTCGCCTCCCGCTGGGGCGGTCCCGTCGCTGCCCGTCGCGTCGCCGCCCGTCGCGTCGCCGCCCTCCGGCCCGGCCCGCTCACTCATCGTCCGGGTCGTAGGCGACCGCGTCGCCGTCGGCCGGCGGCGCGCCGATCGCGAGCACGGTGACGGGGGCGTCGGCGTCGGCCGGGTTGTACGCGCGCTGCGGGCTCTCGGGGTCGACGACGAACAGGTCGTCCGCGGGAATCTCGTAGGTCTCCTCGGGCGTCTCCACCGAGAGCGTCCCGTCGAGCACGTAGAACGCCTCCTGTTGCGTCTCGTGGTAGTGGTACGCGAGCGGGAGCTGCTCGCCCGGCTCGGCCCTGAATCGGTTGATCGCCGCGGCGTCGAGGCCGCCCGGCTCGGAGAGCTTCCGGCACTCGCACGGTCGGTCCGGCTCCGGGTCGACCGAGTCGACGTCGACGACGCGATATCCCATGCCAACGCATTCCACGGAGCGAGTAAAAAGGGCGTCGGGAGCGGGATGCCGGCGGCGACCCGGGCGTCGACGCGGTGCCGCAGCCGACGAGATCGAGCGTCCGAAACGGGCGGGAGCGGGAGCTAGGCGCGGTTTTAAGAAGACGCACGGCGTAACGTGTCGTGAGAGACCATGGCAGACGAACGAGACCGGTCCGACGGGGACGACGGCGCGGTTGAGGTCGAGGCCTGCGGCCGCTGCTCGATGTCGACCGTCGTCGGCGCGGTGTCGAGCGATCAGTCCTCCGAAGAGCGGGCCGAGCGCGACCCGTTCTCGGGCGAGCGGATCGAGGTCGACGAGTCGTCGGTCCGGCGCGTCTCGCCGGCCGGGTACTTCGGCGACCTCAAAGCGCGGATCGACGCGTTCGCGCGCCGGATCGCGTACGGAGAGTAGGCATCGGCCGGAAGTCGGCGTCAACTGCAAGCCGGCGTCGGCCACGGGTCAGACCGCGAGCCGCGCTCGGCGAGTCACGTCAGTTCGGGGAGACTTATACGCGTCCGTGCCGTAGCGAGGGCAACCGATGGAAGAGAGCATCTCCGGGTTCAAGGTGCGCGGCGACTGGGGAGACGTCGTCGAACACGGCGAGCGGATCGCCTTGGCGCTCCGGGAGGTCGGCGTCGACGGCGACGCCTACTACGAGTTCGACGAGTGGCGTCCCAAGACCCACGAGCGCATCGACGAGGACGTCTCGGAGAAGACCGCGGCGCAGGCGTCCGTCGACGAGGGGAAAGGCGAGCGCGCGGGGCAGTCGCCCGGCGACGACCTCCAGACGGCCGGCGAGAAGCTCACGGAGTCCTACGAGAAGGTCGAGGAGAACGACACGGAGAGCGCCCGCGAGAGCTGGGGGGAGTCGATCGAGCACGTCGCCCGCGCGGCCGACTCCGCCAGCCGGAAGGCGCTCCGGAAGGTGGAAGACGCCGTCTACCGCAACGTGATGACCCAGATGGCGCCGTACTACTTCGACAACGAGCTCGTCAGCGCCAATATCCAGGAGGTCGCCCGCGCCGAGGACGGCGAGACGTTCGTCTTCGAGGTGAACGTCAACGACGACGAGCTGAAAACGGAGGTCTCCGAGGTCCTCGGCGAGTACGAGTCCGAGATCGACCGCTGGCACGTCGAGACCGAGAAGCGGACCGACGACATCGCGGCGGCCGAGGGCGTCGAGCCGCCCGCCGAGGAGGGCGGCCCGGACTCGACGACGACGTGAGATCGGGAGCGATCCCGCCGACCACGCCGGCGCATCGCCCGCGTCGACGGGACGGCCGCCGCGGGCCGAGCGACATCGGTCGCCTTTAACTCGCCGACCGTCGTATCACACCCATGAGCGAGGTACTCCGAGTCGAGGCGGGCGAGCTGTCCGTCGACGAACTCATCGACGCGCTCAACGACGGCCGGCGGATCCTCGTCGACGTCGAGGTCGCCGGCGCTAACCACGAGGTCGCCCTCCGCTACGACGGGGAGACGTACCACTGCGACACGCCGACGAACCTCCATCGGCACGCGGACGAG
Source organism: Halorubrum sp. T3 (assembly GCF_000296615.1). Lineage (NCBI taxonomy): Archaea > Methanobacteriati > Methanobacteriota > Halobacteria > Halobacteriales > Haloferacaceae > Halorubrum > Halorubrum sp. T3. The sequence continues at coordinate 50,464 of NZ_JH815330.1, read as the reverse complement.
TCGGGGATGCGGGGCTGTATCGACCAGATGGGGTACGCGGCGGACGAATGACCGCGTCGAGCCGCCGTGACGGGTATTTAACAGCACCGCGCGCGGATCGACCGACATGAGCGATCCCGAAATCGAGGACCTCGTCGGCGACGCCTCCCCCTCCTTCGAGCACGTCCTCTCCTGCGTCTTCGGCGTGCGCGACCACGAGAGCCGGGCGTACCTCGAACTGCTCGATTACCCGGGCAGCACCGTCTCGGAGCTGGCCGACGCGCTCGACCGCGACCGGTCGAACGTGAACCGGTCGCTGTCGACCCTGCGGGAGAAGGGGCTCGTCGAGCGCCGGCGGCGGCTGCTCGACTCCGGCGGCTACGTCTACCAGTACACCGCGATCCCGGTCCCGGAGGCCAAGCGTCGGCTCCACGACGCGCTCGACGAGTGGGTCGCGGACGTCCACGACGCGATCGACGGGTTCGACCCGGACGAGCGCTGACCCTCGGCCGAGACGCCTACTCCTCCCCTTCCTCGTCTTCCGCGCCGGCGGTCAGCCCGTCGTCCTCGGGGCGGTCGAGCGCGCGCTCGGCGTCGTGGTGGTCGGAGTAGCCGTCGAACCAGCGGGCGATGCGCTCGATGCGGTCGACGATATGCGCGGGCTCGCCGGACCGCGAGAGCTCGTGTCCCTCGCGGGGGTACCTGACGAACCGCGTGTCGACGCCGTTCTTGCGGAGGATCCGGTGGTACAGCTCCGCCGTACAGATCGGCGTCCGCGTGTCGTCCTCGGAGTGGATCAGGAGCGTGGGCGTGTCGACCGCGTCGGCGTGGCCCGTCGGCGACTGCTCCCAGAGCCACTCGGGCTCGTCGGAGGGGACCGTGTCGAAGTCGCCCTCGACGAGCTTGTACGCCGCGTCGGTCGAGCCGTAGAAGCCGGTGAGGTCGTAGACGCCGCGCTGGGCGACGGCCGCGCGGAAGTAGTCGGTCTGCCCGACGATCCACGAGGTCATGAACCCGCCGAAGGAGCCGCCGGTGACGAACGCGTTCGACGCGTCGATCTCCGAGCGGTCCGCGACTGTCTCGACGCCCGCCATCACGTCGCGGGTGGTGACCGCTCCCCAGTCGCGCTCGATCGCTTGCATGAACTCCTCGCCGTAGCCGGTCGAGCCGCGGGGGTTCGACCAGAAGACGGCGTAGCCGCGGGCGGCGAGCGTCTGGAACTCGTGCCACATCGTCCCCGCGGTCGACCACATCGCGTGCGGGCCGCCGTGTATCTCGACCGCGAGCGGGTACGGCTCGTCGGCGTCCCCGGCGGCCGCGTCGTCGCTTCCGCCGACGCCCGCCGGCGGCGTCAGCAGCCACCCCTGAACCTCGACGCCGTCGGACTCGAACCGAAGCTCCTCCGGCTCGCCGACCGCCCGCTCGGCGAGGTAGTCGGCGTTCAGCTCGGTCAGGCGAGTCGTCTCGTCGGCCGCGGCGTCGTACGCGAACGCGTCGCCCGGGTGGTCCCATTCGCTTGCGGCGAACGCGACGGTCACCGACTCGGGCCCCGCGTCGGCGTCGCCGCCGACGGTCGCGCCCGAGACGGTGCCCGGTCGGAGCAGGCGCTCGGGGCCGGCGCTCCCGTCGGCGGGGACGTGCCACAGCGCCGTCTTCCCCTCGTCGGGCGTCGCGAAGTAGATCGTCTCCCCGTCCGGCCCCCACTGGGGCGTCGTGTCGCGGCCGAGCCCGCGGTCGATGCCGCCGGTGAGGTCGGTGACCGCGCCCGATTCCGCGTCGAGGACGCGGAGGTCCGTCGGCTGCATCGACACCTGCTCCGGCTCCGCGTGCGTGAACGCGACGCGGCCGTCGGCGGTCGCCGCGAGGTCGGCGCCCCACCCGGTCGTGGTGTGGACGCGCTCGGCCTCGTCGGCCGCTAGATCGTGGGCGTGTATCGCGATCTCGACGGAGTCGTCGGGGTCGTCGCCGACCGCCTCGGTGTAGTACAGCGTGTCGGCGTCGCCCCACGAAGGCGCGACGAAGTCGGCGTCGCGGTCGGTGACGCGCGTGACCGCCCCGGACTCGGCCGGGTCGGGGTCGGTGACGCCCCCGACCGTCGCGTCCGCGTCGACGACGTACACGCCGGGGCGGCGGCCGTCGAAGTAGCGCTCGGCGGCGCGGTAGACGGTCCGGTCGATGACGCGCGGGTCGGGGTGTTCCTCGGGCTCGTACTCGTCGGGCACCGCGAGGTCGCGGTCGGCCTCGCGGTCGTCCGCGGTCACCGACTGGACGAACGTGATCCGCTCGCCGTCGGGCGACCACGTGATGGAGGAGACGCCGCCGACGACGTCGGTGACGCGGCGGGCTTCGCCGCCGTCGAGCGGGAGGACCCACAGCTGCTGGCGGTCGTCGGCCGCGCCGCGGGTGGAGGTGAAGGCGATCCGATCGCCGGAGGGGCTCCAGCGCGGTTCGGCGTCGGCGCCCTCCGAGAGGGTGAGCCGGCGCGGATCATCCTCGCCCGCGACGTCGACGAGGTACACCGTCGTCTCGTAGCTCTCGTCGTCGGTCGGCTGTCGGCGCACGAAGGCGACGCGGTCGCCGTCCGGCGAGATTCGGGGGTCGGACGGGACCGCGAGGTCGTGGTAGTCGGCGGCGGTGACGCGCTCCATGCGCGTCAGTCGGACGGGGGAGGCAAAAGGCGTCGGGAGCCGGAAAGGCGGGGGCGGGCGCGCTCCGGTGGGGGCGATCAGTCCTCGCCGTTGTCGAACGCGAGCGAGACGCCGTCGTCGTCGACCGTCGCGCCCGCGGCGCAGACCGGGTGTTCGAGGTCGGCCTCGAGGAGTTCGGTCGCGACGGATTCGGCATCGGTCGCGGTCAGGTCGTACGGCTCCGGCGAGTCGGTTTCGTAGGTCGCGACGACGGTGGGCTCGTCGACGGCCTCGACGAGCAGCGCGTCGCGGCGGACGGTGCCGATCACCGCCGCGTCCGCGCCGACGACCCCGGCGACGCGGGGCGTGTCGTAGTCGTCCTTCTCGAAGTCGAGCGCGAGCAGCGTCGACGCGAGCGCGTCGCGGGCGGGATAGCCGCGCTCCAGTTTCTCTGCGATCGGGTCGACGTGCGATCCGTTGCCGAGGGCCGCGAGGGGCTCGCCGGTCGGGCTCTCGACCGCCCGCGCGCAGTTGTACGAGACGTACGGGTTGTCGGTCTCGGGCGCGTCCGGGGTCGGACCGACGGTGAGGGTCCCGTCTCGGCGGCTGACGCGACGGTTCGGGAACGAGCGCGAGGAGACGCGGTAGCCGCCGATCCCGGGCGCGACGACGACGAATCGTCCGACGTACATACAGCTTCGTGCGGATTAGGTCGTGTAAAACGCGTCGATATGTCCACGAACGCGATCGGAGAGAGCGAGGAAGGCGACCGGCGACCCCACGACGGGGGGAGACCGTCGGACGCGGGAGCGTCAACGGATCGCACGGCGGCCGCAACGCGCAACGCTTACAAAGACGTACTGGCTACTGATAAGTGCGCAGTCCATTGGGGTAGTGGCCAATCCTGTTGCCTTCTGGGGGCAACGACCCTGGTTCGAATCCAGGATGGACTACTTCCTCCGTATCTCACTTCGACTGGAACGGAGTGGCGTCCCCGTCCTGCGGTTTCCACTCGAAACGAAGGGGTGGCATTCGCCAGTTCGAGCTGTAGTTGTAGTTCACCAACGATCTCCATCGCACAAGCGTATGGAAAGAAAGAGGAGTAGAGCGTGTTTTTACTGTCAGTTAGTCTTATTCGCCGTTGACTGTCTGATTCTCCGGAGGCAGGTCGATCCTGATAATCTCTTCTGAAGGGACGGTCGTGGTGGTTTCGTCGTCTTCGACTTCGAAGGTGAAGGTGCCCTCTCCGCCACGTTCAATCGAGCTCTCGTTCAGCTCTATCTGAGTGGCTTGGTCTGCTGTGAGTCTCGTGGCGTTTTCTTCATTGTTCGTGTGCTGACTGGGTTCCGTATCGTTGAGATCGTAGTCGGTGGCATCGATCGTGATGGCGTTGGAGGCGTTGAGTTTCACCGGTTCATCGATGTAGGTGACCTGCTTCTTTGAGAGGTTAACGTCGGTGATGACCCGTGTCTCGTCCGGCTCCTCAAGCGGAGCAGCCTTGACGTGGATCACACTCTCGTCCAACCCGGAGGCCCATACCTCGAAATGAACGGTAGTTACCTCGTCGAAGTAACTCCGGACCGTCTGGTTCGCCCAAGCCGTCTCGATGGCCTGATCGACCTCTTCATCGCTCGCCTCTCCGGGATTGATGACGTCAACGGTGTAGTTGGCTGGCAATGCATCATCCGACGCTGTGTCGGCCGTAGGGATGTCCATTGCGGCGACGACACTACCCGTACCGAGGGCGAGCAGTGCGGCGACCGCGAGGACGGCAAGTTTCGTGCGCATAGTTCGTCAATCACCTGGTAGCATGGAGATACACCGAAACCTCCGAACCTTGGAGGGGGGTGCTCTCCACGTAGACCGTTAGATGAAAGACCTGAAAGTGATTGATTGGAAACGCATTACGGAACCGGTTTGGAACCCGTTTCAGGCGGTGGTTCACCGAAGATTATAGAGACGGCAAGGCGAATACACCCGCCTTTAGGCGGGTGATGAAGCCGACATGGTGGGAAGCAATCCACTAGCCGAACGTCTGTACAGAGTTTCACAGACGGAGATTTAACTGACAGGCCGCTCTATCTGAAGGTAGGAATCGGTCGGAACGGAGCGGATTCCGAACCGTCCTTCAGAGGCGGCCTGTCCGCCCGCGTAACGAGACAGTATCTGAAAGGGTAGTCGGTGAACGCTACATCCTCGAAGGGTGTGTCTGTGCCGACCGCTCAAAGCACGCGACACGATATCCCCAACTCCGCTGACGCCTGCTGGCGTCCCCGTGGCAAAAACAACATTGGGACGCCATACATGGTCGAGGATAGGGGTAACGGCGGCTTGGCACCGCCAGCAGTCCACCACATCAACGCTGTGGGACTACCCGTGCCCGAAAGGTGTGGTAGTCCGGTGATCGGACTGGAAACCTGAAACTCCCACCGCTCGGGATTCCTCCGCGTTTACGCGGAGGAGGGTGTCAACTGAGGACGACGACGTTACCCATCCCTTTGCGTTTCCGCTCGACCAGGCCCTTGCTTTCGAGGGTATCCAAGGTTCGGCTGACCGTGGCCTTAGACAGCTCGGTTCCCTCGACGATATCGCGTTGCGGAAGTTCACCACCGGCGTCAAGCACGACGGTGTAGACCGTTTCCTCGTTGTTGTGTAACCGGTCAACCGTCTCCTCCCACCGTTCCTCAGGGGCCGTTGTGTCGTTCTGGACAGTGTCGCTGCCGTGTCCGTCGCTGACCGCTTGTCGCGTCGGTGGGTGTTCTCCGCCGTTTGCGACGGGATGCGGTGTCGCTGACTCGGTTGTCGGGACTGTGGAGGTGTGGTCGTGGAGTAAGAGGTAGGTGCCACTGGCACCGAGGAGGGAGGCTGCGACGGTGATGAGGGCGACATCGGTGTACGTGAAGTACTGGCCGAGCTGGGTGGTTTGCGCGCCGTTGTCACCGAGAGAGACCATAACCGGAGAGGGAGTGATCAGTTGGACGGCAACCACGAGGACCGCGGCGACGAACGCGGACGCCGCGATAAGGCGCTTGCCGTGGAGGGCTGACAAGTCCATATGATCAGGGTAATGAACACACCGTCTAATGCGTATCGCTCTTTGGCTGTAAAACCGGGGTGAAACGCCTGTGAAACGCATTTCCAACCGTTTCCCAACCGGTTTCACGCAGTACTGATGTGGTCTTTCACCGAAGTCCAAACCACGAATGACATCCGATCTACAGTCCCGGCTCGCCCTGTTGGTGGTCCTTGCCGTTCTCGGTGTCGGGCTCGCCGTCCTCGGCACCGCGGTCGGTGCCACCACTCCTCACGCCGCTTCCGGGCCGGGTACGGCGTTCGTCGTGTCCGAAGACAACGTCACCGTCGAACAGGGTGATCAGCAGGTTACCGTCGTCGACAACATAACCCGGGTTGACAGTATCGAAATCGAACAACAAGGGAGTGGAACCTATCAGGTGAACACGGAGACAGAGGACCCACTGACGGACAGCGAACGCAGTCACGCCAAAGCCATCGCCCATGACAACGCGACCGTACAGCAGGTGCTTCAGGACGTAGAACAGTACGAACTGACCGTTGAACCGATCCACAAACTGACCGCGGACTCCGTCCGGACCACGACCGTCACCGGGCTCAATAGTACCTCGATGGAAAGTGAGACAGCCGAGGGAGAGGAGACGTTCACCCTCACAGTCGAAGACGGTGACGAGACAGGTGCGGTCACCATCGACCGTCAACCCGAATACGTCAAAGACGAGGCCGCCATCAGGATCCGCAACCCTTCGACCGACGAGGTGTACTACTCCGCCACAGTCGACCTCGAAAACGAGACCGTCACAGAGATCACCGACTGGCGTTCGGATTAAACTGGCCGTCCTACAGGAGAGGACAACTGCGGCTGGATTTCGACAGTAGCTGTCGATCCGCAACAGCAGACGACAAGGTGGTAGCGGCGTCCTCCGGGTCGGAAGTCACTCGAAGTACGGCTTCGGAGAGCTACGAGTGAAGCCCGTCGAGCCCCGCTCGAATCAGTGTCAGAACCCAGAGGAAGTGACGAAGCTCACCGGTGAGACACTCATGTGTGACGGGGGGATCGGCACGAAAAATCACACTACAGACTGAATGGAAAAATAGTTTGTATAACAACTGTCACTTCTCGACGTCCAGCAGCGCGGCGCGCTCGCGGACGACGTCGGCGAGGTCGCCGTTCGTCGCGGCGAGTTCGCGGTCGGTGACGCCGTAGAACTCGCGGACGCGTTCCGCGTCGAACGCGACGTCGAGCGCGTCACTCTCCTCGATGCGCTCTCCGGGAGCGTCCACGGCGAGGTTCCGAACCGCCTCGACCGCCGCGTCGAGGTCCGCGGTCGACCGGCCGGCGTCGGGCACGTCGCCGAAGTCCGCGAGGAGGACGACCGTCGCGCGCTCGCCCTCCGAGACGCCGAGTTCGAGCGCGCGGTCGATCTGCCTGCGCCCGGCCGCGTACAGCAGGACCTCGACCGCGGGGTCGCGCGCGACCGCCTCGCCGCGGGCGATGGCTCGCGCGGCGAGCCGCGCTGCCTCGCGGAGCTGCGTCGGGGAGACGACGAGGTCGACGTCGAACGCCTGGACGACCGCGCCGGTCTCCGCGGCGATCCCGTCGAGGTCGGCGAGGAACGCGTCGAGGTCGTCGATGGCGAAGGTACCGCGGACGAGGCGGACCGCGGGCTCGGGCGCCGGCTCACCGTCGGGGTCGGGCGCCGGTTCCTCGTCGGCGTCGACAGCGGGGCCAGTCATCCGAAATCACCCAGACTCGCCTGTCCGTCGCCGTCGCCGTCGGCGTCCGCGCCCGCGGTCGCCGCCGCGGAGGCCGATCGGTCGGGGTCGACGCCGTCCAGCGAGGGGTCCTCGCGGCCGGCGTTCTCCAAGATGCGCTCGGCGGTGAGCTCGCGGCCGCGGAGCGCGCCCAGCACGACCGCCTTGTCCGCCTCCCGGAGGTCGGCGCGGCTCTCGATGCCGGCCTCGAAGAGGCGGCGGGCGCGCTTGCGGCCGACGTTCCGGACGCCGGCGAGGTCGAGCAGCTCCTCGCGGACCCCGTACTCCAGCCGCTTGCGGGCCTCGCGCACCTGAACGACGACGTCGCCGTCGATTCCCTCCACGTCGCGCGCGAGCGTCTCGGCCGCCCGGAGGAGCCACTCGGCGGTGTCGACCTTCCCGCGGATGTCGCCCGGGCCGACGCCGTAGCGCTCCGCGATCCGGTCCTCGTCCACCTCGTTCGCCCAGTCCTCCAAGAGGCGGGCCGTCTTCAGCGCGGCGAGCCAGTCCTCGAAGCGCACGTCCTCGTACTCGGAGGGCACGTCGCCGAGGAACTCCGCCTCGCGCTCGTAGCAGACCTCGGTGTACTCCTCGCGGTCGCCGGACTTGAGGTACAGCTCGTAGGTGTCAGGAGTCCGGCTGACGAGGTGGTAGAGGCCGAGCGGGGTTACCGCGGGGCCGTCGTCGTCCGACTCCGCGGGCTCGGCGGCGGGGTCGCCCCCCTCGTCGTCCGCCCGCGTGTAGGTCGTGAACCCGGCGTCGTCGGCGTCCGCGTCGAGATCCGCATCGGCGCCGTCCGCCGGAACGAACTCGCCGCTCTCGGCGCCCTCGTCGTCCGCGCCGTCCACGACAGTCCGCAGCCCGTCGAGTATCTCGGCCGCGCTCATCGGGTCGAGGTAGAGCCGGGAGACGGTGTGGCCGATACCGGTCGCGGCGAGCCCCTCGCTCCCGCCGTCGCGGTCGCGGTCGACGAAGCCGTTGACTTCGAGGTAGTCGAGGACGGTGTCGGTCACCGATGCGAGGCGCCCCTCGTCGTCGGTCTGGGTCGCGTAGAGAGTGTTATCGAGGAAGGAGAGGAGCCCGTCGCGGGTGGCGGCGAAGCCGGAGGCGACCGTCGCAAGGACGTGCGTGCGGAGCGCGGGCTCGGCCGCCAGCTTCGAGCGGACCGGCTCGGGGTCGGCCCAGACGTACCGGTCGAACAGCTCCTCGCGGGTGTCGGCGCTGTTCGCGAGCAGCACCGCCTCGCCGTAGGGGTCGAGCCCGGGCCGTCCCGCGCGGCCGCACATCTGGTGGACTTCGAGGACGTCGAGCGGCTGCATCCCGCCGAACTCCCCGTCGTAGCGGCGCCAGTCGCGGACGATCACCCGGCGGGCGGGGGTGTTGACGCCGGCCGCGAGCGTCGGCGTCGCGGAGACGCACTTGATCAGCCGGTCGCGGAACGCGTCCTCGATCAGGCTGCGGTGCTCGCTCGCGAGGCCCGCGTGGTGGAACGCCGATCCCTGCTCGACCGCGTCCGCGAGGTCCTCGGAGGTGTCCGTGTCGGAGACGCCGCGGATCTCCTCGGCCAGCTCGCGGAGGCGGTCGCGCTCGTCGCCGGTGAGTCTGGGGGCGGTGACCTCGCCCAGCTTCCGGGCCGACGACTCGGCGTTGCGCCGGGAGTTGACGAAGACGAGCGAGGAGCCGCCCTGCCCGTCCTCCTCGGTGTCGAGGGCGTCCGCGACGAGCCGGGCGGTCTGGTCCTCGCCGCGCTCGACGGGCACCTCGCGCTGGCTCCCGTCGTCGAACTCGATCGCGTTGCCGAAGTGGACCCCCGTCCGCAGTTCGATGGGTCGCCAGTCGGACTCGACGAGCTCGGCGTCGAGCCAGTCGGCGATGACGTCCGCGTTGCCGACGGTCGCCGAGAGCGCGACCGTTTGGAGGCCGGGGTTCACCTTCCGGAGCTTCGCGAGGGTGACTTCGAGGGTGGGGCCGCGGTGAGAGTCGTCGACGAGGTGGACCTCGTCGCTGACGACGCAGGTGAGGTCGTCGATCCACGGCGCGCCGTTGCGGATCAGCGAGTCCACCTTCTCGGAGGTGGCGACGATGATGTCCCGGCTCGCGAGCCACTCGCCGTCGGAGTCGTAGTTGCCCGTGGAGACGCCGACCGTGACGCCGAACTCCTCCCAGCGCTCGAACTCCGCCTTCTTCTCGCTGGCGAGCGCGCGCAGCGGGACGATATATAAGGCCTTCCCGCCGCGCTCGATCGAAGAGAGCATCGCCAGCTCGGCGATAAGGGTCTTGCCGGACGCGGTCGGTACGGCCGCGACGAGGCTCTCGCCGTCGACGACGCCCGCCTCGACGGCCGCCTGCTGGGGCGGGTACAGCTCCGCGACGCCCTCCGCTTCGAGCGCCTCGCCGACGCCCGCGGGGAGCCCGGAGAGCGAACTCGGTTCCATTACGTGTCCGTGGGGCCCCCACGCGATTTAAACCGTCGGAACGGGCCGGTAGGGGGGAGAGAGCGAGCGCAGACGCGACCGCCGACTGCGACGCTTGTTTATAAATAGATCCGCGGTGGCGTCGCCGGCGGCAGAGCCGCCGGCTGCAAGAGGCGCGTCGCGCCTCCCTGCGTGCCTGCGAGGCCGCCCCGCGGCCGAGCAGCACGCGCGAGGGAGTCGGCCGGCCGGAGCGAAGCGAAGGCCGGCCGACGAGGCTGGGGAGGCGTGAGGCGCTGTGCGGTGCTGTGCGGGGCGGGACTCAAAGGGGCAGTCGCGAGGGCGGCGCAGGCGAAGCAAGGACCACAGGGAGCGAGCACCGCGAGCGACCGAGGACCGCAGCGAGCGTGCGCCGCCCTCGCGACTGGGGCTTTGGAGGTGGCCTCTACCGACCCGCGATCAACTATTTATAAATAAACGGCTGGGGCTTTGAATCTGTACTCCGCCGATCCGCAGTCAACTATTTATAAACAGACTACGCAGTTTTTGGAGGCTGTCAGCGCGCCGGCGATGTCTATTTAAGAACCCAGATCAGGGAGCGACGCCGACCGTCAACAGCGTCCCCCACGTCCGGTAGCGGTCCACCATCGCCTCGCGCGTCTCGTACCCCTCGGTCGGGAACTCGGCGGCCTCCGGAATCTCGGTCTCGCGGTCGGGGATCGCGTCCTGCTCTGCGACGTACAGCCCGGCCTCGCGGAACGCCTCGCGGTACTCGTCGCGGGACCACAGCGTCATCTCGACCGAGATGTTCTCCTGCCACGCGTGGGTCGTCTCGCTCTCCGCGAAGTAGTTGACGGCGCAGTAGAAGGTGCCGCCCGGCTTCAGCACGCGCCGGACCTCTTCGAGCGTATGGACGGGGTCGGCCGCGTAGTAGAACGCCTCCATCGAGAAGACGTGGTCGAGCGAGTCGTCGGCGAAGGGGAGTTCGTCGAAGTCGCCGACCAAGAAACCGACCGCGTCGTCGTCGGTGTACCCGCGGGCGTTGCGCGCCATCTCGGGGGCGCCGTCGAGGCCGTAGCCGCGCCCGATCCCGCGCTCGCGGAGCGCGCGGAGCGCGTAGCCGGAGCCGGTACCCAAATCGAGGACGGCGTCGCCCGCCTCGACCGGCATCCGCGCCAAGACGTGTTTCGCGGTGTGCCAGTGGCGGTCCTCCATGCCGCGGTCCTTCCCGCTCGCCGCCCACTCGTCGAACTCCTCGCGAACGCTCATACGGGCTGAAGGAGGACAGCGCTGAAAAACAGCGGTGTTTTACCGGCTCCGCTCCCCACGGGGGACATGAAACGCCCGCGAGCGCTCCGCCGACCAGACTTCCGGGTGGCGGACATCGCCCAGCAGTCGGTCGGCGGCTTCCTGCTCGCGGGGCCCTTCGTCGTCACCGAGGAGGTGTGGGTGCTCGCAGCGGGGATGAACTGGATTCAGGCCGGCGTGACCGCCGCGCTCGTCGCCCTGATCGGCTACGCCGCGCTGTACCGGGCCGACACCGGCCGCGACGTCGACGAGGAGCCGGACCTCGTCGGGATCCCGACCCGGTTCGTCTCGCTGATGACGGTCGCGTTCGGCTCCGTACTCCTGCTGGCGCTGATCTTCGACGCGCCGCACACCTTCCTCGTCGAAGGCGGCATCGGCGACGGCGAGGTGGTGGCGACGACCGCGAAGGCCGTCTCGCTCGGCGCCCTCTTCAGCGTCGTCGGCGCCGCGACCGCCGACAGCGTGTTCTGATCCGGGCCCGCGCGGTCCGAGTCAGAGGACGACCGCGCGGTCCGAGTCAGAGGACGACCGAGACGACCGCGAAGAGGATCAACACGCCGGCGATGTCACAGAGGTTCGTCACCACGGGGATCGTTGTGTCGTCGGGGTTGAGCCCGATCCGGTAGGAGGCCTCGACGGCGGCGACGCTGGCGACGACGACGAGGACGGCGAGACACAGCCCGGAGACCAACGAGATCAGCAGCACCCGGCCGAGCGCGAGCGACCCGCCGAGCGCGAGCCCGATCGCCCACGCGGCGACCCCCACCGCGCCGAAGACGGTCGCCGCGAGCGCGAACACCGCGCCCGCGTTCGCCCGGAGCGCGGGATTCGAGGGGCTGAACTCGTAGGTCCCCAGGTACAGCTGCGTCGTGAGCCGCGAGCAGGTGATCGACGCGAGGTTGCCGGCCGTCCCGATCTGGACCGGGACCAAGACCAGCAGCGCCGGGTACCGCAGGAGGACTTCCTCGTACGTCTCCAACACGGTCCCGGAGACGAGCTGGAGCACAGACAGCACGGCCAAAAGCGGGATCATCGTCCGGACGATCCGGCGTATCGACCACTCGTCGACGACGGTCGACTGCGGCTCGGTCACGAGACGGCCCCCACGACGGCCACCCCGACGAGGAGGAAGAACACCCCGAACACGTCGCCGAGGGTCGTGACGACCGGGCCGATGACGTTGTCGGGGTCGAGCCCGCGGCGGTAGCCGACGAAGATGACCGAGATGAGCACGGAGATCATCAGCACCGCCGAGAGGAAGCCGGCGACGACCATCACGCCGACGAGCTGGAAGAGGCTCCCGCCGTCGCCGAACAGCACGAGCGTGAGATAGGTGACGACCGCGATGAACACGGAGACGGTCATCCCGTTGATAAAGGAGGCGACGACCGCGTTCGTGAGCCGGCGGGACGGCCGGAACCGCGGCTCGATCACCCCCTGATGGAGCCCCGTCGAGAGCCGGGCGCCGAGCGAGCCGTACACGCCGCCGCGGGTGGCGAGGAACGCCGGCAGCAGCAGCAGGAGCCCGGGGACTTCCGCGATGTTCGCACGCATGGTCTCGGAGGCGAGTATCGTCCCCGCGAACAGCCCGGCAATCAGGCTGACGGCTATCACCGGGAGCGCCTGCCGGTAGATCTCGCGCGCGGAGTCGTGCCCGGGCATCGAACGCACCGACGGCGGGCGGGGCAAAAAAACCGACCGCCGCGCCGGGCGATCGCCGTCGGTCCGCGATCGCCCGTGAGCGACTCGGGGAGCGATCGTCCCATAACTATCAGAATCTCCAAACGAAACGGTGGGGTCGGTGGCGGACGGACGCGACGCCGACCGAACGCGACGGGAGCGACCCGCCCGCGTCCGACGGTCTTGGACGGCTCCGGCCCGCACCGTTAAGTCGATCCGGCGAGTTCCGATCCCATGGACTACTCCCTCGCCGTCGAGAACGGGCCGGAGACGATACCGGGCGGGACCGGGCTCCTCCTCGTCCACCCGAGCATCGGCGAGACGGACCGGATCGACACGGACTTTCTGAAGACCGACACCGACGCGTTCCTCGTCGTCTCGACGCGGACGACCGCGCGCGAGGTCGAACAGAAGCTGGAGTACTACGACGTCGACGAGACGAAGGCGACCATCCTCGACACGCTCTCCGTCGAGCGCGGCTACTCGCGGCGCACGTCCGACGACGTCTACTACGTCTCCGCGCCGGACGATCTCGACGGCGTCGTCGACCGCGTGGAGCGGTTCCTCACCGAGAACGAGGGGAAGCGGCGCGTCTCTGTCGACTCGCTCACAGAGATGGCCTACTACGCCGACGACGACGCGGTGTACGAGGCCGCCGCAGAGATCCTCGCCCTCCTCGACGAGCACGACGCGGTCGGCATCTTCCACCTCTCAGAGGAGGTCCACGAGGTCGCGACGCTCGACCGGTTCCGCGAGCTGTTCGACGGCGTCATCGACCTCGACGGCGAGGGCAACGTCGTCGTCGACGTCTGAGCGGCCGCTTCGCCGCGGGCCGCGCGACCCCTTACTCCTCGTCGACGAGCGCCGCGAACGTCTTCTCCGCCCACGCCACCGCGTAGTCCGCCCCGCGATCCCGGTAGGCGGTCGTGTCGAGCGCGCCGTACGGCGCCGGGAGGTCGAGGTCGTGTTTCACCGCCGAGCAGGCGTACTCCGTCGCGCTCGGGAACTCGGTCTCGCCGCGGGCGACCTCGCCGGAGAGGCCGCCGAGCCGGCCGGAGAGGCGCTCGCCGGCGTCGACCCACGCGCCGAACAGCCGGGGGTACTCCCCCTCCCACGAGGCGAACTCGTCGCGGGCGTGGAGCCCGACCCACGCGTCGAACAGCGCGTTCGCGACCTGGAAGACGTCGGTCGGGCCGAATCCCGTCGTCGACTCGCCCGTCTCCGAGTCCGGGCGGCGGATCGCCGCGTCGAGGTCGCGGTAGCGCTCGCCGAAGAAGGGGAGGAACGACTCGGGGAGGCCGGAAGAACCACCGGCGTCGACGGATCCCGGGGCCGGCTCGCGGCCGATCTGGACCAACCGCTCGGCGATGAGGAACGCGAGGAAGTCCTCCGGGGTCCCCTCAGCGCGCCGCTTGACGAGGACGGTCGGCGGGTCGGTCTGCGTCGTCCGGACGACCGTCCCGTCCCCGGGGAGCCCGACGGTGAACGCGGGCCCCGCGTGCTTCCGGAGCAGGTCGGGTACCGCTTCGGGAAGCCACTCGGCGGGGTACGACGCGGGGTCGAGCGCGTCGACGAAGAGGCCGAGGTCCTCCGCGGCGGCCGGCGGGAGCGTCTCGAAGTCGGAGTCGACGTCGAGGACGGGCGTTCCCGGCGCGTAGCGGTCGCGGACCGTCGCGAGGTCGTCGTCGAGCGACCGGGGTGAGAACATCAGGCGAGGACGTACGAGAGGATGATGAGCACCGAGAGGACGGCCGAGACGCCGACCGTTCCGACCACGATCTTCGTTGGTTTGGACATGCGCGTTCCTGCGTCCGCCGGTCGTTAAAATCATCCGGTCGCGGCGAGCGTGCGGCGATTTTATGTCACCGGGCGAGAGTGCGGAGGTATGCGAGTTCGTGACGCGGTCGAGGCCGACGCCGCGGCCCTGGGATCGATGACGGGCCGGCCCGAGGGCGTCGTCCGGAACATGATCCACGACCGCTCGGTCCGCGTCGCGGTGACGGACGCGGCCGCGTCCGAAAGAGGAGGCAACGACGCGGACGCCGACACCCCGGTCGACGCGGTCGCGGGGTTCGTCGCGTTCGACGTGCGCGACGGCGTCGTCCACGTGACGAACGTCGAGGGCGACCCCGACGCGGTCGAGCGCCTGTTCGAGGAGCCGGTGCGGTTCGCGACCCGGGAGGGGATGACGGTCGAGGCCGTCCTCCCGACCGACGGGACCGCCGATGAGGCGGCCGAGGCCGCAGGGTTCGAGCCGGGCGGTTCGGGACCGCGGATCGAGGGCGCGCCGACGACGCGGTACCGGTTCGACCCCGAAGAAGGCGGCTGAGAAGAGATCCGTCGCCGCTCAGTCGAAGCGGTCCTGAACGATTTCGAGCGCCTCCTCGCGGTCGTCCCAGTCGACGAACACCGCGACGGAGGTGGCGCTCGTGATGAGATCGATGATGTTGATGCCGGCCTCGGCGATGGGGGCGATGATGTCCTGGATGACGCCCGACTGGTTGGGGAGCTCGCCGCCCGTGACGCGGATCACGGCGATGGGGTCGGCGACGGTGACGGAGGAGAGCGCCTCGTCGGTGACAACCGCCTCGTGGAGCAGCGCCTCCGCGGTCTCGGCGACGTCGACGTCGACGTAGAAGGTGACCGAGTCCATCCCGGACGCGACCGCGTCGATGTTGATCTCCTCGGCGCGGAGCGCATTCGCCAACTCGGAGAGGATCCCCGGCCGGTTGCGGATCGCCCGGCCCGCGATGGTGAGGCACGCCAGCGGCTCCTCGCGCATGTCGATCAGGCTCTCGAACTCGCCCTCGATCCGGGTTCCCCCCCGGAGCAGGTCGCCGTGCTGGTAGTGGACGACCCGGACGTCGAGTCCCTCGTCCTTGTAGGAGAGCGCGGAGGGCGCAACCACCTCGGCGCCGCGGAAGGAGAGGTTGCGGAGCTCGTCGACGGTGATCTGGCCGACGTTGCGGGCGCCTTCGACCACCCGCGGGTCGCCGGTCATCACGCCCTCCACGTCGGTGACGATGACGACCTCGTCAGCGTCCATGTAGTTGCCGAGCATGACCGCGGTCGTGTCCGACCCGCCGCGCCCGAGCGTGGTGACGTTACCGTCGTGGTCCTCCGCGAGGAACCCGGTGATGATCGGGACGACCCCGTCCATCTCGGCGGCGATCTTCTCGGCTCGACGCTTGGTCTCCGCGACGTCGACCTCGCCGCGCTCGTCCGTGATCACCGGCCAGTCGGGGTGTCCGGGTTCGAGGAAGACGGCGTCGACGTCTCGGACCGACAGCGCGGCCTTCAGCATGCGGACGCTGGTGCGCTCGCCCATCGAGACGATCTCCGCGCGGTCGGCGTCGTCCGTCTCGAAGGTGATGTCGTCAAGCAGATCGTCCGTGGTCGATCCCATCGCGCTCGCGACGACCGCGATCTCGTGGCCGGCCGCGACCGCGCTCGCCACCGAGTCGGCGGCGCGCTCGATCCGGTCGCCGCTCCCGAGGCTCGTGCCGCCGAACTTGGCGATTACGCGCATGCGGCTACCTCGTCGGGGTGCGGTCGGTCTCCGAGAGACGGTCGAGGCGGTGCGAGGGCGACGGCGCGGTCCGGACCGAGGCCGGAGTCCCGGCCCGGTCGGCGGAAGCGATCGGCTAACATGCGACCCCGTAGCGGAGGAAGCCGGATAACAGTATCTTCTTCGACAAGGGTCGCCCGAATCACAGAACCGCACGAAGCGGCGGCCGTGAGCGGGTGAAAACGAAACGAACGATCAGCGCATTTCGGAATCGCGGGTCAGGGTGTGCGAGGGGGCAGGGGAGGCGAGATGGAGGCGCGCAGGGAAGATGAGGGGACGCGCGCAGGGAAGACGGACGGAGGCGCTACTCGTCTTGGATGCCCCAGGCGTCGGGCATCTCGATGACGTACCGGCCGTCCTCCTGGAGGGAGATGATGTACTCCTGTCTGTCGTACAGCTCCATCAGGTTGAGCTCGTACTGGCCGGGGCTGACGATGCGGATGCTCTCGAACTGGTCGTTGAGCTCGTCCCGGAGCGCATCGATGCCCGGCTCCGGCCCCTCCTCGGCCGGCGGCGTCTCGGCGGGCTCGACGTCGCGGCTCGCTCGGTCGAGCTCGTCCGGCGACACCACCTCGGAGCGGGCGCTCGCCTGCGCGGTGTCCTCGTCGCTCCGGTCCGCGATCTGTTCCGTCCCGTCGGATTCGGCCGGGGCGTCGGCGCGCGCGGCGCCGTCGTCCGGCGTCGCGTCCGCGGGGTCGCTCGGCTGGCGGTCGGCCCCGCTCTCCTCCGGGGTCGGCGCCGACCGATCGTCCGGGGTCGGCGGCGTCCGGTCGGCCGCGTCGGCGGCGGAATCGGACGGTCCGGCGGCGCCGGACGGCTGATCCCCCTCGTCGGTCGCGCCGGCGGTCGGGTCCTTCGTCGCGCCGGCGGGCTTGAACTGGAACTTGTTCCCGCCGCAGTCGGGACAGCCCGACAGCATCTCCTTGGAGCCGTCGGGGAACGTCCGGCCGCAGGAGGTACACTGGTGGGGCATCTACTTGCGGGAGACGAGCGTGCTGATGAGGTTCTCGTCTTTGTGGAGGGTCTCGATGCGGTTCGCCGGGCCGATGACGGTGAGCTTCTGGGTCGACTCGCGGCCCATCAGCTTGTCGAGGAAGCTCTGGTCGCCCGCCTCGGCCTTCGGGTACGTCTCGATCTCGATCCCGGTGAAGTCGTCGGGGCTGATCTCGGTCATCGTCACCTCGATGAGCTTCGACTCCTCGTCGGGGGAGAGCCCCTCTTCGAGGATGACGATGTTGCCGTCGCGGACGCCGTCGAGGATGAGCCGGATCTTCTCCATCCCGGTGAGCCCCTCCATCCGCGCGCCGCTTATCATGTCGATCCGGACGCCGTCACCGGAGTCGTCGCCGTCGTCCGGGTCGTCCGCGGCGTCGACGTTGGCTTTCGGCCCGGGCATCAGCCGAAGTACTCCGCTATTTTGGTGTACACTTCGTCCATGTTGTCGCCCTCCAGCGCGGACAGCGGGATCGTCTCGTGTTGCGGGAAGGCGTTCGCGATCTGCTGGACGTCCGACCCCTCTAAGTCCGTCTTGTTCGCGAGGATGAGCGCGGGCAGGTCCTGCGACTCGATGATCCCGATCAGCATCGTGTTCACCTGCGTGAACGGGTCCGTCGTGGAGTCGAGCACGTAGATGACGCCGTCGACGTCCTCGCGGAGCCAGTGCATCGCCTCCGCGACGCCCTCGGTCGCCTCGCGCGACCGGCGGACGGCGTCGTCCTTCTCCATGTCGTGGTCGAGGAACTCCTTGTAGTCGACCTTCGTCGTCACCCCGGGGGTGTCGACGATGTCGATGGTGACCGTCCGCCCGTTGCGCTCGATCTCCACGTTCTCCTTCCGGCGGGCCCGGCGAGTCTCGTGGGGGATGTGGCTCTCTGGGCCGACGGCGTCACCCGTCCAGTCGCGTGCGATCCGGTTTGCGAGGGTCGTTTTACCGGCGTTCGGCGGTCCGTAGATCCCGATCCGCTTGGGCTCGTCGGCCGCGAACAGGCCGTCCGTGACCCGCGATATGCTGTCTCTGAGATTTGTGAGCAGTCCCATCCTGACCTCCAGTCCGTGTGGTTTTCCCGAACACCGCGGTCGTCGCGCGGCGCCGTTCGATCCGTACGCTCGACGCCTGTTCGGGGAATTACGGTAGGGTCCTCGCCGCTCTCACTTAAGAACTGCGTCAGACATCCCGATCCGGGGCGTCGGCGGCGGACGGCGGCGAAATCGACGGCAGGCGGTGAAAGTTAAACGGAGGTGAAACGAAACCGCGGACGGGCCAGAGGAGTTCGCGGACGGGCCAGAGGAGTTCGCGGACGGTCCGCGACCGAGCGTTCCGGGACGTCGAGGCCGCGTTACTTCTCGTCGCGCTCGCCCGCGGCGTCGCTATCCCCGTCGCTCCCGCTGGCGGCGTCGAGGAAGACGACGGCGCCGCCGAGCAAGGCGAGGTTCTTCAGGAAGTTGATCTTGTTCCCCTGCCGCTCTTTCCCCTCCATCGTCCAGAAGTCGTGGATCGCGGGCGTCGTCCCGAGGAAGAAGAAGACGAGCGCGCCCGCGGCCGCCCGCGGGAGCCGCCAGAGGACGATCCCGAGGTTGGCGACCAGCAGCATCCCGGTGACGAACGGGACGAGCACGTCGGGCATCGGGACGCCCTTCTCCTCGGCGACCGCGACCCGCTTGTCGTTGTTCTTGAACCCGTCGAGGGCCATGTACGCGAGGACGCCACCGTACAGCGAGCGGCCGAGCAGCGAGGGGGCGTCGCGGCCGGAGCGGCCGTCGGCGGGCTCGGCGGCCTCGGATTGAGAGTCCGGTTCGTCCGCCATTTATACCACCTCGATCCGGCTGACGTTCGCGTCGACGCGCCCGACCGTCTCGTAGGTCGGCCCCTCGTCGCCCTCGCCGTCGAGGCGCCGCATGATCCGGCCCTCTACGTCGTCGCGCTCGTCGGGCACGTCGAAGAGGCCGGAGCCGCAGACGACGTCGCCGTCGTGGACCGCCCACGTCTCGATGATCTCGTGGGGCTCGCCGGGGAAGGAGACTCGCTCGAAGTCGCGCCCGAAGTTCGTCGACTCGAACAGCGCGACCTCGTGGTCGTCGTTCACCCACGCGGGGGGCGCCTCCTCGCCGCCGCAGAAGATCACCCGGCCGTCGTGGACGAACACGCGGCGGATGTACGAGAAGTCGTTGCCGACGTCGAGCCGCTCGAACGACTCGCCGGCGTCGGTGGTCCGCCACAGGCCGCCCTCGCCGACCGCGTGGCCGAGCCCGAGGTTCTCCAGGTTGTGGTCGAGGTAGCCGGTCGTCGCCAGCCAGACGTCCTCCGAGATGGGGAGGACTTGGTGGACGTCGTCGACGATGGCGTCACGGTGGTCCGACCACGTGCGGCCGCCGTCGCGGCTGACGTGGATCCCGCCGGCCTCGACGCCCGCGATGAGGTGGTCGGGGCGGCCGGGGACCGCTTCGAGGGCGCGGAGGCGGGCGTAGTGCGGATCGATCGGCGACTCCCAGTGGCCGCGGGAGGGGAGCTCGCGGAACCCCTTCAGCTCGGTCCACGTCTCGCCGCCGTCGACCGAGCGGAAGACGTACGGGTCGTTGGTGCCGGCGTACAGCGCGCCGTCGGCGGTCGCGAGGATCGCCCACACCTCGCTCTGGCCGGCGTGCCAGAAGCGGTCGCCGAGCGGGACCTCGAGGTCGGTCCACGTCTCGCCGCTGTCGAGCGAGCGGTACGCGCCCGTCGAGGCGGCGACGAAGACGCCTTCGGTGTGGTCCCACGACTTCACGGCGGTGACGACCCCGCAGTCGAGGACGGGGTCGAGGTCGTCGCGCTCGAAGGGGACGTCGTCGGCTCGGTACAGCCCGGAGTCTGTCCCGATCAACAGTGTCATATCCCAGAGTGCGTCGGACGCATAATAAAGTTTTACCAATCTGTAAAACGCTAAGTGGCCGGGGGACGACGGTGGGGGCATGACCGCGCCGCACGCCACCGTTCGCCCGACCGACGCCGCGTACCTCGAGGAGTCCGAGTCCGGACCCGAACTCCCGACCGAGCTGCTGAACCTGCCGTGGATCGACCCGCACAACCACGCGCACACGCTCTCATGGGAGGACCGCGAGCGGTACGCGCTGTCGGGGTGTCGGTCGATGGTGATGGTGTCGTCGGGGTACCACTGGACCCCCTACAAGCCCGTCGAGGCGAGCGACATCCGCTTCCTGTGGGACGACGCGGTCAACCGCCGGCGGGCGATCGAGCGAAACCACTTCTTCGAGGCGAAGTTAGGGCTCGGCGTCCACACCGGCGTCCGGATCGAGAATCCCGACGAGCTGCTGGCCGCGATGGACGACTACTGCGCGCTCGACGAGGTCGCCGCCGTCGGGGAGACCGGCGTCGTCCCGAGCCAGCACGTCGAGCGCTGGGACGTCGACGAACAGCAGGCGGTCGTTCAGGCGCAGATGGAGCTGGCCGCCGACCACGACCTCCCCGTCCTGCTCCACACACCGAACACGACGCCCGAGGCGAAGCGAGAGTATCGCGACGACCTCGGCGTGACTCCGGGGTACGAGAAGAACGCGGGCCTCGGCACCGACCCGGTCCTCGACGGCGAGAACCCGGCGCTCGAAGCCGTGAAACGCGACGTGGAGGCCGCCAACGACGCCGGGCTGGACGAGGAGCGCGTCGTGGCCTCGCACGCGGACGCGAACAACACGGAGTACCTGATGGAAGAAACGGACTGCTACCTGAGCTACACCATCGGCCACTCGTGGCTCGTGGGCGTCGACGCCGCCGACGTGGCGAACGCGATCGACGAGTACGGCCCCGAGCGGATCATGATCGACACCGACACCGCGAACGTGCTTCGTACGGACCCGTACGCCGTGAAGCGCGCGATATTCGAGCTGTACCGCTACGGGATCGACGTCGACGACATCCGGACCGTCGTGTACGAGAATCCGCGGGACGTGTTCGGGCTGGGGGAATAGAGTATTTAAATAAATTCGTGGTGCGGTGGCGTCGTGGCTCCGTGTGCGCCCGGGAGCGGCCGTGGATTCCGGTTCCACAGCTCGGCGAGGTCGTCCCCGAAGGCATCGTCGTAGAGACCGATCTCGGCGCCGCGTTGGTAGAGCCGTCGGTGGCTGCTGATGACCTCCGAGGGCGACATCGCTCCGTCGTGGATTAGCCGGAACTGAATCGTGCGCTCGATGGCGACGAACGCCGACTCGATAACGACCGTGTAGTACCCTCGGTCGAGGAGGTTCGATCCGACCTCCAACAGCCGGCAGGCACGGCGAAGTTGAACCAACTCCGCGTCGTCGACATCCAAACCCTCCTCGATCGTTCCGGGGCTGCCCTCGAAGCTTCGCTCGGCCTCCGCCAATTGATCCCGAATATCGTCATTCATCGGCGTACACCTCTGTCCGGAGCTCTGAGAGGAGGTCGGAGTCGACCAACGTAATGCCGTCGTCGAACTGGGGGCGAAGCTTGTCGCCGATTCGCTGGACGCTGTCCGTCGATTCGACGAGCGGCTGGTAGGTGTAGCGGTTCCCCTCGAACCGTCGGTCTTCGAGGTCACCGACGATCGACTGGACGGTCCGACGAGCAGCGGTCCGATCTTCGTCGACGACCACCAGTAGGTCGATGTCGCTGGTCCTATCCGCTTCCCCCCGAGCGACGCTGCCGAATAGGACGACACCGACTAAATCGTCCAGTTCCTCTCGGGCTCGTTGGAGGAAGGCCCGGACCGGGTGGTGGAACTCACTTTGCGGGATCGAGAGAATCGGATCGGGTTTCGTGAGCCGGTCACGGTTGATTCAGACCTGCTGTGTCCGACCGTCCTGTGCCGTTTCGACGACGTCAAGCTCGGAAAGGAGCTTCACCGCCTTCGATATCGTCCCCTGATTCGCCCCGGTGAGACTCGCGAGTTCGCTCATTGAGTACGTTGCGTATGGCTGATCTACGAGAACCGCAAGAACGTCCTCCATTGCTTGGTATCGAAACACCCGATCCTCCGGAAACGGATATCGCAGTTCTATCGAGATCGACTCTTTCTTATTGGGCATACAATTCCTAATAAGAATAGTCTAAAAACACTACCGATGAACTGGGTCGAGTAGGGCAGACTGGCACGGTTAGAATCCGATTTTTAGGCACATTCTCCTCAAAAAGTGGTGTATTGTGAATCGTTCCGGTCGGTACGAACATAGCGACGAGTGAGAGCGAGAGTGAGTATCGCAGATCGGTAGCAGCGATGTAGTATTTAAACAACCGTGAGCGACGGCGGCGAGCGTTTATAAATGGGAGGCGGTGCGGTGGCGCGCCTGCGAGCGGCCGCCACCGGCGGCCGCGAGCCAGCCCGCGAGGGACGCGGTGAGCGCTCGCAGAGCGCGAACCGCGAGGCTGGGGAGGTGTGAGGTGCGGGTGCTGTGCGGGGCGGGGCGGGATTCAAAGGGGCAGTCGCGAGGGTGCCGTAGGCGACGCAAGCACCGGAATGAGGGAGCGAACGGAGTGAGCGACCGAGTGAGGAGCGCAGCGAGCGTACGGTACCCTCGCGACTGGGGCTTTGGAGGTACTCACCGCCGATCTGTGGTCAACTATTTATAAATGAACGGCCGGAGCTGTAGAGAAGTTCACTGTACGGGCTCCGTTGAGATTCTCTACAGAGAAGGCATTCCGATTCCGGTCGGTCCAAGCCATTTAGAACCCGGTCACCGCAGGGAGTACTGTTCCGAGAAGAGTCAGACAGGCGGCACCGACCAACGCCAGAAGGACGATAGGAGGGGCAGTAAACTCCTCTGGGTCAGTTTGAAGCGATTCGTAGCCGGCAACTGCGAGCATTCCAGCCCCACCGATGGCCATGAGCAGTATCGGGATGCTGCGATCACCAGCGACGACCGACGCTACCGCTGGCCCTCCTAGTGACGTTCCGATTACGGCGAATGAGCCGGTGTAGACATACAGATCCTCCATTGGCGATGTAACAGCACGAGGACACTTGTAGTTTGGTTAGCGATGTACGAGCGCGTCCGGAGAATACGGTTTCAACGAGGCCGCCACGCCGGCGATCATTTATAAACTCCGACGAGCCGAGTGCTCTACTCCGTCTCGAACGAGTTCGTGAGCTCGCCGACGCCCTCGACGCCGATAGTGACGGAATCATCGTCGCCGAGCAGCACAGGGGGTTCCCGGTAGACGCCGACGCCGGGGGGCGTGCCGGTAAAGACCAGATCGCCGGGTTCGAGCGTGAACGCCTGACTACAGAAGGAGATCAGCTCGTCGACGCCGAAGATCAGGTTCTCGGTCGAGGACTCCTGTAGGCGCTCGCCGTTGATCTCGGCGAAGATCTCGAGGTCGTGGGGGTCGCCCACCTCCTCGGTCGTCACGAGCTCGGGCCCGGTCGGGGCGAAGGTGTCGAGGCTCTTCCCGCGGACCCACTGGCCGTCACCGTGCTGGAGGTCGCGCGCGGAGACGTCGTTGCCGACGGTGAAGCCGGCGACGTGATCGAGGGCGTCCTCGGGGTCGACGCGACGCGCCCGCTCGCCGATCACGGCGACGAGTTCGGCCTCGTAGTCGACCTTTTCCGTGTACTCGGGGTCCCAGCGGACCGGGTCGTCGGGGCCGACGACCGAGGTGGGGAACTTCGAGAAGAGGACGGGTTCGTCGGGGATCTCGTTGTCGCCCTCCTCGGCGTGGTCGCGGTAGTTCAGCCCGACGCAGACGACCTTCTGCGGGTCGTCGACGGGGGCGGCGCGTTGGAGGTCGTCGGGGTCGCGGACGCCGACGCCGGTCTCCGCGGCGTGCTCGACCGCGAGGTCCGCCTTGCGGCGCCACTCCCAGTCGGCGAGGAGGTCGCTGGTTCGGGCGGGGACGTGGATCCCGGCGGCGGCGCCGGCCTCGGCGAGGTCGACGACGCCGTCGTCGGTCGCGACGCCGGGCCACGGTGTCTGTGCGTCCGTCGTTCGGTATTGTCCGATTCGCATGTGAAGTGAGGGAAGTGAGTCGAAGGGGTGAGTTCGGTTAGCGAAACTACGCAGCGGGCGTTACAGGTCGATCCCGGCCTCGTCGAGCAGTCGCTCGCCGGAGGCGACGAACCGGTCGAACTCCTCGTCGACCTTCGGGTTCGTCAGCTCGCCGTCGCGCTTGACGACCTCGCCGTCGACGAGGACGGTGTCGATGTGCGAGGGGTCGGCCTGGAACACGACGGTCTGGACCGGGTTGTGGCTGGGGGCGGTCATGAAGTCGTCGGCGTCGAACAGGACGAGGTCGGCGCGCTTGCCGGGGGTGATCGTCCCGATCTCGTCGTCGAGCCCGAGCGCCTTCGCGCCCTCGACAGTGGCCATCTCTAAGGTGTCGCGCGCGGAGATGCTGACCTCGGTGACCTCCTCGTCGCCCTCGAGGATCTTCTGGTTGTCGAACATGCGCTGGAGCTGCATCCCGATCCGCATCTGGCTCCCCATGTCGCCGCTGACGTTCGAGCAGACGTCGACGCCCCACGCCGGGCGGCCGCCGGCTTCGAGCACCTTCCCGGTGACGGGGATGCCGTGGCCCATCTGCATCTCGACCTCCGGCGTCGAGGAGAAGGAGACCCCCTGCTCGACGGCGTGATCGATATCCTCCTGCGAGAAGTGGTTCCCGTGGGCGACGTTGACGTCGGGGCCGAGCATGTCCTCGATACAGCCGAACCCCTGGTAGTCGTCGCCGTACTCCGAGGACGGCCACAGCGCCGCGCCCATGTGGATCGTCGAGAGGACGCCGAGGTCGCGGGCGAGTTCGAGGTCGCCGCGGGCGGTCTCGTCGGTACAGAAGTCCGGACCGCGAAGCCCGAGCGCGAGGCTGAGCCGGTCGTCGTCGCGGATCTTCTCCTCGCGGAGCTCGCGGATCTCCTCCTCGGGGAGGCCGACGTCGCTCTCGAACCACCACTTCGCCGCGTCGTCGCCCGGCGGGCCGTAGGTGTACACCGCTCGCAGGCCGGTGTCCTGCAGCGCGTCGACGGCGCGTTCGCCGTGTTCGAGCGTGTTGGGGTACGACCAGTCGAGCGCGGTCGTCGTCCCGGTGTGGAGCTTCTCGAAAGCGCCGAAGAGGCCGCCGAGGTACATGTCCTCCGGCTGATACAGCCCGGTGATGTTGCCGAGCATGTCGTCGAAGTACTCGCCCATGAGCGACCAGTCGCCGGCGATCCCGCGGACCTGTGTCTGTGCGAGGTGGATGTGCGAGTCGACGAACCCGGGGACGACGATCTTCCCGGCGGCGTCGATCTCCTCCGCGTTCGACGCCGAGAGCCCGGTGCCGACCTCGATTATCTCCCCGTCCTCGATCAGGACGTCGGCCTCGTCGAACTCCCCCACGTCCGGGTCGAGCGAGACCACGGTCCCGTTTCGCACGATCGTCTGTGTCATGTTCGATAATAGGGTTTGACCAAGAGGTTAAAACTTTACCGGACGGTAAAGGCCGACAGAGGCGACCGTAGGTTGAGGGGGACAACCACAGGCCGAGAGAGGCAATCGTATTATGTACCTCACACGTAGAGTGTCCGTATGAGCGAATCACAGGGCGGATCGGCGAACGAGTCCGCCGAGTCCCCGAGCGAAAACGTCGACGGCGGCGACGAGACGGTGTCCTCCAAGGACACGAAGGAGGTGATCATGGAGGCGACGTTCCGCGCGCTGAGCAAGCACGGGTACAAGGACCTCCGGATGCGCGACATCGGCGAGGAGATGGATCTCACGCGGCAGGTGATCCACTACCACTTCGACGGCAAGTACGACCTGATGTCCTCGTTCCTCGAACACATCATCGACCAGTACGAGGGCAGCGTGGTCGTCGAGGGCGACGCGGACCCGCGGACGGAACTCCGCGCCCGCGTCGACCAGTGCCTGTTCGGCCCCGAGTTCGAGGAGTTCAGCCACTGGGACCGGATGAAGGTGTACCACGAGCTGTACACGCACGCCCAGAACGACGGCGAGCACCGCGAGGTGTTCAACGAACACTACGACCGCCTTCGCGGCAGCATCGTCGAAGTCGTCGAGGAGGGGATCGAGGAAGGCGTCTTCCGCGACGTCGACGCCGAGCGGATGGGCCAACTGGTGACCGACGTGATCCACGCCGCGCGCGGGCGCCGGATCTCGCTGGGTCACGAGGATGCGCCCGAGGAGGCCCGGAAGGCGATGGACGAGTTCATCTTCGAGTCGCTGGAGCGGACGGAGTAGTCGAGCGGTTGCCTTTTTTGGCCGGCGTTTCACGTCGAGATTGGTTTCCAGTCGAAAGCGGTTTCGCGTCGAGATCGGTTTCCAGTCGGAATCGATTTCCAGTCGAAATCGGTCCCCGTCGTCAGGAGTCGTCGACCGCGACGAGCCGCGGGTCGGTCCGCTCGCGTTCGTCGCGAAGTCGGTGGGAACCGTCGAATCGAACGCGATCGCCGGGAGACAGGTCGCCGGCGGCGGCCTGTGCGATCAGCTGGACCTCGTCGAACCGGACCAGCGCGAGGTGGTTCGGCGCGTGGACGTCCGGGGGCGTGGTCTCGACCGTCGTCGTCGCGACGACCGCCCCCGTTTCGAGTCGAACCGTCGCGGCCGACTCGGCGCCGCGGCCGCACGCCGGACAGCGGCGTCGGTCGTAGTACCAGCGGTGGCCGCAGTCGTCGCAGACGAAGGCGCGGTCCGCGGGGACGTCGCGGTCGGCCGGCCGGTCGGTGACCGGGTGATCGGAGTCGGTCACGCGCGCAACACCGTACAGACGCTGTTGTTCCCGAAGCCGGCGACGTTGATCGCGAACGCCGTCTCCGCGCCGTCGACGCGGCGGCTCCCGGGGAGGTCGCCGCGGAGTTGCCACACGAGTTCGACGATCTGCGAGAGCCCGGTCGCGCCGAGCGGGTGGCCGCGGGCCTTGAGCCCGCCGCCGGGGTTGACCGGGAGGTCGCCGTCGAGCGCGGTGTCGCCGTCGAGCGTCGCCTCCCACGCGGTCCCGCGCTCGTAGAAGCCGAGCTCCTCCAGTTCGATCAGTTCGAGGACCGTGAACGCGTCGTGGATACAGGCGACGTCGACGTCGTCCGGGGCGATTCCGGCCCGGTCGAAGACGCGCTCGCCGGCGGTCCGGACGGAGTCGATCGAGAGCGGGTCCGGGCGCTCGGCGACGGCGTGGGTGCCCGTGGCGCTCGCGGTACCTGCGACCCGTGGGGCAGGACCGGCTTCGGCGCCGCCGTCCGCGGCGGAGTCGTCCTCGTCCGTTCGCGTCAGCACGACCGCGGCGGCGCCGTCGGACATCGGACAGCAGTCGTACAGTCGGAGCGGCGCGGCGACCACCGGGGAGTCGAGCGCGTCCTCGACGTCGATCGACTTCCGGAACTGGGCGACGGGGTTGTCGACCGCGTTGGCGTGGTTCTTCGCCGCGACCGCGGCGAGCGCCTCGCGGGGCGCGTCGTGGCGGTCGAGGTAGGTTCCGGCGGCGAGGCCGCCGAAGGAAGGGAGCGTGACCCCCTGCGCGTACTCGCGGCGGTGGACGAGGCGGCTGATCGCCTCCGTGACGTCCCGCGTGTCGCCCGCGGACATCTTCTCGGCGCCGACGACGAGCGCGACGTCTGCGTCGCCCTTTTTAATGCGGTCGACGCCTCGGTGGAAGGCGCTCGCGCCGGTCGCGCTCGTGTTCTCGATCCGGTCCGCCGAGGCGCCGTCGAGGCCGAGGGCGGCCGCGAGCGCGTTCGCGAGGCCCGCGCTCTCGTCGAGCGCCTCGGCGAGGGCGTTGCCGAAGTGAAGCGCGTCGACCTCCGCGGGGTCGACCGCGGCGTCCGCGAGGGCTTCCTCGGCGGCGGTGGCGGCGAGGTCGGTGAGCGAGCGCT
This sequence comes from Halorubrum sp. T3, assembly GCF_000296615.1. Classification (NCBI taxonomy): domain Archaea; kingdom Methanobacteriati; phylum Methanobacteriota; class Halobacteria; order Halobacteriales; family Haloferacaceae; genus Halorubrum; species Halorubrum sp. T3. The sequence continues at coordinate 22,299 of NZ_JH815330.1, read as the reverse complement.
CGGAGTCGCTCTCGAAGGGCGTCATGCCGACGCCGCTGACGCGGACCTCGGTCGCGTCGGTCACGGTCGAGCCCATCAGTCGCCGTTCTCGTCCGCGTCGTCGCCGAACACGCCCAGCTCCGCGAGGCGGTCGATCTCGGCCTCCGAGTAGCCGTGTTCGCGGAACACCTCGCGGTTGTGTTCGCCTAAAAGCGGCGGCGGGAGCTCGAAGCCGCTCTCGGCGTTGCGGAACTTGAGCGGGTGTTCGATCACGGGGACCTCGCCGAGTTCGGGGTGGTCGATCTCGGTGACGGTGCCTCGGGCCTCGATCTGCTCACTGTTGAGCGCCTCCTCGACGCTGTACACCGGGCCGGCGGGGACGCCGGCGTCCTCCGCGATGACCTCGATCCACTCGTCGGTCGTCTTGTCCGCGAGCGTGGCCTCGATCTCGGCCTCGAGTTCGTCGAGGTGTTCCACGCGGTCGGCGTTCTGCTCGAACCGGTCGTCCTCGGGGAGGTCGGGCCGGTCGAGCGCCTCGCAGAGCTCGCCCCAGAGCTTCTCGTTGAGGATACAGATGTTGATGAACCCGTCCTTCGTCTCGAACGTCTGGTACGGGGCGAGGACGGGGTCTTTGGTTCCCATACGCTTCGTCTCCTCGCCCGCGAACACCATGCCGGCCTGCTTGGTGAGCCACGGCAGGGTTGCTTCGAGCATACCGAGGTCGATGTACTCGCCCTCGCCCGTCCGCTCTCGGCGGTAGAGGGCGGTCGTCGCGCCGAAGGCCGCCCACATCGCGGTGATGAGGTCGGTCATCGGGAGGCCCACTTTGACCGGCTGGCGGTCCGCCTCGCCGGTGACGCTCATGATCCCGCTCATCCCCTGGATGAGGAGGTCGTACCCGGACCGCTCGCGCCACGGCCCGGTCTGTCCGAACGCCGAGATCGCGAGGTAGATCAGGTCCTCGTTGTGGTCAGTGAGCGTGTCGTAGTCGACGTCGAGCCGCTCCGCGGTGCCCGGGCGGAAGTTCTGGATGAAGATGTCCGCCTCCTCGACCAGCTCGTACAGCGCCTCCTTCGCGTCGTCGTTCTTCAAGTCGAGTTCGAGGCTCTTTTTCCCGTAACTCAGTGTCCAGTAGTACGGGGACTCGCCCTTGATGAACGGCGGCCCGGAGTGGCGGACCGCGTCGCCGTAGCCGGGCTGTTCGATCTTGACGACCTCCGCGCCCTGGTTCGCGAGCATTGCCGAGCAGAAGCCGCCGGTGACGAACGTCGAGAGGTCGAGAACGGTGACGCCGTCCAAGATTCGTCCGCTGCTCGCGGAACTCCCGGTGCCGCCGTCTTCGGTACCGGTGTCGTCGGTACCGGTGTCGTCGGTACCGGTGTCGTCGGTACCGGTGTCGTCGGTATCCGTCATCTACCCACCTCGTCTGACGTGCGGAGTCGTCTCATAGGTACGTGTACGGTTTGTTTACCGGATGGTAAAACTATCGGCGTCGACCGTGATATTCGTTGGCTCGTCGGTCACATGGCCGTCGTTTGGGAGCCCCCCACCCCTTTGTTTCGAGTGGAACCGGGTAACCTGTGGGGGCGTCCGGTGGGCGTTCGGAGGTGATCCCGGTTCCCTCAGATAATTCATTAGCTATAGCTGGATAAAACAACACTAACAAACAAAATATAATATAGAATAGATTGTCGAGGGTACCGTTGAACAGTTTTAGATATAAAACCACCGGTACCAAAATCCAATCTCACCACCCCCACCCACCCATTCACCGTTCCACACGAAACAAAGGGGTGTGGGGGTCTCCCCGATCGAGTCGACTCAACGGAACTGGAAATCGCGGACCGAAACCAGCGAGTCGGAACGCTCCGACTGAACTTCCAGGCCGGATCCGAGTAGCCACGACTCGATTGCGTCAGATGGGAACCTGTCACGAGAGCGCCCGAAACTCGATCTATCGACGAGATCGTCTCGGAGAACCCGGTCGTTTCCTCTCCCGTCGTCCGTTTCACCTCGACTTTTCGATCCGATCGACGAACCCGCGAATGCTCCCGAACCGCTTCTCCGTCGCCCCGATACTTCGCGAGGGAGGACCGTTTCAACTCCAGAGAGGAACACTTTTGTACCGTCTCTTCATCTGGTTCGACTGTATCAACTGGACGTGGTCGGTCTCGATTCCGACCGCGAATGCGTATTTCCGACGGGAGACGGCGTCTCAAGCGACATACCCGGCTGTCTCCACCTGAAACAGAGGGGTTCACATGGACGAAGGCGATCACACACCGCGGGCCGACGGCGGTATCGACCCGGACGACGGCGACGAATCGGACCACAGTAGCGACTCCGAGGACTCATCGCCCAGCCGCTCTTCGACTCCCGACGCCGACGGCTTCGCCGTCGAGGGCTCCGAAACCGACGAGTCCGAGGACGAGGATCCCGAAGCCGAGGACCCCGATATCGAGGATTTCGACCCCGACGCTCCAACCGAAACGGGGGGCGACAACTCGACTGAAGCCGACCCGACTACCCCAACCGAAGCCGATCCGACCACCCCAACCGAAGCCGACTCCGGCGGTCTTAGCGAATCCGACCCCGATACCGGCCTCAACGTCGAAGACGGAACGAGTCACGATACGCCAGACGTCGAATCGATCGACTCGGACGCCGACACGCCTTCCGTCTCGACCGACGCTCGACCCGAAACGGCGGGGCTCGACAACGGCGGTCGCGACCGGTCGTCGCCCGACGTCGACTTTGACGGCGTCGTCCTCGACGACGACGACGAGGACAACCAAGGCCTGTTCGACGACCTCCTCTCCGGCGAACCGATCTTCGAGAACAAGGAGGTCCTCCGCCCCTCGTACACCCCGCACGAACTCCCGCACCGCAACGACCAGATCAACCGGATGGCGACCATCCTCGTCTCGGCGCTCCGCGGCGAGACCCCGTCGAACATCCTCATCTACGGGAAGACGGGGACCGGGAAGACCGCGTCGGCGAAGTTCGTCTCTCAGGAGCTGGAGTCCACCTCCCAGAAGTACGACGTCCCCTGTGAGGTCGAGTACATCAACTGCGAGGTGACCGACACGCAGTACCGCGTCCTCGCCCAGCTCGCGAACACGTTTATCGAGGAGAACCAGGCGGTGATCGCCGACCGCTTAGAGCGGCTCGAAACCCTCCGAGGGGACGCGACGGACGCCGAGGACACGGCCGGTCGCGACGCGGCGGCCGCCCTCGCCGACACCGAGTTCGACTCGGTCGACGAGATCGACGAGCGCATCGAGACCCTCGAAGACGACGCCGACGGGATGGAGGAAGTGCCGATGACCGGCTGGCCCACCGACCGCGTCTACTCGACGTTCTTCGAGGCGGTCGACTACCACGAGCGCGTGGTCGTGATCATGCTCGACGAGATCGACAAGCTCGTCGAAAAGAGCGGCGACGACACCCTCTACAACCTCTCCCGGATGAACTCCGAGCTCGACCGCTCGCGCATCTCGATCATGGGGATCTCGAACGACCTGAAGTTCACCGACTTCCTCGACCCCCGCGTCAAGTCGAGCCTCGGCGAGGAGGAGATCGTCTTCCCACCGTACGACGCCAACCAGCTCCGCGACATCCTCCAGCACCGCGCCGACACCGCGTTCAAGCCCGACGCGCTCACCGACGACGTGATCCCGCTGTGCGCCGCCTTCGCCGCGCAGGAACACGGCGACGCGCGCCGCGCGCTCGACCTCCTCCGCACCGCCGGCGAGCTCGCCGAGCGCTCGCAGGCCGAGATCGTCGCGGAGAAACACGTCCGGCAGGCGCAGGACAAGATCGAGCTCGACCGCGTCGTCGAGGTCGTCCGCACGCTCCCCACCCAGAGCAAGATCGTCCTGTTCGCCGTCATCCTCCTCGAGAAGAACGGCGTCCACAACATCAACACCGGTGAGGTGTTCAACATCTACAAGCGGCTCTGCGAGGAGATCGACGCCGACGTCTTGACCCAGCGGCGCGTCACCGACCTCATCAGCGAGCTCGACATGCTGGGGATCGTCAACGCCGTCGTCGTCTCGAAGGGCCGCTACGGCCGAACGAAGGAGATGGGCCTCTCGGTGCCCGTCGAGGAGACCGAGGCGGTCCTCCTGTCGGACTCGCGGCTCGGCGACATCGAGAACGCGCAGCCGTTCGTTCAGGCCCGGTTCGACAACTGAGCCCGTCCGTCAATCGCTACGTCGCCAACCCCGTCTCGGCAGGCGTCACGCCGCCGTGGCGGACGAAGCGGGGGTCGAATCCACCGCCGGAAGACCGCTCTCCATCGCCGCCGGGAGGGCGCTTCCCACCGTCCGCGTGATCGCCTCGTTCAGCTCCACCTGTCCCGTCGCGATCAGCCGGATGTACCCGAGATACGGGACTCGGAGCCGCGCGACCCCGTTCACCCACTCGGCCCTGACCGGCGGGGAGAGGCCGCTCGCCTGGTCGTAGGCGCCGTTGTTGTCGCCGAGGGTGATGTACCCGTCGTGCGGCGCCGGGCAGTTGGCGAGCGACCCGCAGTCGACGGCGTTGTGGTGCTCGGGGTCGGCGCGGTCATACCAGTTCTCGCCCTCGGTAACGTGGAACATGGCTCGGTGGATGATCGGTGACCCGGTCCGCCCCGGAGGCGTGTATATCATCACCGACCCGTAGGACCCGAACGTCCGGTAGTCGACCTCCTGGCCCACCTCGTGGGTGACGACGCCGACGCCGTTCTCGGCCGCGTCCGGGGCGAGCCGCCCGGGCTCGGTGACGAACACGAGGTCGCCGACCTGCATGTTCGGCTCCATGCTCCCAGACTCGACAGCGACCATGGGCGGCCACACGCCGCTGACGCCGAACAGCAGCAGGCCGACGAGGAGGACGACGCCGACGCTCGCCAGCATCTCCCGGATCCACATCAGCGCGCCCTCCCGGTCGTGGCGGAACCGATGTACCAGCGACTCGTCGGCCGTCGTCGTCTCTTCCGTCTCGAACGCGGGATCTCCGACCGATTCCGATGCGCCCTGCGCTCCGCTCCCGGTGTCGGATTCCCCGGAACCAACGGCTTCCCTGGATGATTCGGGCTCGTCCCCGAGGTCGGCTTCGCGCTCGCTATCGGTTTCATCGTCCGAGTCACCGGAGGTCGCGCGGTCGGACTCGTCGGAAACCTCGTCGTCCGATCGGCCGGAAATATTGTGGTCTGACCGGTCGGGAACTACGTCATCCGATTCGTCGGGAGCCGCCCCGGATTGGTCTTCGACCCGCTCGTCTCGACCGGCCGACCCGTCGGTGTCCGTCGGCCGATCCCCTTCGTCCATTACGTCGCCTTTGGAGGGTTCCGTTCATAAGCTTCCGGGTCGCGCGGATTCCGCCCTCGCTCGCGGCCCCGCGCGCTCGCCTCCGACGCCTCCGGAACGGTTTTGCCCGCGACCCTCCTTTCGGGTATCGTGCCGCTGGAGTCGAACGCCCGGATCGCGAAAGCCCTCGCCGAGCGCGGCTACAACGCCGAGCGCGAGGCGGTCACCCTGCTCGCGGGCGCGACCGATCCGACCGCCGCCGTTGCGGCCGCCGTCGACCGCGCCCCCGACGACGCCCTTCGGATCACCGCCGACCACGTGCGCGAGGCGATCGCCGAGACCGAGGAATCGGCCGCGTCCCCCGACGAAACCGGACAATCTCCAGTTGAAACGAAGGGGTCCACGGGCGCCGAAGCCGCGGAGACCGAAGCGGGTTCCGGAGTCGCGACGAACGGCGTCGCGGACGCCGGGGCTACCGAGTCCGTCGCCAGCGACTCCCTCACCGCCGACTCCCCGACTGCCGACTCTACCACCACCGATTCCGTCGCTACCGACTCCACAACCACTGACTCCGCGCAGTCGACCGGTGCCGAACGCTCCCGGGACCCCGACCTGCGCGACCTCGAAGTCGGAAACGACATGACCGGGCGTAGCACCGGGACGGGCGAGTACTCCGACTTCGTCACGACGTTCCGCGACCGCTACGAACGGCTCTCGAAGATCCTCCGCGGCCGCGTCAACCACCGGCCTGCGGAGGCGATCGCGGACATGCCGGGTGGGAGCGACGCCGCGATGATCGGCCTCGTCAACGACGTGCGCTCCACGAAGTCCGGCCACTGGCTGATCGAGTTGGAGGACACGACGGGAACCTTCCCCGCCCTCGTGATGAAGGACAAGGGCCTCGCCGACGTCGTCGACGAGATCCTCTTAGACGAGTGCGTCGCCGTCGAGGGGACGCTCGCGGACGACGCCGGCATCCTCTTCGCGGACTCGCTCCACTTCCCCGACGTCCCTCGCACTTATCATCCCGGGGGGGCCGACCGCCACGTTCAGGCCGCGCTGATCTCCGACGTCCACGTCGGCAGCGACGAGTTCATGGCCGACGCGTGGCACAGCTTCACCGACTGGCTCCACACCGAGGAGGCCGACCCCGTGGAGTACCTGCTGCTCGCGGGCGACATGGTCGAGGGCGTCGGCGTCTACCCCGACCAGGACGAGGAGCTGGAGATCGTCGACATCTACGAGCAGTACGAGGTCTTCGCGGAACACCTCAAGGAGGTGCCCGCGGACACCGAGGTCGTGATGATCCCGGGCAACCACGACGCGGTCCGCCTCGCTGAGCCGCAGCCCGGGTTCGACGACGAGATCCGTGACATCTTGGACGTCCACGACGCACGGATCGTCTCGAACCCGGCCACCGTCTCGGTCGAGGGCGTCGAGGTGCTGATGTACCACGGCGTCTCGCTCGACGAGGTGATCGCGGAGCTGCCCGAGGAGAAGGCGAGCTACGACGAGCCGCACAAGGCGATGTACCAGCTGCTGAAGAAGCGCCACGTCGCGCCGCAGTTCGGCGGTCACACCCGCGTCGCGCCGGAGGAGCGCGACTACCTCGTGATGGAGGACGTGCCCGACGTGTTCCACACCGGCCACGTCCACAAGCTCGGCTGGGGGAAGTACCACAACGTGCTCGCGGTCAACTCCGGCTGCTGGCAGGCCCAGACCGACTTCCAGAAGTCCGTCAACATCGACCCCGACGCCGGCTACGCGCCCATCCTCGACCTCGACACCCTCGACATGACGGTCCGGAAGTTCTCGTAGGCCGACTATTCCAAGCGTTATCAGTCGATCTCCACCCGCCCGCTCGTCGCGTCGTTGAGCCGCTCGCGGAGTTCCTCGACCTCGGCGACCGGCACTCTCAGGTCGAACCGCACGCGCTCACCGTAGTCGGCGTCGAACTTGACGCCCGTGGACTCGATCACTCCCCGGACCGTCCCCGAGTCGTCGTACTCCGTCTCGACGACGAGGGTGCGGTGCGGCCGCTCCTCGGCCACGCCCGCGGCGTCGACGCCCTCCTTCACCGCGCGCGAGTAGGCACGCGCGAGCCCCCCGACACCGAGGTTCGTCCCGCCGTAGTACCGCGTCACCACCGCGACGACGTTCCGGATCTCGCGCTGCTGGAGGACGTTCAGCGCGGGCTTCCCCGCGGAGCCGGTGGGCTCGCCGTCGTCCGACGAGTACTCCCTGAGCATCGGCTCCGACCCCGGCGCGCGCTCGGAGGGCTCGCCCGCGGGGACCCGGTACGCAGGCACGTTGTGGGTCGCGTCGGCGTACTCCTCGCGGACTTCCTCGACGAACGACTCCGCCGCCTCGACCGTGTCGACGGGCGCGACGTGCCCGAGGAACTCGGAGCCCTGGACCTCGAACCGCGCGGTCGCGCGCTCGGCGACCGTCAGGTACGCGTCGGTCACGGCGGTTCCTCCTCCTCGCCGTCTTCCTTCCCCTCGTCCGGTTCGTCCTCCCGTCGGCGCTCGACGGCGACGCTCGTCGGCGGCGCGAGCCGGTACAGCGCGAGGTAGGCGCCGACGCCGACGACCTCGACGATCACCGCCACGACCGCCAGCGGCTCCGCCGCGAGCGCCGCGGGGGCGTCCGTCCCGTGCCACGCGAGGAACCCGCCGAGGAACGCCCCGAGCGTCCCCGCGCCGAGCGCGTACAGCCGGCGGTACTCGCCGCCCCGCAGCGTCGCGACGGCGACCGCGGCCGCGAGCGCGCTCCCGGCGAGGAAGAAGTACGGGCGCGCGTCCGGCGGCGAGCCGAGCCGCGGCCACGCCCACAGCAGGTGGACCGCCGCGGCGACGGCCGCGGTCTGGACGGCGATTCCGCGGAGCAGACGCTTCTTCGGGGTGTTCCGCCCGGCAATATCCGCGTCCGAGCCGTCGTTCATGTCGTCACCTGCGCTCACTCCCACGGGTGGTTCCCGGGCGCGTCGGGCCACAGCGGGTACCAGTACGACTCGTCGTCCTCCAAGCCGAGCTCCCCGTCGAGGACGGACTGGAGCTTGAACTCGACCCGCTGGTTCCGGTCGCTCGTCCCCCGCGGCGCGAACGGGTAGTAGGCGCCGCGCCGGAACGAGTAGATCCAGTAGACCGGCCCGTCGTCGTTCTCGAAGCCGAACACGGCCGCGAGCAGCCGCGAGCCGAACCCCTCCTCGATGAACTGGTCGGCCGCGAAGTGGACGCTCGTCACCAGGTCCTCGGGGTCGTCGTCCTCCAGGACGAACCACTGGTAGCCGTGGTCGTCCTCGTGGCGGTGGAAGCCGGTGCCGGTGTCTATCTCGCCGGCCTCCAAGATGGCCTCGACGGTCTCGACCGCCTCGTCGAAGCGGGTGCTGTCCATGCCGGAGAAACAGAGCGCGGCCTCGCCGCAGTGGTCGTAGCGGAGGTCCGCCTCCATCGTCATGTACGCGGTCGACATCCCGAAGAGGTCCTCGGGGTCCGCCTCGCGGGTCGCGTCGGTCTCGGCGCTCGTCCCGAGCACGGCCCGGATCGTGTCGAAGATGCCCATCTGGTCGGGCCTACGTGCGGCGGGGTTTAGGGCGTTTCTCTCGGCGGGTCCGTATCCGCGCTCATCGTCCGGCCACGTCTGCGCTCATCGGCGGGTCCACGTCCCCGCCGCGTCTCGCCGCGCGGGTCACTCCTCGCTGTCGACGCGATCGAGATACGTCAACACGCCACGCGCATTCAGACTCGTGTTCGCTCTGGCGCGCTCGGGGTTCCAGTAGTCGATGTCGCGGCTCGCCGCCTCGAAGTGGTCGACGACCGCCTCGTCGTCGTCGAGCTCGGCGCGCTTCTCGCGGACGCGCTCGACCCACTCGACGTACGCGCGCTTCGCCTCGCCGAGCAGGTCCGCGTCGCAGTCGCGCGGGCCGAAGTGGCCGAAACAGAGCGTGTCGGGGTCGAGTTCCTCGATCAGCCGGATGTCGTCAAGACACTGCTCGAAGTCGAACTGGGGCGGCGGCGACGTCGGGGTCACCGCGTCGATCTCGGGGACGTAGATGCCGGCGGCGTCGGCGGCGAACACGACGTCCGCGTCGGGGTCGTGGTACACCGCGTGGTGGGGCGCGTGTCCGGGCGCGTCGTGAACGACGAGCTCGCGGTCCCCGAGGTCGATCCGGTCGCCCTCGGCGACGCCCTCGATCCGGTCGTCGGGGACCGGCTTCGGCTCCGCGTAGTACTCCCACTGCTCCTCGACCGCCGACTTGGTGCCCGCGACGAGCGCCCCGGGGTCGACGAGGTGGCGGACGCCTTTTTCAGGCACGCGGACCTCGGCGTTCGGGTAGCGCTCCGCGAGGTAGCCGGCGCCGCCGGCGTGGTCGAGGTGGGCGTGGGTCGGGAGGATCCACCCGAGCTCCTCGCGGCCGATTCCGATCTCCTCGACGCTCTCGAAGAGCGCCTCCCGGTTCGCTCCCGTTCCGGTGTCTATCACGATCGGTCGCTCGGCGTCGTACACGTAGACGGCGCCGTACTCGTCGGTGTCGAACATGCCGGTGTCGTGGACGTACAGGTCCTCGACGCCGCGGACCGGTTCGAACTCGCCAGCGCGCATACCGGAGGAGGGACCCGGGGGCACTTCTAGCGATCGGTCCGCGCCCCCGGCGCTCGCGGCGACCTCGGGGCCCGGAGAGGTCGGCCGCGCGGGCCGAGGCTTATGGTCGCGCCGCCCGAGGGGACTGTATGCGAGTGCTCGTCACCGGCGCGACCGGGTTCGTCGGGAGCCGGCTCGTCCCGACGCTCCGCGAGCGCGGCCACGACGTTGTCGCGCTCGTCCGCGACGCCGACGGTTACGACGCGCCCGAGGGCGTCTCGGTCGTCGAGGGCGACCTCCTCGAACCGGAGACGCTCCCGCCCGCGTTCGAACTCGACGGCGAGACCGTCGACGCCGCGTACTACCTCGTCCACTCGATGGACGGCGGCCCGGGGTACGAGGAGCGCGACCGCAACTGCGCGTCCAACTTCGCCGCGGCCGCGTCCGACGCGGGGGTCGACCGGATCGTCTACCTCGGCGGGCTGGGGGAGGACCGCGAGGAGCTCTCCGAACACCTCCGCTCCCGCCGCGAGGTGGAGCGGATCCTGGGAGATGGGGAGCCGGCGCTCACGACGCTGCGGGCCGCGATCATCATCGGCGCCGGCAGCGCGAGCTTCGAGGTGATCGCCGGACTCGCGCGGCGGCTCCCGGTGATGGTCACGCCGAAGTGGGTCGACACGCTGTGCCAGCCGATCGCGATCGCGGACGTGGTCGCGTACCTCGCCGGCGTGCTCGACGTCCCCGAGACCGCGGGCGAGACCTTCGAGATCGGCGGGCCGGAGGTGTTGACCTACGGGGAGATCCTGCGGCGGACTAGGCGCCAGCTCGGGGGCGGGCTCCGGATCGTCAGGGTGCCGGTGCTGAGCCCGGAGCTGTCGGCCCGGTGGCTCCGGCTCGTCACTGACGTGAACCCCTACCTCGCCCGGTCGCTGGTCGAGGGGCTCCGGAACACCGTGATCGTCGAGGACGACCGCATCCGCGACCTCGTCCCGGTCGAGCGAACCCCGTTCGAGCTCGCGGTCGCGCGCGCTCTGACCGACTCGCCGAACGCGCAGCGCCCGTGGCTGACGACGCTCCGGGGGCTCCGGTCGTGAGCCGCGAGTACGGCGAGACGTGGGTGTACGAGAGCCTCGTCGGCGGGATCCCCGGGTTAGGGATCTCGCGGACGCTGGCGGTCGCGCTCCAGTTCGCGATCTTCGAGGTCGGCGTGGTCGCGCTCGGCTGGTACTACGGGGTCTGGAACGCCGTGGCCGCCGGGACGGTCGCGGTCGTCGTCGCGGCGGTCGGCAGCGTCGAAATGCACCGGTTGGGCGCGAAGAACCGGCTGCTCGGGACCCCGCCGGAACACAAGCGGCTGCTGTTCGGGTCGAGCATCGAGATCGTGTTGGGCGTGTTAGCGTTCATCGCCCTCGTGACGTACCTGTTCGCGTGGGAGAACACCCTCCTCGACCGGCTCTTCGGTTCGCAGCCGCCGATCCCCGTCGTCTACCTCACGCTGCTCGTCCTCTGGGACCTCACCTACCGCATCGGCACCTCTTGGTGGAGCGCCGTCGTCGCGCTGTGGCGCGCGGTCCACGTCGACCTCTCGCCCGAGGAGCGGGCGACCGTCCGGCGGCTCGACGCCGAGAACATCGGCTTCTCCGCGGTCCAACTGGCGCTCGTGCCGTTCCTGCTCACGGAACCCGTGCTACTCGGCGCGGTGGTCGGTCACGTCCTCGCGGTCGCGCTCGTCTGTACGGCGGCGATCCTACTCACCTGAGCTCTCGGTTCCGTTCGGACCGTCGCTCCCCGCTGTCGCGACCGTTACCTGTCGCTCCCCGCTGTCGCGACCGTTACCCGTCGCTACCGGCGTCGAGAATGGAATTAGAAGGCGCGGCGTCGCCGCGGCCGCGTCACTTGCCCTGAAGCTCTTCGAACTTGTCGAGGAGTGCCTCCGTGGAGTCGCCCGAGTCGTAGGTCAGCGATCCGGAGTACTCGGGGCGCTCCGCGTCGAAGTCGGCGTCGACTTCGCTGGTCTTCTTCTCCCGACGCTCGTGTTCGGCCTCGTCATAGGCACCCATTGACATGGTACACCAACACTTGGCCGTTTCCTGTTATATACCTGTCGGCAAAGGTATCATAAACCGTGAACGATCGGGTCAGTCCACCGGAATCGATTAACCCCGCGGCGTGATACCGAACGCCCGTGGCACAACCGCTCCGCTTCAGGCGCTCGCCCGGCCGGTGGACCGCGGACCGGGTCCGGTCGCAGATCGGTCGCCCCCTCGACGAGAACCTCGGAGCGACGGCCGGCGATCCGTGGTTCGCGCCGCCGCCGGGCTACGAGGCGCGCCGGTTCGACATGGACGACGGCTCGTTCGCGCTGTTCTGCTGGACCGACGACGACGCGGACCCCCCGGCCGGCGCCGACGGCGGCCCGGTCGGGTACTGGCTGGGCAACACGGAGACGCCGAGCGAGCTCTGGCGGACGGACAAGTACGGGTTCGACGAGGCGCCGTACCCGGTCTCGCGGTGGGCGCAGCGGGAGCTGCTCGCCGGGCTTCACGACGACGAGCCGTGGCTGGCCGACTACCCGCACGTCTCGTGGTACTTCCTGCCCGTCTTCTGCTCGAAGGACGGCGCGGCGACGAGCCGGGCGTTCTTCCGCGACCACGCGGCCGGGTTCCCGGACGCGACGCGCGAGGACGGCACCGGGTTCGTCGAGGAGACGCTCCGGCCGGGAACGCTCGACGAGTACCGCGAGGTCATGGCCGGGAAGCTCGGGACCTCCGCCTCGCGGGACCTCGTCCGCATGAGCGCGGCCATCGCCGAGTTCACCGCGGCCCGGATCCTCACGGACGCGGGGTACGAGGTCACCCCGGAGATCGAGGTGACGACGGGTCACTCGCTCGACTTCCGCGCGACGGACCCGGAGACTGGCACCGGTCACCTCGTCGAGGTGACGCGCCCGCAGCCGACCGCCGGGCGCTCCGCGAACGACCCCGTGGCGGCGGTCCGCGACACCGCCGAGACGAAGACGAGCGGCCAGCTCGCGGCCCACGCCGGCGGCGTCACGCTGTTCGTCGACTGCTCGTCGTTCCCGACCGACGAGTGGGCCGCCGTGCGCGAGGCGGAACCCGCGGTCCGACACAAGCCCGCGGTCGTCTACCGCGCCGAGCCCGACGGCTCGATCGAGGGGTATCGGAAGGGGTCGATCCCGATCGACCTCTCCGGGGTCGTCGACGGCGTGTCGTAGCCGCGTCGCTCGCACGGGAGTCCGTCCGCGCGGCGCCGCCGCTCCGCGGTCGAGCTCCGAAAGAAGGGTATGGACCTTGGTCGGTTCGGCGCGTCAGAAGGAGACCGGCGAGGGTCCCTCCTCCGCGTCGGTGGTCGGGTCGCGGTCCGAGTAGAACCGGCGCCCGACGCCGCGGTGGCAGACGCCGGCGCGGAGCGTGGTGAACACGTCCTCCGCGTCCTCAAACGTCTGGTCGCCGAACCGCTCTAAGACGTCGCCGAGCCGCTCGGACCCGTTCGCGAGCTCTACGGTCGCGTTGCCGTGAGCCGCGATGATCTCCTCAGAGGTGGTCGGGTACTGGTGCCGTTCGAGTCGGTCGTCGACGCCGTTCAAGCGCATCGACAGATGAAAACCGCCGATGGTTCTTAATGATTGTCCATGTACGACCTTAGTCGGAGGGGATACCTTATATCGCCTTATATCGTCTCGAATCCGGTGGTTCCCGGAACCGCCGCGGCTTAGTGTCGGGCGCAGGTATTCACCTCCATGTCCGCTGCCCCCGCCGACTCCGCCGATTCCGCCGAATCTTCTGATTCCGCTGTCACCGACGATTCCCCCGACTCCAGCGATCCCGTCGTCGCCGACCTCCACGCGCACACGACCGTCTCGGACGGGACCTTAACGCTCGACGAGGTGCCCGCGGCCGCCCGCGACGCGGGCGTCGACTGGGTCGCCGTCACCGACCACGACCGGATTCACCCCGGGCTCGACGCGCCGGTCGTCGAGCGCGACGGCGTCCGGGTCGTCCGCGGGATCGAACTGCGCGTCGACGCCGGCTTCGAACGCCTCGACCTCCTCGGGTACGGCGTCGAGCACACCGACGCGCTCGACGCGGAGATCGATCGGCTCCAGCGCGACCGCCGCGAGCGCGGCGCCGCCATCCTCGACGCGATCGAGGAGCGGCTCGGCGTCGACCTCGACGTCGAGCCCCGCGCCGGGCTCGGGCGCCCGCACATCGCGCGGGCGATCGACGCGTCGGACGCGCCCTACGACTACGCCGGGGCCTTCGACGAGCTGATCGGAAACGACGGCCCGTGTTACGTCGCGCGCGACGTGACGCCGCTCGACGAGGGGCTCGATCTGCTCGCGGACGCCTGCGCGCTCGTCGGGCTCGCGCACCCGTTCCGGTACGAGGATGTTGACGAGGCGCTCGACGTCGCCCGCGAGTCGGCCGCGATCGACGCGATCGAACGCTTCTACCCGTACGGCCGCGCCGTCGACGACGCGCGGATCGACCGTCTCGCCGCCGAGAACGACCTGCTCAGAACCGGCGGGACGGACGCGCACGAGCGGACGCTCGGCGTCGCGGGGCTGACGGAATCGGCGTTCGATCCGGTCCGCGAGCGGCTACCCGAGCCGGTTTCTGTCGGGGAGTTCGCGGCCGGGGACTCCCCCGGTGCGGCGCCCGACGAACAACATTAAGCCCGCGCCGGACGGAGTGGGGCGTATGCGGTGTCACTACTGCGACCGGGAGGCCACGTACGAGGCGGAGCAGGGCGGCGTGGTCGTCGGGCTCTGCGAGTCCCACTTCAAACAGCGCGTCGAGGAGCTCGCCGAGTCGGACGAGCTCGCGGAGCTCCGCGACCGGATCGACATCGAGTCCTCGGAGTAGTCGCCCGGCCGGACGCTTCTCTCCGTCGATAGTCCCCCGCGGCCGAGACGAACGGTAAAAGTCCGCGCGGGGCCAACCCCCTCCATGGACCTCACGGACCGGCCCCGCCGCCTCCGGACCGACGGCGTTCGCCCGCTCGTCGCCGAGACCGACCTCTCGGCGTCGGACCTCGTCGCGCCCGTCTTCGTCGACGCCACGACCGACGAGCGCGTGCCCATCGAGACGATGCCCGGCCACGAGCGCGTCCCGGTCGACGAGGCGGTCGACCGCGTCGCGGAGATCCGCGAGACCGGCGTCGAGGCCGTCATCCTCTTCGGCGTCCCCGAGTCGAAGGACGCCTCCGGGAGCCGCGCGTACGCCGACGACGGCGTCGTCCAGCGCGCGATCCGGCGGATCGACGCGGAGACCGACGTCACCGTGATCGGCGACGTCTGCCTCTGCGAGTACACCGACCACGGTCACTGCGGGGTCATCGAGGAGACCGCCGAGTCGGACCCGACGCTCACCGTGAAGAACGACGAGACGCTCGACCTCCTCGCGCGGACCGCCGTTTCGCAGGCGGACGCGGGCGCGGACGTGGTCGCCCCCTCGGCGATGACCGACGGGCAGGTGGGGGCGATCCGCGAGGCGCTCGACGAGGCCGGCCACGAGGACGTCGCAATCTTGAGCTACGCTGCGAAGTACGAGTCCGCCTTCTACGGCCCGTTTCGCGACGCGGCCGACGGCGCGCCTGAGTTCGGCGACCGCCGCCACTACCAGATGGACCCCGCGAACCGCCGCGAGGCGCTCCGGGAGGCGCGGCTCGACGCCGAGCAGGGCGCCGACGTGCTGATGGTGAAGCCCGGCCTCCCGTACCTCGACATCGTCGGGGACCTCCGCCGCGAGTTCGACCGCCCCATCGCCGCGTACAACGTCTCCGGCGAGTACGCGATGCTCCACGCCGCCGCCGAGAAGGGGTGGCTCGACCTCGAGGCGACCGCGCTGGAGTCGCTCACCGCGCTCAAGCGCGCGGGCGCGGACCTCATCGTCACGTACTTCGCCGAGGACGTGGCCGATCACTTATAAATAGAGTCGGGAGTAGACTCGCTTCCTCAACCATTTACCCCGGCGCGCGCCTGCGAGCGGCCGGAGCGAAGCGGAGGCCGTGAAGCAGCGCGTGCGAGGGAGTCAGTCGCCCGAAGCGAAGCGAGGGCGACTGACGAGGCTGAGGAGGTGTGAGGTGCGGTTGCGGAGCGGTGCGGGGTGGGACTCAAAGGGGCAGCCGCGAGGGCGAAGCACGGCGACGGAAGCACCGCAGACCGCGAACGGAGTGAGCGGTCGAGGAGCGCACCGAGCCGCGCGAGCCGTCGCGGCTGGGGCTTTGGCGGCGATTGTCCGGTTCGCTTCTGAACCAGCGATTTATATACGAAGAATCGACCGCTCGGAACCGTTCACACCACCTGTTCGCCGTCGTCGTCGTACACTTCGATGGCGTCGACCGGGCAGACGCGCGCCGCGAACTTCGCGTCGAACTCCTCGCCGTCGGGCACCTCGACGACGAACAGATCGTCTTCCTCCTCGGTGCTCCCTTTTAAATCGGCCTTCCCGTCGTTCAGGTCCTTTTCGAAGGCGTCCCACTCGGCGACGCACTGGTACATCCCGACGCAGGTGTCGCGGTCGAACTCAACGTACATGGCTCTCGGTTAGATGAGACGGTACAAAGCCGTGGCGACGAGAGGTGTGGAGATCTGAAAGGGATCGCCGGTGACTTCCTCCAAAGCCCCAGTCGCGAGGCCGCCGTACGCTCGCTGCGCTCCTCGTTCGTTCGCTCCGCTCACTCACTGCGGTGCTTGCGTCGCCTACGGCGGCCTCGCGACTGCCCCTTTAAGTCCCGCCCCGCACGGCACCGCAACCGCACCTCTCACCTCCCCAGCCTCGTCGGTCGCCGTCGCTTCGCTCGGCGACCGACTCCCTCGCGCGTGCGACTCACGCCCTACCGGGCGTTCGTCGGCACGCGCCAACCGCATCGGCATTCAAATCGCTCCTTGTTGTCATGCGTTCTCTCGGATCTCGACCGCCCTTTTTAAGCGTCGCAGGCACCCATCCCCGCCCATGCCCACCGTCTGGCTCGTCGACCGGCAGTTCGACTCGAAGGGACTCGTGCGGCTCACCTACGCCACGGAGGACGGCGAGCGGATGCACACGAAGGAGCTGGCCGAACAGCGGCTCGTCACGGGCGACGGGATCACCGCCGGCCGCGAGGTCGAGGAGAACGCGCTGGGCGAGAGCCCGGCAGAGGAGGTCGAGCGGTTCGCGTCCGAGGCGTCGAAGATGGCGGCCGAACACGACCTCGACGATCGGGTCTGACGCCGCGCTCCGCACCTCCCCGCGCCTGACCGCGCAAACCCGCCCCACACAACCGAGTCCGTTAAGGGGGAACCGGCGGAACGTGTGACCGAAATGCCCAGTGGTGAGTACGACCCCGACGCCGTCGAGCCGCGCTGGCAGCGGCGCTGGGTCGACGAGGAGACGTACGCCTACTCCGCCGACGACCCGGTCGATCCGAACACCGTCTTCTCCATCGACACGCCCCCGCCGACGGTATCGGGGAGCCTCCACATGGGCCACCTGTACGGGTTCACCCTCCAGGACTTCGTCGCGCGCTTCGAGCGCATGAACGGCGGGGAGACGTTCTTCCCGTTCGGCTACGACGACAACGGGATCGCCTCCGAACGCCTGACGGAGGACGAGCTCGACATCCGCCATCAGGAGTTCGAGCGCCGCGAGTTCCAACGGAAGTGCCGAGAGGTCTGTGCCGACTACGAGCAGCAGTTCACCGAGAACGTCCAGTCGCTCGGGGTGTCGGTCGACTGGGACCACACCTACCAGACGATCGAGCCGCGCGTCCAGCGCGTCTCCCAGCTGTCGTTCGTCGACCTCTACGACCAGGGCCGCGAGTACCGCGAGAAGGCGCCCGCGATCTGGTGTCCCGAGTGCGAGACGGCCATCTCGCAGGTCGAGACCGAGGACGACGAGCAGGCCAGCCACTTCAACGACATCGCGTTCTCCGTCGCCGGGAGCGAAGGCGAGACCTTCACCATCTCCACGACGCGCCCGGAGCTCCTCCCGGCCTGCGTCGCCGTCTTCGTCCACCCCGAGGACGACGAGAACCAGGGCCTCGTCGGGGAGTCCGCCGAGGTGCCACTGTTCGGCCACGAGGTGCCGATCATCGCCGACGAGCGCGTCGACATGGAGACGGGCTCCGGGGTCGTGATGTGCTGTACGTTCGGCGACCAGAACGACATCGAGTGGTACCAGGTCCACGACCTGGACCTCCGTGTCGCCATCGACGAGTCCGGTCACATGACCGACGTCGCCGAGGGGTACGAGGGGCTCCACGCCGACGAGGCCGGCGAGGCCATCGTCGAGGACCTCGACGAGGCGGACGCGCTGCTCGACCGCCGCGACATTACCCACACGGTCAACGTCCACGAGCGCTGCGGGACGAGCGTCGAGTTCCTCGTCACCGAGCAGTGGTACATCGAGATGCTCGACAAGACGGACGAGTACCTCGAGATCGGCCGGGAGATGGAGTGGTCCCCCGAGAAGATGTTCACCCGGTACGAACACTGGGTCGAGGGGCTCCAGTGGGACTGGCTCATCTCCCGCCAGCGCTCCTCCGGCATCCCGTTCCCGGTGTGGTACTGCGAGGACTGCGGCGAGGAGGTCATCGCCGAGAAGGCCGACCTGCCCGTCGACCCGCTCTCCGACGACCCGCCGGTCGACGCGTGTTCCGCGTGCGGGCACGACGAGTTCGAGCCCGAGGACGACGTGCTCGACACGTGGGCCACTTCCAGTCTCACCCCGCTCATCAACGCCGGCTGGGACTGGGACGAGGAGGCCGAGGAGTTTACCATGGAGCATCCGGAGCTGTACCAGTTCGACCTCCGGCCGCAGGGCCACGACATCATCAGCTTCTGGCTGTTCCACACGCTCGTCAAGTGCTACGAGCACACCGGCGAGGTCCCGTTCGAGGAGACGATGATCAACGGCCACGTCCTCGACGAGAACCGCGAGAAGATGTCGAAGTCGGTCGGCAACGTCGTCGAGCCGGAGGCGGTCTTAGAGGAGTTCCCGGTCGACGCCACGCGCTACTGGGCGGCCGGCACCGCCGTCGGAGACGACTTCCCGTTCAAGGAGAAGGACCTCCGCGCGGGCGAGAAGCTGATCCGGAAGCTGTGGAACGCCTCGAAGCTGGTCGAGTCGCTCGCGCCGGAGCCGTTCCCGGCCGAGCCCGACGGCGGGCTCCGCGAGCTCGACCGCTGGCTGCTCGCGGAGCTGGACGCCGAGGTCGAGCGGCTCACCGAGCTGCTCGACGACCGCGCGTTCTCGAAGGCCCGCGACGAGCTCCGGAGCTTCTTCTGGAACACGTTCTGCGACGACTACCTCGAGATCGCCAAACAGCGCGAGGACGACGCGGCCGCGTACACGCTCCGGACCGCGCACCGCCGGTTCCTGAAGCTGTTCGCGCCGCTGCTCGCACACGTCACCGAGGAGCTGTGGCACGACATGTACGCGGACGCCGTCGCGGACGCGACCGGCAGCAGTGACGCCGCGACCGCCGATACGGAGGCGACTGCCCTCGCCGACGGCGCGGCCGACTCGATCCACCTCACGGATTGGCCCGAGCCGCTGGGTATCGAGGCCGACCGCGACGCCGGGACCGCCGCGACGGCCGTCGTGGGCGCGCTCCGGAAGTACAAGAGCGAGAACCAGCTCCCCCTCACCGCGACGCTCGACGCGGTGGAGGTGTACGCCGACGTGCGCGGCTTCGAGGACGACATCACCGGCGTGATGCACGTCGACGACCTCGCGGTCCACCCCGACGGCGACGCGCCCGTCGAGACGGTGATCACGGGTATTGACCTCGATTACGCCACTGTCGGCCCGAAGTACGGCGACCAGGTCGGCGACATCGAGGCCGCGCTGGCGCGGGAGGAGTACGAGATCGACGGGGACGAGCTCCACGTCGCGGGCGTCACGCTCGTCGACGACGAGTTCGCGGTCGAGGAAGAGCGGCAGTACCAGGGCGAGGGCGAGCTGCTTCAGGCCGACGATGTCGTCGTCATCGTCCGCAACGACGCGTAGCCCGGTCTCTCATTTCGATTCCCGACTCGGTCACAGGTCCGCGCCGACGGCCTCGTTGACCGAGTCGAACCCGTCGCGCTCGAGCAGTTCGACGAGTCCTTCGTTGATGTCGCGCGCAAGTCCTGGCCCCTCGTAGACGAGCCCTGTGTACAGCTGGACCAGCGAAGCGCCCGCCCGTATCTTCTCGTAGGCGCCCGCGGCGTCGGAGATTCCCCCGACGCCGATCACCGGGACGTCGGTGCGCTCCGCGACGAAGCGCACCCGCTCGGTCGCGAGCGACTCGATCGGCTTCCCCGAGAGCCCGCCGCGCTCGGCCCGGTTGTGGCTCCGCAGCGAATCTGGCCGGGAGGTCGTCGTGTTGGTCGCGATGACGCCGTCGAGGTCGAGGTCGTCGACGACGCCGAGCGCGTCTTCGACCGCCGGCTCCGGGAGGTCCGGCGAGAGCTTCACGAGCAGCGGATCCGCGCCGGCGTCGGCGAGCGTCCCGAGGATGCGCTCCAAGGCCTCGCGGTTCTGTAGCTCGCGGAGGCCGGGGGTGTTCGGGCTGGAGACGTTGACCACGAAATAGTCTCCCGCGTCCGCGACGCGCTCGTACGTGTACAGGTAGTCGTCCGGGGCCTCGCTCAGGGGCGTCGACTTCGACTTCCCGATGTTGATCCCGACCGGCACCTCGGGGAGCGGGTCGCGGTCGAGTCGTTCGCCCACCCGGTCGGCGCCCTCGTTGTTGAACCCCATCCGGTTGACGAGCGCCTCGTCCTCTTTCAGCCGGAACAGTCGCGGGCGCGGGTTCCCGGGCTGTCGCTCCGCGGTGACGCCGCCGACCTCGACGTGTCCGAACCCGAGCGACGCCAGCGCCCGCGGGACGTGCGCGTTCTTGTCGAACCCGGCGGCGACGCCCACGGGGTTCGGGAACGTCGACCCGAACAGATCGACCGCGAGCCGCTCGTCGTCGACCGCGTACCGCTCGGCGAGCGCGTCGGTGACCGGCGTCCCCTGGACGCCGCCGAGCAGTCGGTGAACGAGTCCGTGTGCGGTCTCCGGCGGCAGTCGGAACAGTGCTGGCTTCAACAGGTCGTACGCGCCCATCGTCTGGGCCTCGTCACGAGCGACAATCAATCCGCCGACCGCGGTCCGCGCGGCGATCGCTCGGCGGCGAACATACGTCGGACTCCCGCGGTCCGCGTCAGAAGTCGTGTTCGAGCTGCTCCGGGTTGGCGTCCGCCTTCTGGATGATTATCTTCCCGTCTCGGACTCGAACGAACACCTCGTCGCCGATCTCCATGCCGGCGACGGCGAGCTCGTCTTCGTGGAGGTTCACGTGGACGTTGTGGTACTCCCCGTCGTCGTCCTTGGCCCCACTGGGGCTGAGCTTCTTTTTGCGGACCATCGCGGGTGTGCTTGTCGCCCTTCGCCATAGCAGACACATAAGTGTTGTTTACACGCACTCGCTCGCCGGTGAATCGCGGGTGCGCACGTCGCGACCGACGACGGGCGGCGAGACCGATCTCCCGGTGACACGGGGGAGCAAAATTGCCTCGCGACCCCCGAATCGACGTGTCGCGCGCGCTGAACGCTCCGCGAATCGTCGTCGATACCCCGTTTCGCTTCCGCTTCGAGGCCCCAAATCGCCAGCCGCCACCGAGGTAATATATAAAAATTGTGGCGCACAGCTTTCATTTCCCCGATATATTTATTACACACTGTGTGCTGGTGTCACACGGAGGCAAAACCATGGTACGTGAAGACGGTAAGCGAAACTTTGCCCTGCGAGAGGAAGACGGATCGGAACCGAGTGAGTTCTCGGGCAACATGCCGCGTCAGGCGGCGCTCAAAGCGGCTCGGACGCTCGAGCCGGCACCCTCCGAGGAAGAGGCGGAGCGAACGACGCTTCGTCTCCGGGAGAAGGGGACCCAGAAGGTCCACGAGTACGAGGGATGGGCTTGGAAGGACGGCGCTCCCGAGGTCGACGACGCGGACGACGACTTCTGGCTCAACGACCTTGACGACATCACCAAGGCCAACGTCTCGAAGCAGGGCATCGAGTACCTCGACGACGAGTAACCCTCGGGCCGCCGGTTCCGATCTCTCGTTTTCGCCGTCGACCGGCCGGAACACCTCGGAGTTGATCACCCTGTCGCGACAGAGCTACTGTCCCGGGTAGGCTCGCCTTCGCTTCGACTCGATCCGGTCAGTTGTCCCGCTTCTCTCGGCATGAAATCGCATGACGTGGCGCCGGTAGTTCGACGGGGTTAAATACAACCCGGCCATTCGAAGAAATGCGAAGAACGCATCGCGGACTCGGGCCGTTCAACTCGGCCCGGTTTCGCTGGACCCGTACCGTTCCGATGGGTTTATGACCCGTCGTCCGGTACGTTCAGGTCCGCGAAAGATGAGGATCACGCCCCCTGCGCTCCGGCGTAAGCGGTGAT